>NZ_JBFAYE010000023.1:0-165930 GCF_040681145.1 Actinoplanes sp. NPDC051861
CCACCCCGCGAACTCCAGCAACTACTCAACGCCGTCGGAAACGGCCACGCCCTCAACCTCTATCTACCCCCATAAAGGCGACAAACTACCGCTAGCTCGAAGGGGTGGGGAGGCCCGTGACGAACTCGCCCAGGCGGGCCAAGCCCTCGCGGAGGTCGTCGGCGGACGCGGTGTATGAGAGTCGCACGTGTGTCTCCGCGCTGTGCGAGCCGAAATCGCGGCCGGGTGTCAGCGCGACCCCCGCCTCCTGCAGCGCTCGCTCACAGAACTCCCACGATGAGAGTCCGGTGCCACTCACATCGATGTAGGCGTAGAAGGCTCCGTCCGGGCGCACCGGCACCGGCAACCCGATGCGCGCGAGTCCCTCCAGCACCAGGTCGCGCCGTGTGACGAACTCCAGACGGCGCTGTTCGCAAACCTCCAGGGCCTGGGGTGTGAAGCACTGGAGGGCCGCTACCTGGGCCGGCGTCGACGGGCAGATGAAGTAGTCCTGGGCGAGGCGTTCCATGGCCGGCACCAGGTCCATAGGCAGCACGCACCAGCCGAGGCGCCAGCCTGTCATTCCGAAGTATTTGGAGAAGCTGTTGATGACTACTGCGCCGGGGTCGATCGCCAGGGCGGTCTGCAAGGGCGCGAGCGTGTGCAGGTTGAGGTAGATCTCGTCGATCAGTCGCCAGGCGCCGCGGGAGCGGGCCAGGGAGCAGATCGCGTCCAGGGAGGCCAATGGCACTGAGGTGCCGGTCGGGTTGGAGGGTGTTGCCACCATGACGCCGGCGGTGCGTGGTGTCCAGTGTGAGCGGACCAGGTCCTCGTCCAGTTGGAAGCGGGTGGCGGGGGTGGTGGGTACCAGGTTCACGCGGGCGCCGAAGCTCTCCATGATCTGGCGGTTGCAGGGGTAGGAGGGGTCGCCGATGATCACCTCGTCGCCGTCGTCGACCAGGGCGGCCGTGGTGAGGAGGAGTGCCGCTGACGCGCCGGCGGTCACTACTACCTGTTCGGGTGCGACGGCTACGTCGTGTGTGGTGGCGTAGAAGCCTGCGATCGCCTCTCGCAGTGCGGGGAGTCCGAGGGCGGCCGTGTAGGCCATGGATCTGCCGTCCATTGCCTCGCGCATTGCCTCGCGGACGATCGGGGGTGCGCCGAAGTCGGGTTCGCCGATGTTCAGGCGGATCACGGAGCGGCCGTCCGCCTCGAGCATCGCGGCGTGCTTGGCGACTTCCATCGCGTAGAACGGCGCCATGGCCTGCGCGCGCTGAGAGAGCCCTGTCACAGCGCAGACTCTAAACACCGCTCAGGGTGAGCGGGGCGGGGTGGTCACCGCATTGACCGTTGTTGCTGCGGCCCACCAGGCGAGTACCGCGACGTACGCGATTGTCGGGTAGCGCATCGTTCCCGCTGCCGTGACCAGGGCGTATCCGGCGCCCAGCAGGAGGGCGGTGACCAGGCGGAGTGTCGGGGCGAGGGGAACCGTCAGGCCGGTCGCGATGCCGAGCAGTGTCGCGCCGATCATGTCGAGGGGCATGTCGGCGTCGCTGAACGGCTGAAGGAGGACGCCTGTTGCCGCTGCCACGATCGCCAGGATGGGTGGTCGGGCCGTGCGTAACCACTCCGGCAGGGTATCGGCCGGTATGCGCGGTGCTGCCAATCCGATCACCGCTGCGCAGGCGGCGATCGGCAGGGCTCCGGCCAGGGCCGCGCGCAGGCTGCCGTCGGCGTTTATCCCGGCGACGAGACCCCACGCCCAGGCGAGCACGACACCGACGGCGGACGCTGCGAGAAAGGCACGGCGGAGGAGGAGGCCGGCGTCCAATGGCTCCGGACGAACGGTCGGCGCAGGCCGGGCGGCAGCCGGCTCCGGACGGGCGGTCGGCGCGGGCTGGGCGGGCTGAGCGGGCGGGCCGGGCTGTGCGGGCTGGCCGGGCTGAGCGGGCTGGCCGGGCTGAGCGGGCTGAGCGGGCCGGCCGGGCTGAGCGGGCTGGGCGGGGGCCGGCTCCGGACGTGCGGTCGGCGCGAGCTGGGCGGCGGCCCAGGTGGTCAGCGCGGCCAGGGCCGCTGCCAACGTCAGGTTCTCCAGAGGAAAGGGTACGGCGTAAGCACTCAAAGCCTGCAACAGGATCACGACCGAGCTGACCGCCAGGACCACCACTCCCCCGGCGCCGAAGAGGGTCGGGCGGCTGCGCGGCAGTCGTACGGTAGTTGCCGTCAGGCCCGTCAGCGGGCGGCTCAGGCGCACCGCGCCGGTCAGCACCGCGTGCGAGTCGCGGACCGTGACCGTCGGTGGCAGCCCGGCCGCGGTGAGGCCCGCCTGGATCTCCGGGAGGGTTCCGTCGTCGCCGACGAGCACGACTGCGCCCACGTCGCGCGTGTCGAGATCCGCGTCCGCGAGCAGTTGCTTCACGGTCTCTCGCAAACGAGCCAGGTGCACCGCCGTGGCCGTCGTCAGGTCTTCACGGGTCAGCACGACGGCCGGGTGTGGTTCGGGCAGCAGCATCGGCGCGCGCTGTTGAACCGCCAGGGCCAGGCGCGCCTGCTGGATCTCCCGCGCGACCCGCCAGTCGTCCAGGGCGGCCGACGGGTCCGCTCCCGGCGTGGCGCGTTCCGCCGCCAGTTGGATGAGCGCCTCGTCGACAGTCGGGGCGTCGGGGTCGCGGACCGGCGCCGCGGACAGCTGCCGGAACCCGTGCCCGGCGTCGAGAACCGTGAGCTCCGGGGTCGCGTCGCCGGTGGTGCAGACCGTGACGAACGAGCCCGGCCGCACGCTCTCACCCAGCGCCGCCGCCGCTGCCGCCGCGGCCGCCGTGACGATGTGCGGCGGCGGCAGCCCGGCGCCCGCCGCCGCCTGGTGCAGGCGCTGGCGGGCCCGGTGTCCCCAGGTCTGCGTGGTCAGGACGGTGAGCCCCGTGACCGCCCCACCCGCCTGCGCCACAGCCGCTTCGGCAACCTGGGCCAGCACCGCCGACACGGCCGCGACCGGGTTGAAGCGGGCACCCGGCGACGGCGTGCCGGTGTGCAGCAGGGTCATCGGGTCGGGGCGGTAGTTCTCCGGAAGCGCGGCGCTGGCCACCAGCGCGGGCGTGCCGGTGCTGAGGGCGTGCGTGTCGGGCGCCTGGAACACTCCGCTGGGGAGCCGGGGCTGGCCATCGAAGACGACTGGCTGAACGACTCCGCCGGACTCGTACACCGCGGTGGTCCACCATGCGGAGATGTCGACGGCCAGATGAAGATCCCCGGCGGGCATGCCCGGAAGTGTCCCAAAGGGATAGGACAAGGCGTATTACGACCGGGATCTTCTTCGCATAGTGACAGATCGATGATTGATGGTGGCTCACCCGAACGCCTGACCTGTAGGGGCCACGGATGCGGGGGTCTTTAGACCCGCCCGGCCGGTACCGTACGACCCGTTCACCGTGCCGATCCCCGGGACAGACTGGCCGCATGGAGAAGACCTCGCTCACCGCCCTCGGTGATCAGCAGCTCGCCTTTGCCCGGGGCGCCACCAGCGGCCGCAGCGCGGAGACCGTGCTCGGCGGCCACACCGCCGCCCTGCGCCAGACCGTCATCGCGATCGTCGCGGGCCGCGGGCTGGACGACCACGAGAGCCCCGGCGAGGCCACGCTTCAGGTGCTGCGCGGACACGTGCGCCTGACCGCCGGCTCCGGATCCGCCGAGGCCGGCGCGGGCGAGCTGCTGGTCATCCCCGCCGTACGCCATCGCCTCGACGCCCTGGAGGACAGCGTTCTCCTGCTCACCGTCGTCAAGTCCGCCTGACGAAATCGTCATCGCCCCGAGCCGGTGGCGTACCGCTGGGCGAGGCGGGCGAATGCCTCCACCAGCGGCGCGGGCCCGACAGCCGACAGGTCCGCGTCGAACTTGCCGAACGCGGCGGCCAGCGACACCCACGACCAGGAGCCCATGACGACCCGGCACCGTCCGGGGCCGGCCTCCTCGACGAGACCGTCCGGCACGAACGGCGCGATCTCCGCGGCGGGCCGGTCGAGGACGGCCTCGCCCTGGCACGGCCAGCCACCGGCGGAACCGCGGAACCGGCTGATCACGAACGCGGTCACGTCCAGCGGGCGCGGTGTGAAGCGCGGACCGGCCGGTGCCAGCGGGGTCAGGCGGTCCAGCCGGAAGGTACGCCAGTCGCGGCGGTCGGTGTCCCAGGCCACGAGGTACCACCGCGCGCCCCATGTGACCAGGTGGTGCGGCTCGGCCCGGCGCACGTCCGGACCGTACGTGAACCGCAGGATCTCCCGGGAGTGCACCGCGGCGCCGACGGCCGTGAGCACCGCGGTGTCCACGACCGGAGCGGCGCCCGCGACCGGCACGATCGGGAGGGCGTCGATCCGCTGCCGCAACCGGCTCGGCATGACCTGCCGGAGCGTGTTCAGCGCCCGCGCCGCCGCCGCCTCGACACCGGCACCGGAGACAGCCGCGACCCGCAGGCCCACCGCGATGGCCACCGCCTGGTCGTCGTCGAAGAGCAGCGGCGGCATGCGGTTGGCCGGAGCGAGCCGGTAGCCGCCGTCGGGACCCTTGACGGTCGCAATCGCGTACCCCAGCTCGCGCAGCCGGTCGATGTCGCGCCGCACGGTCCGCGGGCTCACCTCCAGCCGCGCGGCCAGCAGCGCGCCCGGCCAGTCCCGCCGCGCCTGCAGCAGCGAGAGCAGCGAGAGCAACCGTCCCGACGTCTTCGGCATGCTCCCGATCCTTCCGGAAGTAGAGGCCACAACCTGTCCTCTACCGCTGACAGCCTGGTTCCTGTCCGCAACCGAGAAGGAGCAACGATGAGCATCACGACCGTCACCCACATCAACCTGCGCGGCAACGCCCGGGAGGCGCTGGAGTTCTACCAGCGGGTGTTCGGCGGCGACCTGGTCGCGATCCCGCACGCCGAGGACCCCGGCCAGGTCCTGTGGGGCCAGGTCACCTCCCCCGCCGGCTTCCACGTCATGGCCTTCGACGTCCCGCCCTCCCAGCCATGGAGCCGCGGCGAGAACCCGTTCTTCGTCTCGGTCCGCGGCACGGACACCGAGGAGGTCTCCGGCTACTGGAAGAGGCTGGCCGAGGGCTCCACCGTGGTGGTCGACCTGGCCCCGTCGCAGTGGTCACCGCTGTACGGCATGGTCACCGACCGCTTCGGCGTCACCTGGGTGCTCGACGTCGCCTGAGGACGGCCCCTTAATGCTCGACGTCGCCTGAAGACGGCCCTAACGCCCGTCGAGCCAGTGGTTGTCGTGTTCCAGGTAGAACTCCCGGCGTTCCTCGTCGCTCATCTCGGCGAGCCGCACCAGGCCCTCGAAGTAGCCCTCCCGGGGTGCTCCCGGTGAGAAGTGCAGCAGCATCGACGCCGGTTCCCCGGACTCGTTCTTGAAGCCGTGGATGCCGCCGGCCGGCACGTGCACATAGTCGCCGGGCCCGGTGGAGAGCCACTCCTCGCCGTTATAGATCCGCATCCGTCCGGAGAGGATGTAGAACGACTCGGTGATCGTGTTGTGGAAGTGCGGGTCGGGACCGGTCACGCCCGGCCCGCACTCCCAGCGATAGAGGCCGAACAGGCCACCGGTCGACTCACCCGACGACAGGTAGTGCACGCGGGTGCCGTTCGGATAGACCAGTTCCGGCTCGGTTCCGTCCGGGCGGTACAGCGCGCTGACCTCGCCCTTGTCGCCGTGATAGATCGGTGGTGGATAAGTCACGGAAGTATCATGGCACCCGATTCCAGTCGGCGTCGGTGGCGAGGTAGAAGCTCGGGTACGACGGCTGGTTGTACGTGGTCTGCTGACGCGCCACCTCGACGCGGTACTGCGGGTCGTGCATCAGCGTGTAGAGCTTGTGGTTCGTCACCTCGGTGCTCAGATAGATCCGGATCGCGCTGCTGTCGGCGGTGCGCACCAGCAGTTCCTCACGCCAGTCGCCGAGGATGTCGGCCACCAGGCTCGGGTTGCCCTTCGTGCCGTTGTTCGTACGCGTACCCTCAGCCGTCAGCAACCGCCCCCGCTTCCAGTCATCGATCGTCGGGGTGACGTCCCCGGCACCGTTGACGATCTGCGTGGTGAGATCGGCCGCCCACCGGATGCTCTGGTTCGTACCGGGAATCGTGTTCGTCAGCACCTCACCGGTGGCGCTGTGCAGCCCGAGTGCCTCCGACCCGCCGGGCATGCTCGCCCACGACTCGATGCCGCGCACCTCGGGCAGGACGTCCCCGATCATCCCGCGTCCGGTGTCGCGCCCGGAGTACGTACCGAACAAAACCTCTCCGGAAGCCGCGTCGCGCATCGCCATGCCGTATGGCGCCCAGGTCGCGCCCTCGTGGACCGTGAAGATCTCCAGGCCGGGGCGATCCGGGTCGATGTCCGTGACGTGCATGGCGTCGCCGTGCCCGAGGCGTGCCGGCGTGCCCGGCGCGGCACTCCCCTCGGGAAGCGTGCCGAACGACGAGTAGAGCAGGCTGCCGTCGTGGTCGATGGTGGCCGAGCCGTAGACGATCTCCTGCTTGCCGTCGGCGTCCACGTCGGCCGCGCTGAGCGAGTGGAAGCCCTGCGTGGTCAGCGTGCCGTAGACCGGATCGGTGCCGTCACGGCCGTGCGGCGAGTCGTTGAACGGGTTGGTCATCGGCGCCCAGCCGCTGTCGACGTACCAGTTCTGCTTCAGCCGCCGGCCGTCCCAGTGGTACGCGACCAGCGTGGACCGGGTGTAGTAGCCGCGCGCGAACACGGCGGAGGGCCGCTTGCCGTCCAGATAGGCGACACCGGAGAGGAACCGGTCGACGCGGTTGCCGGGCTCGATGCGGGCCATCGCGTAGTCGCCCCACATCAGCCCGTCGTCGTGGCGTCCCGGCTGGTAGTCGATGGTCTGCAGCTCACGGCCGGTCGCGCCGTCGAAGACGGTCAGGTACTCGGGGCCGTCGACGATGAAGCCCTCGAAGGCGCGCAAATTGTTGCGGGTGCTGCGCGACGGTGCGTAGACGTCCATGAAATAGTCGGCGAGCTTCGAAGCATCTTCCCTGCTCAGAGGGTATTCATAGGCCGGCGCGATGCCGAACGCCTGCTCCAGGGTGGCCGGCCAGTGGCCGTTCCGGACCTCGGGGTGGGAGTGCCAGCCCTGGAACGTCGACACGATGTGGTCGTAGTAGTCGGCGGCGCTCATGCGATAGTCGGGGCCGCTCTCGCCGCGAACGAAGCGCTCGGAAACGACATTGCCCGATTTGTCGTAGCGAATCGTGCGGACACCCGGCGCCGTCTTCAGGATCATCTCCGACCGGCCGTTGCCGTCGAAGTCGTACACCAGGAACTGGGTGTAGTGCGCACCGGCACGAATGTTGACACCCAGGTCGATGCGGTGCAGCAGGGTGCCGTCCGCCCGGTAGGTGTCGATGTAGACCGGCCCGGTCCACCCGACCTGCGACACGTCCTTGGAGTTCGACGGATCCCACTTGACGACGTACTCGTACGTCCCGTCGCCGTCGACATCGCCGACACTCATGTCGTTTGCCGCGTACGAATAAATCTCCCCGCTGGGCGTGACCCCGTCGGCAGGCTTGCGCAGCGGCAGTTCCTTGTAGTTTGTCGCCCACGGGGTGACCGTGGCGCCCCCGACCTGGTAGCGCGAGGTCGCCGTGCCGCCGGTGTCGAGATAGTTGGTGCTGTCGGTGACCGTCGCGATGCGCCTGCCGTCGCGGTAGACGGGGAAGTTCCGCCCGGTCAGGCCGGTCGCCGACGCACCGGTGGCCTCCTGCTTCAGCAGGCGCCAGCTGAGGAAGACGCCCTCGGCCGTGGGGACGGCGACCAGGCCGCGGTCGAGACGTTCGAGAGTGATGCCGGTGCGGCCGTGTGCGGGGGCGGCCGTGCCGGGTGATCCGAGAAGCAGCAGGGTCGTCGTGCACACGGCAGCGACGCCCACCATGCGGGGATTCATGGCGGTTCTCCTTCGGGGGATGCGGCGTCAGGCCGCGTCGATCTCGGCCTGGAGTTCCTTGATGAAGCCGGCGGCGGCGTTCTGCGGCGTCTGGCGCTCGAAGAGCACCTCCTCGGTGTGCCGCTTGAGGATGGCCTCGATGCTGCTGGCGCCGTTGGGGGTGACCCGCGGCGCCTCGCCGACCGAGATCGTGGTGAGGTACTCGGCGGCGGCCTTGTCGGTGGCGGTCAGCTTCGGGGTGATCGCGGTGCGGACCGTGGCGTTGGACGGCACGCCCCGGTCGGTCAGCAGGATGTCGCCGGCCTCGGTCGTGTTGAGCAGGAAGTCGACGAACAGCGCGGCCTCGGCCGGGTGCTTCGACCGCGACGACACCGACCAGAACATCGACGGCTTGTAGTACGGCGCGGTGGCCGCGGCGGGCTGGCCGTTGGTGGGCAGCTTGAGCAGCTTCAGGTTCTGCCCGGACGCCGCGGACACCGAGGTGAGCTGGGTGTTCCACCACGTGCCGAACGCGGACGTGTTGGTGGCGGTGCCGGACTGGTCCAGCGGCGCGCCGGCGCGCTCGACGGTGACCGACGGCGCCGGGGCGATGCCCTGCTTGGCCAGGTCCAGAAGGTACTGCCAGTAGGACGCGAGCACCTCCGGCGGGATCGCGACCTTGCCGTCGGCGTCGTAGAGGGCCGCGCCGGCCTGACGCGCCCAGATGTTGACGCCACCCGAGTCGAAGCCCCACGACTGCACGCCGGTCACCTTGCCACCGGACGCCTTGGAGATCTCGGCGCCGATCCGCTTGAGGTCGTCCCAGGTCCACTTGCTGTCGTCCGGGACCGGGATCCTGTACTGGGCGAGCAGGTCGGTGTTGACGATGATCGAGTACGCGGCGAGGCCGGTGGGGATCGCGTACTGTTTGCCGCCGACCTTGCCGGTGTCGAGCGCGGCGGCGTCGATGTCGGTGGTCTTGAGGTGCTTGCTCGCCGTGCCCAGGTCGAGCAGGGCGCCTCGCTCGGCATAGGACGCCAGGTAGAGCTCGTCCATCTGGATGATGTCGGGCGCGTCGTTGGCGGCGACCGTGGTGGCCAGGCTGTCCCAGTAGCCGTTCCACTCCTTGAACTCGCCGGACACCGTGATGTTCGGGTGCTTCTTCGTGAACAGGTCGATGACCTGCTGCGTCCGCTTGTGCCGGGCGTCCGACCCCCACCAGGTGAACCGCAGCTTCACGGCGTCGGAGGAGATCTCTCCGCTCGCATCGCCACCGCTGTCGCCGCAGGCGGCGAGCGTGGCCGCCGCGCCGACTCCGAGACCGAGGGAGAGAAGGGAGCGGCGCGTCATCGCATTTCGCACGGGGGAACCTCCTATTTGATGCCGGTGGTGGCGATGCCTTTGATCAGGTAGCGCTGGCCGATCAGGAACGCGAGGAAGATCGGGAGCAGGGAGACGACGCTCATCGCGAACATCGAGCCCCAGGACGTGGCGACGGTGGCGTCGACGAACGAGCGCAGCGCGACCGGGACGGTGTACATGTCGGGGTCGGTCAGATAGATCAGCTGGGAGAAGAAGTCGTTCCAGGTCCAGATGAACGTGAAGATCGTCGTGGTGGCCAGCGCGGGGAGCATCAGCGGCAGGATGACCCGCAGGAAGATGCGCGGGTGGCCGGCGCCGTCGATCCGGGCGGCCTCGTCGAGCTCACGGGGCAGGCCGCGGATGAACTGGACCATCAGGAAGACGAAGAACGCGTCCGTGGCCAGGAGTTTGGGGACGATCAGCGGCAGGAACGTGTTCACCCAGCCGAGGTTGGAGAACATGATGTACTGCGGAACGATGAGCACGTGGATCGGCAGCATGATCGTGCCGAGCATGATCGCGAACCAGAGCCGCTTGCCGGAGAACTCGAGTCTGGCGAACGCGTAGGCCGCCATCGAGCAGGACACCAGGTTGCCGATGATGCAGCCGACAACGACTATTGCCGAATTTAATAGGAAATGTCCGAAGGGTGAGGAGAGGGCGTTCCAACCTTCGCCGTAGTTCTGCAGTTCCAGGTCGCTGAGGACCAGCCCGGGCGACCGAAATATCGCATTATTCGACCTTAAAGAACTTACAACCATCCAGAGTACGGGGTAAAGCATCACCAGCGTGAGAATCATCAGGCCGGTGTGCTTGATCGTGGATCTGATCGCCGGCGGCAGTCCCGCACGCGCCGGTGATGGGTCCTCGGCCGGGATCACCGGAGCGAGGCGGTCCCGGAGGTCAGTCATCGTAGAAGACCCATCGCTTGGCGGCCCAGAAGTTGACCGCGGTGAACGCCGCGATGATCAGCAACAGCAGCCAGGCCAGCGCCGAGGCGTAGCCCATGTCGAAGTTGTTGAAGCCGCGCTGGTACAGGTAGAGCGTGTAGAAGAGCGTGGAGTCCGACGGGCCGCCCGATCCCCCGGACACCACGAACGCCTGGGTGAACGACTGGAACGCGTGGATGATCTGCAGCACCAGGTTGAAGAAGATGATCGGTGACAGCAGCGGCACCGTGATCCGCGCGAACTGCGTCCACCGGCCGGCGCCGTCGACCTGCGCGGCCTCGTAATACATGACCGGGATCTGCCGCAGCCCCGCCAGGAAAATGATCATCGGGGCGCCGAAGGTCCACACGTTCAGCACGATCAGCGTGCCCAGCGCGGTGTCCGGATCGGAGATCCAGCCCCTCCCCTCGACGCCGATCAGGGCGAGCGCCTGGTTGACCAGACCGTCCGCACCGAAGATCTGCCGCCACAGCACCGCGATCGCCACGCTGGAGCCGAGCAGCGAGGGCAGGTAGAAAGCCGAGCGGTAGAAGGCCAGCCCCCGCAGCCCCCGGTCCAGAAGCATCGCCAGCCCGAGTGCGGCGGCGAGCTGCAGCGGGACCGAGACGAACACGTACTTGAACGTGACGCCGAGGGCCTGGTGCAGCCGCTCGTCGCCGATCATCCGGGTCCAGTTCTCGACGCCGTTGAACTCCGGCGGCTGGATCAGGTTGTAGTCGGTGAACCCGAGCACGAACGACGCCACGATCGGGCCGGCCGTGATCAGCACGAGACCGCCGAACCACGGCAACAGGAACAGAAACGCCGCCCTGTTGTCCCTGGGCCGCGCGCCGGATCGGGAATGTCGCAGTTTGTGGAGCTCACCGAGCGCGCTCACTCGCACCCCTTCGCATCGATGCACATCGCAGTAGGAAAGCGCTTTCCTGGCAGTGTGCACCGCCACACCGCGACGGTCAACGGTTTCCGGCGGGTTAAGTATGGATCGTTTCAGAAGCCAGAGCCCGACCTCGGCGCTGTGACTACGGAGATCATCTTTTAACTATTCAACGAGGTGGCAGAATCCAACCGTGGCCATCGACAAGTCGGGCAAGCTGTGGCGCGGGGAAACCTTCGACGACCTCGCCGCCTACATCCGTCACTTCGCCGCCGGAGGCTATCCGGTGGACACCGTCGTGGAGTCCCGCTGCGCCTCCTGCGACGGCCGGGCCTTCGTCCTGGAGATCGACGAGGACGAGAACACCCGCCGGGTGTGCCGCACCTGCGACACCACCACGTTCATCGGCGACAGCGCGGATTACTGGGACGAGGACGACTACGACAACTGCGCCTGCCCGTGCGGCGGCGAGGAGTTCGCGGTGGCCGTCGGCTTCGCCCTCACCGACGACGGCGAGGTGTACTGGATGAGCGTCGGCCTGCGCTGCCTCACCGACGGCACGCTGGGCGTCTACGCCGAGACCAAAATCGACTACCTACCCTCCCGCCACCTCCTCACCCAGTCCTGACCGGCCCGCTAGGCGAAGATCACGAGGCGATCCTCGAGCTGCGCCAGCACGAGGGAGTCGGCGTCGCGGGCGACCACCCCGTCCAGGCACGCCCTCAGGCTCGCGTCGTCCTCGTCGGGGAGGAAGTAGAGCTTGGCGAGCATGAGCTGGCCGTAGGTGTCTCCCGCCAGATCGGGTGTGATCATGGCCAAGCGGTCGCCGACGAGGCTCATGGCGGCGACCAGGCGGACGGCGGTGACGTCTCTGCCGAAGATCGACCGCAGGCCGGTGGCACGCAGCCGGTTGCGCGCGGCCGTCGCCCGCTCGCGCTCGGCGACCCGCGCCGTGGCCGCGACGCTGTAGAGGTCGAGCACGTCGTCGTAGATCTCGCGGGTGAGCGTCTCCAGCAGGGGACTGTCGATGACGGGCAGGCCGTCGGCGAGGAATCTCTCCCGTAGCCGGGGCATCGTCGCGGTCAGCGACGACAGGCACCGAAGACGGGCCGTTCCGTTCCGGCTCGTCCGCCGGTGCCGCGTCGACAGCCTGCCGCAGCGTCCGGACGGCGCGGTCCACCGCCTCGCGGTCGTCACCGGCCTCCCGCAGCAGCGAGTACCCGTCGTCGTGGACGAAGCCGCACGCCGGCAGCTCCGCGTCGAGCCGGTCGAGGTGCGCCACGACCGGTTCCGGCAGCACGTCGGCGCCGGCCAGCAACCGGTGGAAAAGCACGGCCCAGCGCAGGTCCCGGCCACGCTCCGCCTCCGGCAGGGCGGCGGCCCGCGCCAGGTGCAGATACACCACCGCGGCGAGGGCCTCGGCATCGACGTACGTCGCGTCGCCCTCGAAGGTGACGGCCAGCTCCGTCGCCTCGTTCATCGCCTGATCGTCGAGGACCGGCCCCGGGCTCCCGGAATCCTGATACCTGTTCAGCCGGTCCCACAGACCGAGCACCAGACGATCGCGCATCCCGGCCTCCCGGCTCGGAGCGTAAGCGCGCCGCCGCACGCTCGTTCCCGGCGCGTCCAGATCCCGGCAGCCGCCTCACTCGCCGGTGGTCATCAGAGGTAGCCGTCCTACCAGCCCGTCGCGGGCTCACCCATCACCCGGCCGCCGACCGCCGCGGCCAGCTCATGCGCCTGCTCCGCATGTGAGGGCGACACGTGTACATAGACGCTGTGCCCCGCCGGTGACACCGGATGCCACAGGGCCGCCCCGTTCAGCCCGACCTCGAACCCGCAGCGCGTGTGGTTCCCCGGCCAGCAGACGTCCCAGCTGATCGTCGCGGGATCCGGGCCCACGACCGCGACCAGTTGCTCCACGATGCCGCTGTCCAGTGGCAGGTCCCTGGTCCACAGCTCGACCGGCCCCTCCGGCAGCCCCGCGACGACCTCCTCGGTCAGCTCCTCCATGACCGTGCCACTCACCAGCAGCCCGTCCACACCGAGATAGCCGCCCGCCGCCCGCGTCCAGACATTCGCCGAGACGTCCTGCGGGCAGCAGCCGACCGACCGCAGTGCCAGCAGCCGTCGCGCCATCGCCAGCGCCTCGTCCATGTCGTCGCCGGTAGAAATCCGGTACACCGCCGAGTTCCCCACGGCGGCCGATCCTGCCAGCAGCGCGATCGCGCGGACAGCGGATTTCCGCTCCGCCGGACCTGATAGTTTGGGACAACCCATGCTGATCACCATCGGAATCCTGAGCATCGTGCTGCTCACCGCGGCGACCGGCTACTTCGTGGCGCAGGAGTTCGCCTACGTCGCGGTCGACCGGGAGCAGCTCAAGGCGATGGCCGACCAGGGCGACGCCTCCGCCGCGCGGGCTCTGCAGGTCACCCAGAAGCTCTCGTTCGTGCTCTCCGGCTCGCAGGTCGGGATCACGATCACCGCGCTGCTCGCCGGGTACGTCGCCGAGCCGTTCCTCGGCCGGGGCACCGCCGGCCTGCTCGGCGCCACCGGGCTGCCGGACGGCGTCACCGCATCCGTCTCCATGGTGATCGCGCTGCTGTTCGCCACCGTCGTGCAGATGGTCCTCGGCGAGCTGGCGCCGAAGAACCTGGCCATCGCCAAGCCGGAGACGCTCGCCCGGGTGCTGTCGCGCTCGACGATGATCTACCTGACCGTCGCCGGGCCGGTGATCCGCCTCTTCGACGCCACGGCGAACAGGCTGCTGCGCGCCGTCGGCATCGAACCGGTCGAGGAGCTGCCGCAGGGCGCCACGGCCGAGGACCTGGACCGGATCATCGCCACCGCCGGCACGCATGGCGCCCTCGACTCCCGTGCCGCCCGGCTGCTCGACCACGGGCTGGACTTCCGGGCGCGTACCGCCGCCGAGGCCATGCGCCCCCGCGTCGACGTCACCACGATCGGTGCCGGCGAGCCCGCCTCCCGTGTGGTCGACCTGCTCGACACCGGCCACTCGCGCTTCCCGGTGACCGGCGACGGTCTCGACGACGTGATCGGCGTCGTGGCGATCGCCGACGTGGTCGCTCTGGAGCCGCCGGCCCGGCTGACCACGCCGGTGCGCGATCTCGCCACCCCGCCCGTCGACCTGCCCGAGTCGGCCCGGCTGCCCGAGGTGCTGGACCGGCTCAAGGCCGCGCACCGGCAGATGGCGATCGTCGTCGACGAGTACGGCGGCTTCGCCGGCATCATCACCCTCGAGGACGTCGCCGAGGAGCTGGTCGGCGAGATCCGCGACGAGGACGACCTGCCGGAACCGGTCATCGAACGCGACGAGGGCGGCTGGCGCGTCCCCGGCCGCGCCCGGGTCGACGAGATCGCCGAGGCCACCGGTGTGCGGCTGCCGGACGACGACGTCTACGACACCGTCTCCGGGCTGATCCTGGCCCGCCTCGGCCGCCTGCCCGAACCCGGCGACGAGATCCACGTCGAACTGCCCCCGCTCGTCGACGAGGACGGCGAACCCCAGCCCCAGGGCGTCGCCCGTCTCACCGTGCTCGGCATCCACCGGCACGTCCCCGACCGCGTCTCGCTGACGGTCACGTCATGAGCACCACCTCGGCCCTGATCGTCTCGCTGGTGCTGCTGGCGCTCAACGCGTTCTTCGTCGCCGCCGAGTTCGCCCTGGTCGCCGCGAAACGCCACCGCCTCGAACAGGCCGCCGCCGACGGCTCCCGCGGTGCGCGCGCCGCGATGGCCGGAACCCGCCGGCTGTCGATGATGCTGGCCGGCGCACAGCTCGGCATCACCCTGTGCACGCTGGGGCTGGGCGCGCTCGCCAAACCCACCGTCGCCCACCTGCTCGAACCCCTGTTCACGGCGGCCGGACTTCCGGATGGCGCCGCGTACGCTATCGCTTTTGTCCTTGCTGTTGCTCTTGTCGGTTTTCTGCATGTCGTGGTCGGCGAGATGGCCCCGAAGTCGTGGGCCATCAGTCATCCGGAGACCTCCGCCCAGCTGCTCGCCATCCCCTTCGTCGGCTTCACCACCGTCCTGCGCCCGATCCTGGCGGCTCTCAACGGCCTCGCCAACGCGTGCCTGCGCCTCGTCAAGGTCACCCCGCAGGACGAGCTCGCCCAGGTGCACAACGCCGAGCAGCTGCGCATGCTGCTGGAGACGTCCCGGGAACACGGCACGATCGCCGAGGCCGAGCACGAGCTGCTCACCGCGATGCTCCAGATCCAGTCGACGAGCATCCAGCAGGTCATGGTCCCGATCGGCGAGATCGTCTCGGTGCCGGTGGGCGCGGACGCGCGTACCGTGGAACTCCGCAGCCTGGGCACCGGCCGCAGCCGCCTCGCGGTGACCGGCCCCGACGGTGACATCGCGGGGGTCGTCCACATCCGCGACGCCGCGAAGGCGACCAGCCACGACGTGCCCGCCACCGCCGGTTCCCTGATGTCGGAACCGGTCACGCTCACCGCCGGCGCCAGCGTCCTCGACGCGATCGCCACCATGCGCCAGCGCCGCAGCCACCTCGCGCTCGTCTCCGGCGACTCCGGCGTCATCGGCCTGGTCACCCTGGAAGATCTCCTCGAGCAGGTCATCGGCCAGTTCGACGACGAGACGGATCCGGTGATCGACGCGGCAAGGCGAGCAGGGCGAAAAACATAGGGTACGAGCCGACCCACCACCTCTCATGAGTCGGCGCGACCGGACTGCGGCACCGGGCCGCCCGGCGACCTACGGCGCCGCGCCGGGTGGTCCGGCGACTACCGTGTCGAGCCATGGGCATTGATCAACGTCCCCGCGTCATCCTCTCGGTCACCGCCACGGCCGACGGCCGCGTGGCGCTCGACCGCGAGTCACGCCTGCTCGACCCGGCAGCGGGTGAACGCTGGCGATCGCTGTGGCCACCGGACGTCGAGGACCTCCTGGCACGACGAACCGCGCTGATCGAAGAACTCCACAGCCCCACCGTCATCCTCGAGGGCAGCGGAACGTTCGTGCCCGACGACCGCGGCCCGCTCGACCTGCCGCCCACCGGCGACGACCTCACCGAGGACTTCCTGCCCTTCGACAGCGCGAAGTGGTTCGCCGTGGTGGACAGCCGTGGACGCGTGGAGTGGTCCTACAAGCGGGACGGGGACACCCACCTGCTCCTGCTCGTCAGCTCCGCCACACCCCGGCCCTACCTCGCCTACCTGCGCCGCGAGAACATCCCGTACCTCATCACCGGCACCGACCACGTCGACCTTCCCGCCGCCCTGTCGAAAATGCACCTGCACCTGAACGTCACCTGCGTCCACTCCCAGGCCGGCGGCACCCTGAACAGCGCCCTCCTCCGAGCCGGCCTGGTCGACGAACTACACGTCATCACCGTCCCGGCCCTGGTCGGCGGCCTCACCACCCCCTCGATCATGGACGGCCCACCCCTCCCGCCCCGCCACCTCCGAACCGTCGACGTGACCCTGGGCAGCCACGGCTCGATCTGGACCCGGTACGAAATTGCGTGATTCCACCGAAGCACCACCCCGCACCGCCCTGCCACGCTCGCGCCCATGAGAAGGACACTGGCCGTACTCTTCCTCGCCACCACCGGCACCCTCGCCACCACCGCACCCGCCGCCGCGGCCATCGAACCGCCGGTCTGCACCACCCGCCCCACCGGCCTGCAGCAGATCGAGGGCTCCTGCACCAACGCCAGCCGCATCTGGGGCTACCGCATCGAGATCTACTGCACCTACGACCCCACCGGCGGCCTACCCGAATACACCGTCTGGTCCGACTGGCGCGTAACCACCGAACCCATCACCCTGGCCTGCTCCCCAGACGGCTCCTACGGCTACTACGCCGGCGGCAGCGGAGTCCAGATCCGCTTCCAGGCCCCCATCAAGGGCTGACTCGTCCTTGCCCGGGAGCGTCAAGAAAAACGGCTCTGGCGCAGAGACGGTGGTCGGGCGGCCCGCCGTCCTTCGTGGTCCGACGGATCGTGATCATGATGCCCGTGTGATCTGATCGGGACGATCTTCCCTGGCCTGTCTTCGCCGGTGATCGAGCAGGTGATTGATCAGGGGACGACTATGGGCGTGGTCGCCCGGACATCCTCGGCTGCGGCGGCTTGCCCGGATTGCGGGCAGCTCAGCGAGCGGGTGCATGCCTATCACCAGCGGTGCCTGGCTGATCTTCCGGTCGGCGGGCGCGCGGTCGTCGTGCAGCTGCGAGTCCGGCGCCTGGTCTGCGCAGCGCACTCCTGCCCGCGACGGACGTTTCGTGAACAGGTGCCGGCGTACTTGAACGAGTTGCGCAGCAGGTGCACCACGCAGGTCTGCACGACGGTCTTCGGCCAGACAGTGTTGATCGCCTCAGGCAGGCCGGCCAGAGACGGCCATCAGCACGTCCTCGACACCACGATTCTTCAGCTCGGTGCACACGCTGAACCAGAACTTGGCGCCCTCACCGCCGTCGCCGGCCCACAGCCCGAGGATGTCACGGGTTCCCTCGACGGTGACCGCCAACACGACATAGATCGGCCGGTTCTGCCACTCGGCCATGCCGTTCCATAACCTTGTCGGTGATCGTGGAGATCGTCTGCCGCGGCCAGGTGAGCGCTGATCTCCCCGGTCGTCAGGCCCTTCCTCGACAGCGACAGGACCGAGTCCTCGACCCCGGTCAGCCGACGCTGCCGCTTACGGACGATCTGCGGCTCGAACGAGCCGTCCCGATCCCGCGGCACGGTGATCTCGACCGGGCCGACATCGGTGAGCACCGTCTTGGCACGGGCACCGTTGCGGGAGTTCCCGCCGTCCTTACCGGCCGTCAGCCCGATGTGGCTAGCCTCAATCGATGTCCGACCTGACGTGGAGTGGCCAGCGCGGCGCGCATGCGGTCTATCCGGGAACATTCGACCCCTTCACAGCCGGGCATGCGGACGTGGTCGAGCGGGTGCGGCGCTTGTTCGATCAAGTCACCGTGCTTGTGGCGGTGAACGGGGACAAGCAACCAGCGACAACGCTGGAGCAGCGGCTGAAGGCTTTGCGTATTTCGCTCCCGGCGGACTGGAGCAACGTGGCAGTAATGGCATGGGCGGGGCTGACGGCCGCGTTCTGTCATGAGTACCGGTCCGGCGTCATCGTCCGCGGCGTCCGGAACTCCACCGACCTGGGGCACGAGTATCAGCTGGCGGCGATGAACGAGAACCTGGGCATCACCACGTTGTTGGTCCCTGCACGTCCCGGCGTGGCGACCGTGTCCTCCACGGCGACGCGCGCCCTCCGCGCCTGATCGGGCTTATCTGGTCAGGAGCACGCGCTTGCGGAGTAAGTCGAAGCCGGCTCGGCCATACATCTGTCGTTTGATCATTTTGATCCGGTTGACGTTGCCTTCGACCGGCCCGGAGCTGAAAGGCAAGCTCAGGCCGGCGTTGACCGCGGCGAGGTCGGCGGTCAGACGCGTGGCGAAGCGGCTGATTCCGGGTAATGCGGCCTGCTCGGCTGCAGTGATCCGCGCGGTGAGACGTTCGCCGTGCAGATGGGTCATCATGTCGGCGAAGGAGCGGACCAGTTCGACGGCAGTCAGCGCGGGCCTGCTCGACCAGCCGGCCGACCAGCTCGGCGTCCACACCTTCGGGCGTGCTCGCCGAATCCTTCTTCTTCGCCACCGCGGAAGTATCCACGGCATCCGTCAGACGGTCATCAGGTGCGTCTCCTTGATCAGGAGTTACACCGTTGTTCCCAGTCCCCCTTGCACGCATCGGTGACGGCGCCCAGATCCGGCGCGGTCCCCGGCGGGCACGTTCGGGTCGTCGGCGTGTTACTCCCCTCGGCCGCTGGCACGCAGGACTTCTGCCAAATCGGTCCAGAGGGTGGCTGCGGTGGCCCAGGGGGGCAGGGGCTGCCGGGGTGCGGGGGCGGTGGTGCCGCCGAGGAAGAGGTAGCGGTGGTCGACCGAGTCGAGGTGGGCGAGGACGTCCAGGTGGTCGTCGATGAAGTGGGTGATGCCGAGGCGGGCGCAGACTGGGGCCTTGTCGCGGCGTTCGCGGACGAAGTGGACGTTGGCGGCGGGGATGCCGGTGCGGGTGTGGAAGTCGTGGTGGGCCAGCCACGCGCGGGTGTTGGCGGCGACTTTGGGGCCGGCCTTGGAGACGATGTGGACTCGGCCGGCGAAGGGGTCGGCGGTCAGCAGGGCGAGGGCCTCGAAGACGCCGTCGACCGCCGGGGTCGCCAAGGGGCGGGTGCCGAAGAAGGAGGTGTCGGCGTCGCGGCCGGCGAGGGTGACGATCACGCCACCGACGTCGACGCCGAGGGTGGGCAGCTGCTTCCAGCCCGGTCCGCGATAGGGGGCGCGCGGCTGAGCTGCCCGCTGTCCGACCCGCTGCCGTGCCATCGCCGCTGCTCCCCCGCTTGGATGACCCGAGACTATCGGCGGCGGCAACCGGATTTCACGGGGCGAAGGAAGTGGGCCACTCCATCCCATCCATGCGATCGGCGTAGGTTGTCCTATCGTGGCTGATCCCCTGCGACCCACCGATCCCCGGCAGATCGGGCGATATCGCATCCTGCGCCGGATCGGCGAGGGCGGGATGGGCTCGGTCTTCCTCGCCGAGGACCCCGCCGGCCGGCCTGTCGCTGTCAAGATCATTAGAGCCGAGTACGCGCACGAGGAGCAGTACCGCGCGCGTTTTCGCAGCGAGGTCAGCCGGGCGCGGGAGGTCCCGCCGTTCTGCACGGCCGAGGTTCTCGACGCCGATCCGGACCACGAGACGCCGTACCTGGTGGTCGAGTACGTCGACGGCCCCAGCCTCAGCGAGGTCGTCGCCGACCAGGGCCCGCTCACCGGCGGCAGCCTGCACGGTGTCGCCGTCGGTGTGGCGGCCGCGCTCGCCGCGATCCACGGGGCCGGCGTGATCCACCGTGATCTGAAGCCGCGCAACGTGCTGTTCGCGCTCGGTACGCCCAAGGTGATCGACTTCGGGATCGCGCGGCCGTTGGAACCGACGAGCTTTCACACCCGGGCCGAGGAGATGGTGGGGACTCTGGCGTACATGGCGCCGGAACGCCTCGACCCCCAGACGGACCGGCTCCTCACTCCGGCGGCGGACGTGTTCGCGTGGGGCGCGGTCGTCACGTACGCCGGAACCGGCCGCACCCCGTTCGGCGGTGACAGCCCGGCAGTGACCGCGGCCCGGATCCTGACGCAGCCACCCCGGATCGGTGACCTGCCGCCCTATCTGGCCGAGCTCGTGATCGCCGCCCTGGACAAGGAACCGGAGAACCGGCCGACCGCACCCGAACTCCTCGACCGCCTGCTCGTCTCGGGCGCACCCAGCGCTCCCCCGCTCCCCGCCGGCCTGCGCCGCGACGCCGAGGCCGCCCAGCACGCCGGCCCGCTCCAGCCCCGCCGCCGGACCGAGCAGTCCAGAACATCCGGCACCGGCGAGCGGGCGAAGCGGGCCCGCCGGAGCCGCCGGGTCGCGGTGCTCGCCGCGGCCACTGTTGTCGCGGTGGCGGTGGCCGGGGCGACCATCGGGGCCGGCCTGCGGCAGCGTGACGAACCCAGGGCGCCGGAGCCGGCAGCCGCGGCACGACCGCCGGTCACCGGGCCGGCGATATTCGACTCGCTGCGGAAGGACTCGCTGTTCAGCGCGGTCAAGGATGACAACGGTGAGTGTGGATACCGGCGCGGGCTGCGCGTCACCGCCAGGGCAGGGCGGTCGATGCTCTGTGGCCCGTACCCCCGAACGGTCTTTGCCTCGAGCCAGAACGTCAGCGTGACCGCGACCCTGAACAGCGACCGCTCCTGCGCCGGGATCTGGTTCCGGGCCTCGCCGGAGGAGCCCGAGGACGCCTTCGCCGACGCCTACCGGGTGACGGTGTGCCCGGCGGAGGTGACGCTGATCAGCACGCGGGACGGCGACGAGAACGTGGTCGCCACGGTGGACCGGAACAGCCCGGTCGGCGCCGCGCAGCGGATCCAGGTCGTCGCCGACGAGCGCGACAGCGTCGTCTCGATCGACGGCAACGCGGTGCTGGAGGGTGTGCTGACCGAGTCGTCGCTGCTCAGCGGGCGGGTGCTGATCGGCGCGGTGAACCCGTCCGGCGGTCGCGCCGACGTCACGTTCACCGACGCCCAGCTGCGGTCCGGCGCCGATCCGGCCGTCCCGCCGCTGCCCGCGTTCACCAGCGGCGACGCCCAGTTCACCGCGGGGGTGCACATGCTGTACGACCTCGGCCGGGTGTCCATCCTGGAGCCGGCCGAGTTCCTCACCGGCGAGGAGTACTGCCGGCGGTTCGCGCAGGCGCAGGGATCGCCGAAGTGCGCGGACAGGTTCGTGCCGGTCGCGAGCGGGGTTCAGGTCACCGTGCCGATCGCCGCCGAGCCGGTGTATCTCGACTACCGGCGGGACCGGGCGAAGTGCGTCGATCGGCAGACGCTCGGCGGTACCTGCCGGGTGAGCTTCGACGAGTTCGCGACGACCGACGGTGAGACGTCACCGTGGCCCGCCCTCGTGACGATCCGCCGCGGCGAGGTCACCACGGTCGCCAAGATGGACCTGGGCTAGCGAGGAGAGCAGGGCGAGCTTCTCCGCGTGCGACGAGCCCGGGTCGGGGTGGTAGGCGACGAGCATCATGCCGTCCGTACCGCTGATGTGTAGTTTTTCGCGGTTGAGAACGATGTTTCCGACAACGGGATGCTCGAACGGCACGGCCGCCGAACCCCGTGGCCGCACGTCATGCCGAGCCCACAGGGTCCGGAACAGCGGGCTCGCCACCGACAGCTCCCCCACCAGCTCGACGAAACGCGGGTCGGAGGTGTCGGTGCCCACGGCCTCGCGCAGATGACCGACCATCACCCCGGCACCCTCCTCCCAGAACGGGAGGAGCGCCTGCTCCCCCGGGTCGAGAAGGACGTCCTTGAGCCGGTTGCGCCCGGCGGTGAGGCACGGCGACAGCGCCCCGGCCAGCGGGTTGGCGGCCAGCACATCCATGCACCGGCCCTCGACGAACGCCGGGAACGGCATCAGGGAGACGAACTGGGCGGTGCTCGGCGGCACCCTCTCCACCCGGCGGCGGGCACGGCGGTGAGGCTTCTCCGAGGCGAGCCCGAGCAGATGCTCCCGGCCGGCGGCGTCCAGGCGCAGCACCCGGGCCAGGGACTCGAGGACCTGCACCGACGGGTTCCGGTCCCGGCCGCGTTCCAGCCGCAGGTAGTAGTCCGAGCTGATCCCGGCCAGCATCGCCACCTCCTCCCGGCGCAGCCCCGGCACGCGCCGCACGCCGATGACCGGAACACCCGCCTCCTCCGGTGTGACCAGCTCCCGGCGCGCCCGAAGAAACTCCCCCAGCAGGTTCATGACTCCCACGGTAGGCGCGGGCCCGCCGAACAGAGGGGGTCCTGGCAGAGCCCTGGCTGGGCTCCGGGCGGCGCCGGACAGTGATGACATGACGACATCACGAGTGCTGGTGACCGGCGGCTCCGGGTTTCTCGCCGGCCACATCATCCGGCAGCTGCTGGACCAGGGTCACGACGTCCGCGCGACCGCCCGCGACCCGCGCCGCGCGCCGCGCCTCGGCGCGACCGAGTTCGTCCGGGCCGACCTGACCGCGGACGACGGCTGGGCCGAGGCGGTGGCGGATCGGGACTACGTCCTGCACGTGGCGTCCCCGGTCCGGCCCGGCCCGGTCGCCGACGAGAACGACCTGATCGTCCCGGCCCGCGAGGGGACGCTCCGGGTCCTGCGGGCGGCCCGTGACGCCGGTGTGAAGCGGGTGGTGCTCACCTCGGCGTTCCACGCGGTGGGCTGGGGTCACCCGCGTACCGGTCACACGTTCACCGAGGACGACTGGACGGTGCTCGACGGGCCGGGGGTGGACGCGTACGGCAGGAGCAAGACCCTCGCCGAGCGGGCCGCCTGGGATCTGCTCGACGGCAGCGCCACCGAGCTCACCACGATCCTCCCGGTCGCCGTGATGGGACCGCTGACCGGCGACAGCGTCTCCGGCGCCAACCACGTCGTCCAGCGGCTGCTCACCGGGCAGATGCCCGGACTGCTGAACCTCTGGTTCCCGATCGTCGACGTCCGCGACGTCGCCGCCGCCCACCTGCTGGCGATGACCGGCCCCGAAGCCGCCGGCCAGCGGTTCCTCGCCGCCGGCGGCCCGGCGATGTCGATGAGCGAGATCGCGGCTGTGCTGCGTGACAACCTCGGCGACGCCGCGGCGAAGGTGCCGGCGAACGTGATCCCGGACTCCCTTGTCACGCCGCCGCTGCCCGACCTCGGTCTCGTCCGCAAGGTCTCCGGCGAGAAGGCCCGGCGGGTCCTCGGCTGGCAGGCCCGCCCGGCCGGGGAGGCCATCCTCGCCGCCGCGAGCAGCCTGATCGACCGCGGTCTGGTTTAAGTCCGAGCTCCCTGCCCTGGATCAGAACGGGAGCACGCCGTTCTCGTCGACCAGGGTGCCGTCCGCGCCGAGGGTGGCCACCCGCACGACGACGCGGGCGCTCTCCTGCGGAGCGCGGCCGATACCGTACGCGGCGGTCATGTCGGTGGCCGTCGCGCCCGGTTCGACCGCGTGGAACCGGATGCCGGGCTCGGACTTGGCGTACTGGACGGTCAGCATGGTGGCCGCCGCTTTGGACGCCGCGTACAGCTTGAGCGGCAGCGCGTACTCTTGCCTCTCGGGGTTTGTCACCGCCCAGAAAGATCCCATGCTGCTCGAAACCGTGACCACCGCGGGGTTCTCCGCCCTGCGCAGCAGGGGCAGCGCCGCCTCGGTGACCCGGACCACGCCCACCGCGTTGGTGTCGAACGCCCGCAGGGCCGCCGGTCCGTCGACGGCGCCGTCCGCGAGAACGCCCGCGTTGTGCACCAGCAGGTCAAGCCGGCCCTCGGCCGCGTCGATCGCCGCCAGCGCCGCACTCACCGAGGCGTCGTCGGTCACGTCGAGCTGGACGAAACGCGCGCCCAGCGTCGCGGCCGCCTTCTCACCGCGCTCGACGTCCCGCGCGCCGACGTAGACGACGTGACCCAGCTCCCGCAGCTGGCGGGCGGTCTCGAAACCGATGCCCTTGTTGGCCCCGGTGATCAATGTGACGGTCATTCTCGTCTCCTGTCGCTTGTGCCGCCGGGAACGCTAGGCGGGGCTCGCGGCACCAACCAGTGACTGCCGTGCCAGGGGTATGAGAGGACCCCCTCTGTCGTGCGGGCGGCGACCTACGCTGGTCGGGTGAGCGAGACGAATGCCCTGGGCGCCTTTCTGCGCGCCCGCCGCGAGCTGGTGACACCGGAGCAGGCGGGCATCCCGGACGTGGGCGTGCGGCGGGTGCCCGGGCTGCGGCGGGAGGAGGTGGCCATGCTCGCCGGGATCAGCGCCGACTACTACCTGCGCCTGGAGCGTGGGCGCAACCGCAACCCGTCGCTGCAGGTCATCGAGTCGATCGCCCGGGTGCTGCAACTGGACGAGGACCACTTCGCGCATCTGCTGACGCTGGTCTCGGAGGTCTCCCGGAAACACCCGCGCCGGGCCCGCCGGGAGACCCCGCCGCCCGGCGCGCTGAAACTGCTGGACGCCCTGACCCAGCCCGCGTTCATCGAGGACCGGTATTTCGACATCCTGGCGTCGAACGATCTCGCCCGGGCGCTCTCGCCCGGCCTGGCGGCGGGCGGCAATCAACTGCGCGACCTGTTCCTAAATCCGGCGGAACAGGCACTGCACCCGGAGTGGGAGAACGTCACGGAGTGCTTCGTCGCCAACCTGCGGCAGGCGATCGGCAACGACATCGACGATCCGCGGTTCATCGAGCTCACCGGCGAGCTCTCGCTGGCGAGTCCCCGGTTCCGCCGGCTGTGGGCGCGGCACGAGGTGCGCGGCCAGCGCGGTACGCCGATCCGGATCAACCATCCGCAGGTCGGTGAGCTGACCCTCAACCGGGAGCGGCTGAGCATCGGCGGCACCGACGCGCTGATGCTGGTCGTGTTCCACCCGGACGCCGGGTCGGCCGACGCGGAGAAGCTGGCGCTGCTGGCCTCCGCCGGGCAGGCCGTCAGGTCAGGTTCAGCGCCCAGTCCTGGGCGATCACGTCGTGACCCCAGCGGTGTTCCGGCCGTTCGGCACTGAGCGTGAAGCCGGCCTTCTCGTAGATGCGGCGGGCGGCGGTCTGATCGTCGGTGGTCCAGAGCACCATCCGGCGGTATCCGGCCTCGCGGGCGAACATGAGGCACTCGCCGACCAGCCGGGAGCCGATGCCGTGACCCCGCGCGACCGGTGTGACGAGCAGGATCCGCAGGCGGGCGGTGTCCGGCTCGGCGTCGGCGATCAGCATGACGCAGCCGGCGCGGACGCCGTCGACCTCGGCGATCCAGATCGCCTCGCGGGCCGGGTCGTGATCGGTGGCGAAGTCGCCGACGATGCCCGCGACCAGCGACTCGAACGCCATGTCGTATCCGAACTGGCGGTGGTAGATCTCGCCGTGCGCCATCACCGCCCAGCCGAGGTCGCCGGGACGGTCCGCGCGGCGCACCGTCACCCTTGTCGTCTGCTGCGTCATGCTGACTCCCACCCCACTGAAACGGTCGTTTCAGTAACGGTAAGCTACTCCTCATGTCCTCCGCCCGCCAGACCGAGTTGCTGGAGGCCGCATATCGGTACGCGCTCGCCAACGGGCTCGCCGACGTGTCGCTACGGCCTCTCGCGGCCGCGATCGGGTCCAGCCCGCGGGTGCTGATCTATCTGTTCGGCAGCAAGGAGGGCCTGGTTCGCGCACTGTTGGCGCGGGCACGGGAGGACGAGTTGCGGTTTCTGCGGGACGGCGGTGGGCCCCTGGGCCTGATGTCCGCGGCGGAGCGGGTCTGGGCGTGGCTCGCGGCTGAGGAGCACCGGCCGCTGCTGCGGCTCTGGGTGGAGGCCTACGCGCGATCACTCGTCGAGCCGGGCGGCGCGTGGGCCGGATTCGCCGAGACCACGGTGCGTGACTGGCTGGGCTTCCTCGCCGCGGCCGAACCGGACGGTCCGGACCGCTCGGTCCGCCACACCCTGGTCCTGGCCGTGCTCCGCGGCGGGCTGCTCGACCTGCTGGCGACCGGGGAGGAACAGCGCGTGACCGCCGCCGTCCGGCACCAGCTCGACCTCCTCATTGATACTCGCTGATTTTCCTGGTCGTTCACCGCGCACTCGGCCGCCGGACAGCAACGCCCGGCTATCTGGAACCTCACCCCTCGAACGGGAAATCCAGGAGGTTCCATGGACCGGCGATCACTGCTGCGCGCCACAATGGCGGGAGCGGGAGGTCTGGCCCTGCCCTTTACCGCGTGGTCGGCCGCGTACGCCGCACCGGCACAGAACGCGACCGGGCCGTACGGGCCACTCCAGGCCGCCGACGCGAACGGGATCCAGCTGCCGGCCGGCTTCACCAGCCGGGTGATCGCGCGGTCGCGGCAGGTGGTGCCGGGTACGTCGTACACCTGGCACGACGCGCCCGACGGCGGGGCGGTGATCCCCAACGGCAGCGGATGGATCTACGTGTCCAACTCGGAGGTGTCCTCCTCGGCGGGCGGCGGGGCGTCGCGGATCCTCTTCGACGCGAGCGGCAACGTCACCGGCGCGTCACGGATCCTCAGCGGGACCAATCAGAACTGCGCGGGCGGCAAGACCCCGTGGAACACCTGGCTGTCCTGTGAGGAGGTCTCGCTCGGGCGGGTGTGGGAGACGTACCCGCTCGGCGGCACCGCGGTCGTCCGGCCGGCGATGGGCCGGTTCAAGCACGAGGCGGCCGCGGC
Source organism: Actinoplanes sp. NPDC051861 (assembly GCF_040681145.1). Taxonomy (NCBI): domain Bacteria; kingdom Bacillati; phylum Actinomycetota; class Actinomycetes; order Micromonosporales; family Micromonosporaceae; genus Actinoplanes; species Actinoplanes sp. NPDC051861. The sequence goes on from NZ_JBFAYE010000023.1 coordinate 26,858, forward strand.
CGACCCGGTCCGCAGGGTGATCTACCTGACCGAGGACGAGACGGACGGCCGGTTCTACCGGTTCATCCCCACGACCTGGGGCGACCTGTCCTCGGGGACGCTGCAGGTGTTCAAGGCCGGCACGGCGACGTCGGGCTCGTTCACCTGGCAGAACGTGCCGGACCCGGACGGTTCGCCGACGCAGACCCGCAATCAGGTGTCCGGGTCGAAGTCGTTCAACGGCGGCGAGGGGTGTCACTACGCGAACGACACGGTGTGGTTCACGACCAAGGGTGACAACCGGGTCTGGCAGGTCAATCTGCTGACCGGCACATATGAGCTTGCGTACGACGACAACCTGGTCACCCCCGGCACCGCGCCGCTGACGGGTGTCGACAACGTGACAGGTTCGACGTTCGGCGATCTCTATGTGGCCGAGGACGGCGGAAACATGGAGATCTGCCTGATCACTCCGGACGACAAGATCTCGGTGTTCCTGCGGGTCAGCGGCCAGGGCTCGTCGGAGTTGACCGGCCCGGCGTTCACACCGGCCGGCAATCGCCTGTACTTCTCCTCGCAGCGCGGGACGTCGGGTTCGTCGTCGGGCGGAATCACCTACTGCGTCACCGGACCGTTCCGTACCTGAGTGCCTTTGTGGCCCTGGGATCCCGGTCCCAGGGCCACGGCGCGACCGGAGAGAAACGCGGAGCGACCAAATCGGGTAAACAACCCATAACGTCCGTGTTTCCCATAGAGTGCCCGGCAGAATCGGGCACGAGGAGGAAGAAACGTGAAGAAGGCTGTGAAAGTCGGCTTGGTCGGCATGGCGGCGGCGGGAGCCCTGCTGCTGTGCGTCCCGGCGGAGGCGGGCACGGCCGAGAGACCCACCGACACACCGGCCGACAAACCCAGCACACAGCCGGACGACGGCATCCTCAGCGACGTGACCGTGGACGTTCCGCCGCGCGTCAAGAACGCCCTGCACGCCCTGGACACCGGCTTGCCCACCGGTGTGCTGTAACCGCTGCGGCCGCAGGCTCAGGCCAGGAGCACGGTCTTCCCCGCCAACCGCCCCGCTTCGGCCTCGCGATGCACGTCCGGCAGGTCGGCCAGCGGCCTCCGCCCGGCCACGTCGACCGTGACGATCCCGGCCTCGACCAATTCCACCAGCGCGGCGAGGTCAGCGGTGTCGTTGCGCACGACGAAGTGGATCCCACCGTCCGGCAACTCGGCCGCCGGCGTCGTGGCGGAGACCAGCCGGCCACCGGTCCGCAGCCACCCGATCGGCGGCGGCGCCGGAACAAGGTGGATCAGCACGTCGACCGGCTCGATCGGTTCCGCCACCGCATCGGCGTCAGCAGCCCGCGGCTCCGTCGGCTCCGCCACCGGCCTTCCCGCATCCGCCACCGGCCTTCTCGCGTCCGCCACCGCGGGAACGCTGGAGGCCCGCGGCTTTCTCGCGTCCCCCAACGCATGGGCGGCGGCGGTCTGCGGCTCTGCCGGGTCCGCCACCTCGTGGGCGCCGGCGGCTCGCGCGGCGTCCACATTGCGCGTTCTCGCGATCACATGGGCGCCGGCATGCCGGGCCAGCTGGATCGCGTAGCGGCCGATCGCGCCCACCCCGTTGATCAGCACGCGGTCGCCGGGCTTGACGTTCGCATGCTCAAAAACGGCCTGCCACGCGGTCACTCCGGCGATCGGCAGGGCTGCGGCATCGGCGAGCGGGACATTCTTCGGGGCGCGGACCAGCAGGTTCGCGGGTGCGGCGACGAACTCGGCGGCTGCGCCACCATCGAGCCGGCCGATGACTCGCTCACCCGTTCCGGTCACGGTTCCCGACAGATCCCAACCCATGACGTACGGGAGATCGAGCTCGATCACCGCGGCGAGCAGTCCCCGGCGCAACCCGATCTCCGACGGGTTGAACGACGTGGCCGCCACCTTCACCAGCACCTCACCGGGTCCCGGAGCCGGCCGATCGATCTCGTCGTGTCGAATTTTGTCGGTTCCGCCGTACTCATGCATGCGCATCGCCCTCATGCACCGACCGTAAGCGTCCCACCCAGGATGATCCATGCGCTCGGATCCCGGTTTTATACGTGATCGTCTCGCCATCAGTATGCTGCGCGCATGGATGTCCTCAGCGACGTACTGGCGGTGATGCGAACCGGCCGCGTGCGCTCCGCGCTCGTGACCTGGCACGCGCCGTGGGCCCAGGAGTTCGCAGCCGTCCCCGGTTCCGCCGGTTTCCACGTGGTGTTACGTGGTTCGTGCGTACTTCTGCGCGCTGACGCCGCTCCCCTCCCCCTGGCCGCGGGCGACATCGTGTTCCGCCCCCACGGCGACAGCCACACCCTCGCCGACGCCCCCACCACCCACTCGGCAACCCCACCCTGCGCCCCGTCCGATCTCGTGAACCTGCCCCGCTACGCGGTCGTCGGCTCCCCCACGAACCCACCCACCGCCCCGCCCGATCAGGTGCACCCCGCGGTCGCCGGCTCAGCCGCCCCTTCGCCCGGCCAGCCGCGCCGCGCAGTCGCAGGGTCGGCCGGCAGCGCTCTTGCCGGCGTCGCGGTCACGCTTTGCGGCGCCTATGAGCTGGACCCTGACCTTGTGCATCCGTTGATGCGCGATCTGCCGGACCTCATCCACGTTCCTGCCGAGTTGGGCCGGCACCCGCATCTGCGGGCCACGATGGACCTTCTCGCCGGCGAGCTGGCCCACCCCGGGCCTGGCACCGAGGCGCTGATCCCGGCACTTCTCGACACGCTGCTGGTCTATCTCCTGCGAACCTGGCTGAGCGGCGACCACCCGACCGGCTGGGCGGCAGCCCTCGCCGACCCGGTCACCGCCGCGGCCCTGCAGGCGATACACCGCGAACCCGCCCACGACTGGACGGTCGCCTCACTGGCCGCCGAGGCCGGGCTGTCGCGGGCACCTTTCGCGCGCCGCTTCGCGGAGGTGCTGGGTCAGCCGCCGATGACGTACCTGACCTGGTGGCGCATGACGGTCGCCGCCGGCCTGCTGCGCCGCACCGATACACCGCTGAGCGGAATCGCGGCCCAGGTCGGCTATGCGTCGGAGTTCGCTTTCGCGGCCGCCTTCAAACGGCGCTTCGGCCTGGCACCGGGCCGCTACCGCCGCACCCGCTGAACACCCCAGGCCGTCGTCCGCCGCCGGCGCCGAGGGACCTTCGCAGCAAAGACGCCCAAGATCTGTGAGGTGTGGTCAATGATGAGCCAGAACACTTAGCGATCATGGGCATCAGAACCAGGCGGGAGCGGCTCGCCCGCCCGAGGTCTGCGGATCCGGGCTGGGACGGGACACGGCCAAGCGTGGCGTGACGCGGCCGGCGCGAGGTGACGGCGCGACGAGGCCGGCACGAGGCGACGGCGCGAGGTGACGGCGCGACGAGGCCGGCACGAGGCGACGGCGCGACGCGAGGTGGCGGCGCGAGGTGGCGGCGCGAGGTGGTGTGGGGACGAGTGGGCGGTCGCGCCGGGCGGGGGCGAGGGCGGGGCGGGCTACTCCGGGGCTTGGCGGACGGCGAGGATGCCGGGCATTTGGGTCAGTTCGGCTTGCAGGGCGGGGAAGACGCCTGGGCTGGAGAGGCCGACGTCCCAGAAGTAGGGCATGCGCATTCCGGAGTCGGTGGTCAGGTGGCCGCCGTTGCAGTAGGCGGTTCGGTATTCCGGATCTGTCGGGTCGTAGTGGAACCAGAGCGATCGTGTGCCCCAGACCCTGAAGATGGCGGCTTCGGCCAGGTTTCGCTGGTCGGTTGTCGAGTTCTGCGCGATGTAGACGTGGGCTAGGCGGCTGTGCGTGACGGCGGAGGCCGGGGCCGGGGCGGGTGGGCCGGACGGGGTGCAGGAGGCCAGGGCCGCGGTTGGCCACCAGGTTGCGCCGCCGGCTACGACGAGGGCCAGAGCGCCGGGGATCAGGGCGCGGAGGGTTACGGCGGCCAGGGCGGTGAGGGCCAGCAGCAGGATGAATGCGCCGGTTGGGGTGGTCAGCGTGTGGAGGCCCAGCCAGATGACCTCGTCGCCGGGGCGGTCGGGGTTCCAGGACCACAGGGCGCCGATCAGGGTGGTGAACAGGGTCAGCAGGGTTGCGGTCCAGGCCAGGGCGGACGCGGGTATCGATCGTGACGGTTTCTGCTCGGTTCGGCGGCTGGCCCAGCCGGTGAGCAGCCAGCCGAAAAGGGCGCCGAGAGTGAAACCGGTGACGGCGAGGGCGGTCAGCCACCAGGGTGCGGATCGGGAGAGGGTGTAGCTGGCTGCGCCGTCGGAGTCGTACCAGGCGCGGTTCTCCCAGTAGACGCCCTCGTAGGAGAGGACCAGGTCGCCCTTCGTCGCCCAGAAGGACGCGGTCGAGGTGGGGGGCTCGGATGCCACCTCCTGCGAGAAGATCACGTCACTGCGGACGTCCCACCCGGCTGCCTCAAGCCGGTCACGCGCACCGCCAGCATATGTCCGGACATCTCGTGTCTCGTCTGTGTTCTTTACCCAGTAGTCGACGTAGCCGTAGATGGTGGACTCGCCGTCGCCTGAGGACACGAACGGTTCGGAGTCACCGCCTCCGAACACCTGCAGGCCGGGGAAGACGGTGGTGCCGATGGCGGCATGGGAGGCCAGGGACGGGGCGACGGTCCAACCGGCGGCCGCCGCGCCCGCCGCGCCGAGCAGCCCGGATGCGACGGCTACGAGCCCGGCCAGGACGACGACGGCGCGGCTGGCAGGTCGTCCCAGTCGGGCGCGTAGCCCGTACGCAATGATGTTGAAAAACTCCCGGAGCGTGGGTCGCGTGCGGCCCGGCGGTGCGCACTCGGTCAGCGTCCCCAGCATCTCGGCTCGCCGCGCGCCGGGTGGAAGGACCCGCAGCAGGATCGCGTAACGCCGCGCCAGCCGATCGCTCATGACGACAACCCCAGCCCGAACCGGCGGCGGGCTGCCAGCTGGGCCGATGCGGCCTCGGCGCCCGCCTTCAGACGTGTCGCCTCCTCGTCGAGAGCCGTCGCGCCGGAGGAGGTCAGCCGGTAGTAACGGCGCGGCCGGCCGTCCACCGTCTCCTCTCGGTCGAGCTCTACCAGGCCCTCGGCGGACAGGCGGTCCAGCGCGGCATAGAGCGTGCCCGCCTGGAGTCTGATCCGGCCCTGGGAGAGGGTCTCGACCTCGCGGATGACGCCGTAACCGTGCCGGGGCACAGCCGCCAGGGCCGTCAGGATCCAGAAGGTGGGTTCGCGCATGAGCGCCAATATAAAGATGATCTGACTATGCGAGCAAGTGGCTCACTTGGACTCGATGACTCCGAGTTCGGACTGCTCGGTCCAGTCGGCGGGTGCCGGCCCCAGCACGCTGTGCAGGTAGCCCGTGGTGATCCGCTGGATCAGGGCGACGCGCGAAGGGCTCTCGTCCGTGGTCTCGGTGACCGACTCGCCGACGATCCCGCCGAGTGAGTGTTCCGCGCCGAACAGCGTGAGGAGGGCCTTCGGGCCGGGGCTCAGGTGGTAGACGTCGGTGAACCAGTCCGGGCCCCGGGTCGACAGGGCCGACTGGTCCTTGTCGCCCGCGACCACCAGCGCGGGAGTCGTCATGCCGCCGAACTCGGGGCTCATGAACGGGAAGTGTTCCGCGGCGAACGGGGTCAGGTCCGGGCCGCCGGTTCCGGTTGTGGCCAGGAGTACGCCGGCTTTGACCCGTGGATCGGTGAAGTCCGCGTCGTCACCAGCCACCCTCGCGCCGAGCAGCATGCTTGCGGTCTGCCCGCCCCAGGAGTGGCCGGCGACCGCGATGCGGTTGCGGTCGATGCGAACTCCGGCGGCGGCCTCGATCCGGTCGAGTTCGTCGAGGACGTGCCGCAGGTCCTGGACGCGGATGCGCCAGATGTCCGGGTAGCGCGGGTCGTCGGGGCCGACTCCCAGGGTGCGGGAGTCGAGGTGGGTGGGCTGGACCACGACGAAACCGTTGGCCGCCCAGTGGTCGGCGAGCGGCTGATAGGCCCGCATGGACTGGCCGAATCCGTGCGAGAAGACGATGAGCGGCAGTGCGGCGCCGGTTTTTGTCGCGGCGTCGTTTGTCGCACCGTCGTTTGTCGCGGCGGCGTTCGTCGCGGCGGCGTTCGTCGCGGCGGCGTTCGTCGCGGCGGCGGGAGCGGCGGGAGCGGAGGCGCGGACCTGGACGGCGGGCAGGTCGATCGGCGCGATGGAGAGGACGGGGGTCGGGTGGTGCATGGTGGCAACTCCCTGAGATCATGGGCTAAGCGGAACCGCGTTCCGCCACAGACGACGATACGGAACATGGTTCCGTTTATGCCCGTGGTGTGACGGAGGTAACCCATGGCCAAGCGGGCCGACGCGCGGCGCAACGAACAGACGCTGCTCGAGGCGGCGGCCGCGGCGTTTGTCGCGGCGGGGGTCGACGCGCCGGTACGCGACATCGCGGCACGAGCCGGAGTGGGTGTCGGCACGATCTACCGGCATTTCCCCACGCGCGCCGATCTGGTCGTGGCCGTCTACCGGCACCAGGTCGAGGAGTGCGCCGCGGCGGGACCAGCACTACTGGCCGAGGCCGCCAGTCCGCACGCCGCCCTGGTCCACTGGATCGACGTTTTCGCCGACTTCCTGGTCACCAAACACGGCCTGGCCGAGGCACTGCAGTCGGGCGACGCCACGTTCCTGTCGCTGCACGCGTACTTCCTCGACCGCCTCGTCCCGGTCTGCGCCGATCTGCTGGGCGCGGCGGTCGCTTCGGGCGAGATCAAGCAAGGGTACGAGGCGGTCGAGGTGATGCACGCCGTCGGCAACCTGTGCATCGGTGCCGGGCGTGACCCCCGGTACGACGCTCGGCGCATGATCGGCGTGCTGATCAACGGCCTGCGAGTGCCTCCGCCAGCGGCAGCGGGTTGATGTAGTCGCGATAGGACACGATCAGGCCGCCCCGCACCCGGAACACCGCGATCACCGTCTGCTCGAAGGGCGCGGAGGTACGCAGGACGGTCCCGTGCGCCGTGTACTCCACGATCGCCACCTCCGGATCGGCGGTTTCGTGGATGACCACGTCTCTGTATTCGTCGAACCTGATGAAACCGTGCGCCGCCTCGGTGAGAAACGCGCGAATCTCGGCACGACCGGTGATTCGCGCGGGAACACCGGGCGGCCGGTACGGCCATTCGATGTAGCCGTCCGGTGCCATCAACTCCACGATCGCCTCGACGTCCGTGTCGCGGCCGGCCCGGAGCACTCGTTCCACGATTTTGCGTGTTGTCGTCATTCAACGACCGTAGAACGAAGGCGGCGTTCGCTCAACATCCGTAGAATGAACACGTGACTCCCCCGACCCGTGCCGAACAGCGCCGCCGCTCCGAAGAGGCCATCCTGGACGCCGCCCGCGGACTGTTCGCTGAGCTCGGCTATGACCGCACGACGATCCGCGGGGTGGCCAAGGCCGCCGGCGTCGATCCCGGCCTGGTCATGCACTACTACGGCTCGAAGGAGAACCTCTTCGCCCGCGCCACAGAGGAGGCGCCACCCCGGGAGGCGCCACCCCGGGAGGCGCCATCCGGGGAGGCGCCATCCGGGGAGCACGCGCCGCCCGGAAAGCCCACGCCGCCCGGAGAGCCCGCACCGCCCGGGGAGCCCACGCGGACCGGGAAGCCCGCCGGGACCGGGAAGCCCACGCCACCCGGGGAACCCACGCAGACCGGGAAGCCCGCCCGGACCGGCGAGATGGTGGAGACGCTGCTGTCATCGCTGACCAGCAGGCTGGAGAGCGAACCCCTGGAATCGCTGGCGCTACTGCGCTCGATGCTCACCAACCAGAGCGCAGCCGACCGCTACCGATCAGCCGCACACGCCCAGCTGGGACAGATCAGCGCGGCGATCCCGGCCGCCGATGCGGACCTGCGGGCCAGTCTGCTGAGTGCGATCGTGCACGGGATCATCATCGATCGGTACCTGCTCGGGTTCGGTCACCTGGCGGACGCGGCACCGGAACAGATCGCCGATCTGCTGCGGCCGTGCTTCGAGGCCCTGGCCGCAGCACCGGACGACCGGATCGCCTAGGTCAGTCCAGGCAGAGGCAGAACGGGTGCCCCGCCGGATCGAGGAAGACCCGGAACCGCTTGCCGGGCTGGTGCTCGTGCTTCCTGGCGCCCAGCCTGATGACCTCGGCCGAGACCGAGTCGAGATCCTCGACCACCAGGTCGAGATGCATCTGCTGCGGGTGCTCCTGATCCGGCCACGACGGTGGGGTGAACACGTCGACCTGCTGGAACGAGATGCACTGCCCGTTGTCCGAGCGGATGTCGGCCCACCCGTCGTCGATGTCCGCCTCCCAGCCGAGGAACGCCGCGTAGAAGCGGGCCAGCTCCCCCGCGTCCGGGCAGTCGATGACGAGGCTGGGACTGCGCACGCTGGTCCGCCCTCGCAGCAGCGATGCCCGGAACGGGCGCAGTTCGCCGGTCGCGAACCCGCTCGCGATCGCCGGGTCGTCGTTCATGATCTGGCGGGCCGCGTCCTCGTCGGGCGCGGAGAAGACGCACACCCCGGTGTTGGTCTCACCGAGCGTCGGACCGGCCAGGATCAGCACGCCCTCGGCCAGCAGCCGTTGCAGCCGTTCGAAGTGGCGGCCCCAGACCTCCTGCTCCGCGGGAGTCATGGTCGCCGCGAAGTCGGTGCGCGGTGGATGGAGGAAGTAGATCCACTCAGCCATGCCGAAAATACTAGGGCGCCCTGAAGTCCCAGGGCGCCCTAGCGTTCATCTCACTGGTAGACGCGGACGTAGTCCACCAGCATCCGGCTCGGGAACGGGGTCGTGGCGTCGATCGGACCGGGGAAGTCACCACCGACGGCGAGGTTCAGGATCAGGTAGAACTTGTGGTCGAAGATCCACGGGCCGCGGGTGTTCTCCACGGTCTCCTTGTTGGCGTCGAAGACCAGCCGGCCGTCCAGGAAGAAGCGGATGCCCTTGCTGTCCCACTCGGCCGCCCACACGTGGAAGTCCTGGGACAGGTCCACTGTTGCGTACTTCTGGCCGTACCCTCCGCCGCCGTTGTAGGCCGGCGCGTGCAGCGTCGAGTAGGCCTCGCTGGTGTTGCGCCCGAGGACCTCCATGATGTCGATCTCACCGTTGTACGGCCACGGGCGCCCGGTGAGGAAGTCGTCACCCATCAGCCAGAACGCCGGCCACAGCCCGTTGCCCTTCGGCACCTTGACCCGTGCCTCGATACGGCCGTACTGGACGCTGAACTTGTTGCTGGTGTTCATCCGGTGCGAGGTGTACTGACGGCCCTGGTAGTCCTGCCGCCGCGCCTCGATGACCAGCTGGCCGGCGCCGTTCATGGACGCGTTCTCGCTGTTCGGCGTGTAGTACTGGATCTCGCCGTTCTGCGGGACACCCGGGTCCATCGTCCACTTGGAGCCGTCCGGCTTGGATCCGGAGGCGCCGTTGAACTCGTCCGAGAACACCAGCCGGGTCGCCGGGAAGGCCGGGTCGGCGGGCTTGGCGGGCGGGTTCGTCGGGTTGCCGCCGGTGCCGTAGATGCTGAACTCCCACAGGGAGTAGCCGTAGACGCTGCTGCGGGCGGTGCCGTACATCCGGACGTAACGGCCGGTGCCCGAGATGTTCAGAACATCCTTGAGGCCGTCACCGGTCGTCGTCGTGTAGATCGGCGACCAGTTCGCGTTGTCGCCGGAAACCTGAATCTGGTAGGAACGCGCAAAAGCGGGGTCCCACTGCAGGACGACCTGGCTGATCTGAGCGGTGGCGCCCAGGTCGACCGAGATCCAGCCCGGGTCCACCCAGCCGTTCGTCGACGAGGTCGCCCAGCGGCTGGCCGGGTCGTTGTCGAACGCCTTGTCCGGGCTGCACGGGTTGCAGTTCACGTCGTTCTGCCAGGTGGAAGCCTGCGCGGGCTTCGCATAGGACAGCAGCCGAGCGGTGCCCGGCGGGTTGCTGGTCGGCGGCGTGCTCGGCGGCGTCGTGGTGTCGCCGGTGTACACCTGGAACTCCCAGAACGAGTACCCGTAGGCCTCGAGCGCGCGCTGGGTCAGGTTGATCCGCACGTACCTCGCGGTGCCCGAGACAGGGATGCTTTGCTGCCCGCCACCACCGGTCGTGGTCGCGTAGGCCTGCGTCCAGGTGCTGTTGTTCGTCGAGAACTGGATGGTGAAGCCTCGCGCGTAGGCAGCCTCCCAGTTGATCGCGATCCGGCTGACCGCGGTGGCGGTGCCGAGATCGACCTGGAACCACTGTGATGCGGAGAACGCGCTGGCCCAGCGGGTGCCGTTGTTGCCGTCGACCGCCTCGGCGGCGAGGTAGGCGCCGGCGATCTCGGTGGACGAGGCCGTCGCCGGCTTGCCCTGCGAGACCAGGACCTCAGCGGCGGAGGCCGGGGATGTGGTCAGGCTGAGGAACCCGGCCATCAGGCCGGCGAGGCTTGCGGCAAGAGCAACAGCACGGGTACGGCGTAAGCGCGCCGGTTGTCGAACAGGAGCGATCATGGACGGGACTCCTCGGGGGTGTGTCGAAGCTGTTTCCAGGTGGGGAACAACCTGTGAAAGCGCTCTCTTGCCCGACACCGTGGCATCGCTCTTGAAGAGTGTCAATGGCCGGCCGGAACCGGTTGCGGCACCGGTTCCGAATTAGCCCAGCTCAGAGGCTTGTCGCAGCTAAGAGGCCGGCGAAGTTCCGGAACCGCCGGAGTCGCGCCACACCACCCTCCGAGGCGCCTGTTCGAGAAAGCGCTTCCCCGTTGTGGATCTCGCGCGACATTCGGATACTTCGATCGTGATCCTGATCGTCGTCCTCCTGGTACCGCTCTACTTCGCCCTCCTGGCTGCCGGCGCGAGCGAGGCAGCGGCCGCGTTCTGGACACCCGCCGTAGCCGCCGTCCCGCTCGCGTGGCTGACGTGGAGGCGCGCCCACTCAGCCGCGACTCCGGCCCCGCCGCCGATGTCCCGCGGCCGGCTCGCGTCTCGTACCCTCGCATTGGCTCTTCTGTCCTGGCTTGTCAGCTCCGTGGTAGCGGGCGTCGTGGGCGGCTTCGTCCCCCCGCCGGCCGACGACCCCGCCCACTCGGTCGCGATGAGCCTGCGGTACTCCACCCTGATCGGCCTGCCCATCGTCCTGGAGCTGCTGTTCCGCCTCGGCCACCGCTCCGCCCGCTGGCTCCCGGCCCGCCGTCCCCTGCGCTGGCTCGCCGTCGTCTCCGTGGTCCCGGCGCTGATCTCGATCGCGCTGCACCCGGTAGCCGTCGCCTTCTCGTCGGCGAACGGTTCCACCCCCACCCGCGACCTGTCCGACATCCTCCCGCGGGCGGTGGTCGTGACCGTCCTCTACTTCTGCGCGCTCGCTCTCGGCAACCTCCAGGCCCGATCCCGCCTGTCCGATCAAGGACCGCTCGGTTCTGCATGATCCCGCCGCGGCGGAGAGTCGTCGATGTGCTGCTACGACGTGCGCTGCCCGCGGTGACCCTGTGCCTGCTCCTGCCTGTCGTGTCCGCGTGCCCCGGCCGCCCCGGGTCGGACTCGGGCGGCATCACGATCCCGGAGTCCGACGGCACCGGCCCGACCCTGACCCTCCAGGCAGCGGCCACCGCGAGCGGAGGCGAGAGCGCGGCGGTGTCGGGTGGTGGTTCCGCCCAGTCGATGACGCTGCACGCCAAAACCGGTCACCTGAACCTGGCCGCGTCCGCGAAGGACCCGGAGAGTGGCATTCAGAGCCTGGAGATCTGGCTGATCCCGACCATCACCCGCTGCGAGGGCGACCCCTGCTCCGTCTCCCAGCCCGAGGTCCGCGACCCTCGCTTCGTCAGCAGCGTCCCCCAGAGATCCCCCGGCCAGCAGGCAAGCGAGGCCAGCATCATGCTGGAGGCCCTGGACCTGACGGCCGAGCTGACCCAGACACCCCCACCGGGCGGCTCGGTCACGGTGGAGTGGCGCCTGTCCGCCCGAGCCAAGAACCACCTGGGCACCGAAACCCGGACCCCGGAGCTGAAAGTCACCTACCGCCAGACAGCCTGATCCACCCGCAGGCGTGCTCAGGTCATCGGTGCAGGCCCGCCATGATGATCTGCAACGTGGAGCGGCGCAGGCCGCGCGGTGTTCGAAGTGCGGCCCTGTGGTTGGGGTCCGGTTCGGAGAGGCGGGCGTGCAGGGGCTCTCGCACCCACGGGCCGCCGGACCAGAACAGGCCGTCCGCCACCTTCTCACCGGTCACCTGGCGGCGGACGAGTCGCTGGTAGGCCGGGCCGAACCAGCACCAGATCGGCGGCCGCGGCGGGAGGCCGAGCCAGTCGCCGACCGGGGCCAGGAAGGGTTCGCCGGGGCGTTCGGGTGGGCCGTAGAGCGTGTCGCCGTCCAGGATCTCGCCGCCCTCGATCGAGGCGGAGACGTAGATGGTCGACGGGTGGAGCAGGGCGCGCGCGAATCGGTGCACGCGCGGGTCGGTGGCGGGTAGTTCGGCGTGGAGGCTGTGGGCGACGGTCGGGCCGAAGTAGCCAGGGCGGGTGGCGGAGAGGGAGGCGTGATGGACGGGACCTTTGCCGCTGATGAAGAGCAGGGAATCGGCGCTGTCGTAGGCGCGCAGGAAGCCCTCCTCGCCGTCGCGGTCCAGGCGGCCCCGCAGCGGCTCGGTGTCGCCGAAACGGCGCGGCATCGCCTCGGGCAGGTGCTCGCGGGCGGCGTCCAGCCACCGTGCGGCGATGTCATCGCGGCCGGCCCGCTCATACCACCGCACCACCAGGACGTCGATCTTTCGTTCCCCCACGCGCCGAGAGTACGTGCCGGGTACGACAATCCGGGGATGAGCATGCCGGTGCTGTGGCTGACCGGAACACCCGGAGCGGGCAAGACGACCGTTGCCTGGGCGCTGCGCGAGGAGCAGCGGGACGTCGGGTTCGTCGACATCGACCAGATCAACATGTGCTACCCGGAGACCGCGCGGGATCCGGGGCGCTTCGGGATCGCGGCCGACAACCTCGTCGCGGTCGCCGCCGGGCACCGGGCCGCCGGCGCCAGGGCCCTGATCGTCTCGGGATGTGTGGATCCCGGCCGTGGTGTGCTGACCGACCGGCTGCCCGGCCTCACCGTGACCCGGTGCCACCTGCGCGCCGCCCCCGAGGTTCTGCGCCGCCGGCTGGTCGGGCGCAACGCCGGCGCCGGCTTCGTCGAGGCGGCGCTGACGGCTCCGGACCACGACGACGGGATCGACACCAGCGGCCTGACCGTGGCCGAGGTGGTCGCACTGGTGAAGAAACGCACGACCGGCTGGCTGGACAGCGCCGGCGAACAAGTGCCGCCCGAAATACCGCACCCGCCCGGCGGGCGGATCCTCTGGCTGTGCGGCGCGACCGGCGTGGGCAAGTCCACCGCCGGATTCGACGTCTACCTCCGGCGGCTGCCGGGCGCCTATGTGGACCTGGACCAGATCGGGTTCGCGCCGGGCGGCCACGAGATGCGCGCGCGGATCCTGGCCGGCATGTGGCACACGTTCCACCGGGCCGGCGCCGAGACGCTCACCATGGTCGGGCCGGCCGAGGACGCGGCGGCGATCGCAACCTACGCCCGGGCGCTGCCCGCCGCGACGCTGACCGTGGCGCGCCTGCACGCCTCGCCCGGCGAGTTGCATGATCGGATCCAGCTCAGGCGTCACCTCGGCGGCTGGGCACAGCCGGGCGATCCTCTGATCGGGAGGCTTTCCTCGTACCTCTCCGAAGTCGCCCGGAGTGCGGCGGCAGAAGCCGCAGCCTTGGAACGGACCTCGCTCGGTGATCTCCGCATCGACACCGACGGCCTGAGCGCGCGGCAGGTGGCCGACACCGTCATGGCCGCGATCGCCGAAGAATAGGCTGTCGTTTCTCCCCCGGCCTGCGGACCATTGTCACGGCGCTGCTGCGCAGCCTGCCGGGCGTCGGCGGCTTTCTCGCGCTGGCGCTGGTGACGCTTTATGTGTACGGAATGGCAGGCTGGCTGATCTTCGGGGAGAGCCAGCCCGACGACTACGGTGACATCGGCAAGGCCGTCCTGACGCTCTTCGTCCTGCTCTCCCTGGAGACGCTCCCGGATCTCCTTCAGCAGGGCATGGAGTTGTCACCGTGGACGCTCGTCTACTACGTCAGCTATGTGCTGATCACGGTCAATCTTCTGCTCAACATTCTGATCGCCGTCATCGTCAACTCGATGGAGGAGGCGCGCCGGCTCGAGATGACCGAGCACCTCGGCACCGACGAGGACCACGACGGCGTCCCCGACGAGATCGACCGGATCATGATCAGTGAGCAATTTTCAACCTGGCATCGGGCCTGAGGCTGCCGGGCCGTTCTCCAGCGCCGGCAACCGAGGCCCTCGCCACGTTGAAAAAGGCTCAGTCAGCGGCTGGACGACCTGCGGGAGCTGATCGCGGAACTGGAGCAGGATCTGCGGATCGAGCGGGACGCCGGGTCAGAACCTCGGGGCCGGCGGGGGTGACCGCGACCGTGTGCTCGGAGTGCGCGGTACGGGAGCCGTCGGCCGAGCGGATCGTCCAGCCGTCCTTGTCGTACCTGATCCGGTCGGTGGAACGGCAGAACCAGGGCTCGATCGCCAGGGTCAGGCCGGGTTCGAGCTTCATGCCGCGACGCGGGCGCCCGCTGTTGGCGACGTGCGGGGACTCGTGCATCGTGCGGCCGATGCCGTGGCCGCCGAACTCGTTGTTCACTCGGTATCCGTAGGAGTGGGCGACCTCGCCGATCGCGGCGGAGATGTCGCCGAGGCGGCCGCCGGGCTGGGCGGCGGCGATGCCGGCCTCGAGGGCGACCTCGGTGGCCTCGATGAGTTTCAGGTCGTCCGGGTCGGGAGTGCCGACGACGACGGAGAGGGCGGAGTCGGCCACCCAGCCGTCGATGCCGAGCGCCATGTCAATGCTGAGCAGGTCGCCGTCGCGCAGGACGTAGCTGTGCGGCAGGCCGTGCAGCACCGCGTCATTGACGGACAGGCAGAGCACGTTGCGGAACGGGCCGCGGCCGAACGACGGGGCGTAGTCCCAGTAGCAGGAGTCGGCGCCGCGCTCCCTGATCCGCCGCCGGGCGTGGTGCTCGATGTCCATCAGGTTGACGCCGACCGCGGCGACGCCCCGCAGCTCGGCGAGCAGCTCACCGACGAACTGGCCGGCCACCGCCATCCGGCCGATCTCCTCGGCGGACTTGAGCTCGATCACGACAGACTCCCCCTCGATCCGGTATTTTTATACCGGTATTTTTATACCACGCGATATATGCTGCTGCCATGGTTCGCCAACCGCTCACCGCCGAACAGATCGCAGCGGGCCAGCGCCTCGGGGTCGCCCTCCGGGCCGCGCGGGCCGGCCGGAGCCTCGTCGAGGTGGCCCTGGCGGCCGGCATCTCGCCCGAGACCCTGCGCAAGATCGAGGCGGGCCGCCTGCCCGCACCGGCGTTCGGCGTGGTGGTCTGTCTCAGCCAGGCGCTCGACGTGCCGCTCAACGAGCTGGCCGACGTCTGGCTCGCCGAGAGACCCGTTCGTCAAGCCTCCTGACGGCCCGCCACAACGATCATCCGGCGGTCGTCGACGGTGAGGGCGGTGCCGTTCTCCCCGTACCCTTGAACGGTTGTGAAACCGGCGGCCAGGCACCAGTCCCGGATCTCCGGGAAGCCGAAAAGCCGTTTGACGACGCGCTCGGCCGTCGCGGATGACGGTGCGTGCCACCTCGAATCGGCCGGTCCAGGAAGACGGCGGAGGAGTCGAGACCGGTCGTCGTCGTACATCGCGGCCGCGTTGAAAAGATCCCGCGTCACGGTGCCGACGCTAGGCACCACGATGCCGCCCGGCAACACGAAATAGGCTGTGGGTGATCGGCAGGAACCATCTGACTGGAGAGCGCTTTGCCCGAGATCATCCCTGACGAGCTTCACGACCTGCTGGAGCGGCCCCTCTTCGCCGACCTGGCCACCGTCCGCGAGGACGGCACCCCGCAGAACAACCCGATGTGGTACGCGTGGGACGGCGAGTTCCTCAAGTTCACCCACACGAACTTCCGCCGCAAGTTCCGCAACATCCAGGCCAACCCGGCCGTGGCGATCTCCATCATCGACAGCGACAACCCGTATCGCTACATCGAGATCCGCGGCGTGGTCGAGCGCATCGAGCCCGACCCCACCGGCGCGTTCTTCGTCGAGTTGGCCAAGCGCTACGACGCGCCGTTCGGCACCGACGTGCCGAAGGACGCCGGCGACCGGGTGATCTTCTTCGTCCGGCCCACCGCCGTCGGCAAGCGCTGATCGCCGGGCCGGCCGGGCGTCCGCAGCGGGGCGCCCGGCCGGGTGCGGGTCACGGCCGTCCAGCGCCGGGTGCGGGAGCCGGAAACGTCAGCACCAGGCCGCTGGGCTCCGGCGTGTCGTCCCACTGCTGACCGACAACGAACAGACGCGGATCAGTGCCCCGGCTGAGTGCGCACGCGAAAGCGCCGCGGTCGAGATCCACAGATTCCAGGATCAAACCCTTTTCGCGTACGCGCACGCAGCGCCGATTGCCGACATCGGCGTACCAGAGAGCGCCCTCCGCGTCGAGGCAGATGCCGTCCGGATGATCATCAGGGGTCTCCGCCCAGACGTGCCGCCCACTGAGCCCGCCACCCTCGTCGATGCGGAACGCGGTCAGGCGGTTGGCGTAGGACTCGGCGACGATCAGCGTCGTCCCGTCCGGGCTGATCGCCATGCCGTTCGGGAACGCGAGCCCGCCGGCGACCTGCTCGACGCTCCCGTCGGCCCGGACGAGCACGACGAATCCCGGCTTGACCTCGCCTCCCGGGAAGTCGAACCCGAGGTTGTTGACGTAGACGTTGCCGCCGTCGCCCGCCACGATGTCGTTCCACGGCGTGCTGCCGAAACCGCCCAGGTCGGCATGGGTGCTCAGGGTCCCGTCCCGCTCACGCCGCAGCAGCCGCTGACGCGCCGAGTCGACGATCAGCAGCCGCCCGTCCGGCAGGAAGTCGATGCACAGCGGAGAGGAGTCGACGCTCGCCACGACCTCGTGGCTGCCGTCCCGGGCGAGCGCGATGACCTGCCCCGCACCCCAGTCCGCGAACCACAGCCGCCCGTCGTGCCAGCGCGGCGACTCCCCGAACGAGATCCCCTCCATCAGGACGTTCATCCGCGATCCCCTCTCCTCGTCCCCAGGAGTAGACCGCGCCCGCCGCCGTCCCGGCTCATCCTCGACGGCCGATTCCCGCCAGACGTACGCGGGCCGGCGCGCCGACGATGACAGCATGACCGCTTACCGTATCGACCCGATTTCGGCCGCCCTGCTGGATGACGTCCGAGCCGCCGGCCAGGCCGAGTCCGTGACCGCCGGCGGGGGCGAGCCCCTGCGCTGCTGCCTGCGCGACGCCGCCGCGGGCGAGGAGCTGATGCTCTTCAACTACGAGCCGCCGCTGCCGCCGAGCCCGTACCGCGAGGTCGGCGCGGTCTTCACCCACGCCCTCCCCTGCCCCGGCCCGGCCGACGCGCTCCCCTACCCGCCGGACTGGTACGGCCGCAAGCAGGTGCTGCGCGCCTACGACAGCCGCGGCTGGATCCACCCCGCCACCGGACTGACCGACGGCAAGGACCCGGTCGCGGACATCGAGAAGATCCTGGCCGACCCCACGGTGGCCCTGATCCACACCCGGAACGTGGCCTACGGCTGCTACATGCTCGCGATCACACCGGTCTGACCGTCAACCCTGCCGTGCACCGGCCACGACCAGTCCCGGATACCGCGGTGTGAGCCGGCCGTTCACCGACAGGACGAGCCTCTTCAGCGCCGTCACCGGACGACCGGTGATCACCCGGCCGCGTGGGCGGCCGTCCAGGTCGGTGGGCTGCAGGATGCCGTCGCGACGGCCCAGGCTGACGCACAGGGCGTCGTTCGTCACCCGCAGCGGCGCCGGGGTGCGCCCGGCCAGCCGAGCGGTGATCGCGTGGTAGGCGCACGCTGCGGAGAGCTGCCCCGGACCACAGCCCATCCGCAGCACCCGGCCGTCACCGGTGTGCGCGGCGGCGGCGTCGCCGATGGCGTAGATCTCGGGATGCGACACCGAGCGCAGCGTCGCGTCCACGACCACGCGCCCCTGTTCGTCAACGGCCAGGCCGGTCTCACGCGCCAGGCCGGGCACCCGGAAACCGGCCGTCCACGCGACCGCGTCGGCGTCGGCGCGGGAGCCGTCCGCCAGCACCAGGCCGCCCGCGTCGGCCTTGACCACGGCGGCGTTCTCGGACACCTGGACGCCGAGGCGGTCGATGACGCGGTGCAGGTGGTCGCGGGCGCGTTCGGACAGGTAGTCGCCGAGCATCCCGCGGGCGATCAGGCGCACGGCACGATCGGGGTACGCCTCGGCCAGGTCCGTGACCGTCTCCAGCCCCGTCGGGCCGGCGCCGACCACGGTGACGCTCGCGGCGGTGCGCATCCGCTCGCGCAGCTGCCCGGCCCGCTCCGCGACCCCAATCGCGTACGTGTGCTCGGCCGCACCGGGAACCGCGTCCGTCTCGGCTTGACTGCCCAGCGCGTACACAAGAATGTCGTAATCGATCGGCGCAACGCCGCCGCTCAGCTGGACCGACCGCTCGCCGGTGTCGATGCGGGTGACGCGGCCGACGGCCAGCCGGATGCCGGTGCCGTCGAACAGGTCTCGCAGCGAGAGATGCCGTTGCCGGCGCCCGGCGGCGAGCTGATGGTTGCGCATCCGCTCGACGAACCGGTCCCGTTCGTTGACCACGGTGACGGTGGCGCCGGTGCGCTTGGCGAGCAGCCCGGCGATCGACACACCGGTGTAGCCGGCGCCCAGAACCGCGATGCGCGGAGTCGTCATGAGAGGTCCCTTCCTCGTTCGGCACCGGATGAACGGGGCAGGGACGCGATTCGTGACAGCGGCTCAGATCTTTTTCTGTCGCTTGAGGAAGGCGAGCTTGTCGGGGTTGGCCACACTGCGGATCGCGGTGACCCGGTCGCCGCCGAACTCGATGACGGTGACCCCGGCCATTTCGCCGTCCAACTCGATCACGACGGCGGTCTCGCCGTTGACGACCTCCGGCGTCATCCGGATCCGCCCGGCGAACCTGGCCAGCGCGAGCAGGTAACGCAGCACCTCGTCGCGGCCCGCCAGCGGGTGCCGCACCGCCGGGGCCTTGCCGCCGCCGTCACCCCAGGCCCGTACGTCCTCGGCCAGCATGTCCTCCAGCGCCGGCACGTCACCGCGCAGAGTGGCCGCCATGAACCGTTCCAGCAGCCTGCGGTGCTGCCCCGGCTCGGCCGGGAAACGCGTGCGGTCGAGGTCGACGTTCCGCTGCGCCCGCCGGTACAGCTGGCGCACGTGCGGCTCGCCGGCGTCGAGAACGTCCGCGATCTCCCGGTGGCTGTGCCCGAACGCCTCCCGCAGCACGAACACGGCCCGCTCCGGCGGCGTCAGCCGTTCCAGCAGCACCAGCATGCCCATCGACAGCATCTCGCGCTGCTCCACAGTCTCCACCGGGTCCAGCGCCCGCCCGTCCGCGAGAACCGGCTCCGGCAGCCACGGCCCGACGTAGCTCTCCCGCCGCACCCGCGCGGACCGCAGCCGGTCCAGGCACAGGTTGACGACCACCTTGGTGAGCCACGCCTCCGGCGAGACCGCCGAGTCGTGCCGCTCCCAGCGCAGATAGGCGTCCTGCACGACATCCTCCGCCTCGGACGCCTCGCCCATCATCCGGTACGCCACCCCGAACAGCCGCCGCCGATTGTCCTCGAACCGTCGCAGCCGCTCAGGGGTCACCGCCCCATACTGGCTCAGGCCGCCAAGGCCGGCGGCATCAGGGCGGGGAGGACGTCCTCCGGGTGCAGGGGGCGGCACAGGTGGTAGCCCTGTGCCAGGTCGCAGCCGAGGCGGCGCATGTCGCGGCGCTGGGCCTCGGTCTCGATGCCCTCGATGACGGTGCGCAGGCGCAGGGTGCGGGCCAGTTCGACGACCGCGCGGACGACGGCCAGGTCCTCGCGGGTGGGTTCGGCGCGGCTGATGAAGGCGCGGTCGATCTTCAGCTCGTCGACGGGGAGTTGCTGGAGGTAGGACAGGGACGAGTAGCCCGTGCCGAAGTCGTCGATGGAGACGGCCACGCCGAGGGCTCGCAGGTCGGAGAGGGAGGCGATCGCGGTACGCGGATCGCTCATCAGCACCGACTCGGTCAGCTCGAGGGTCACCGCCGCCGGGGGCAGCTCGCACTCGGCGAGCATCAGCTGCACGTCGGACACGAACTGTGGATCGGTGAGCTGTCGGCCCGACACGTTCACGTTGAGGGTGAGGCCGGGCATGCTCCGGCGCCAGCGTGCTGCCTGCTCGCCGGCCGTGAACAGGACCCAGCGGCCGATGTCGGTGATGAGACCGGTCTCCTCGGCCAGCGGTACGAAATCGGCGGGTGACACGTACCCTTCATCGGGTTTCTGCCACCGCACCAGCGCCTCGACCCCCGCGGGCCGCCCGGTCGCCAGCTGGATGAGCGGCTGGTACTGCAGCCGGAACTGACCCAGTTCGAGCGCCCGTTGCAGGTCCCCGTCGAGGGTGAGGCGGGCCAGGGCCTCCGCGTGCATCTGCGGTTCGAAGACCACGACCTTGCCGGGACCGTCCTTCTTGGCCCGGTACATCGCGACGTCCGCGTTGCCCAGCATCTCGCCCGGGTCCGCGGCGCCGGCCGCGATGCCGATGCTGGCGCCGATGAACACGTCACGGCCGGCGATCCGGAACGGCCGTTTGATCGCGTCGATGAGCCGCCACGCGATCGGGACCGCCCGGTCCGCGTCGCAGTCCCCCAGCAGGACCGCGAACTCGTCGCCGCCGATGCGGGCGGCGGTGTCCCCCGGGCGCAGGCAGCCGCGGAGCCGGGCGGCGACGTGGCCGAGCAGGTCATCGCCGGCCGGGTGGCCGAGGCTGTCGTTGACCGCCTTGAACCGGTCCAGGTCGATGAAGAGCACGCAGGAGCCGGGGCGGGCGGCCACCAGCTCGAGGAAGAGCACCCGGGTGGGCAGCCCGGTCAGCGAGTCGTGCCGGGCCTCGCGCAGCGAGTCGACCAGGCGGCGCTCGGCGGTGAGCAGGCTGAGGTTCTGCAGGGCGAGGCCGAGGCACTGCGCCATCGCCTGCAGCAGCTGCCGCTCCTCCGGGTCGAGGGGGTCACCGGCCCGGCCCACCATCATCGCGCCGCCCGCGGCCGTGCCGAAGCGCGCTGTGGCGGCGTGCAGGTCACCGAGGCCCGGCACCTCGAGGACGGCCGCCCCGGGGACGAGTGTGTCCCCGGGGTCGAAGCCCCACGCCACCTCCACCCGGCCGTCTCGCAGCACGGCGCCGACCTCGGCCTCCAGCACCTCGGTGGCCCGTTCGACCGCGACGGCCACGGCGGACCGCTCGTCCTGCGGGGCGCAGACGGCCGCGAAGAACTCGGTGAGCTGGTGGGTGGACCAGTGGTTCACAGTGCGATATCCCTCGGTGTCAGGCGATTGCCAGGGTGACCATCGTGAAGTGGTGCATGCCGAGGGCGCCGCGTACCCGGGCGACCTCACCGTTGGTGTAGAAACCGCCGAACGGCACACCGCCGAGCGCCTTGCCGATGGCCACGTTCTCCCGGTCGACGCCGTCCTCGCCGAGCGTGATCCTCCGGGCCGCGCAGTCGAACACGAGCACACCGAGCGCCGGCTCCCCGCCGAGCGCGTCGAGGGCCTGGGCGCAGGCCTCACCGGCACCGTCCACGAGGGAGTCCTGGTCGCTCTCCATGAGCCACGCGAGGGCACCCTGCGGCACGTCGGCGAGACAGATGAGGGACCGGTCGGTCCGGTCCGCCCCGTGGATCACTCGGATGTCCTCGCCGCTGCGCCGCGACAACCCGAGCGGATGCAGGAACGCGGCCTGCCGGAACGCCTCCTCGTCCAGCGTCACCGACTCGTCGATCCCGAGCCGCTCCAGGAACACGTCCATCGCCGGGCGGCCGTCCAGCTCGTAGACCCGCCCCTCGCTGCTGCTCGTGACGATCATGGCTTCACCCTGCTTGCGCCACCCGTGCGCGATCCCGACGCCGAGCGGGGCATCCGAACCGAGCGCGACACCCACGACCGCGTCGGAGAGGATCTCGACGCCGTCACGGTTGCCGTGGAACTGGTAGGTGCGCACGTAGGTCAGGTGGTCGCCGGCGCACCCGCCGACCAGCGGGACGGCGGCGCCGGCCACGGAGTAGGCGCCGCGCACGATCTCGTGCTGGGTTCCGGTCAGCCCGTCACAGAGCAGCAGCAGGGCCCGGTGCCGGCTGCTGAGTGTCCCCAGCCCGGCCGCGGCCGCCGCGCCGGCCCCACGAAGGTCGGCCGTGACGTCACGGGAGACGTGGGTGCGCACCTCCAGGCCGGGCCCGCCCCAGGCGGTGACCGCCACCCCGTCCCGGCTCTCCTCACCGCTCGCGATCTGGCCCGAGGTGGTGCACCCGACGATCACGGTCTCCGGCCCGACCCGCTCCCGGATCCCCCCGAACAGCTCAGCCGACTGATAGCCGACCGAACAGAAGACAAAAACCACCGACGGCGTACGCCCGGCGATCGCCGCCTCGGCAGCCTGGGTGCCGGCCGCGGCCGGATCGGTCAGCGTGCTGTGCCCGGTGCCGAACCAGCGGGTGCCCTGTGCGGGAGGTGCGTCGAGACTCATACCCGAGGGGATCGGCACCGCCGGGCCGGATCTGAGCGGGGCTCAGAGAATGACCGGTTCAATGGCGGCGGGGTTCGCGCCGGTGCGGTTCATCCCCACTGTTCGCCGGTAGACGTGCTCCTCATCGAGCTTCTCCTCGGTCGCCGCGAACAGCTCCCGCGCGGCGACTTCGTCACCCGCGGCGAAGAGCACCACCGCCAGGTTGTTGGCGAACGCCAGCGACGTCGGGTGCCCGTCCCCGTATGCGGCGTTGACGATCTCCAGGGCGTGCCGGGCCATGGCGGTGTCGGTGGTGGCGAGGGCGGTCTCGATCTCGGCGGCGGCGGTGTCGGGGTGGTCGGCGCCGAAGACCGCCCGGAATCGCTCGACCAGCGATTCGGAGCCGGTGGCGCCCAGCAGCCGGGAGTTGATGTTCCAGCTCAATTCGGTCCGCAACGTCTGCGGGTCGTCGGTTCCCAGCACGTCACGCACTACCGGGAGGATCTCGGCCAGCAATGTCCGGGCGCCGGCGAGATCGCCGAGGGCACGCAGGTCGCGGGCATAGCGTTCGGCGGCAAGGAGGGTACGGGGATCGCGCGGCCCGGCGCTGCGCAGGCATCGCCCGTAGATCGCCCAGTCCGCTGCGGCCGCCGCCTCGAAGTCGCCGAGCAGGAGAAAGGCGAGCGCCGCCACGTCGGCGGTACTGTCCGTCTCCTCCGCGATCATGCGGCCACGCAGCAGTTCGCCGGTGCGCAGCATCCCGGCGGCCCGGCCGGAACCCGCGGGGCCGTCGATCAGCCCGACCGGTGGGCGTGCCCGATCGGCGAGCGCCTGGGCGGTCGCCCGCCATCCGGAGACCCACAGGCGCCGGATCACGCCGGTTACGAGATCGCGGATCTCGGGCTCGGTCGAGTCGAGGCATCCGGAGGGCTCCAGATGGGCCAGGACCAGGTGCAGCCCGTCGTCGGAGGCGGCCGTCGTGAGCAGCGCCCGGTGCACCAGTCGCCGGTTCGCCGCCATCCGCTCCGCGTCCACCTCGGCCAGGACCGCGTCACGGATCAGATCGTGCACGACGAGCTTCTCGCGGCCGGCGTCGACGACCGCGAGTCCGGCACGGCCCAGCTCTCGGACCGCCTGCGCCGGGAACGGCCCCAGTTCCCGCAGCGCCGGGAAGGGGATCTCGCCGGGTCCGAGGCAGCAGGCCAGCTCGAGCAGGCGCGCCGCAGCCGGGTCCGCGCTGCGCAGGCCGGCGAGCGAGGCACCGAGCAGCGTTCCGGCATCGGTTGCGGAGTGGAGAAGGTCGCCTGTTGAGACGTAACCCGCCCGCTGCGCGGCTCCCGCGACCCCCACCAGAAGCGGGTGATCGCCGAGCCGGCCGGCGATGGCTGCGGCGTCCGCACGGGGCATGGACTGATCCGGGCCGGCCAGCACGGCGGCCGCGTGCTCGCGAGACAGCGGGCCGAGGGTGAGCACGTCACCGGCCTCGAAGCCGGCCGCGCCGCGGGCGGTGACGAGCAGGGCGCCGTCGATGTTCGCCAGCCATGGCGGCAGGCCGCCGCCGAGGCCGTCCACCACGACCAGCCAGTTCGACCGGTACCGCAGGGTGTTCCGCGCTTCGGTCTCCGGCGTCTTCAGGTGCGCGGCGAGCAGATCCAGCAGGTCGTCGGCCCGTTCACGGCCGGCCGCGTCGATCCACCAGACGAGGGAGTAGGCGGACGCGAACCGGTTCGCGTACTGGGCGGCCAGGTTGGTCTTGCCGATACCGGGTGGACCGGCCACCACGACCCGGCGGTCGCCGGCCAGCAAACGTTCGCGCAGGTCCCACAGTTCGGGTTCCCGGCCGAGCGTGTGCGGGTGCGCGGGGCGGAGCCCGCCGACGAACTCGGCTCCGGTGCCCGGGTAGTTCGGCGGCGTCACGACATCCGGCGATTTCGGCCCAAACGGCGTGACCGCGCGAAACAGGACGTCGCGTGCCTGGTCAGCCCCCACGCCGGAAACGTCCACGACCGGGATCCTCGCCATCGCCGTGGGCGTGATTGAGCGTTCCGGATGGACACGGACCGGGATCAGGAACCGCCCCTCCTCGGTCGGTTCCCGGCCGGCGGCGGCGCCGATGACCGCCTCGCTTCCGCTGTCTTCCGTATAGGCCGCCGAGAGCACCACGATAATCCGATCCGCCTGTGCCAGGGCATCCGCCGTCTCGTGCACAGCACGGATCTCCACGTGCCACCCGTTGTACCGGAACTGCGCCCCGATCCACTCGGCCCAGACCCGGTCCGGCAGAGCGCAACTGATCAGCAACGTGCCGTTGGGTGAGCGGCGGGGTCGCTCGAACATCGCGAGCCAGCGCTGACGCTCCGCCGCGTCCGGTGCGGCGTATTCGATCGGCCGTCCGACGATGTGCCGTGTCAGCCGCTCGTAGGCAGACAGTAGGGAATTCGCCTGCCCCGTCCGCTCAGCGAAAATCGCCAGAATCTCTTCGTATGCGTAGTAGGCCCGATAGGGAATCTCAGTCTCGGCCCAATACTCGTCGCGATCCTCAACATCGTCCGCTGACAGCATGGGGTCGAATCGCTCACGCGCCATCTGGCGGCCGAGGAACGTCGACTGCATCTCGGCGCTGTCCACCCGCATCGGCACCGGCAGGATGCGCACCGGCCGCCTCTCTCGCTGTGCGCGGATCGACCGGGTGACCGACAGCGCGCCCTCGATGCTCTGAACCTGGAGGGTGAAGCCGTTGACCAGCACATCCGGGAACAGGACGGTGCAGATCGCGGCGGTCCGGCTCACGCCAGTGGCGCTGTCGATGAGCACGTAGTCGTAGTTCCGCCGCATCTGGTCGCGCATCTCCTCAAGGAAGGCCGTTCCGCCTCGGTCCAGGAACGCGCCCCAATCCAACGTGGTCACAGCGCGGGAATATGACCTGCTCTGACGACCCGCCGGGAGAAGATCGATCCGGCCGTCCTCGGGGAAGCTGTAGTTCAGGCGCACGGCGTGGGATCGCACGTCCGCAAAGTCCAGGAAGGCGGACTCGGCAAAGGAAGGTTCGAGCAGTGCCGACGAGAACTCCCGGACTATGTCGATCACCCCGGTGGACGTTTCGAGCATCGGGTCCTCGATGAACGGATGAAAGAATCGATGCAGCCCGGGCGACTCCAGGTCCCAGTCGACCATCAGGACCCTGCTCCCTCCGGCAGCCAGCAGCCACGCCACGTTCGCGAGGGCCATGGTCCGCCCGGTCCCACCCTTGTAGGAGAAGAACGTGATGATCTGGCCTGCACCGGCGCGCGCCTCGACGTCCGTTCCGGTCCGCACTGCCAGGGCCGGAATCGTCACCGCCGCCGGTGCCGGCTCGATGATCGGCGGGAGCCGGGAGTCCAGTGTCTCGTCCAGGGTGTGGAGCTCCCGGATCACCAGGGCCGAGCCCTCATCATCTACCTCGGCCAACGCGGTCGCCGCCGCCGCTCGGACGTCGAGCGCCTGCCGCTGGTCATGGGCAAGGCTCCGGAGCCACTGCGTCTGGCCCGCTGGATCCACGCGCAGCAGCGCCCGCGCCGCACGCAGCCGCAGGTCGAGCCTCAACTCCGGCTCGACGCAGCATCCGCGCAAAGCCGTCAGACCGGACTCTTCACCGGCATCCGCCAGTTGCAGCGCGATGATCAACAGATAGCGCGGCTCGCTACTTCCCTCGGACAGCGCACGCCGGTAGGCGTAGGTCTGCAGATGACTGGGCGCCGGGCCGTCCCCGTCCTCGATCGGTCCCGCCCGGCCTCCGGAACTCCGCCGTCCCAGCCACTCCGCGATCGAGCGGGGCAGTGAGGGCTCGGCTGCGAGCCGTTCCAGGCCCCCGCTCGTCACCCCGATCTCATCCAGGGCCTCCGCCACCAGGACACGCACCCACGGCCGGGTGTTAGCGTCTGTGACCAGGTCGGACAGGGACTCCGCGATCACCGGATCCACGGCCAGCGCGGTGAGCACACGCAGCGCCTCGGGCGCCGTGGGGTCCTCCCTGAGGAGATGAGTGAACAGCGCCATGATCACTTGCGACCGCAGGAACGGGGAGACCTCGACACCGTCGGCGAGGATCTCCCCTGCGATCGGCACATCCGTGTCGAGTCCGCTGAGCAGGGCCGCCACGAGCGGATCGGCCGGTTCGTAGGTGCGCCGGCCCAGTACGAACAGGGCCAGGTTGCGGCGTTCCGGCGCGCGGACGTCGGAGAACCAGCGGGCCTCGTCGAAGTGGCGGGCGCGGTGGCCGGCGGCCAGGTACTCGGCCAGGCTGTGGTGGGTGAACGCCAGCTCGCCGTGTCGTTCGACCAGCACCGATGTGCTGCCGAGCAGCATCCGGACGTGCCGGTCCTGGTCGGGCACCGCGTCGCGGGTCTCGGCCGGTGCCTGTTCGCGTACCCATCGGTGGGCCTCCTCGGCCAGGCCGGTCACGCCGAGGGTGAGGTGGATGTCGGCGAGATGCTCGACGAGCTCGACCAGGTGATCGTCGAGCCAGGTGCCGGCGCTGGTGCCGGCCTCGCCGTAACGGGCGAACGCGCCGCGCATCCGCGCCCGCTGGTCGACCACCTCCGGGCGGCCGTCCAGCAGGTGCCGGACGAACTGGCGGTAGAGGCCGGTCCGGTCGACCGGGAGTGGTCTGTCCTGTCGCTGTTCGAAGACCAGAGCGGCGATCGTGGCCAGCAGCGGGACCTCGACGGCCGGGCCGAGGCGTGCCTCGGCGACCGCCTTCAGGAAGGGATCGGCGGCGGCCGGCGCGCCGCGCGCCTCGAACCATTTGCGGGCGAAGGCCACCAGGTCGTCCGGGTCGAACCGCCGCAGCGCGAACTCCGCAACCGAGCTGCCCCGGACGTCGGAGAGCTCGCCGAAGAGCAGCGGCCGGGTGGCGACCACGAACCGCCGTGCCGGGTCGCCGCGGTCGAGCCAGCCGGCCAGGCGATTGATCACGTCGGAGCGGTCGGTGCCGCTGAGCACCTCGTCGAGCCCGTCGACGAGGACCAGCCAGCGCACGCCGGGAAGCGGCGCCGTACGGAACAGCGCCGGATCGACCTTGACGCTCGCGCGACGGCCACAGTATTCGGCGAGGGCGTCCGGCAGGTTCCGGTCGGCCAGCGCGGTCGCCGGCACGACTACCGGGACGATCGGACCGAACGGCGCCCGTGACATCCGGCTGCCGCGGCGGGCGCCGAGCAACCAGTCTGCCTGCCGGTGCTGGATCAGCCTGATCATCATGGACTTGCCCATGCCGGGCTCGGCCACCACGAGGACGTCGTCGAAGCGGGCGAGCATCTGCGGGACCGTCAGGACAGCCGAGTGCTCACCGGCTCGATCGGCACGCTGCTCGACATAGATCTTGGGAAGGAGCGGGGCGTTGACGCCGAAGTACTCGTAGCGGTGGCCGGTGGAGTCCTCCAACTCGGCGGTCAGCAGGGCGTGCAGGCGCTCGTCCTCACCGATCAGCGGGCGGCGCCGGTCGGCCAGGTACAGCGCGGCCGAGGCGAGGCCGAGGACGAGAGCCGCCAGGGTGGGCAGCCAGGCGGGGCCCGGCGTCCGGGCGCCGAGCAGCCGCGCGACGCCGACGGCCGCGGCGAGGAGTCCGAGAGGGACACAGATCCGCAGCCAGCGTGTCGTGGCGGGACGGGAACCGGCGGCGGTGCCGCGCGAGCGCAGCACCAGCAGGACACTGATCACGCCTGCCGTGGCGCCCACCACCGACCCGAGCTGATCCGCGATGTCCAGCCCGGACGGACCCTCCATGGCAACCGAGGTTAACGGTCGCACACCGCCGGCCGCATTGCCGGAACGGATGATCCATGCCTGTGATCAGGCAAGACATCGAGACCCTTGACGCGACTCGTGTGAGCGTTAACACTTCGGCAACGCACCCGATACGCGGGAGAGTCGATGATTGTCCGGCGCGCAGCCATTTCTTTGTTAACGCTCCTATCGATAGTTGCCGCACCGTCGGCGGCGCAGGCAGGTCCGGAGGACGGGCTTCTGCTCTGGTACAGGCTCGATGAGGCCGCCGGCACCACCGCCGCCGACTCGTCCGGGAACGGGCGGGACGGGACGGTTGGGGGGACCGCCGGCTGGTCCGGGGCGCAGGGGCTCGGATTCAACGGGACCAATACGTACGTGAAGGTGCCGGACAACATCCTGGCCGGCGTCAGTGACGTGACCGTGGCGTTCGATGTCAAGATCGACGCGGCGCAGGCGACGCCGTACTTCCTCTACGGCTTCGGCAACACCGACGCGGGCACCGGGTACGGCAACGGGTACCTGTTCGCCACCGGCAACGGCTTCCGTAACTCGGTGTCGCTGAGCAACTGGACCGGGGAGCAGAACACGCGGCCCGCCGACGGGCGCAATCTGGCTCGCGGTGCGTGGAAGCACGTGACCTACACGCAGAGCGGCACCACCGGGACGCTCTATGAGGACGGCGTCGCGGTGGCCACCAACACAGCGATCAGCATCCTGCCCAGCGCGATCGGCGGCGGCGCGACGACGGCGAACTATTTCGGTCGTTCGCTCTACAACGGTGACCGGTACTTCCAGGGCCGGATGCGCGACGTCCGCGTCTATGACCGGGCGATCAGCGCGGATGAGGCGGCCACGCTCGCGGCGCCCTCGAACGCGGAGGCGGTGGCGGCGGACTCGGCGGCGCTCGACCTGGGCGACACCACCGGGCTGGTCGCGGACCTCACGCTACCCGCGACGGCACCGAGCGGGAGTGCGGTCACGTGGGCCACGAGCGACGCCTCGGTGATCACTGACTCCGGCCGGATCACCCGGCCGGCTCAGGGGCAGCCGGATGCGACAGCCACACTCACGGCGAACCTGCGGCGGGGTGCGTCAACCGGGTCGAAGACATTCACCGTTTCGGTCAGGGCCGCGTTCTCCGACGCGGACAACGCGGCTGCGGCGGCTCGGGCTCTCGTCGTTCACAACCTTGCTGACGTACGCGGAAACCTCACCCTCCCCAACTCGGCAACCTGGTCCTCGTCGCACCCCGACGTGATCTCGCCGACCGGCGTCGTGCACCGGCCCGCCAGTGGCACCCGGAAGGTCACGCTGACGGCGACCGTCACGTACGGCACCGCCACGGCCACGCGCGACTTCGAGGCGACCGTACCCGCGCTTCCGGAGCGGGAGCCGTACCAGGGTTACCTGTTCAGCTACTTCACCGGCGAGGGATACAGCAACGGTGAGCAGGTCTACAACGCGCTGAGCAACGGCAACGACCCGCTGAGCTGGCGCGAGGTCAACAACGGGCAGCCGGTGCTGACGTCCACGCTCGGCACCACCGGGCTGCGTGACCCGTTCATCATCCGCTCGCCGGAGGGCGACAAGTTCTACCAGATCGCCACCGACCTCAAGATCTACGGCAATGGTGACTGGGACGCCTCGCAGCGTTCCGGCAGCAAGTCGATCATGGTGTGGGAGTCGACCGACCTGGTCAACTGGACCGACCAGCGCCTCGTGAAGGTCTCCCCCGACACCGCCGGCAACACGTGGGCTCCGGAGGCGTTCTACGACGAGTCGCTCGGCGCGTACGTCGTGTTCTGGGCCTCGAAGCTCTACGAGCCGTCGGATCCGAACCACACCGGCAGCACCTACAACCGGATGATGTACGCGACCACCCGCGACTTCCACACGTTCAGCGAGCCGCAGGTGTGGAAGGACCCCGGCTACTCGGTGATCGACTCCACGATCGTCGAGCACGAGGGCGTCTACCACCGGATCACCAAGGACGAGCGGAACAACTCGTCCACCTCGCCGTGCAGCAAGTTCCTGATCCAGGAGAAGGCGACCGAGCTGCGCGACCTGAACTGGGACTTCGTGGCCGAGTGCATCGGCTCCGGCGCGCTGAGCCGCGGTGAGGGCCCGCTGGTGTTCAAGTCGAACACCGAGGAGAAGTGGTACCTGTTCATCGACGAGTACGGCGGCCGCGGCTACGTCCCGTTCTCGACGACCGACCTGGACTCGGGCGTCTGGACGCCGGAGACGACGTACAGCCTGCCGTCGCGCCCGCGCCACGGCACCGTCCTGCCGGTCACCGCGGCCGAGTACCAGCGGATCTCCGCGAAGTACGAGGAGCCGGCCCCGGCGCCGGGACTACGACTGCGGTACGACTTCGACGAGGGTGCCGGGACTGTCGCGCGGGA
Organism: Actinoplanes sp. NPDC051861; assembly: GCF_040681145.1. NCBI lineage: Bacteria > Bacillati > Actinomycetota > Actinomycetes > Micromonosporales > Micromonosporaceae > Actinoplanes > Actinoplanes sp. NPDC051861. The sequence continues at coordinate 57,660 of NZ_JBFAYE010000023.1, forward strand.
CTCGTCGGGCAACGGTTTCGACGGGGTCTACAACCGGGCTCCGGCGTGGGGCACCGGCGTGCGGGGCTCCTCGTACGCGATGGCGGGCGGATCGAACTCGTCCTACGTGACGATCCCGAACGGTGTGCTGAAGCAGGCCGAGAGCGCGACAGTCGCGGTGTGGGCGAAGTGGAACGCGTCGACGACGGTCAACCAGTGGATCTACGCGCTCGGGCCGGACAGCAACAAGTACCTGTTCAGCAGCCCGCGCAACGGCGGCAACGTGCTGTACTCGGCGATCACCACCGGCTCCTGGTCGGCGGAGTCGAAGCTGGCGAACACCGCCGCGCTGCCGGGCGGGACGTGGCAGCATCTCGCGGTCACCGTCGACGGCAAGGCCAGGACGGCGGCGATGTATCTCAACGGCACCCGCGTCGCGTCGGCCACCGGGGTGAGCGCGAAGCCGTCCGACCTATACGACGCGTCGAAGTCGTACAGCGGCTATGTGGGACGGTCGCTGTACTCGGCTGACCCCTACTACAGCGGTGAGGTGGACGACTTCCGGATCTACAACACGGCGCTCACCGCACCGGAGATCCTGGAGCTGGCCGGGAAGTCGACATCGGTCGCCGGGGTGACGCTGCCCGAGCTCAAGGTGGACGCGATCGTCGACGACGCGGCCGGAACGATCAAGCTGCCGGTCAAGCCGGGGACGTCACTGGAGGCGCTGGCTCCGTCGTTCACCCTCGCGAAGGGCGCGACGATCACGCCGGCGTCGGGGACGGTGCGGGATTTCCGTGCTCCTGTCACGTACGAAATAGTGGGTTTGGATGGCACCAAGCGCACCTGGACCGTCTCAGCCCTGGTGATGAAAAGCCCGGTTTTGCCCGGCCTCTATGCCGATCCGAACATCACGGCTTTCGGAGACACCTTCTGGATGTACGCGACAACGGACGGCTTCGCCGGATGGTCCGGCACCCAGTTCCACGCGTTCTCCTCGACGGACCTGGTCAACTGGACCGACCACGGGGTGATCCTCGACCTCGGGCCGGACGTGACGTGGGCGGACAACAGCGCGTGGGCACCGGCGATCGCGCACCGCGACGGGAAGTACTACTTCTACTTCAGCGGCGGTCTGGCCACCGGGAACACGGTCAAGCACCTGGGAGTGGCCGTGGCGGACTCCCCTGCGGGGCCGTTCACCGACGCGCTCGGCAAGCCGCTGGTGGCGGGCGGCACCTACAGCGGTCAGATGATCGACCCGGCGGTGTTCACCGACGACGACGGGAAGTCCTACCTGTACTGGGGCAACGGCAACTCGTACCAGGTACCGCTGAACGACGACATGACCTCCTTCGACGCCTCGCTGGTGCGGACCTACAAGCCCGCGAACTACAACGAGGGCAGTTTCGTCGTCAAGCGCGGTGGGACCTACTACTTCATGTGGTCGGAGAACGACACGCGCAGTGTGGACTACCGGGTGGCGTATGCGACCGGGTCCACGCCGCTCGGGCCGTGGAGTGAGCGGGTGGGTGTCATCCTGCAGAAGGACGCGTCGCTCGGGATCCTCGGGACCGGGCATCACTCGGTGGTGCGGGTGCCCAACAGTGATGAGTGGTATGTGGCGTATCACCGGTTCGCGATTCCGGGCGGGGACGGTACGCACCGGGAGACCACTGTTGATCGGCTTTCGTTCGCGGGGGACGGGTCGTTGCTGCCGGTGGTACCCACGTTGGAGAGCGTCGATCCGGTGACCGTCGCGCACGCCGGGGTGGATGTTGCCGGGGCCGAGGGCAGAACGATCGTTCTTTCTGGTTCGGTTTCCAACGATGCGCGGCGTCCGTCGTGGTCATTCACGGGCGACGCGGACGCCGGCGCGGCGTGCGCCTTCGGCGATCCGCACGCGGCCACCACGACCATCACGTGCACGGACGACGGGGTGTACACGGTCAAGCTGACCGCCGGCGGCACCAGCGACACGGCGGTGGTCACCGTCGGCAACGCCGCGCCGGTCGCGACGGCGCCTTCCGGCCGGCCCGCCCCGAACGCGCCGATCGCCACCCGCACGCCGGTGTCGCTGACCCTCCCGGTCAGCGACGACGGCCGCAACGATGCCCTGACCTGCACCGCGGACTGGGGCGACGGCACGAGCAGCAACGGTACGGTCGCCGCGTCCAAGTGCACTGTCCAGCACAGTTACGCGGCGGCCGGGGCGTATCGCCCGCGCATCACGGTCGCGGACGACGACGGTGCCACGGCAGGGGTGACCATGCCCTACGTCGTGACCTACGCCCCGGGCACGGGCCAGGTGGCGGGCAGCGGCTGGGCTCTGCCGGGCCGGTCCACCGCGGGCAGTGTGGACTTCGCGTTCACGGCCCGTGGCGGCGCGACCGGCGGTAGCACCTGGCTGCACTTCCCCGCCGGCGACCTGCTCTTCGAGTCGACGTCGCAGGGGCCCGCGGTGGTGCTGGGCCCGGCCGCCACCTACACGGGAACCGGGACGGTCAACGGCGCCGGCAGGTACCGCTTCCTGCTGACCGCCCTCGACGCCCGAACCGACCACTTCACCGTCACGATCTGGGACAGCCGAACCGGAAAACTCGTCTACAACCTGTCCACCAAACCCTCCGGCGGCGGCCTCATAGTCACCTCACGCCTCCACCCCGGCCAGCTCTGACCCAACCAATTGCGTGTGGAGTTCGGGCGCGTATAGCGGCCGAACTCCACACGCAACGGGGCGGGACCATGCAGGTGTCCCGGCGGGCGCGCTGCGGCATTGACCCGGCAGTGCGTCGCGCGGACTCCGCGGGGCTGCCGTTGTCGCTTTTGAAGGAGTTGGCGAGCGTACGTCTGCTGTTTGCTCTAAAAGGTGACCAGCGACGGCGCTGGAGGAAACGCAGCACGGCGCTCAGTGGCGGAAGCTGCCCACTATGTCGGTCAGGTCGGTGGCCAGGCGGGTCAATTCGTCGGCGGCCAACTGGGTGGTGCGGGCGCCCTCGGCGGTGGAGGCGGCGACGTCGGCCACGCCGGAGACGGTACGGGCCACGTCGCCGCTGTTGTCTGCCGCCTCCGCGACCGAGCGGCTCATCTCGGCTGTCGTGGCGGTTTGTTCCTCCACCGCGGAGGCGATCGTGGTGGTGTAGTCGCCGATGTTGCCGATCACGTCGGTGATCTCCTCGATGGCCGAGGCGGCGGCCGCGCTGGAGGTCTGGATGGCCCCGATGCGGGCGGTGATCTCCTCGGTGGCGCGGGCGGTCTGCTGGGCGAGTTCCTTGACCTCGCCGGCCACCACGGCGAAGCCCTTGCCCAGTTCGCCCGCGCGGGCCGCCTCGATGGTCGCGTTGAGGGCGAGCAGGTTCGTCTGCTCGGCAATCGTGGTGATCAGTTTGACCACCTCGCCGATCTCGGCGCTCGCCGAGCCCAGTTCGGCGACCTGGGCGTTGGTGCGCTCGGCCACCGTCATGGCCTTCTGCGCGACCTCGGCGGCGCGGCCGGCGTTGGCGGCGATCTCGGTGATCGAGGCGCTCATCTCGTCGGCGCCGGCGGCGATGGCCTGTACGCCGCTGTTGACCACCTCGGACGCCTGGGTGGCGGTGACGGCCTTCTCGGAGACGTCGGTGGCACCGGACTGGAGCTGGGAGCTGACCGCGGACAGTTCCTCGGCGGAGGCGGCCAGGCTTACGGCGGTCTGGGACATGCGGCCGCCGATGATCTCCCGCAGGTGTGCGGTGGTGGCGTTCAGCGCGGTGCCGAGCTGGCCGAGCTCGTCGCCGGAACGCACCGGGGCGGTGGCGGTGAGGTCGCCCTGCTCGACGCGGCGCAGGGCGCCGACCACGCCGGTGAGCGCGGAGGCGATCGAGCGGGCGACGTAGGCACCGGCGGACATCGCGACGGTCACGCCGAGGACCAACACGATCAACAAAAGGGTACGGGCGTCGCGATAGGTGTCCTCGGCCTGCTGGGCACTGTCGGCGGCCTGCTTGGTCTCCAGCTCGTCGAGTTTGCCCAGGGCGTCGCGGACGGCGAAGAAGGCGGGATCCAGCTTCTCGTTGGCGGCCGCGGTGGCCTGCGCCGTCCGGTTTTCCCGGCTCAGCGGCAGCACCTGCTCGTCGATGACCTGGAACATCGCGGCAAGGGTCGACGCGAACGTGTCCCGGGCGGTCTGCTCCTCGGCCGTGGCCTCGCCCGAGGAGTACTCGCTCCACCCCTCGTCGATCTGCGCGTGGAAGTCGGCGATCGCCGCGTCGAGCTCCTTCATGTCCGCGTCGCCGGTGCTGAGGATGTGCCGCAGCACGATGGCGCGGGCCTCGTTGACGTTGCCGTCGAGTTCGCCGAGCAGCGCGATGGGCTGCAGGTTGCGCTCGTAGATGCCGCCGCCCACGTCGTCCATCGTGCCGAGCTTGACGATGCCGACGACGCCGGCGATCACGGCCGCGATCACGGCGAGCAGAACCGCGGCGAGGACCTTGCCGAGAACCGGCAGATCACCCCACGGGTTGCGTTTCTGGTCCACCACTCCCCCTCACTGGTGATGAGACCAGCGAACACCGAGGGGACGCACAATGCGGCCATAAAACGCAAAGAAGGTGACAGGGCGGCTCTCACCGTGGTCCGATTTGTCGCAAAATATCGTCTTCTAGGGGTGAGAATGCTGGGATTGGCGCTCGTAGCCGCAGTCGTTGTTCCTGTCCATTTCCAAGGCGCGCAGTATGACTCTCCGGGACCCGACGGCCGCAGCCCGGCCAGCCTCAACGCCGAGTGGATCACGATCGTGAACGACGGCACGGCGCCGCTGAGCGTGGCGGACTGGACGGTCCGGGACGCGTCGCGGGTGGGATACACGTTCGGGAAGGTCACGATCCCGGCAAAGGGTGTCATCCGCCTGCACACCGGCAAGGGCCGGAACACGGCCACGGATCTGTACTGGAACAGCGGCAACTACATCTGGAACAACACCGGCGACACCGCGACGCTCCGGGACGCCGCCGGGCGGGTCGTCGACACGTGCACGTGGAAGCAGAAGGCGAACCGCACCTGGGTGGCCTGCTAGCCGCTCCAGATCCGGCCGGTCAGCGCGCGACCGGCTGTCACCTGCAACTCGGCTCGGCGCCGCCGCTCGGCGGTCACCGCCACCATCATGAACCACGGCTGCGTGCCGGGTGGCGGTGCCGGGCTGACACGCGCCGTCACCTCGGCGGCCAGTGCGGCGCCGAGGGAGGCGCGGTGCGGTTCGCGGAACCGGAACTCGCGGGACAGGTACTGCCGGACGGCCAGGCCGAGCTCGTCGTCCATTGCGGACAGGTCGGCCACGGCGGCCCACTCGGCGAGGTGTATCGGCATCGGTGGGACGGGGCGCCACGGGTCGGGTCGGCGTACGTGCACCACGAGCGTGCCCGCCGCCAGGTCACCGATCCGCCGGCCGCGGCGCGACGACAGCATCGTGCCGAGACTCACCACCCAGGTGACCAGCGGCAGCAGCAGGCCGGGCCACTCCACGGTCAGCCCGACCAGTGCACGGGTGAACGAGTGCCGGAACCGGATCGGGCCGCCGTCCTCGCGGATCACGCGCAGGCCGACCGCCAGCTTGCCGACACTGCGCCCGTTGGTGAACGTCTCGATCAGCGCCGGGTAGAGCAGCACCACGGCGACCAGCACCACCCGCAGCACCGTGTCGGACAGGGCCGCGTCCCGCATCCACGGAGGCAGGGCGGAGAGCGCGACCTGGGACAGGATCAGCAGCACGAGCCCGAGAAGCACCTGCATGACGATGTCGACCATCAGTGCCAGCGCACGGGAACCGAGGCGCGCGGGCCTCACGTCGATCTCGACGGCTTCCGCGTTCACCAGGCGCACCCGACCAGTCAACACGATGCGCATCTGTCGGACATCGGCGGATAGGCTGCCGCTGTGGATCTCGACGCGTACGTGCTGGAGCGCGCCGGCGAGTGGGACCGGATGGAGGAACTGGCACGGCGACGGCGCCTCTCCGCCGAGGAGGCCGACGAGCTGGTGGTGCTCTACCACCGGGCCACCACCCACCTGTCGGTGATCCGCAGCCGCGTCCCGGACCCGGTCGTCATCGCCGACCTCTCCCGCCAGCTGCTCGCCGGCCGCGCCGCCATCAACCGGGGCCGCCGCTTCTCCTGGCAGTCGATCGGCCACTTCCTCACCGACGCGTTCCCGGCGGAGCTGTACCGGGCGCGGCACTGGTGGCTCAGCCTGGCCGTTCTCCTGACGGTCCTGACGGCCGGTCTTGTCTGGTACGTGGCGGACAACCCGCCGGTGGCCGCCCTGTTCCTGTCACCGGACCAGATCGAGGGGTTGGAGGAGGACTTCGTCTCGTACTACAGCGAGTACCGGGCGTCGAACTTCGCGGCTCGGGTGTGGACGAACAACGCGTTGCTCACGGCGCAGTGCATCGCCTCCGGGGTCCTGGTCGTCCCGGTCGTGTACCTGCTCGGGGCGAACCTGCTCAACGTGGGCGTGACCGGGGGTGTGCTGGCCGGGGCCGGGTCGCTGGACACGTTCCTGGGGTATCTGGCTCCGCACGGGCTGCTGGAGCTGACCTGTGTGTTCGTGGGCGCGGGTGTGGGGCTGCGGATCGGGTGGGGCTGGATCGCGCCGGGACCGGAGCGGACACGGCGGGAGGTGCTGGTCGCCCGGACCCGGAGCGGAATGATCGTCGCGGTCGGGCTGGTCCCGGTTCTGCTGGTGGCGGGGGTGCTGGAGGCCTATGTGACGCCGGCACCGGTCCCCCCGACATGGCGGGTCGCGGCGGGAGCGGGCGTGTGGGGGCTGTTCCTTCTGTACGCGCTCGTGCAGGGCCGGGCGGCCGACCGCCGCGCGGCCGGTCATGGCGTTCGCAGGCTGTCCCGTGCCGCGAACAGGTAGGAGAAGGCGCTGTCGAACGCGGGCGGCCCCGACGCGCCGATCATGCCGGCGAGGAACGTGATGATGCTGTCGTCCCAGACGCCCTTGTTGCCGTACCAGGCGGCACCGGCACAGCCCAGCGCGATCGACGCGGCGGGACGCCGCCAACGCCGGTGACCCAGCCGCCGCAGATCCTCGGCCGCGTCGGCGAGTTCCTCACGACGCCGCACGAAGGCGGCGGCACGCTCGTGTTCGTCCATTCCGGCCAGTTCGAGGGTGAAGAGCCGCAGGTCGGCGCGGTAGCGGCGGAACGCCTCCCCGTGCTCGTCCCGGAAGGCGAGCACCTCGTCGAGTGGGGCGTCGGTGAGGTCGAGGGCGATGTTGTCCAGGTCGAACTGGACGACGTGGCCGGTGGAGGGCTGACCGGGCATGGTCAGGATCGCGGTGGTACGCCGCAGGAGGGTCCCGTCGTCGGTGACCGGATGCAGGTCGAGGCCGAAACGCCGGCCGGACGCCCGGACGAGGTGGGCGAGCAGCGCCTGGTAGACCATCCAGAACAGCGGGTTGGCGCGCAGTGAATTGTCCGCGCTCAGCTCCGAGACGAGACCACGCCGCCGCAGTTCCTCCCAGAGCATTTCCGCGGCCTCAGCGACGCTCCGGCGCGCGTACATCCCCAACTGCCTGCTCTCGTAGATGACGCCGCCGGTCTCTTCGAGAACGCTCATCAATCGCGCGTGCTCGCCCTGGGCGAGAAAGTATCTGTCGAAAATCCCGGCCGCCGACTGCAGCAGGAAATCCAGCAATTGCTGCGCCACATCGTCGTCGATGAGGCGGTGCGGGTCCAGGAGGCGCAGAGCACCGCTCTCGAGCAGCGGCACAACGGTCTCCTCCTGACCCTCGAACACCCTGTCGAGCGCCTCTGGCGGCGCGAGCAGGGCCACACCGTCGAAGAACAGCAGGACGTTCTTCATCCACCCGCTGAGGGAGCGGCGCTCGACCGGTGGCCATGGGTAGAACAACGCGAACTCAGCTGTCATCGGTCGCCCTTGAAGTGGGCACGTTCCCGCGCCATGTACAGGTAGGCATACCGAATCCCGTCGACCGGACCGGGGATCTCGTCGTCATGCATGACGCATCCGGCGATCCCCAGGTCCCAGGCGTGGGGTGCCCCGAGCTCTGTCCGGGCCATCCTGCGGAGCCGATCCGCACTCTCCGCCAGCTCGTCTCGCCGATCGGCCCACTCGTGATCATCGTTGTCCCGGTCCATGACGGACTCGGTCAGATGCCGCCTCAACAGGCGCAGGTGCCGGCCGAAGGCAGCTCCGTGGTCGCAACGGAACGCGAGGAACTCAGCCATCGGCAGGCCGGTCAGGTCCGGCGCGACACTGTACGGTTCGAAAGCCTCCCAGCCCGCGCTGGTCAAGCTCCGGAGGGTCCGCACGTCAGCGATGTGAAAGGCGATCGGCTCCAGCGTTCGGCCCATGCGTTCGGCGACGGTGCGAAGGACTTGCGCGAGCGCAGCGCGCATCACCGAACCGTGACTCCGGTCCCAGGCCGGCCTCACCTCAGCCATCGGCAGTCCGGCGCACTCCCTCAGATATCGACGATGCGGCGCGGAGCCGGACAGCCGGACGTAACCGTCGCTCGATGTCCAACCCCGCAGTTTCAGCAGCTGGCGAACGACATCCTGGCCCGGGTCAGGTACCAGCTCATCGATCTCAACGAAATCGATCATGTTCGCCAGATCGGGGGTCATCCAGGACGGCACATCCGGGGCGCCGAGAAGGGCGACCTCACCGAAGAACAGCAGGAGCAGCCTCAATTGGCCCGGGGTGGGAAAACTCCACAACAGCGGTAACCCGACCGGTGCGGCCCAGGACAGGCTGGAGGATCGCACCGGTGAGGGAACGACAACGGATGGCGGTTGTGACGGCCTTCCGACGTCCTCGTGCACCAAGCGGACCCACCCCCCGCGCGCTGGTTCCGACCTACATCGTCAATGTATCGGCGCGGCGCCGCAGGCCCATCGGCTGATCAGAGGCGGCCGGTGGCCTTCAACAGCAGATAGACGTCCGCCACCCGGCTGGCGAAGGACCTCGCGTCCGCGTCCACCACCGTCGCGCCGAAGCGGGCCAATACTTCGTGGACCCGGTCGCGTTCGAGCAGGGCGCGCTGTGCGGCCGCTGCCGTGTGGACGTCGGACGCGGTGGCTGCCCACGGGATCCGGGACAACTCGGACAGAGCCGGATCCCTGACCCCGGCCACCAGCACCCTGTGCCGCGCGGCCAGGCTCGGCAACAGCGGCAGCAGCCCTTCGATCATCGGGGCTGGTTCCAGGGCGGTGAAGATGACCACCAGCGATCGTTTGCGGTCGCGGCGGAGCAGGTCGCGGGCCAGTAGTGTGTAGTCCGTCTCCGCCGGTGCCGGTTCCAGGGAGGCCATCGCGTCGATCAGGCGGTTCACTTTCGTGCGGTGGCTGCCTCCCTCCACCCGGGTGCGGATCGTGTCGTCGAGGGCGAGCAGGTCTACGCGGTCGTCGGCTCGGGCGGCCAGCACGGCCAGGAGCAGGGCGGCGTCGATCGCGGCGTCGAGGCGGGGGGTGTCGCCGATGCGGACGGCGGAGGTGCGGCCGGTGTCCAGGACGCAGACGAGGCGGCGGTCGCGTTCCGGGCGCCAGGTGCGGACCACGACGTCGTTGTGGCGGGCGCTGGCTCGCCAGTCGATCGAGCGGACGTCGTCGCCGATCACGTACTCGCGGAGCACGTCGAACTCGGTGCCGTGACCTCGGCCGCGGGCGACGACCGAGCCGTCGATGACGCGCATCCGGGCCAGTTTCTCGGGCAGGATGCGCCGGGACGGGAACCGGGGCAGCACCCGGAGTGTCCACGGTGGGGTCACACTATCGTTCCACGAGCGGCGGCGCTGGCGGTAGGCGAGGCCGAGAGGACCGTACGATCGCAGGGTGACCCGGACAGCGGGCCGGTCACCGTGCCGCACCGGGTTGAGCGTGGTGGTGACCTGACGGGTCGAGCCCCGGCCCAGCCACAGGTCGTGGCGCTGCGGCCACGCGCCTGCGGACGGCACCCAGCTGTCGCGGACCTGCAGGCGCACCGGCCGCTTCGCCGTGTTGACCAGGGTGAGTGTCACCGTGGCCGTTGCGCCGAGCCACACCGTCCGGTCGCCGTCGCGACGCAGCTTCAGCCGGGTCAGCGGCCCGGCGACGGCGAAATCAGCCGCGGCGCAGGCGACAGCGAAGATCAGGACGCCGAGCAGCCCCAGCCAGGGCCAGGGCAGCAGCGCCGGCACCGGGACGCCGACGGCGAGCAGGGCGGCGAAGCGCCGGGTGACCATCTCAGCGCGGGGCCGGGACGGTGGCCAGGACGCCGGCCAGCGTCGCCTCGACGGTCACCCCGTCGAGTTCGGCGTCGGCTCGCAGACGGACACGGTGCCGCAACACGGGTACGGCGAAAGCCTTCACGTCGTCCGGAATGACATAGTCCCGGCCGTTCAGCCACGCGTACGCCTTCGACACCGCCAGCAGCGCCGTGGCCCCACGAGGCGACGCCCCCAGCTCCAGGGCGGGCATCGTGCGGGTGGCCCGGCACAGGTCCACGATGTACGCGAGCACCGGCTCCGCCACCCCGACCCGCTGCACCGCCGCCCGTCCCGCGGCCAGTTCCGCCGGGCCGGCCACCGGGGTCACTCCCGCCGCCTTCAGGTCACGCGGGTCGAAACCGTGGTGGTGCGCCCGCAGCACGTTCAGCTCGTCGTCGCGCTCCGGCAGCGGCACGGACAGTTTCAGCAGGAAGCGGTCCAACTGGGCTTCCGGAAGCGGGTACGTTCCCTCGTACTCGATGGGGTTCTGTGTGGCCGCGACCAGAAACGGCTGCGGAAGCGGCCGCGGGGTGCCGTCGACGCTGACCTGGCGCTCCTCCATCGCCTCGAGCAGCGCGGCCTGCGTCTTCGGCGGCGTCCGGTTGATCTCGTCGGCGAGCAGCAGGTTCGTGAAGACCGGACCGGCCCGGAAGTTGAACGCCGCCGTCCGCGCGTCGTAGACCAGCGAACCGGTCACGTCGCCGGGCATCAGGTCGGGCGTGAACTGGACGCGCTTGGTGTCCAGGCTGAGCGCCGCCGCCACGGCCCGGACCATCAGGGTCTTGGCGACACCGGGTACGCCTTCGAGCAGCACATGCCCGCCGCAGAGCAGCGCCACCACGACACCGCCGATCACCGCGTCCTGTCCGACGACGGCCTTGCCGACCTCGGCGCGCAGGCGGCTCAGCGCGAGGCGGGCCTGTTCGGATTCGGACGTCACGGGTTGTCTCCTTCGAAGCGGCGAATCAGGTCCTGTACCGCGCGGGCGGCGGCCACGAGTTCTTCGTCGGTGCGGGGCGGGTCGCCGCCGTCGAGGACGTCGTGGACGTGGGCGGCGGGCAGCCCGGCGTACGCGGCGATCCGGTCGGCGGGGGCGTCGTGGGGCAGGTTGAGGTGCGCGGTGATCCGGGTGCGGGCGGCCTCGCGCAGGATCGCCAGGGAGCGGCCGCGGGCACGGGCACGGGCGTAGAGGCGGCCGTGGCCGAGCATCGTCTCGTGCGCGGGTATCCGGGAGGGCAGGGGTTCGGGGACGGGGGTGCCGAGGCGGCGGGCGGCTGCGGCGGCGAAGGCGATCGCGGCCAGGACGATGAGGATGGCGGTGGCCCAGAAGGCGGGTGGGAAGGCCTGGGCGAGGGGACTGTCCTGGAGCGACTGGCCGTCCCCCTCCTGCTCCCCGGGAGTCGGGGCGCCGGTTTCGCCGGGTTCACCGGGTTCACCCGGAACGCCTGGATAGCCCGTCGACCACGGATACGGCGAGGCCGTCGCCTCCGCTTCCGGGCCGAACGTCGGTTCCGGTTCGGGTTCGAAAGAGGGCGCCGGCGGCTCCTCCACCGAGTGCAGGTCCAGCCAGATCACCCGGGAATTCCCCCCGAGCAGCCCGACCGCCAGATCCAGGTTCGAATACTCCCCCACCCGGTCGTTCCGGAAGGGATCCGCCGCGCCCGCGAGCGTCACCGCGTACCCGTCTCGCTGGAACCGCATCACCCCGCCGGAGTAACAGATCAGCGCCCCGTCGTCCGCATAGACCCGCCGCAGGACCGCGGCACGCCCCGCGACCACCTCCGTGCAGGCTGAGTCGGTCACGCCGGCGGCCCACCGGGTCCGGGCAACCTCCCCCGGCCACCCCCGCGAGTCCAGAATGTCCTGGTCCGGCGCCACCAGCACCAGCCGCGTCCCCGCCGGGATCCCCGCCGCCTCGGTCAGCGTGGGAAGGTGCGCGAACTCCGGCGCGGGGATGAACACCGTCGCCGGCGCCGACCCGTCGCGCAACGCCGAGACCGCGTCACCGGTCGATGTCAGCACCGACACCTGAACACCGCGGTCCCGCAGCGCCTCCGCCACCCGGGACCCGCCGATGTCCGCCCGGCTGCCCGGCGCCAGGAACGCCGGATCTCCCGGGTCGGCCTGCTGGAGCGCGTGGACCGTCAGCGTGAACCCGAGCACCCCGGCCAGCACCAGGAACGGCAGGGTGGCGCGCATCCGCCGCGACCTCACCGGTCACCTCCCAGCGCCGAGCGCACCTCGCCGGTCAGCGCGCGCATCCGTTCGTCCTCGTCGGCGCGTGCGGGCAGCCGCCCGTACCAGACCTGCGAGAACAGGTCGGTGGCGCCGCCGAGTGCGGGACCGAGCGGCGGGAGTTCGGCGGCGGCGATCGCGCTGAGCTCGGCGGCGGTCCAGCCGGGCTGCGGCTCGATGACCCCGGCGTGGGCAAGATCGGTCACGGTGTCCCGCAGCCGCTCCCGGATCGCCTCGGCGTAGCGGCCCTCCGCGGCCAGCCGGTCGGCCAGCGCCAGATCACGCGCGGCGCCGGCCGGGGTGCCGATGACCGCCGGCTCAGGCTTCCTCGCCGCGCGTTTCGGCCGCTTTGGGCGCTTGGGCAGCCTGAGTCGCGGCATGCGCAAGCGCACCTTCAACCATCTCGGGTACGAGTACCACAGCACCGAGGTCAGCAAGGTCACCGCGAACAGGAGCAGCAGCATCACCCGTGGTGGCACCACGTCCAGGACGGACGCCACCCGTTCGTCGTACCACCTCACCGCGGCGCCACCAGCACCGCCGCGTCGTCCTCGCCCCGGCTGCGGCTCCGGTTGATCGCTATGTCGAGGCCTTCCGTGCGGATCCGCGTCTCCACCAGCAGCACCGCGTCGAGGCAGGCCAGGGCCGCGTACGCCACCGCGTTCGCCAGTCCCCACGCGACCGGGACCGCCCAGGTCACCCAGTCACCGCGCACCGCGCCGCTGAACGCCGTGGCCACCGCGAGCCAGCCGGCGCCGAGGGCGAGCCGCACCGCGAACCAGACGAAGTATCCGAGCAGCCGGATCCAGAACGCCCGGCCGCCGTCCCGGGCGGCCAGTGCCGTGGCGCGGGCCAGCGCGCGGAACGGCCCCCGCACCCGGTCCAGCGTGAGCACCGGGGTGGCCAGCCCCCACAGTCCGTAGAGGACCAGCCACGGCGCGAACCCGAACAGCGCGGCCGGCCAGGCGAGCACGGCCAGGATCAGGGCGATGACCAGGACCGGAAGGGGCCGGGTACGCCTCAGCAGCGCGCCGTGTGGCACCTTGCGCCCGAGCAGCGCCGGCCCGACGGCGGCTCCCGTGAACGCCCCGAGCACCGCGATCACGACCGTCTCGATCGTGACGCCGGTGGCGACGATCAGCCACCACGGCCCGATGTCGTCGTCCCATCCCGGCAGGTAGGCGGGCGTGACCAGCCCGGCCTGATCCCGCATCACCCCGAGCACCACCTGCTCCAGCGCCGACAGCACCACCGCGATCGACAGCAGCGGCAGAGCACGCTCCCGCAACAGCGCGGCCGCCGCGTCGAGCACCTCACCTGCCGTCATCGCCCGCAGCGGCAGGGCGGGCGGGGTCCGCGTCTCGTCACCACCCGCGCCACCCCGCATTCCGGCGATCCTAGGTGATCACCCCCACCCCCGCGGCCCGGGTGCGGCGCCCTCCCTCCCGCGCCCCGGGCAGTGCCACCGCGAGCTTCGGCCAATTTCGCCTCCGGACGGTGCTGAGTGGTGGGGCCGGGCTGCCATCGGGGGCAATGGTGGCGGCCCGGCCCCGGATCGGCCGCCGGGGTGGGTTCGGACGACGGCGGCCGGGCTGCGGGTTCAGGTGGCGGGTGACTCTCCCAGGACCGGGAAGACGCCGTCGAGGCGCATCGTGTGCAGGACGGTCTGTACGAAGCGCGACGGTGCCGCCAGTGAGACCGTGCCGCCGTGCTGGCGTGCCTCGCGGTGGGCGCGGACCAGCAGGCTCAGGGCGGCCGGTTCGATGGTGTGCACGGCGTGCAGGTCGACGACCACGTGGCGGCCCGCCGCGGCGGCGGACATGAGGGCCGGGCGGAGGGCCTCGGCCACGTCGTCGGCCAGGTCGGCGAGGGGAGAGAGGACGACGCGGTCCTGCTCCTCCCGGAGTTGGAAGGCGGTCATCGCAGCTCCCGGGTGCGCCCGGCGGTGGCGGTGACCAGGCCGACGGCGGCGGTGGCGAAGAGGACCTGCAGCAGGACGTCGGTGGTGCTGAGGCCGGGGCGGCCGGGGTTGGCCAGCCGGATGACGATCGTCGCGAGCAGGGCGGCGCCGACGCCCACCGACGGGGCGAGCCAGAACGGCAGGCCGCGGCGCCGGGCCACGAGGTGACCGGCGAGGCCGGCGAGGAGGCCGACCGCGACCCCGGCGGCGATGCTGCCCGCTGTCATGCGACGACCCCTTCCGGAACGAAACATCGGCAGGTCAACAGCAAAGCTCGCGGTCTCTGCGAACCCGGCCCGGCTTGATGACAGTTCCGTGACAAAGTGGTCGCGACCGTTCCCGCACGTCAGACTCCGGTTATGACCGCCGTGCTGCTGATCGAGGACGACGACCGGATCCGCCTCTCCCTCACGATGGCGCTGGAGGACGAGGGCTACACCGCGTATTCGGCCGCCACCGCCGAGGAGGGCCTGGCCGAGCAGCGGCGGCTGCGGGCCGACACGGTGCTGGTGGACCTGATGCTGCCGGGGATGGACGGCTACGAGTGCATCCGGCGGCTGCGGCGCGACGACGAGGTGCCGATCATCGTGGTGAGCGCCCGCGACGACACGCACGACATCGTGGCGGCGCTGGAGGCGGGCGCCGACGACTACGTGGTGAAGCCGGTCGCGGTGAAGGAGCTGGCGGCGCGCCTGCGGGCGTTGCGGCGCCGGGCCCGGGCGGCCTCGGCGGCGCCGGCGATCACCGAGCTGACATTCGGCGAGCTGCAGATCAGGCCCCAGGCAGGGGAGGTACGGATGAACGGCACCCCGGTCCCGGTGACGCGCACCGAGTTCCGCCTGCTGTGCGAGCTCGCCGACCACCCCGGCCAGGTGCTGTCGCGCCAGCAGTTGCTGCAGCGGGTCTGGGGATACGAGTTCGGTGACGAGCGGGTGGTCGACGTGCACGTGGGCCGTCTCCGTCACAAGATCGAGAAGGACAGCGGCAGTCCGCGGTACCTGGTCACGGTTCGTGGCCTGGGCTACAAACTCCAGGCGCCGTGAGACCCGTCGGCCTGCGTACCAAGGTCAGCGCCGCGTTCGCGCTCGGCGCCCTGCTGTTGTCCTCGCTGGTCAGCCTCGTCTCGTACGAGCTGATCCGCACCACCCTGTTCGCCGAACGGGAGCGCACCGCGGTCCGCACCGCCTACTTCGACGCGGCCGTGGTCAACACGAGCATGGCCCCCGCGGAGGCGCTGCGGTCCCTGGAGACCGGCGCCGAGCGCTACGTCCTGCTGCACGCCGGCGGCCGGTGGTTCGCGCGGACCGCCGAACAGGGCGCCGGCTCCGCGGTCCCCGCCACCCTGCAGAAGCTCACCGCGGACGGTCAGGCCGGAGCCCAGCGCATCCGCCGCGACGGTGAACCGGCCCTGGTGGTCGGCATCCCGCTCGCGGGCGGTTCCACGCTCTACGAGGTGGTCTCCCTGCGCGAGCTCGACCGTACGCTGCAGCTGCTCGCCCTGGTCCTGGCCGCCGTCGCCATCATGATCGCGGCCGGCGGTGCCGCGGTCGGCTGGTACGTCACCCGCCACGCCCTGCGCCCCCTCGCCCGGGTGGCCGGAGCCGCGCACGGGATAGCGGTCGGCGACCTCGCGACCCGCCTGAACCCGGACACCGAACCCGACCTGGCGCCGCTGTCGCACGCCTTCAACGACATGGCCGACCGGCTGGCGGGCCGGCTGGAGCGCGACCGCCGGTTCGCCGCCGACGTCAGCCACGAACTGCGGTCGCCACTGCAGACCCTGGAGGCCGCGGTCAGCGTCGTCGAACGCCGCCGCGACGGCCTGGACGAACGCTCCGCGGCGGCGGTCACGCTGATCTCGGCCGAGGTGGCGCGGTTCCGCAGCCTCGTCGAGGACCTGCTCGAACTGGCCCGCAGCGACCAGCCGGTCCACCGCGAACCCGTCGACGCCGCCGAACTGGCCAGGGCCGTCTGCCGCTCCCGCGACCTGCCGGACACGCTGGTCGAGCTGCTGCCGGAGACACCGCCGGTGTGGCAGGTCGACCGGCGCCGCCTCGAGCAGGTGCTGGGCAACCTGCTGGACAACGCCGTCCGTTACGGCGGCGGCCCGGTCGCGGTCCGGCTGGGTGCCGCCGGGACGACGTGCTTCGCCGAGGTGGACGACGAGGGACCGGGTGTCGCCGAGGAGCACCGGCCGACGATCTTCGACCGGTTCGTGCGGGGGCCGGCCGCGGGTGCGCGCGGTGGCACGGACGGCACCGGCCTGGGGCTGGCCATCGTCGCCGAGCATGCCGCCGCACACGAGGGCCGGGCGTCGGTGCGGGACCGGCCAGGTGGTGGGGCACGCTTCCGGGTGGAGCTTCCGGGAGGTGCGTCCTAAATGGGGGTACGGGAGAAAGCGCGTGCTTTACGCGTACCGTTGCTGGCTCTTGCCCTTGCGCCGGCGGCCTGTGGCGTGCCCGCTCAGAGTGAGCCGCACCCGGTCGATCTTCCCCGTGCGCCGCTCAACAGCAGCCCGTCAGCGCACCCTGTAGCCGGACCCGCCGGTGAGGTCGCGGAGGTGTTGTGCCTGGTCCGCGACGGTGGCCTCACGCAGACCGTGCGCCGCGTGGGTGCCGTGCCGACCCGGCAGCAGCAGCTCGACGACCTCTCCGCCGGGCCGACCGCCGCGGAGAGACGTTCCGGCCTGACGTCGGCGCTGACCGGGCTGTCGCTGATCGTGCGCGCGCCACTCGGCGAGGACGACGTGACGGTGGAGGTCACCGAGGCGGACGAGGGCACCGCCCGGACCGACGAGATGCTCGGCTACGCGCAGATCGTCTGCACGCTCACGGCCCGCTCGGACGTGGGCTCGGTGGTCTTCACCCAGGACGGCGAACCGCTGCGCGTGCCCCGCGCGGACGGCTCGCTGACGTCCGGCCCGGTGCGCGGCTGGGACTACCGGACGCTGATCCGCTCGTAGATATCATCGCGGGGTGGCCCTTCGGATCGGTCAGCTGAACTTCAAGGCCCGCGACGCGGCGGCCCTCGGACGGTTCTGGGCCGCGGCGCTCGACTGGGAGATCTTCAGCGAACGGCCGGGCGCCACGGCGGTCGGCCCCGCCGGATTCACCTGGCCGGACCCGGTCGTGGTCTCCCTCGACTTCATCGCGGTCACGGACCCGCCGGCGGTCGCGGACCGCGTGCACCTCGATCTGGGGACCACGTCGCTCGCCCACCAGGCCGCGCTGGTGGAACGCCTCGAGTCACTCGGCGCCGTCCCGGCGGATGTCGGGCAGCGCGACGTCCCGTGGACGGTCCTCGCCGACCCGGAGGGCAACGTCTTCTGCGTCCTGGAACCCCGAGAGGTCTATCAGGACACCGGCCCGATCGCGGCGATCGTGGTCGACTGCGCGTCGCCTCGGGTCCTGGCATCGTTCTGGCAGTCCGCGACGGGGTGGACCGTGCGCGAGGTGAACGACGACTACGCCGGGTTGCGGTCTCCCGGTGGCGGCCCCTGGCTGGAGTTCCTCCGCACGTCCGATCCACGCGTGCGCAACCACATCCACCTGGATCTGGTGCCGTCGCCGGGTCAGGAGGCCGAGGTGGCGCGGCTGAGGACCCTGGGCGCGTCGGACGCGGACGTCGGTCAGGGCGACGTCCCCTGGCGGGTCCTGACCGACCCGGAGGGCAACCAGTTCTGCGTCCTCGGCCCGCACGTCCTCGGCCCGCACTGACGATGGACGCGGTCGTCGAGGCGCTGCTCGCCCACCCCGAACCGGCCGTCCGCTGGCAGGTACGCACCCGCGTGCTGGGCGAGCCGGACCCACCCGGTCTGCGCGCCGAGATCCGCGACTCCGCGCTGGTGCGCCGCCTGCTGGCGCCGCTCGGCCGGCCGGACGCGCCCGGCGTCTACGCCAAATGGCAGGGCGCGCACTGGGTGCTCGGCGCGCTGGCCGACCTCGGCTACCCGCCCGGCGACGAAGCCCTGCACCCACTCCGCGAGCAGGTCCTCGCCGCGTGGCTGCACGACGACTTCTATCGCGAGGTGGCGGTCACCTCCAAGGCGGCGAGCTACCGGCACGCCGGGGTGCCGGTGATGCGCGGCCGGGCCCGCCCGCACGCGTCCCAGCAGGGCTACGCGCTCTGGTACCTGGTCACGCTCGGGCTGGCCGACGAGCGCTGCGAGCGGCTGGCCGAGCGGCTGCTGCACTGGCGGTGGCCCGACGGCGGCTGGAACTGCGACCGGAACCCGGAGGCCGGCACGTCGTCGTTCTTCGAGACGCTGTTGCCGATGCGCGGGCTGTGGGCGTTCGGATCACCCGAGGCCCGGGCGGCCGCCCGGGAGGCGGCGGCTGAGGTGTTCCTCCGGCGGCGGCTGGCGTTCCGGGCCGGCACCGGCCAGGTGATCCGCCCGGAATTCCTCAAACTGCATCACCCGCTGTACTGGCACTACGACATCCTCGGCGGCCTGCGCGGCATGGCCGAACTGGGCCTGCTCGGCGACCCGCGCTGCGCGGACGCCCTCGACCTGCTGGAGTCGATGCGGGTGGACGGCGGGTGGCCGGCACACGCCCGGTTCTATCGGACGTCCACCGAGATCGGCCTGCATCACGACAGTGTGGACTGGGGCGGGACAGGCATTCGCCGCCCGAACCCGTGGGTGACGACAGCGGCGCTGGCGGTCCTGCGGGCCAGGACGTGACCCTGGCGTGGCCAGCCACCGGCGGTGACCCGGTGCACCCTGTGCTACCCGTCGCCGTCGCCGCCGTGACGCGGTAGCACGCAACGAGATCTTGGAGAGTTCGGCCCATATTCGCACCCGAACTCTCCAAGATCTGGGCCGGACTACCCTCGACGGGAGCAATGAGATCCGATTTTCACAGCGGGCCGACGAGGGTGCCTCGTTGCGGGACGGTGTGGACCAGGCTTCGCTCGCGGAGCAGGTTGACGGCGCGCCGCCCCACTCGGCGTGCATGTCGCTTTCGATGGGGATGCGGTCGTGAGCCTCGAGCCGTCCGGTTCGAATGTCGTCTTTTCGAACTGATGACCTGCTGGCTGCCATCGGCGGTGTGACCCCGTGCTTGTGTCAGATCGGCGGGGAGCGTAGCGGTTTGCCGGTTGCTGTTCTTGGGAGTTCGGGGACGACGGTGATGTCGCGGGGGCGTTCTGCCGGGGAGAGGCGGGTGCTGAGCCAGGCGCGGAGCTGGTCGGGGGTCAGGGTGCGGCCGGGAAGGAGCTCCACGGTTGCCCGCAGGCGGTGGCCGAACTCCGCGTCCGGGACCGGTTCCAGCAGGACATCCGAAACATCCGGGTGGCTGGTGATGGCGGCGCCCACCGGTGCGGGATAGACGTTCTCGCCACCCGACACGATCATGTCGTCGAGGCGGCCGTCGACGAAGAGGCGGCCGGCCAGGTCGAGATGGCCCAGGTCGCCGGTGCCGAGCCAGTCGCCGTCCGGGTGCCAGCCGTTGACCTGGATCTCCCCGGTCCGGCCGGGCGGCAGCGGGGTGCCGTCCGGACCGGCGACGCGGACGCGGACGCCCCGTGGAGCGCGGCCGACCGTACCCGGTGCCGCCCGCAGATCCGCCGGTGTGGCCATCGCGGCCCAGCCCGCCTCCGTTGTCGCGTACATGTTGAAGGTCAGGTCTCCGAAGCGCTCCCGCAGCCGCTCGCAGAGGTCCGGGGTGAGCGCGGCGGCGCCGCTGACCACGGCTCGCAGGGTGGGCAGCGGCACGGGTGGCAGGTCGCAGATCCGGCGCAGCTGGATGGGCAGCGCGAACAGCAGGCCGGCGCGGTGTTCGGCGATCGCGTTGAGGATGCGGGCCGGGTCGCCGCCGGGCACGAGGACCACCGGCGCGCCGAGGGCCAGGCCGGCCGAGAGGTAGGTCAGGCCGTACCCGTGATGCGGTGGTGTCGCCACGACGATCGGCTCGCCGGGGCGGACCGGGGTGAGGCGCAGGTGGGTGGTCACCGGGCCGAGCAGCATGCCGACCGGCAGGGGCCGCGACACGCTGCGGGGTGTCCCGGTCGTGCCGGAGGTCAGCACGAACATGCGGCCCGGCAGCGGCCGCGGCCTGTGCGGTTCGGCGGGGGCGAGCAGCTCCGGCCAGGCGATCGACGGAACGTCGGTCACGGTCGCGCCCGGCTCGTGGACGTGGGCGGCGGCCCGCTCCCGGTGCAGCACTTCGGTGAGGCGGGCGGGTGTGAGATCCGGCGGCAGCAGGACCACGTCGGTGCCGAGCCGGGCCAGCCCGATCGCCGCCGCGACGAACCCGCGATGGCCGTCACAGGCGAGCCCCACCCGGTCACCCGCCCGCAGGCCGATCTTGACGACAGCGTTCGCCGCGACCGTGCCGGCGAGGGCGTCCAGCGCGGGGTAGGTGACCGGACCGTCCGCGTCCACCAGCGCGATCCCGGTGGCCGGTCCGGCGGCGAGGGCGGTGGCGAGGCTGCGCCCCTGGCGGGCGGCGCGGGCGAGCCGGACCAGCCGGCCGGGACGCAGGAGCCCTCGCAGTGGCAGGACCACGTCAGCGACGCTCATCCCGAGTGACAGGACACGTTCGACGGTGCGTGGCATCATCGCCGAGACGACGCCACCGAGGCGGGCCCACCACGGCCACCAGGACCGGCGGTGCGCCACCGAACGGCACACGATCTCGGCAGCCTCGGCCGCGGTCATCATCGGGGCTCGCTCATACTGCGGCGTGGGCGCGCTCATCCGGGTGCGGACCAGACCGAGGTACGCGGCGCTGACCGTCACCCGGTCCCGCCGCATCTCGACGGCGGCGCCGCGCAGCCAGGTGTCGAACGCGGCCTTGGACGAGTGATATGCCGACCAGTTCGGCGTGTGCATGGACAGCCCGGCCGTGGACACGTTGACGATGTGCCCTCCCCCGGCCGCCCGCATCGCCGGCAGCAGGACCAGCAGCAACTGGACCGGCCCGAGGTGGTTGACGCCCATCGTGCGCTCGACGTCATGGAACCGGTCGGCGGTGTCCGCGACGGAGCGCCGGATCGACCGTCCAGCGTTGTTCACCACGACGTCGATTCGCGGGTACCGCGCCACCAGGTCGGCGGCCAGCCTCGCGGCCGCTTCCGGAGAAGAAAGATCAGCCTGATGTACGAACGCGCGCCCACCCGCCGAAACGATCTCCTCCCGCACCCGCTCCAGCCGCTCCACCGTGCGCGCCACCAGCAGCACGGTGGCACCGGCCGCCGCCAGACGCCGCGCGGTCGCCTCGCCGATGCCCTCGGAGGCCCCGGTCACCAGCACCGTCCGCCCGCCGACAGCCGCCCGCAACCGCCGCTCCCGAACCCCGCGCCCGCTGATCCCGGCCGCGATCCGCACCCACCGCCTGACCAGCCTCATCACGCTCGGGCCCGGAGCAGAAGCGCGTCGACCTCGCGGATGACCTGAGCCGTCTGCTCGAAGAGGACGCCCCGCATGCCGTAGTCCCGCGCGCTGTCGACGAGCGCGGGCGAGTCGTCCACGAAGACGATCTCGCCGGGCGCGGCTCCCACGCGGCGGCAGGTGAGGTCCCAGAGCCGCGGGTCGGGCTTGTTCATCCCGGCCTCGTGCGAGTAGATCAGCTCGTCGACCAGGTCACCGAACCCGTAGGCCGCGTGCTCCCGCTCCCGCGCCCCGACGAAGCTGTTGCTCAGGATCCCGGTCCGGCATCCCGGGCGCAGCGTCCGGACGTACGCGATCAGCTCGGTGTTGGCGGCACCCAGGTACTGCCGCCACATGTCCGCCATGACCCCGTCGACCTGCTCGGGCGTCATCTCGAGGCGCTCACCCATGGCACGGCGCACCTCGGCCTCGGTGACCCGCCCGACCTCGCCGGCCTCCCAGAGGTCCGCCAGCACGGTCCCGTCCGGATCGACATCCCCGAGGTCCATCGGCTCGACGAGCGCCAGCACGCCACCCACATCGAAAACCACCGCTCGAACCATGATCGGAACTCTAGGGGGTGTCGCCCTCCTCCGAGCCGATGAGATCGCTGATCGGAGCGAAGAACGCGGCGATCCCGGGGAGGTTGGCGCCCTTGGCACGGGAGGCCGCGAAGTCCTCCGGCGACTCCCAGACCACGATGTCGAGCCACTCGTCGTCCGGGAGGCGGACCAGGCGCGCCTCGACGAAGCCGGCCCGGTCGGCCCCGAAAGCGGCGAGCATCCCGGGGCGGGCCCGCAGCAGTTCGTCCGCGCGGCCGGGGTGGGTCCGGAATCGGGTGAGTTCAACGGTCGTCATGCGATCATCATATAGTCCATTTCTATGACCGTCCAGTTATTGGACTAATTGTGACAGGCGGCGCTGCGCTAGGTTGACCTGGTCCGCAGACGCCCACGGCCGGGAGGCGCCCGCCCATGTCCGAACCGATCGTCCGCGTGGAGACGCGCAGCCCGCTGTCCGGCAGCGACGGCCGCCAGATCTCCGCCCGCCGCTACGGCACAGCCGAACTCACCCAGCGCGAGTCGGACCTCCAGGCCGCGATCCGCTCCGTCCTCGGCGCGATGTCCCAGGCGGTCCGGAACGCCCCGGCCACCGGCCTGACCGTCGGCGAACTGGAGGTGGGGTTCAATGTGGCCTTCGCCCCGGAGGACGGCGTCTATCTCTGCTCGTCACCGGCTGAGGCCACGTTCGAGGTGAAGCTCTCCCTGAAGCTCGCCGACACCCCTCAGGGCGCCGATCCGGGCGGAGCGGCCGGCGGCTGAGTGCCTCCAGACGGCGCCGGACCAGCGGGCGGGGCGGGCGGCGCGGCCTGAGTGGGCGGCGCGGGCTGAGCGGGCGGCGCGGCCTGAGTGGGCGGCGCAGCCTGAGCGGGCGGCGCAGGCGGCGCGGCGGGCTGAGCGGGCTGAGCGGGCTGAGCGGGCTGAGTCTGGGCGGGTGGGAGTTTGGGGATGCCGCGGCGGCGGGAGAGGCCGAGTTCGGCTCGGGCCTCGCGGCGGAAGGTCCACTCCGCCTGGCGGCAGGCCTCGTCGACGTCGGGCCACGTCCTCCCCCGGCGGTCCCACAGGTCCTGGGCGGTGTCGTGCAGTGCCTCCAGGGCGACCGCCGCCTTGTTCTTGCGGGTCAGCAGGACCGCCCGCGAATACGCCGTGAAGAGATCGTCGCCCGCCTTGCGTGCCGCGCCCGGATCCACCCGGAGCCTGCCGTGCTGGTCATAGAGCCCCCACGCCACATGAAACGTCTCCGCCACCCGCGCATAAGCGATATGCCGGATCTCATCCCATTGGCGCCGCCGCTGGGACCGCGCACCCAGCAACTGCGTGAGGAGCGCGGCGATCATTCCGCCGATGATCGCGCCCGAGGCGCCCAGGATCCCGGCGTAGAGGGCGGCTTGCGGCTGAGTCAGCTCGTTCCACGACACCGGCCGATTATCCGATCCGGACGGTCCGCCGGGAACCCTCAGATCAGACCGTGACGGCGGGGATGTGGGCGGTCAGGGCCCAGTCGTGGCTGATGTCGGCGGCTGTTCGCAGGAGGCGGGGCAGGTGGTCCTCGAGGAGGGTCTCCACCGAGGTCTCCGCCGCGTGGACGGTCACGTTCACCGCGGCGATCACGCGGCCCTCGCCGTCGCGGACGCCGGTGGCCACCGAGCGGATGCCGGGTGCGAGGTCCTGATCCGCCAGGGCCCAGCCTTTGGCGCGTACCTCTCGCAGGGCGGTGCCGAGCTCGGCGGCCGAGGGCTGCCAGCGCGGCGTGATGCCGGAGCGGGAGGGTTCGGCGAGCGTGCCCGCCAGGTCCGCCGGCGGCAGGGCCGCCAGCAGGACCTTTCCCATCGAGGTGGGCGGTGCGGGAAAGCGGGTCCCGATACTCACCCCCAAGGTCACGATCTTGGGTACGGCCACACGCGCCACGTAGACGATGTCGCTCCCGTCCAGCTGTGCCATCGAGGACGACTCGTTCGTCTGCGCGACGAGCCTCTCCATGTGCGGGCGCGCCACGTCCCACATGTTCAGCGAGTGCACGTACGCCATGCCCAGCTCGAGCACCCGGGGCGTGAGCGCGTATCCGCGGCCGTCGGCCCGCACGTACCCGAGTTGTTCCAGCGTGATCAGGATCCGGCGGACCGTGGGCCGCGCCAGCCCGGTGAGCGACGCCAGCTCGCTCAGCGTCATGGCCGGGGTCCCGGAGCGGAAGGAGCGCAGGACGTCGAGCCCCCGGGCGAGCGCCTCGATGAAGTCGGGACCCGCGCCCCTTCCGATGTCGGTCATGTGCTCAATGCTTCCATTGGGCCGAACCGGCGTCGTAGTCGGTGTACTGGTAGGGATTCTCCAGCACACTCGTCTCCGGGATGTCCGGGTTCATGCCGCGCTGCCAGGCCTGTTCGCCGAGCGTCTCGCGCAGGTGGTCGAGGGTGGCGCCGACCTTGGCGCGGGCCGCCGCGAGATCCGTGCCGACGAGCTTGCCGTCCTGCTTCACGATCCTGCCGCCGACCAGCACGGTGTGCACGTCGCCGCGCTGGGCCTGGAAGGCGACGTGACCGTACGGGTTCAGGATCGGGAACATGGCGGGCGACGTGTCGTTCTTGATCAGCACGATGTCCGCCTGCCGGCCGGGCGTGAGCGCGCCGACGGCCGAGTCCATGCCGAGGGCCCTGGCACCGCCGCGGGTGGCCCAGTCGACGACGTGCTCCGCCCGCAGGTGGTGATGGGTGACGGTCTCCTGCTTGCCGTGCGCCTCCATGTGCTCGCGGACCCGGTCGGCGCTGAGCGTGGTGCGCATCGCGGTGAACAGGTCGCCGCTCCACCAGACGCTGGTGTCCATCGACAGCGACACCGGAATTCCGTGGTTGCGCAGCTGCCAGGTGGGCGGGTAGCCCTGTCCGGCGCTCTGCTCGCTCTCGGTGGAGACCGAGACCGAGCCGCCGGTCGCCGCGATCCGCTGGTACGAGTCAGCCGCGAGGGTGGCGGCGTGCACGTAGACGGTGCCGGGGGCCATGAAGCCGTTCTCGTACATGAGCCGGATGCCGTCGTCGTTGGTCGCGCCCCAGACACCGGCGTGGGTGGTGACCGTGACGCCGAGTTCGCGGGCCACCTCGAACGCCGCCTTCTCCGGGAACGCCGGGTCGCCGGTGACGTCGAAGGCCATCTGGAAACCGGCCAGCTTCCCGCCGTCGATCCGCCGCCGGTGGAAGTCGCGGAACGCGTCGGAGGTGGACCACTCCCACGGCCCCTGCTGGATGTTGCCGTACGCCAGGACGAACCGCCCCGGCACCGCCTCCAGGGCGTCGACCGCCGCGTCGGCGTGGTCGGCGCTCTGCAGGCCGTGCGACCAGTCGACGGTCGTGGTGACGCCGGCGTCGATCGCCTCGATGGCCGACAGCAGGTTTCCTGCGTAGATGTCCTCGGGACGGAAGTGTTTGCCGGACTCCAGGTAGTACCAGACGAAATACTGGGTGAGTGTCCAGTCGGCGCCGTAGCCGCGCATGGCGGTCTGCCACATGTGCCGGTGCGTGTCGATCATGCCGGGCATGACGATGCCGCCGGTGGCGTCGATCTCGACGGCGCCCTCGGGTGCGGTCAGGCCGTGGCCGATCTCCGCGATCCGGTCGCCGACGACCAGCACGTCGGCGCCGGGAAGCACCGTGTGGGAGTCGTCCATGGTCAGAACCAGGCCGTTGCGCAGCAGCACGGGCCGGTCGTTCGCGCTCATCAGATCCCCTCTCGGACAGTTGTCCGCTGTGCGGACAGTGAGGTGGCGTCAGTGTGGTCCCGGTCACGAATCCTGTCAATCATGCGTTGACACTTCGCTCCTCAGCGCGCAAGCTGATCCAGCGGACGAGTGTCCGCAGAACGGGCGGTGACGATGACGCAGCACAGAGGGCCGCTGGAAGGCCTGCTCGTGGCGGACTTCTCCCGGATCCTCGCCGGGCCGTACGCGACGATGCTCCTGGCCGACCTCGGCGCCCAGGTGATCAAGGTGGAGGGCCCCGCCGGGGACGACACCCGCACCTGGATGCCGCCGGTCCGTGACGGCGTCTCGACGTACTACCTGGGCATCAACCGCAACAAGCGCTCGATCGCGCTGGACCTCAAGGACCCCGGCGACCGGGCCGCCGCGCAGGAACTGGCCCGCCGCGCCGACGTGCTGATCGAGAACTTCAAGCCGGGCGGGCTGGCCCGGTTCGGCCTCGACTACGAGTCCGTGGCGCGGGCCAACGAGCGGGTGATCTACGCGAGCATCACCGGCTTCGGCGCCGGCAAGGGTGCCGACCTGCCCGGGTACGACCTGATGGTCCAGGCGATCTCCGGGCTGATGAGCCTCACCGGCGACCCGGACGGCTCGCCGTACCGGGCCGGGATCTCGGTGTTCGACGTGATGACCGGGATGCACGCGAACATCGGCATCCTGGCCGCGCTGCACCACCGTGAGCAGAGCGGCCGGGGCCAGCACGTCGAGGTCAACCTGCTGTCGTCGGCGCTGTCCGGCCTGGTCAACCACTCCAGCGGGTACGTGGCCGGCGGCACCGTGCCGTACCGGATGGGCAACGCGCACCCGAGCCTCTTCCCGTACGAGCCGCTGCCGGTGGCCGACGGCGAGCTGATCGTGATCGCCGGAAACGACGGACAGTTCCGCAAGCTGTGCCAGGTCCTGGGCGTTCCGGAGCTGCCGGAGGACCCGCGCTTCGGCCGCAACCAGGACCGTACCGCCAACCGCGAGCAGCTCCGGCCGCTTCTGGTGGAACAGCTCGTCAAACGCACCCGCGACGAGTGGTTCCGCGACCTGATCGCGGCCGGGGTGCCGTGCGCACCGATCAACACCATCGACGGCGGGGTGGCGCTCGCCGAGGAGCTCGGCCTGGAACCCGTGGTCGAGACCGGCGGCGTGCCCGGCGTCCGCAACCCCATCACCTTCTCCGAGACCCCGGCGCGGTACGAACTGCCGCCGCCGGGGCTGGGCGAACACGGCGAGGAGATCCGCGAGTGGCTGAAGAACTAGCCTTCCCGACCGGCCTGGGCACGTCGGACGAGACGACGATCTCGCTCCTCGGGCAGGACCTGACCGAGGACCTGATGGGCAAGGTCGGGTTCGGTGAGCTGGCGTTCTGGCTCGTGGCGCGGCGACGGCCGACACCGGGACAGTGCCGGGTGTTCGAGGCGGTGCTGGTCGCCCTGGCCGACCACGGGTTCACCCCGACCGCGATCGCGGCGCGGCTGACGTACCTCTCCGCCCCGGAAGCCCTGCAGGGCGCGCTCGCCGCCGGCCTGCTCGGTGGCGGCTCCCGGTTCCTCGGGGTGACCGAGGACTGCGGCCGGTTCCTGGCGGAGACGCTCGAAGAGGCGGGCACGGTCGAGAACTTCGACGACCTCGCCCTCGACGCCGTGCGGGCCGCCCGCGCGCAGGGCCGGTTCGTGCCCGGACTCGGCCACCCGGTGCACAAGACGCAGGACCCGCGCACCCCGGTGCTCATCCGGATCGCCAAGGAGGAGGGCTGTTACGGCCCGCACCTGGCGCTGTTCGAGGCCATCGGGCGGGTCCACGACCAGGTGCTGAAACGCAGGCTGCCGCTCAACGGCGCCGGCGTGTGCGGCGCCGCCCTGGCCGACCTCGGCCTCCCCGTCGACCTGCTGCGGGGGTTCGCGCTGCTGGCCCGCGCCGCCGGGCTGCTCGGCCACCTGGCCGAGGAACGCCGCCGGCCCCTCGGCATGGACGTGTACCTCACCGTCGACCGCAACGCGGTATACGAACCCTGATCACCGAGAGGACCCTCCATGGCCAGCATCGTCGCGGTCATCGCCTCCACACATCACCCCTTCTACTACCGGGCCAGCACCGCCACCGGTGCGGACCGGCCCCCGTTCGCCGACGAGTGGACCCGCAAGATCCTGGCGTTCCGGGAGACGCTGACCCGCGCCAACCCGGACGTGCTCGTCATGGTCGGCTCGGACCACTTCCACCAGCTGTGGCTGGACAACATGCCGCAGTTCCTGGTCGGCAAGGCGCCGTTCTACGACGCCAACTGGTACAACGAGGAGCGCGAGTTCGGCCTGCCGAAGATGCTGCTCAAGGGCCAGGAGGACCTGTCGTCGCACATCCTGCGGGCCGGGCTGGACGAAGGTTTCGACCTGGCGTTCAGCAACGAGCTGCGGATCGACCACAGCATCACCTGCCCGATCATCACGCTGCGGCCCGAGGCGGACCTGCCGATCGTGCCGATCTACACAAACATCTTCGCGCCGCCGCTGCCGCAGCCGTCCCGCTTCGTCAAGCTCGGCGAGACCATCCGCACCATCGTCGAGTCGTGGCCGTCGCACCTGCGTGTCGCGATCATCGGAACCGGTCACCTCTCGCTCGAGCTGGGCGGCCCGCGCCAGTTCGGCCCGCACGGGCCGGACCCCGAGTTCGACCGCCGGGCCGTCGAGTGGATCGCCACCGGCGACCTCGACAACTGCCTGCGCGAGGTGACACTGGACAGCCTGCACTCCCCCGGCAACGCCACACACGGCTTCATGGACTTCATGCTGATGATGGGCGTGGCCGGCGCCGGCGCGAAGGCCGACCACGTGGACACGCTCGACCTGTTCCACACCATGGAGGCGTACTTCACCTGGTACCCGAACGGAGCGCCGGCATGAGCAAGTACCTGCTGAACAAGTTCCTGTACACGGTGGACCGGGACCCCGACCTGGTCGAGCGCTACCGGTCCGAGCCGGCCACGTTCGTGACCTGGTGGGAGGAGAACCAGGCCAACGCGGTGCTCAACTGCCACACCGGCGAGGCCAGCACGTGGTTGCGCTTCACGGACGACGAACGCCAGGCGCTGGCCAACCATGATCATGTACGGTTGTTCGAGCTCGGTTCGCACCCGTTCCTGACGCTGACGTTGTTCATCGCGATGTTCGAGCGGGACAACACCGAGCCGCTCGAATACCAGAAGGCGTTCGGCGCGCGTCTTCAGCACTTCGACCTCCCGTACCCGGACATCGCGACGTGATCCGGGCGGCCGTCCTCACCGTCTGCGGCGAGCCGCCGGCGGTCACCGCGCGCCCCGTGCCGATCGCGGGCGCGGGCCAGGAGCTGGTCACGGTCGCTGCCGCGCCGATCACTCCGCTGGACCTGCTCTGCGCATCGGGTACGAGCTATTTCGGTACGCCGGCGACTCCCTACATCCCGGGAGTACAGGGAGTCGGGCACCGGGTCGACGGGACGCCGGTCTGGTTCGCGACCCCGGCCGGGATGCGCCCGGGAGACGGCAGCATGGCGAGCGCGGTCGCCGTACCGTCCGAAGATGTTGTTCCGCTGCCCGAGCGGGTGCCCCTCGCGGGTCTCGCCGCGCTCGGCCTGTCGGCCGTGGCCGCCCACTCGGCTCTCACCCGGACCGGTGGCCTGGTCGCCGGTGAGCAGGTCCTGGTCCTCGGAGCCGGTGGCGTGGTCGGGCAGGCCGCGGTGCAGCTCGCCCTGCTCTGCGGCGCCCGGCGGGTCATCGCCGTGGCCCGCTCGCGGGAAGCCTGCGTGCGGGCCCGGGAGCTGGGCGCGGCGGCCGCGGTGACCCTCGAACCGGACGACGACGTGGCCGGGCTGGCGGCCCGGCTGAAGGAGGCGGCGGACGGCCCGGTGGACCTCGTCCTCGACCCGGTCTTCGGCGTGCCGGCCGCGGCGGCGCTGCGCGTGCTGGGACCGGGCGGCAGGCTGGTGAACCTCGGCGGCTCGGCGTCACCGACGGCACCGTTCGACTCGGCGTCGCTGCGGAGCGGGTCGCTGCGGATCCTGGGATACACCAACAACGCGCTGTCGATCGTGGAGCGCGATGAGTCACTCGGTGTCATCGCGGGATTCGCAGCGGCCGGAAAACTGTCGGTGGCCCACGAGGTGGTGCCGTTCGAACAGGTGGCGACGGCCTGGACACGCCAGGCCAGCGGCGCCGCGACCGGGCGTATCGTGCTCACGTTCTGACCCCACGGACACGCTGTCCGGCAGTACCCGGCGCGGGCCCAGTGAGGTGGGCCCATGCTACAGGAGTCCGTGACCGCCCCACCCGTCACCGATGCCGACCTGGACCGGGTCGCCCGGGCCCGGTTCGCCGCCTGGCTGCTCGGCGCGCGCGGCGTCTATCAGCGCCTGTTACGGCAGACCGTGGAGTCGGAGTTCGCGCGGGCCCGGACGGCGTTCCGGGGCACCGAGGGCGACGCCGTGGCGGAGGGCGCGGCGCGCAACGCCGTCATCGGCATCAACTCCTACCAGGTGTGGCGGCTGGTCCTGACCGATCAGGAGAACGTCGACAACGTCCTGGCCCGCGCGGTGCTGTCCATCGCCACCGGCTGCCTGCTGGGCGCGGCGCACTTCGTCTGGCAGGACCCCTCCTGGACCCGGCTCGTGCCGGCTGCCGTCTTCGCGGGCATCGCGGTCGTGACGGCGGCGTTCGTCTTCGGGCTGGCCATCGCCGCGAGCGAGTCGCGGGTGCCGGGCAGCAAGCGGATGCGCAACGCGCTCGGCGCGATCTTCTTCGGCGCCGCCGGCATCCTGCTGGCCTACCTCTACCAGGAGGACTCGTTCTGGAGCGACGCGGTCTTCACCGGTGCCGCCTCGGCCACCGGATGCCTGTTCCTGCTGGCCGTCGGCGCCCAGATCGCGCGCGTCACGGTCGGCATGATGTACCGCTACACCTGGTCACGTTTCCCGGCCGAGGAGATCGTCCAGAGCCTGGCGATGACCCTCACCGACCTGGACCAGGCAACGGCCTCCTTCCGCGATCCGGAGGACTTCCCCAGCGCGGTCTACCACCAGATCAACGCCGGGCTGTCGCTGAACCACGTGGCCGACTGCATGGAGCGGTACCTGCCGCGAGCCATGGGCCTGGCCGAGAAGCCGGCCCTGAGCGCGGTCGTGCTGCCCGGCCTGACCGGTGCGGCCAACCACACGCGGGCGCTCGCGCAGCGCTGCCTGCTGCCCGGGCCCGGCACGCACGACGCGCTCCGCGACGACGTGTCGGAGCTGCTGGTCCACGCCGCTCGCGGCCACTGGGGAGCGTGGGAGTCCCGTACCGTGCCGGAGCCCGCGCACACGCCGAGGCGGCGCACCCGGCTGCCCGGCGCGACGATGCTGCGGCTGGCCCCGGTGCTGCTGGTCTTCGCCGGGCTGATCCTGCTGTACCGCAACTATCCCAGGTCGAGCCTGCTCGAACCGGAGATCGTCGGCCCGATCGCGGCAGCCGCGTTCGTCTATCTCACCTCGATGCTCGCCACCGGGGTGAGTCCACGTCACAGCGAGGTCTCCCCGCCGGATTCGACCAGCCAGGGGCGGCAGCGCGGGCATTGAACAAGAAGTAATCCGTTACGGATGAGGTCAGGGAGCGCGGTTGGCGGTGCACTGTGCGAAACGATCCCGGAAGGGGTGTCCAGTGTTCGACGACAACGGTTCGTTCCTGCTCGCCATGCTCGAGTTCTTCATCTTCTTCGCCTGGCTGATGTGCCTGTTCTGGGTGTTCGGTGACATCTTCCGCAGCAGCGACCTCGGCGGATTCGCCAAGACGATGTGGGTGCTGTTCCTCATCTTCCTGCCGATTCTGGGCATGCTGGTCTACGTGATCGCCCGCGGCAACGGGATGAGCGATCGGGCGATGGCCGCGCAGGCCGAGGCACGGCAGCGGCAGGACGCGTACATCCGATCAGTCGCCGGATCCAACGGTGGTGGAGGCGGCAGCGCCACCGACCAGATCGCGTCGGCCAAGGCGCTGCTCGACTCCGGCGCCATCGACGCGACCGAGTTCGAGCAGCTCAAGGCGAAGGCGCTCGCGTCGGCCTAGAACAGCTCAGGGATGCGGCCGGTCCAGCCGTCCAGGACGCGTTCCGGGTCGGTGCCGAGCACCTCGGCGAGCAGCGTGGCGTAGACGTCTCGGAAGTCGACGGTGAACTTCAGGTCGCCGTCGTCGAGATCGGTCAGGCTGGGCTGCTCGCCGTGCAGCCCGCCGCGGACACCGTCACCGAGCAGGAACATGTCGGAGGCCGTGCCGTGGTCGGTGCCGTCGGAGGCGTTGGCACGGACCCGCCGGCCGAACTCGGAGTAGACCGCGACCACCACGCCACGGCCGGCCATCCGCTCGGCGAACGCGGTCAGCGGCCCGTCGAGCTTGGTCAGCAGCGAGCGCTGCGCGTCCTTGCCGTCGGCGTGCAGGTCGAAGCCGCCGAGCGACACCGAGTAGACCCGGGTGGCCGCGCCCGCCTCGATGCACTTCGCCACCAGCGCCAGCTGACGGTCCAGCGGTGGCGCGGCGCCGCCGGTCGCGGTGGCCGGCGGGGTGTCGCCGTCGTCCTCGTCGTCAGCGGTGTCCGCACCCACCTGATCCATCAGGTCACGCACCCGGACCAGGTCGGCGAAGCAGGCGGCGGCGCGCGCGACGGCCGGTGACTCGCCCGGTTCGGCGGCGCCGAGCCCGCCGAGCAGCTCGGGGGTCACCTTGCCGGGCAGGGTCAGCACGCCGCCGGGCACGGTCGCGCCGGCACTCTCCGCCCCGGCCAGCAGCGGCGGCAGGGCGGGCTCGAAGGAGATCGCCAGCCGTGGGTCGCGGCCCGCCGTGTCCAGCCAGCGGCCCACCCAGCCGGTGGTGCCCGGGCGTTCCGGCTGGGCGGTCTGCCAGATGTCCATCGAGGCGAAATGGCTCCGGTTGGGACGCGGATAGCCGACGCCACGCACGATCGCGAGTTTGTCCTGCTGGTAGAGCCGGTGCAGGCCGGACAGGCCCGGGTTGAGGCCGGCGCTGCCGTCCAGGTCGAGGATCTCCGCCGGGTCGTAGGCCATGCCGGGACGGGCGGCGGCGTACGCGGGATCGGCGTACGGGATGACCGTGTTCAGGCCGTCGTTGCCGCCGTAGAGGGTGACCAGGACCAGGGTCTTCGCGGCCGGGTCACGATCGCCGGCGGTGGCGAGCACGTCGCGGAGGCTGTACGCGGCGAGAGCCGCACCTCCGGTCACACCACTTGCGATCAGAAAACGGCGCCGAGTGAGGGCGTCCATGGGGGTCCTCTCAGTGAACCGCGTATTCGGGACTGGCCAGGCCGAGAGCGAGCAGAAGACGGGGATCCTTCACGTCTCGGAGTGCGGTACGCGTACGGTTGCTCCAGGTTTCGATGACCAGAAGGTCCGCCAGCGCACCCAGCCGGTCCCCCGCGGAGATCTTCTCCACCGCGGCCGGCGCCGCCGCCGCGAGCTTGCGGCCCGCGTCCAGCCTGGCCAGCGACGACGAGGTGGTCAGCCAGGCCGCGCCGGACGGCCAGCCACCCACCGAGGGCGGGCGCAGCGGCACCTGGCCCAGCGGGCGCAGCATCGCGTCCTTGACGGGTACGCCCAGCTGGCGCGCGGCGCCGACGAGCCACTCCACCGGCTGTTTGACCAGCTGACCGGCGGTTGCGGCGAACTCGGGCTCGCGGCAGAGCGCACCGAGCAGCGCCGTCGTGTCACGTCCCGCGGCGGCGATCCGTGCGGCCGCCTCGGCGGACGGTGGCGTGGTGGCCGCGTAACGCGCCCAGAGCCGGGAGACCAGAAACGGGACGTGCGCCCGGTGGCCGACGAGGAGGTCGGCGAAGGAGTCCACATCGAAGGCGGCGGTGCGGCCCAGAAGGGTGACCGGCCGGTCGTCGTGCCGTTTCGCGGCGAGCCTCGCGGTGCCGGTGGCCCGGTCGACCTGCCAGCCGGTCAGCACGCGCGCGGCCGCCTTGACATCGTCCTCGGTGTACGCGCCGACACCCAGCGTGAACAGCTCCATGACCTCTCGGGCCAGGTTCTCGTTCGGTGCCTTGCGGGTGTTCTTCTGGCCGTCCAGCCAGAGGATCAGCGCGGGGTCGCGGAGCATGGCCCGGACCAGGGGGCCGGTGTCACCCGTGCCGTACCGGTTCAGGGTCCGCAGTTGGGCGAGCATCAGGTGCGCCGAGCGGACCTTGCGGACGCTGGTGGCCCAGTGACCGTGCCAGAAGAACGTCAGCTTGTCGTCGTTGCGCGTGGCCATCCGGGTCAGCCACCAGCGGGTCAGCTCGGTGGCCTGCTCGCGCTGCTGTTTCCGGGCGCTGAGCCGCTGTTCCCGGGTGGCATCCGGTCCGAGCGCGGTAACCGGGTCGGCCTCGTCCAGGCCGGCGGGCTCCTCGAACGGCGCTCTGACGAGCAGTGCGCTCAGGGTGGTCTCGAGGCCGGCGCGTTCGGCGGCGTCCACCTCGGCCGCTGTCGGTCCGAAGGTGAGCCGGCGCAGCAGGTGCGCCACCTCTCGTCTGTCGGGCATGCGGCGAAGCTAATCGCCCCGTGTAAAGATCGCGTAAGGACGCCGTCGGGCCGGGGTAAGGCTCAGGCGGTGCGGGCCTTGGGTGCCTCGATCGCCTTGCGCTCGTCCTTGCGGGACTTGCCGGTCAGCTCGTCCAGCCGGTCGGTCACCAGGTTGGACAGCCCCTCGCGGTAACGCTGCGCGAACTTCGTCAGGTCCTCGATCTCCTCGAGGGCGGCGGCGCGCTTCGCCGTGATGCCGGCGAGCCGCTCGGAGTGGCCGTGCCGGGCGTCCGCGATCAGCGTCGAGGCGCGCAGTTCGGCGTCGCTGGTCAGCTGGGCCGCCTTGGTCGTGGCCTGCCGCAGGACCGTGTCGGCCTCCTGCCGGGCCTCGGTGAGGTGCTCGTCCGCCGTGCGCTGGGCCAGCTCCAGCACGCCGGCGATCGCCGGGACGGCGGCCGGCGGCCGGGCGGCGGCCTCGGCGCGGGCCTGCTCCAGCTCGGACTGGACGGCGCGGGCCTCGTTCTCGGCGCGGGCGCAGCTCTCGCGCAGACGCTGGAGCCGCTCGGCGAGAACGGAGAGCTCGGTCGCCTCCGCCCGGCCGGCCTGCTCGCTCAACGCCTGATTCTCCGCCGTCAGCCGGCGCATCTCCGCGGCAATCGCGTCCAGGAACGCGTCGACCTCGACCTCGTCGTATCCCCGTGCACCCGCCTGGGGAACGCGGAACTCGACGTTGTCGACATCGGCTGGCGTGAGTGGCATGAGCTTCGCTTTCCCCCTGAACCGTGGCCTTCGGAGGCGTCCAGACAACGTTGTCATGGAGTGAACGCGTTCCGACTCTCAATGTCAACACCACGTATTTTGAAGGATTGCTGTCAGTGATCGCACCCGTCTTTCGGCCGCACCCTTCCGTATTGATGGTCAGCCGATTCTGCGAGGGGGCACGGTGACTGTCGACGGACGACCCACCATGAACGACGTCGCGCGGCTGGCCGGCGTCAGTCTCAAGTCGGTGTCGCGGGTGGTCAACGGAGAACGGCACGTCTCGGCGCCGCTCGCTGCCCGGGTGCGCAACGCCGTGGACACCCTGGGATATCGGCCTGACCTGCACGCGAGCACCCTGCGGCGCACGGATCGGCGCAGCGCCACGATCGGCCTGCTGCTGGAGGACGTGGGCAACCCGTTCTCGGCCGCGCTGCACCGCGCGGTCGAGGACGTGGCCCGCGAGCACGACGTGCACGTGCTGATCGGCAGCATCGACGGCTCCCCGCGCCGGGAGGGTGAACTGGCCCGCGCGTTCACCATGCGCCGCGCCGACGGTTTGATCATTGTCCCCGCGGGGCCGGACCAGAGCTACCTCGCCGGGGAGATCCGGGCGGACACACCGGTGGTGTTCGTGGACCGGCCGGGGCACGGGATACCGGCGGACACGGTGCTGGCGACGAACGCGCTGGGTGCCGCGGACGCGACCCGGCATCTGATCGCCCACGGGCATCGGCGGATCGCGTGTCTCGGGGATCACGTACGGATCGCCACCGCGCAGCGCCGCCGCGACGGGTTCACGAGCGCGCTGCGGGCGGCGGGCATCGCACCGGAGGTGTCGCTGCTGCTGCCCGGTCTGCACACCGCGGCGGCGGCCGAGGAGGCGGTGCTGGCGCTGTTCCGGCGACCGGATCCGCCCACGGCCCTGTTCACCAGCCAGAACATGGTGACGGTCGGGGCGGTCCGGGCCCTGCATCGGCTCGGCCTGCACCGGCGGGTCGCGCTGGTCGGCTTCGACGACTTCCCGCTGGCCGATCTCCTGGATCCGGGGGTGAGCGTGGTCGCCCAGGACCCGGCGACGATGGGCCGGACGGCGGCGGAGGCGCTGTTCCGCCGGATCGAGGGCGAGGGCGGGCCGCCCACCGAGTTCTGGATCTCCACGCGGCTCATCGCGCGCGGGTCCGGCGAACTGCCGCCACCGGCCCGGGGTTCCTCAAGAGTGGGGTGACCGTGGCGATAGTGCTGGCGTGCACCCGCCACCCAAGCCCGGCACCGGGCCCCGCCCGGCCGTGGTCTCGGTGCTGTTCGCGCTGGTGGCGGTGTCGTTCGCGGCCGGGCATCTGACCGGCACGGCAACCATACGCCTGACTCTGCTCCTCTCCTCCGGCGTCGTCGCCGCCATCGCGGTCATGGCCGGTATCCGGATGAACCGGGTGACCGACCGCCGGCCCTGGCGGCTCGTCATCGCCGCCCTGGCGATGCTGAGTTTCACCAACGGGATGTGGCTGCTGCCCACCGTCGCCGACACCGGCTGGGAGCGCCCACCGGACCTGCTCGTCGTGCCGCCGCAGATCGGCGGGTACGCGCTGCTGCTCGCCGCCAGCCTTATGATCGTGCTGAGGCACGCGCCGAAGGACGGCAGCGGGACGATCGACGCGGCGGTGTGGGGCATCGCGGTCGCCGCGCCGGTGTGGGAGTTCCTGTTCCGGCCGCGGTTGCTGCACGCGCACGCCGGCGCGGGCCAGCAGCTCATCGTGCTGACCCAGATCCTGGTGCTGTTCGGGATCTGCGGAGCGCTGCTGCGGGTCGCACGGACCTGCGGCGCGGGACGGCCCTGCCTCGGTTTCCTCTTCTCGGCCCTGGGTTTCACCGTCGTCGGCATCGCCGCGGTGCACATGCTGCCGTCCGCCGCCGAGCATCAGGCCACGGTCCCGGCGCTCTGTTTCGAGCTGGGATACCTGTGCCTGGGCGCGGCGGGCCTGCATCCGAGCGTCGTCGCGCTGATGGAGCCGAGCGTCCCGGTGTCCCGGGCGCCGCGCCTGCAGCTGGAGATGTTCGGCGCGGCGATGCTGATCGTGCCGGTGGTCGGCACCATCGGCCAGTTCCTGGGCGCGCCGCCGGACGGGTTCCTCCTGACCCTCGCCCCGATGCTGACCGTGCCCCTCGTGCTGATCCGGATCGGCCGCCTCAGCGCGCAGCGGGCCCGCGACCAGCTCGCCCTGGCACATCAGGCCGCGCACGACGAGCTGACCGGGCTGATCAACCGCCGGAAGCTGTTCGCCGTCATGGAGCAGGCGATCGCCCGGCACGCCGCGGGACGGGCCGGCGACCTGGCGCTGCTCTACTGCGACCTGAACGACTTCAAACCGATCAACGACCGGTACGGCCACGAGGCGGGCGACGACGTGCTGCGCTCCACGGCTGCCCGGATCAAAGCGACGGTGCGTACGAAAGATGTGGTGGCCCGCATCGGCGGCGACGAGTTCCTCATCTTCTGCCCCGACACGGATGCCGCGTCCGCGTACGCCCTCGGTGATCGCATCGCGGATGCCGTCGCCGGCCCACTGACCTGGCGTGGGCAGTCGCTGCGGGTGACCGCGGCCGTGGGCGCGACGCTGTGGTCCGAACGCCGCGTGATCGCGCCGGACGCTCTGCTGGCCGCCGCCGACGCCGCGATGTACGACAACAAGCGCGCCCGAAAAGTCGCCTAAATCAGCTCAGCTTCCCACCGATGTAACAGACGTGCCGGATCAGATCTATCTACTCGGCAACCTGGTGATCATGGTCGCCTACATGGCGATCATGGTGGCCATCGTGGTGCCCGTCTCCCGGGCCGGGCAGCTGCGCACGAACAAGCTGGCGACCACCACGGCCCTGATCTTCATGAGCTGCTCGGTCGGGCACGGGCTGCACGCCGTGACCGCCTACCGGACGCTGACCGGCATCGACATGCACCAGCCCGGCCCGTGGACGTGGGCGCTGCCGCTGTGGGACGCGCTGACCGCGACCATCGGGGTCTACTACTGGACGCTGCGGCGCGGGTACGGCGTGCTGCTCGAACGCGGCGCCATCTACGTCGACCCGTGGGGTCTGCGCCGCATCGAGGAGGCCGAGCAGGACGGCGCCAGCAGCCGGGCGTTCCTGGCCACGGTCGCCGAGCACATCGACGACGCGATCATCGGCGCCGACCCGGACGGGATCATCACGGCCTGGAACCGGGGCGCGGAGCGGCTGTTCGGCTGGACGGCGGCGGAGATCATCGGCCGGCCCGGCGCGGTGCTCGCCGACGCGGACGGCCGTGTGCACCAGGAGTCCGTGCTGGCGCGCATCCGCGGCGGGGAGACCGACATCCACTACGTGGTCCGGAGGATGCGCAAGGACGGCGCCTCGGTCGACGTCTCCTTCGACGTCGCGCCGATCCACGGCAGCGCCGGCGAGGTGGTCGGCATCGCCGCCGTGGCCCGCAACGTGACAGCCGCGATGGAGGCCGCCGAGCAGCAGCGCGCGATGGCCGAGCGCAGCCACCAGGCGCAGCGGATGGAGAGCCTGGGCAAGCTGGCCGGCGGGGTGGCGCACGACTTCAACAACCTGCTGGCGATCATCACCAACTACACCGAGTTCGCCGACGAGCAGTGCCAGGACAAGCCGGAGGTGCGCGCGGACCTCTCGCACGTGCGGACCGCCTCGGAGCGCGCCACCAACCTGACCCGGCAGCTGCTCACATTCACCCGCGGCGACGCCATCCAGCCGCAGCTCATGGAACTGAACCCGGCGATCGCCGAGGTGCACGCGATGCTGGCCCGCACGATCGGCGAGGACATCTCGCTGATCACGGTGCCGTCCGCCGAGCCGGTCTGCGTGGTCGCCGACCCCGGGCAGATCCAGCAGGTGCTGCTCAACCTAGCGATCAACGCGCGCGACGCGATGCCCGAGGGGGGCACGCTGGTGCTGGAGGTGAACACGGCCGCGCTGGGCGGTGACGAGGTGGACATGCAGCCGCCGCTGCCGGCCGGCACGTACGCCAGGATGCTGGTCAGTGACACGGGCGAGGGGATGCCGGCCGGGGTGGCCGAGCACATCTTCGAGCCGTTCTTCACCACCAAACCCCACGGCAAGGGTACGGGCCTCGGACTCGCCACCGTCTACGGCATCGTCACCGAGGCCGGCGGCAGCATCAACCTCTACTCGGAGCCCGGCATCGGCACGACGTTCCGCATCTACCTCCCGCTCGCCGACAGCACCGCCGGGCTCGGCGCCTCCCGGGCTCGGCCGGCACCCCGCGGCGGCGAGGGCCGTACCGTCCTGGTGGTCGAGGACGAGCCCGCGCTGGCCCGGGTGGTGGCCCGGATCCTGCACAACGGCGGGTACCACGTCGTCACCGTGGAGAACGGCCCGGCCGCGCTGGCGGCGGACGAGAAGCACCCGTGCGACGTGCTGCTCACCGATGTGATCATGCCGGAGATGTCCGGGCCCCGCCTGGTCGAGGTGCTCCGGGAACGGCGGCCGGAACTGCCGGTGCTCTACATGTCCGGCTACAGCAACGGGCTGCTCGGCACGACCCACGTGCTCGACGGCGACATCGCGTTCATCGAGAAGCCGTTCACCGCGCACGACCTGCTGCACAAGCTGCAGGACGTGCTGAACGGCGCGCCGGTCAGCCGAGCCGGCCCCGGCCCTGGATGGCGATGATCGCGTTCAGGTTGTGCTGACGGGCGCACCGCTCCAGCTCGGCCGGCTCCAGGTCACCGGCGCGCAGGTTGCGCAGGATGTCGTCGTGCTCGTCGACCGCGCTCGACAGCCGCCGGGCCGGCCAGCTCGACACCAGCACCCGCGACGCGTCGATCCGGTCCCAGACCCGGTCCAGGGACTCCACCAGGTACTCGTTGTCGGCGTGCGAATAGATCGTCCGATGGAAGGCCCGGTGCAGCCGCATGACCTCGTCGTGGTCGGCCGGCCCGTCGGCGCACCGGCGCAGGGCGTCGTTGAGCCGCTGCGCCTCGGCGATCGCGGCGGCCGGGATGAGCGGCTGCGCGCGACGTGTCGCATAACCGTCGAGCACCGCGAGCATCTCGACGAGTTGCTCCCAGGCCTCGTCGTCGAGCGTGTTGACCCGGGCGCCGACGTTGCGCTCGAACGTGACCAGGTTCTCGGCCTCCAGGCGGCGGATCGCCTCGCGTACCGGAACCGGGCTGACCTCGAGATCACGGGCTATCGCGCTGAGCACGAGACGTGTACCCGGGCCGTACCGCCCGTCCAGGATGCGCTCGCGGATCGTGCGGTAGACGGCCTCGTGCTTCGACGGGGCTTCTTGGGGGCGCTGCACCCTTGGTCACTCCCCTCTGGACGCCGTGGAGCGGATCGTATGGCATCCCGGAAATCGTATACGATTATCCTCGTCTCGAAGAGCCCAACGGGGGTGACCCGGCACGCAACGGGGTGCGACGCCGGGTCATGCTCTTCGAGTCCGGGCGCGCGGCGGTCGATCTTCGGCCGCCGCGCGTTCATTCTCCGCGCATGCGATCCTGACACGGCATCGACGGCGGCGATCCCGGGGGTGGCGCGATGACGCGGCGATCGGGCTGCCTTCTCGCCGTGCTGCTGGGCATCACGCTGCTCGGCTGCGCGGTCGCCGGCGTCCGCTGGATCACCCACGACCCGCTGGGTGACCGGGGCACGCCGATCCCCCGCCCGGCCGTCCAGAACCCGTCACCGTCCTGGAGCCCGTCGCCGCATCCCGGCTTCGACAACGAGGACGACATGCGGTACGACGTCGAGCGCCGCACACTCGACGCGGCCGGCGCGTACCGGCCGATGACCAGCGAGTGCCGGCCCGGCTATCAGGGCTGCACGGTGACGTTCGGCGGGATCGAGGTCGCGTGGACCGTCACGGTCACGACCTCGACACGGATCCTGGTCGCGTACCATATCGACGCCGCCGCCCTCGCCGTGACCGGGGAGAGCGTCCACGCCAACCTGGCATACCGCTACCCGGGCGCGCGCGATCTGCGCTGCGACGATCTGCCGGATGTCTTCCTCGCGCCGAAGGGCCGCCCGTACGGCCCCCGGTGCTACGTGGTCCAGGACCGCTTCGACGACTCCCGCCGGGTCGACATCGTCGCGGCCGAGGGCGGCGTCGGGTTCCGCGAGGTGGACGAGTGAGCCCGGACGGCCAGCATGACCGGTGTCGGCTCGCCGCCCTCGGTGAACTCCTCAAATGTCAGCCCGGCGGCGAGGAACGCGTTGAGCAGCGCCGGAAGCGACCAGTGGCTGGCGCCGACCTTGTCGCGGACACCCTGATCGGTCCACGAGGCGGTGGTCCAGTGTCCGTCGCGGTATCCCGGCCGGATCACGACCGCCTCCGGGTCACCGCGGTCGGCGAACCCGCCGCAGAAGCACGGATGGACGCCGATGTGGACGAACCGCCCGCCGGGGCGCAGCACGCGGGCGACCTCGTGCAGGACATCCGGGTAACCGGGCATGTCAGTGTGTGCCATAACGGTCACCACGGCGTCGACGGAGGCGTCGGCGACCGGTAGCCGGGTGGCGTCGGCGAGAGCGGCGGGCAGCCGGTCGCGGGCGTGGTGCAGCATTCCGGCCGAGAGATCCAGGCCGAGCGGCATCCAGCCGAGGTCACGGATCTGGGCGGCGTGCACGCCGGTCCCGCAGCCGATCTCCAGACAGCGGCCGCTGCCCGGCCCGAGCAGCGTGGCGAGCGCGGAGCGGATCCCGAGCGGATCACCGGAGGAGCCACGGGGCAGGAACTCGAACTCGTACCAGTCGGCGATCTCGTCGTACGCGGCCGTCGGCGTCATGTCCCGACGTTACCGGCGGTTCCGGAACCGTGCCGCCCCGTGGCGGGCGCGCGGCCCGGCGCGATACGTTGCCCCTCGATGGACGCGATACGACGGGGACGGGTCGCCACCTCACTGGCGTTCCTGCTGTTCGGAACGGCCCTGGGGACCTGGACCGCGCGCATCCCCGCGATCAAGGAGAGGCTCGGGCTCAGCGACGGGCGGCTGACGTTCGCGCTGCTCGCGTTCGCGGCCGGGTGCATCCTCGGCATGGCGCTGCTCGGCCGGCTCACCGACCGCTACGGCAGCTCCCGGGTGCTCGTGCCGGCTGCCCTGCTGGAGGGGCTGCTGCTGATCGCTCCCGGATACAGCCCCACCCTGGTGATCCTGTCGCTCGCGCTGTTCGCGTTCGGCGCGGTGCACGGGACGCTGAACATCGCGATGAACGCCAACGCGATCGAGGTGCAGCGGGCCCTCGGCCGGCCGATCATGTCGTCGTTCCACGCGATCTACAGCATCGGCGGCTTCCTCGGCGCGATCACCGGCAGCGTCTTCGCGCACCTGGGCATCGGTGCCGGGCCGACGTTCCTCGTCGTCGGCGCGGCCGTGCTGGCGCTCGCGGCCTGGTCGGCGTGGTGGGTGCTGCCGGGCGCGCCGGTGCCGGACGACGACGCACCCGAGGCGGAGGCGCCGGCGCGGCGGTCGCTGCTGCTGGTGTTCCTCGGTGTGCTGGTGCTGTGCACGCTGGTCGGCGAGGGCGCGGCGGCCGACTGGAGCGCGGTCTACCTGCGGGACGACCTGGGAACGTCGGCCGGTTTCGCGGCGTACGGCTACGCGGCCTTCGCCATCATGATGACGGCCGGCCGGATCTTCGGCGACCGTCTCGTGGTCGCGCTCGGCCCGGTCCGCCTCGTCCGGTGGAGCGGGCTGCTGGCCGCCGCCGGGCTCGGCGTCTCGCTGGCGCTCGACCACCCGTGGGCCGGTGTGGTGGGGTTCGGGCTGCTCGGCGCGGGGCTGTCGGGCATCGCGCCGCAGGTGTTCTCGGCCGCCGGCAACCAGGATCCGAAACGGTCCGGGCGGGCGCTGTCGACAGTGGTCAGCATCGGGTACGTGGGATTCCTGCTCGGCCCGGTCCTGATCGGCGCCGCGGCCACCGTGGTGGGCCTGCCGGCGGCGCTGTGGATCCCGGTGCTGCTGGCGGTCTTCGTCGCCGCGAGCGCCGGCGCCATGCGGTCCCGGGCGGGCATCTCCGGCAAGACGGCCGCGGCGCGGACTGGCTGACGATCTTATAGATAGCTCACGATGGGAGGGTGACCCGCAACGCAACCTCGGCGTCGCCGGTCGCCGTGCTCTGCGGATGGCTGCTCGTGCTCGC
Organism: Actinoplanes sp. NPDC051861; assembly: GCF_040681145.1. Taxonomy (NCBI): domain Bacteria; kingdom Bacillati; phylum Actinomycetota; class Actinomycetes; order Micromonosporales; family Micromonosporaceae; genus Actinoplanes; species Actinoplanes sp. NPDC051861. Next base: position 101,177 of record NZ_JBFAYE010000023.1, read on the forward strand.
CGGTGCCGCTCTGCTCGTCGCCATGGTGGCGAGCGGCAGCGCGGCCGCCGGGTCGCGGATGCTCGGCGCGGCCGCCGCGGTGGCGGTCATGGTCGCCGCCGGTGGAGCGCTGCTGTGGCGCTGGGGACGGCCCGCGGGGCTCGACGCGATAAGGGAGTACGCGTACGGCACCGCCGGCAACCGGTGGCAGGCCCTGGCCACCGTCGAGGTCGCCCGGCTCGGTGTGCGGACTCCCCGCAAAGCCGTCGCCGGCCAGTTGCCGTACGCGACCCGCCACCGCCTCGACCGCCCGCTGCGGGAGGCGCTGCAGGGACACCGGTTCGTCCTGGTGCGCGGACCCTCGGCGGCGGGCAAGTCCCGTTCGGTCGCCGAACACGCCCGCCGCCTGTACGGCGAGCACCCGGTCGTCATCCCGGTGCAGCGGCCCGGCGCGCTGGCCACCCTGCTGGACCGGGACTCGATCCCGCCGGCCGCGATCGTCTGGCTCGACGACCTGGACCGGCACATCGCCGCCGGGGTCACCGCACCGCTGCTGCGGCGGATCCTGCAGATACCGCGGACCCGGGTCATCGCCACCATCCGGACCGCCGCGTACGACCAGATCGCACCGCGCGGCGAGCTGTGCCTGCCCGGCCGCGACGTCCTCGACCTGCCCGAGCCCGGCGGCCTCGTCGCGTTCACCGGCTGGGACGAGAACGACCGTCACCAGGCCGCCGAGCTGTACGCGAACTACCGCGACATCGCCGCCGGGCTCCGCCGCGGACTCGGCCTCGGCGAGTACCTGTCCGGCGGCCCGGAACTCCTCGACCGGCTCGCCAGCGACGACGCCCCGGAGCACGGGCCGGCGCTGGTACGCGCGTGCGCCGACTGGTACCGCGCCGGGATGGCCCGGCCGATGCCCGCCGGGCTCGCGCGGGAGCTGTTCGCGGTCCACGCACCGGACGGCCTCTTCGACGAGGCGCTCGCCTGGGCCTGCGCACCCGCCTCCCCCGCACCGGTCGCCGGCGCCCGGCTGCTCACCCGCAGCCCCGACGACAGCACGGTCGCCGTCCACGACTACGTGCTGGACCGCCTGACCGGCCGTCTCCCGCCGGGGCTGCCGCAGCGGTCCTGGGAGGCGATCGCCACCGAGCTGCGGAACTCCCCCGGCGAGCTGAACACCGTCGCGCGTACCGCGTACCTGATCCACGACGACCGTGAGCGGGCCGAGAGCCTGGCCCGCGCGGCGGCGGCGCGCGGCAGCGCCGACGCCAAGCACACCGTCGCCTTCCTTCTCTCCGAGCGCGCCGAATGGCGTGAGGCCGACCTGTGGTGGCGCGCCGCCGCCGAGGACGGTCACGCCGGCGCGATGTGGAATCTCGGGTGGACGGCCGCCGAGCGCGGCGACCTCGCCGAGGCCGAACGCTGGTACCACGGTGCCGCCGACCGTGGCGACACCCGCGCGATGATCTGCTTCGGCGCGGTGCTGGCGGACCGGGGCGACACCGGCGAGGCCGAGCGGTGGTGGCGCCGGGCGGAGCGCGGCCTGCGGCCCGGCGGTGACGCGGGCGACGCCTCGGCCATGTTCGAGCTCGGCTGGATCCAGGAGGTGCGCGGCGACACCGCCGGTGCCGAGCAGTGGTACCGCGCCGCCGCCGCGCAGGGACACGCCGACGCGATGAACGGTCTCGCCCTGGTGGTGGAGAAGCGGGGCGACGCCGGCGAGGCCGAGCGGTGGTACCGCGCCGCCGCCGGCCTGGACCACAGCCGGGCCATGAACAACCTGGCCTGCTTCCTGGAGGAGCACGGCGACGCGGAGGAGGCCGAGCACTGGTACCGCACGGCGGCCGAGAACGGCAGCCTCACGGCCATGAACAACCTCGGTGACCTGCTGGCCAAGCAGGGCGACACCCGCCAGGCCGAGCGGTGGTGGCGCCGGGCCGGCGGGTGAGGCCTTAGGGAGAACGAACGTTCTCTCTAGGAGAGGATGTGAGCGGCTGTCCGGGAGGCCAGCGCCATGATGGTGATCATCGGGTTGGTGCCGGCGGCGGACGGGAACGCGGATCCGTCCCCGATCCACACGCCCGGCGTGTCGTGCAGCTCGCCGTGCGGGCCGGCGACGCTGGTCGCCGGGTCGGCGCCCATCCGGCAGCTGCCCATCTGGTGCGCGGAGAACAGGGTCGCGCCGCCCGCGCGCAACGGCAGCCGCTGCGCCTCGGCGATGTAGGCGTCCAGGTCCTCGCCCTCGGTCCACTGCGGTATGCCCTGGGCCAGGACCCGGATGGCCCGTGCCCCGGCGGCGTGGTGCAGCCGGATCTGCGCGGCCAGCGCCCGGTGCGTGTTGCGTACGTCGAGATCGTCCACCAGGTCGTACCAGGCCACCGTCTGCCCGGCGGCGTCGAGCGTCACCCGGCCGTGGCCGCGGTCGCGGATCAGGCCGATGAACGAGCCGTTGTCCCGGTAGCCCGCCATCGCCTCCTTGTGCTCGGCGGCCGAGGTGAACGGCACCGAGGACGCGCCGAGCGCTGTTGTGTACTGCACGCTCTCCATCAGGAACCCGTGACCGTCCTCGGCCGTGGCGAACTCGTCGACCAGGGCCGCGTGCGGCGGTCCCCACCACGCCCGCATGTCGGTGCCGTAGTCGCCCATGGTGACCGTGCAGGGGTGCAGCCGCAGGTGGTCCCCCACCGCCGGGCCGCCGATGCCGGAACGCAGCAGCACGCCGGGTGACTCCAGGGAGCCGGCCGCCACGACGACGATCGGGGCGCGGACGGTGACCGTTCCGGCCTCGGTACGCCCCTCGGCACCCGCGGCGCGGCCGTTCTCCACCAGGACCCGGGTCACCCGGCAGCCGTCCACGACGCGCGCGCCGTGGTCGAGCACGGCCGGCTCCAGATAGACCTTGAGGGTGGAGCGCTTGGCGCCGGAGCGGTCGCCGAAGCCGAGGTGGCCGGCGACGGCGGGGTCGTGCCGCTTGACGTCCCAGTTGCGGTTGACCGTGGCGAACGACCAGCCGAGCGCGGCGGCACCGCGCCGCATGGCCTCGTGGACACGGTTGAACTCGGAGCACTGGTCGGTGACCGACAGCTCACGCCAGACCGTGTTCAGGTGCTCGTCGAAGGCGGGCGTGTCCACGTCGGTCAGGCCGTGCTCGGTGGCCCACTCGTGGCGTACCCGGTCCCTGGTGCGCAGGCAGTTGGTCCAGTTGATGACCGTGCCGCCGCCGAGCCCGGCGCCGGCCATCAGCGTCAGGTTGTGGTCGCCGGTCGGTGTCGGGCCGCCGCGCCAGTAGGAGTTGCGGTACGCCGCCAGCTCGAGCTGGTGGAAGTCCTCCTCGGTGCGGTAGCGCCCGGCCTCCAGGACCACGACACGCGCGCCGCGGGCGGCGAGGCGCCCGGCGATCAGGCCACCGCCGGCCCCCGAGCCGATCACCACGGCGTCGGCGTGCAGGGTGAGATCGCCGTCCGGGCGCAGCGGCGTGATCAGCGGCGGGTCCGGCTCGGGTGCGGGCGTGACCGGGCCGGGATAGCCGAGGCGTGCCCAGTTCGGATTGCTGCCGCTCTCGTCGGTGATGCCGTACGTCATCAGCAGGACGAGCCCGGTCAGCGCCGCGATTCCGGCCGCGGCGTCCTCGGAGGCGATCGAGAGGGCGTTGAGGATCTGTTCACGGGTCGCCTGGGTCGCCCGCGGGCCGAAGCCCTGCGCGGCGAGGACGTCGAGCAGCCCGCCGATCGCCGCGCGCTGGTCGCCGGGCAGGCCGGCGAGCAGGGCGAGCACGCCGTGGTCGGCTCCGACGTCGGTGGCGCGGCGGGCCCAGAAGCCGTCGGTGTCGTCCGGGTGCGACAGCGAGGGCACGACGGTGTCGCAGAGCAGCCGCAGTGTCTGTGTCTGGTCGGGGGTGAGGATCTCGGTCACGGTTCCCCCTGCTTCGACGGAGGGGTGGAACCATCAATGTAAGGCCGAAGTGTGCAGGTACCGAGCAGGTCCGGTGCACGGCGGCGCTCCCGGCGTGATCAGCACCTAGCGTCGGCGGGCATGCGGAGTTTCGACGTCGTGGTGGTGGGTGCGGGCCTGTCCGGGCTGCACACGGCTCGCCTGCTGGCCGAGCGGGACCTGAACGTGCTGGTGGTGGACCGCCGGCGGACCCTGACGGCGGGGATCCGGACGACCGGGATCTTCGTGCGGCGCACGCTGGACGACTTCGATCTGCCGGAACACCTGCTGGGCCCGGGTGTCCGGGATGTGCTGTTGTATCCGCCGTCGCGCAGGGCGCCGATCCACCTGCGGAGCGATCGCGACGAGTTCCGGGTGGCGGACATGGCGGCCGTCTATCTCCATGCGAGCGACGCGGCGGCGGCTGCGGGGGCGCAAGTGCGTTTAGGCGTACGGTATGAGCACTTCACCAAAGGTCTCCTCCGTCTTGCCGGCGCCGAACCGGTGAGAACGCGCTTCGTCGTCGGCGCGGACGGCGCCCGCTCGACGGTGGCCCGCGACCTGGGCCTCGGGGTGAACCGGCGGCTCCTGATCGGCGCGGAGATCGTCCACCCGGTCACGCCGGACAGCGAACCTCCCGCGTTCCACTGTGTGCTCGATCCGCGGGTGGCTCCCGGCTATCTGGGCTGGGTGATCGATGACGGCCGGCACGCCCATGTCGGCGTCGCCGGCACCGAGGGTGCCATGCGTTCCGGTGTGCGGCACCTGCTGGACCGGTTCGCGGTGGACGCACCGGGGCGCACAGCGGCCGCCGGACCCCTCGAGCGGCGCGGCGGCCCGATCCCGGTCGGTGGGGTGCTGCGGCGGCTGGCCTGCCCCGACGGCCTGCTGGTCGGCGACGCGGCCGGCGCGGTGTCACCGCTGACCGCCGGCGGCCTGGATCCCTGCCTGCGGCTGTCCGCACTCGCGGCGTCGGTGACCGTCGAATACCTGCGTACCGGCGATCAGGACGTCCTGCGCGGCTATGACGGCGGGGCCCTGCGGGCGCGGTTCCGCGGGCGGCTCGCGATGCGGCGCGCGTTCGGCGGGCTGCGGTCGGTGGCCGCGACCGAGGCGGCGGTGGCACTGCTGCGCGGCCGGGCCGGGCGAGCTCTGGCCGCGCGCGTCCTGTTCGGCGACGGGTCGTTCCCCGACGTCACGCATGTAGCTCACATCGCCGGGCTTCCCGCCGAACGGTGAGGTGTGATGGGCCTCCAGCTCCGCCCGCTGGCGCTGATCGCGCACGCGTTCACCAGCAGCCCGGTGCCGAAGATCGTGGTGCGGGTGGTACCCGGCGGGCCGGGTGAGGTGGCCGAGGTCAACGACGCGTTCTGCGCCCTGCTGGGGTACGACCGGGCGGAGCTGATCGGGCGCCGGTGCTCGCAGGTGTTCACCGACGACGACCGGCCCGCGGCGGCCGAACTGATCGACGCGCTGATCCGCGGAGAGATCCAGGAGGCGGCCGCCGAGCGGGTGCTGCTGTCCCGCGGCGGGACGCGGCTGTGGGTCTCCACCCGCAACGCCGTCGTGCGCGACGAGCACGGCGGGGCGTACCTGGTCGGCGAGATCCTGGACAGCACCGGCGCCGGGACGGCCTCGCTGTCGCTGCCCGTGCTGGCCCGCGAGTCCGAACGGCTGCGTACCACGATCGCGGTGCAGCGGGAGATCACCGCGGTGGCCGGCGACCGGGCCGCGGTGCTGCGGCTGATGGCCGAGCGCACCCTGCAGGTGCTGCCGGCCGGCGACCGTGTCACGGTGCTGCTGATCGACGTCGAGGCCGGAGCGCTGCGGGTGGCGTCCCAGACCGGGCGGTTGCACGACATGACCACCGCGGCGATCCCGCTGGCGGGCACGCTCGCCGGTGCCGCGGTCGCGGCCAACACGACGCTGCGCTGCGTCGACACCGGCAACGACGCCCGGATCAGCCGGCGGCTGGCGGAGAGCACGGGTACGGGTTCGCTCGTCATCGCACCGCTGCGGGCACCCGGCGGCACCCCGTTCGGCGCGCTCATGGTCGGCAGCGCGGACCGGTTCGCGTTCGACGCCGGCGACGAGGCCCTGCTCACGCTGCTGGCCGACGCGCTGAGCGGAGCGCTGCGGCACGCCGAGGACGTCGACCAGCTGGCCTCCAGCGAGCGCCGGTTCGCCGAGGTGTTCGACCACAGCCCGATCGCGAAGATCGTCGTCGGGCTGCGCGGCGCGGACCGGGGCCGGGTCCTGATGGCCAATCCGGCGTTCCACCAGCTGCTCGGGTACGACACGGAGCGCGGGCCGGACCTGACGATCCGCGACATCAACACCCGGCCGGTGGCGGAGATCGAGGAGAGCCTGGCCGTGCTGGCCGGCGGGGAGCACCCCCGCGCGGTCCGCGAGTCGACGCTGATACGGGCGGACGGCACGCACGTCATCGCGCTGTCACAGACCTCGGTCGTCGCCGACGAGCAGGGCCCGGCCACCGCGATCGTCCAGCTGCTCGACATGACCGCCGAACGCAAGGCACAGGCGGCCGCGGCGCGGGAGCTGGACCGGCTCAAGGGGACCCTGGCCGTCCAGCGGGAGGTGACCGCGGCGGCGGCCGACCGCGACGCCGCCCTGCGGGTGGTCGCCCGGCGTGCGGTGGAGCTGTTCCCTGCGGCTGACGGCGCGGCGGTGGAGATGCTCGACGACGGCCACCTTCTGTACGTCGCCTCGGCGGGCCGGCTGGAGGAGGCGCTCGGCACCCGGCTGCCGCTGGACGGGACACTGTCCGGGCTGGTCCTGCGCCAGGACAAGGCCGCGCACTGCACCGACACCCGTACCGACCCGCGGGTGGACAACGCGCTGTGCCGGCGGCTCGGGATCGGCGCGATGATGGTGGCGCCGCTGCACGCCGAGCGTACGGTGATCGGCGTTTTGAAGATCTCCGCCGCCGAGCCGGACAGCTTCGACGAGATCGATGAGCAGCAGCTCGCGCTGCTCGCCGACAGCCTGAGCTCGGCGCTGCGGCACGCCGACGACGCGGCGGACATGGCCGGCCTGCTGGATCAGACCACCCGTGCCCTGGCCGCGCTGGAGAACAGCGAGAACCGGTTCCGGCTCACGTTCGAGAACTCGCCGCTGGGCGTGACGCTGCTCAGCCTCAAACCCGGCGACGTCGGCCGGTACCTGCAGGCCAACCCGGCGATGACCGCGATCACCGGGTACAGCGCCGACGAGCTGACCTCGATGACGTTCGCGGACCTGCAGCATCCGGACGACAGCGCGTCCACGGCCGGGTACATCAAGCAGGTGATCGCCGGTGACCGGGACACGGTGAGCGCGGAGCGCCGCTACCGGCACAAGGACGGCCACCTGATCTGGGTGGCGGTGCGCGTCGCCGTGGTCCGCGATCAGGGCGGCGCCGCCCGGTACGCGGTCAACCAGGTCGAGGACATCACCGCGCGCCGGGCAGCCGAGGCACAGCTGCGCCAGCAGGCCCGGCTGCTCGAGCTGATCCCGGCCGCGGTCATCGTCCGGGACCTGTGCGGCACCATCCTGTGGTGGAACCGCGGCGCCGGCGACCTGTACGGCTGGCCGCTGGACGCCGCACTCGGCAAGATCACCCATCGGTTGTTCGCCACCGGGTTCCCGGACAGCACGACCAGCGCGGACCAGCGCGACGCCCTGATCCGCGAGGGCCACTGGAGCGGGCGGCTGCGGCACCTCACCGCCGGCGGCCGTACCGTCAGCGTGCTCAGCCGCCAGGTGCTGCACCACACCGAGCCCGGCGAGGCCCGGGTCCTGGAGATCAACACGGACGTGACCGCGGCCCGGGCCGCCGAGATCGCCCTGGCCGAGAGCGAGCAGCGGTTCCGCGCCCAGTTCGTCAACTCCGCGGTCGGCCAGCTGGTCTGCGCCCTGGACGGGCGCATCATCGACGCCAACCCGGCGTACGCCCGGATGGTCGGCCGCACCGTCACCGAGCTCACCGCGCTGCCCTCCTCCGCCGAACTGGCCGGGAGCCGGCACCTGGTGGCCGCGCTGTTTGCCGGTGACGCCGAGTCGTACCTGCACGAGGCACGGGTGCAGCACGCCGACGGGCACTGGCTCGACATCGAGGCCACCGTCTCGCTGGTGCGCGACAGCGAGGACCGGCCCCGGCACCTGATCGTGGTGACCTCCGACATCTCCGCGCGGCGGGCGGCCGAGCGCGCCCGGGACGCCGTGTCGGCCGCCCTTACCGACCGCAACCGCGAGCTGGAGGCGGCCAACCAGCTCAAACTCGACATCATCGGGATGCTCGGCCACGAGATCGGCAACCCGCTGACCACCATCCAGGGCAACGCGGAGATCCTGGCCGAGGACTGGACGGCGCTCAGTGACAACCACCGCACGCGGGTGGTCGACGCGATCGTCCGGCAGGCCGGGCGGCTCGACGAGATCGTCCGCGAGGTCCTGGCGATGGTGACCATCGACGCCGGGCTGACCGGCGCCGAACGGCGGGAGCTGGCCGTCCGGGACGAGATCCTCAACGCGCTCGCCGCGGTGGACCGCGAGACCCTGCCGGTGTACGGGCCGGACGCCACGATCCTGTTCCACCCCGGCCACCTCCAGCAGATCCTGGTCAACCTGCTCTCCAACGCGGCCAAGTACGGCGGCGGGGCGACCGCGATCCACGTGACCTGCGACGGCGGCCGGGTGCAGATCACCGTCGAGGACGGCGGCCCAGGCGTGCCCGAGGAGTTCCGGGACCGGCTGTTCGAGCGCCTGGCCCGCGCCGACCGGGACGCCGGGACCGTGAAGGGCACCGGTCTCGGGCTGTACATCGTGCGCGGGCTCGCCCAGGCCAACCGGGCCGACATCCACCACGAGCCCGGCCCGGCGGGCGGGTCGCGGTTCGTGCTCGACGTCGAGGAGACGGTCAGCCCGCCGCCTTCCTGATCACCTCGGCGAGCCGGGCCTCGTCGTCGGCGGTGAGGCGCGTGATCGCGTACGCGGTGGGCCACACGGTGCCCTCGTCGAGCTGCGCGTCGTCGTTGAAGCCGAGCGTGGCGTACCGGGCCTTGAACTTCCCGGCGGGCTGGAGGAAGCAGACGACCTTGCCGCCCTTGCCGGCGTACGCGGGCATCCCGTACCAGAGGCGGAACGTCAGACCCGGCGCGTTCTCCTTGACGAGAGCGTGGATCCGCTCGGCGATCGCCCGGTCCGGCTCGGCCATCTCGGCGATCTTCGCCAGGATCTCGGCCTCACCGTCACCGGCCTTCGCACCGCGCCGGGCGGACCGGACCTCCTTGGCGCGCTCCTTCATGGCGGCGCGTTCCTCAGCGGTGAAGTTCGTGTCGGTCATCTCGGTTCCCTCTCTCGCGGTCGTTCCCGGTTGCCGCTCCAGCGTCGCCGATCCGCGGTACGGACCACATCCGTGCTCACCACGGAACCGGCCACGGATAGCCTTGCCGGGTGATCGAGGCGGCTGAGCGGCTCGCGGACCGGATCGCCGGGGTGCTCGGCGCGCGGACCCGGGCGGTGATCCTGCACGGGTCCCTCGCCGCCGGTGGGTTCCGGCCCGGGTCCAGTGACATCGACCTGCTCGTCGTGGTCGACGGCGGCATCGACGACGACCAGGCCTAGTCCCTGGCGCGGGTGGTCCGGGAGGCGGACCCCGGCGAGGCGGCCGCCATCGACCTGCACGTGGTGACGGCCGAGGTGGCTCGCACGCCGGGCCGCGCGCCCGCCCTTGAGCTGCACATCGGACGGCACGACGGCGCCTCGCATGACTTCGAGGTCTCGCGGTCGGTCCCGGCCGAGCCGGACCTGCTCGCCGAGCTGTCCATGGCGCGGGCGCAGGGGCGCGCGCTGCGAGGAGCGGACCCCGCCGGGGTGATCGGGCCGGTGCCGCACGAGTGGGTCGCCGAGCGGGGACGGCACTGGCTGACCGTGTGGCAGGGGCTCACCGACGACCGTGAGCACGCCGTCTTCATGGTCGTCACGGCGTGCCGGATGTGGCGGTTCGCGGTCGAGGGCGTGCACTGCTCCAAGGGCGAGGCGGCGGCGTGGGCGCTCCGGCGGGAGCCGTCGCTGGACGTCGTGCGGCAGGCGGTGGCCGGGGACGAGGTGGACGAGCGCGGGCTGGCGGACCTGCTGGCCCTGGCGCTGCGGGAGACCGGGGTGGCAGGCTTCCGGGCGTGAACTTCTTCGATCGATTTCCGCCGCCGAGGACGCCCGAGCCCGCCCCGGCGCACACGCGCCCCCGGTGGATGAAGCCGGAGACGACGCTCGGGGCGGCGGTGCCCGCGGAGGTCCTGCTGGCCCGCAGCGAGACGACCGCGGTGGGGCTGGGCGGGATCATCGCGTACCCGAACGGGTTCTGCCTCACGCTCACGATGCTGATGCGGGAGGAGGACCGGCGGGGACGGCTGTTCCACCTCGCCTTCCACCCCGAGCTTCTCGACGAGGAGTCACCCGGGCCGGAGTTCCTGCGGCTGGGTGTGCAGTTCGCCGACGGGAGCGCCGCCGCCAACTTCGGCGACCACCCGTTCGACTCTCCGTCCGGCTTTCCGTCCGACTTTCCGTCCGACTTTCCGGAGGAGGAACGGACCGGGCCGATCCTGACCCGGGACGGCGGTGGCGGGGGCGGCCGGCGCTACGACATGAGCTACTGGGTGTGGCCGCTTCCCCCGGCCGGGCCGGTCACCTTCGTGTGCCAGTGGCCGGCGCACGGCATCACCGAGGCGACCGCCGAGGTGGACGGGCAGCTGATCCGCGACGCGGCAGCGCGGGCGGTGGAGCTCTGGCCCACGGAAGGCTGAGCTAGCCTCGGCCGGGCAGCGGCGAGCCCACCCGGTGCAGTGTGCCGTCGGGGTCCACGTAGGAGAACTCGCGCAGCCCGTAACCGGTGTCCCAGGGCTCGCGCAGCCGGCCGCCGACCTCGGCCCGCAACCACTCCCGGTGCACCTCGTCGGCGTCGGAGACGTACAGGTACACCATGGCCGCGGTGCTCAGCGGGTCGTGCCCGTCCGACTCGGACAGGTGCAGCGACACGCCGTCACGGTCGGCGAACCCGTACCGCTCCGGGCCGTCGAACGCGCGCACCTGAAACCCGAGCCGCCGGTAGCGGTCGAGAGCCGCGTCCAGATCACCGACAGGCAGCACGGGCGACACCGACTCAAAGCTCATACCCCCAGAGTGTCATGCCGACGCGTGTGGAGTTGAGGTGCGCAGCGGGGCCGAACCCCACACACAACGCGACACGACGATGCGTGTGAAGTTGGGGTGCGCAGCGAGGCCGAACTCCACACCCAACGCGACACGACGACCCGTGTGGAGTTGGGGTGCGCAGCGAGGCCGAACTCCACACACAAGGTGACACGACGATGCGTGTGGAGTTGGGGTGCGGAGCGGGGCCGAACTCCACACGGAAGGGTGGGGTTATTTTGGTAGGACGGTGTGGATGGCGGTTAGTAGTTGTTCGGCGGTGAAGGGCTTGCCCACGACGGTCACCGAGGGGTCGAGCAGGCCCTGTTCGGTCATCAGCGGGTCGGCGTAACCGGACATGTAGAGGACGCGGGTGCCGGGGCGGACCTGCCGCAGCGCACCGGCCAGCTCCGGGCCGTTCATCCGGGGCATGACCACGTCGGAGAGGACGACGTGGATCGGGCCGGGGTGTTCGCGGGCGATGCCGAGGGCGTGCCGGCCGTCGGTGGCGGTGAGCACCGTGTACCCAGCCCTGGTGAGGATGCGGCGGGCGGCCTCGCGTACCCCGTCCTCGTCGTCGGCGAGCAGGACGGTCTGCCCTCCGCCGCCGGCCGTGGCGGTGGGCGCGGGCGGGCCGGCGACCGGTTCGTCGGTGGCGGGAAGGTAGAGGTGCACGGTGGTGCCCCGGCCCGGCCCGGACTCCAGGACCAGGTCACCGCCGGCCTGGCGGACCAGCCCGTACGCCGTGGCCAGCCCCAGCCCCGTGCCGTGCCCCTTGGGCTTGGTCGTGAAGAACGGCTCCATCGCCCGGTCGAGCACCTCGGGCGTCATGCCCTGGCCGGTGTCGCGCACCGAGATGCGCACGTAGTCGCCCGGCTCGAGAGCCTGCTTGCCGGTCGCCGGGCCGGGCGTGACCGCGGTGGCGTCGGCGGTGAACGTGAGTGTCCCGCCGCCGGGCATGGCTTCGCGGGCGTTGTCGGCGAGGTTGAGCAGCACCTGGATCAGCTGGGTACCGTCGGCGACGACGTTGCCGACGCCCGGCGCCAGGACCGCGGTGATGGTGATCCGGTCGCCGGCGGTGCCGCGGATCATGCCGATCACCTCGTCGAGGACGGCGTGCAGGTCGAGCACGGCGGGTTTGACGACCTCGCGGCCGCCGAACGTGAGCAGCTGGTGCGCCAGGTGCGCGGCGCGCCGGCCGGCATGCGAGATCCGGTCGAGGTCGTCCAGCATGGGTTCGGCCACGTCGCCGGTCAGCGGGTGGCCGACGGCGTCGCGCAGCGCCTCGGTGGTGAACTCGCCGAAGGACAGGATGACGTTGAGCATGTTGTTGAAGTCGTGCGCGATCGCGCCGGAGAGCCGGGCGAGACTGTCGAAGCGCTCGGCGATGCGGCGCCGCTCCTCGGCGTGCCGGTGCTGCTCGGCGTGGACCAGGGCGGTGACGTCGTCGACGGTGGCGACGAACCCGGCGGTCCGGCCCTCGTCGTCGACGATCGGCCGGACGACGGTCTGCAGCCATCGCGGTCCGATCTCGCCGTAATACACCGCCTGCCCGTCCGGCACGCCGTCGCGGCGCAGCTGTTCCCGGGGTTCGGTGCCGAGGCTGCACATCCATCCCTGCCCGAGCAGCCGGTCGGCCGCCAGCCCGGTGATGTCGGCCAGGCGCGGGTTGATGTACGTGGCCTCCAGGTCCGTCCCGCCGGAGACGATGCCGACCGGCGACACGTCGGCGAGTGCCTGGAAACGCGCCTCGCTCTCGTCGAGGGCGAGGACCTTCTCGACGAGCTTGGCGTTGACCGTGCGCAGGTGCTCGGCGCCGACGTCGGCGGGCAGGTCCCGGGCGGCGACCGGTTCGGCCAGCAACGCGTGCTCCACGGCGTCGAGCAGATCGTGCGGGTCGGCCGACTTGGAGACGACGCGGGTCACCCCGTACGCCTCGGCGAGCGACTCCACCTCGTCGGGCCGGTAGTTGGCGGTGTAGAGCAGCACCGGGATGTCGGCGGTCTGCGCGTCGGCGCGCAGCCGGGAGACGAACTCGTACCCGTCCATGCCGGGCATCACGACATCGGCCAGGACCACGTCGGGATGCAGGCGGCGGGCCAGGTCGAGAGCCTCGCGGCCGGCGGTGGCCTCGATCACCTCGTGGCCGCCGTCGTCGAGGGTGAGGCGGGCGACCTCGCGGTTCGTGGCGCGGTCGTCAACGACCAGGACCGTGGCCATCGGCTTCTCCGTACGGTGGGAAGGCGATCGTGCAGGTGGTGCCGTCCGGTGAGGTCCGCATCGTCAGGGCGCCGCCGAAGCGGTGGACGAGCCGCTGGGCCAGGCAGAGGCCGAGGCCCGCTCCGGCACCGCTCTCGCCCGCAGCGGACCCGCGCTCGAACGGCAGGAACGCGACGCGCTGGTCCTCCGCGCTCAGGCCCGGACCCCGGTCGCTGACCTCGACGGTCGCGGGCCGGACGGCGAGCCGGACGTCGGGGTGATCGGTGTAGCGGAGCGCGTTGTCGAGCAGCTCGGTGAGGGCCTGCAGCGCGTCGTCACGATGGGCGAGCACGAGGACCGGCTCCGCCGGGGTGTCGATGAGGACGTCACGGCCGCGGGCGCCGGCGAGGTCGCGGGTCGCGGTCACCGCGCGGCGAGCGAGGTCCGTCAGGTCGATCGGCTCGTCGCAGCGCCCGGGCGCGGAGGTGGCGGCCCGGGCCAGGGCGACGACCCGCTCGACGGTGAGCATCAGGTCGGTCGCGCTCGTGTTGATCATCTGCAGCTGGCGCGCCTGCTGTTCCGGATCGGCCTGACCCTGCGACAACTTACGCGTCATCAGACCGGTGAGCCCGGCGATGCCGGACAGCGGGCCACGCAGCTCGTGCCCGAGCCGGGAGAGGGCGCCGGCGAACGGCTCATCGAGCGAAGGGAGCGGCACAACGGTCACGTCTTCTCCGAGACTTCAGCAAATAACCGTACTTTTCGCATTTTATTCGTGACGCTAGTACCGTGACGGTTTCTTTGGGGAGGACCGGCCGGTACCGCGTGCTGATCTGGAGAACATCGCTGGTGGCGGCCGGCCTCCTCGGCATGCTGACGTTGACGGGGCATCTCTCCGGCGGCCGGATCCCGGCCGGCCTGATCGTCGACGGGTCGGAGATGTCGCCGACCGGCGCGGTTCTGACGTGCGCCGGCGCTGTGACGCTCGGTTTCCTGGGATCGGATCCGGTCGCCGGATGGCGGCGCTGGGCCGGCTGCGCGGCCGCGCTGGTGATGATCGGCATTGCCCTGGTCGCGGTGTCGGCCGGCCTGTTCGACACGGCGAATCCCTTCGCCCAGCTGGGAGACATCGGGCCGCCCCGGATCGGGCCCCGGCCGATGCGCTCGCCGATCGCGTTCCTGCTGATCTCGCTGAGCCTGCTGACGCTGGATCTCAACGCCAGACGGGGCCATCTGACGTCCCAGTTGCTGGCCGCCGCGGCGGCGCTGGTCATCGGGGTGGGCACGATGGCGTCGCTGTTCGGGCTCCCGTCGCTGTACTGGGAGATCCAATCCAGGATGACCCCGCCACCGACCCAACTGTGCCTGCTCCTGCTCGCCGCCGGTGTCACCGCGGCCCGGCCGAACGGCCTGGCGGTGCAGGTGTTCGGCAGCCGCCTGCTCGGCGGGCGCACGGTACGCCGTCTCGCGCCCGCGGTCGCCGGCGTGGTGATCCTGATCGGTCTCTCTCTCGCGCTGCTGGTCCGGACGCGGGGCGGCATCGAGAGCATGCCCGCGAACATCGTCGTCAGCGTCCTGCTGCTCATGCTCTATGTGGTGCTGGTGCGTTCCGGGTACATGCTCAACGACGCGGACGCCCGCCGGCAGAGGGTGATCGCCGAACTGCGCGGGCAGCGCGACTTCAACGACACCGTGCTGACGGCGCTGATCGAGGGAGTCCTGGCCCTGGCGCCGGACGGAACGGTGCTGCGCGCGAACCAGCGCTGGGCGGAGATCACCGGCTACCCCGTGGACGAGGTGGTCGGGCTCCGTCCCCCGTACCCTTGGTGGCCGCCGGAGGCGGAGGCGGACCGTGGCCATGACCTGGACGCCTTGCTGAACGCCTCCCGTGGCCATGATTTCTCGACGGAGGTGCGGCACCGCGACGGTGAGCTGCTCCCGGTGCTCGCCACCGTCTGCCCGGTGCACGCCGACGGCCGGGTCAGCATGATCATCGTCACCTATCGCGACCTCACCGACCGTGACCGGGAACAGGCCGAGCGCCGCCGGATGTCCGACGAGCTGGACCACTTCTTCACGCTCTCGCAGGACCTGCTCTGCATCGCCTCGCCGGACGGCTATTTCACCCGGGTCAACCCGGCCTGGACCCAGACGTTCGGGTACGCCGTCGAGGAGCTGCTCGACCGGCCGTTCATCGCCTTCGTGCACCCGGACGACATCGACCGCACACTCCGCCAGAGCCGGACGATCACCGAGGGGCTGCAGCCCACGATCTCCTTCGAGAACCGGTACCGCCGCCGTGACGGCACCTACCGCTGGCTGAGCTGGAACGCCACCCCGGCGGACGGCGGCCGGGGCATCTACGCGGTCGCCCGCGACGTCACCGAGGCCAAACTCGCCGAGAAGCGCTTCCAGCAGCTCGTCCTCAGCGCGCCGGACGCCATGGTGATCTTCGATGCCACCGGCGCCATCCAGCTGATCAACCACCAGACCGAGCACCTGTTCGGCTATCCGAGCGACGACCTGATCGGGCGCCCGGTGGAGACCCTGCTGCGCAACGGCCACGCCAACGGCCTGCGCAGATACCTGGAGGATCCCGCACCGCGCAGCATGGGCCACGGCCGCGAGCTGTGCGCGGTGCGCCGCGACGGCAGCGAGTTCCCGGTCGAGGTCAGCCTCGCGCCCCTGGAGACCGACGAGGGCATGCTGGTGTCGGCCGCGATCCGCGACGTCTCCGAACGGCGCCGCACCGAGCAGGCCCTGGCCACGGCCCGCGACCAGGCGCTCGCCGCCGCGCACGCCAAGTCCCAGTTCGTCGCGATGGTCAGCCACGAGATCCGTACCCCGATGAACGGCGTCATCGGCCTCACCAAACTGCTGCTCGACACCCAGCTCCAGCCGCTGCAGCGGCGGTACGGCGAGTCGATCCGCGCGTCGGCACGCGCCCTGCTCGCGATCATCAACGACATCCTCGACTTCTCGAAGATCGAGGCCGGGAAGATCACGCTGATCGAGGACGAGTTCGACATCGGCGGGCTGATCGAGCAGGTCGCCAACGCCGGCGCCGCCGCGGCCCGCGAGAAGTCCCTCGAGGTGCTCGCGTACTACCCCGCCGACATGCCCTCGACCGTCCGCGGCGACGAGGGCCGGCTTCGCCAGATCCTGCTCAACCTGGTCGGCAACGCGGTCAAGTTCACCCACCGGGGCGAGGTCGTCATCCGGGTCGACCCGCAGGGCGCCGCCGGCGACGGGCGCCGCCGGTTCGCGTTCAGCGTCGCCGACACCGGCATCGGCATCGAGCCCGCCCAACTGGCCCGGCTGTTCGAGCCGTTCACGCAGGCCGACAGCACCACCAGCCGGCAGTTCGGCGGCACCGGCCTCGGGCTGACCATCAGCCATCAGCTGGTGGGGCTGATGGGCGGCCAGCTGGAGGTCGACAGCGAGCCCGGTCACGGCAGCCGGTTCTCCTTCACGGTGCCCCTCACCGCCGCCGGGCAGCACATGACCGGCGAGACCCGGCCGGACCGGGACGGGCTCACCGCACACCGGCTGCTGATCGTCGACGCCAACCCGACCAGCCGCCGGTTCCTGACCGAACACGTTCACACATGGGGGATGCAGGTCGCCACCACGTCCACCGCCGGCGAGGCGCTGGTCCGGCTGCGCACCGCGGCACAGCGCGGCGAGCCGTACGACGTGGCCGTCCTCGACCACCGCCCGCCGAACCTGGACGCCGTGTCGCTCAGCGCGGACATCAACGCGGACGTCGAGATCAGCCCGGACCCGCTGTGTGTGCTGCTCAGCCGCGACCCGTCCGCCGAGACGTCGCAGGCCGACCGGCCGGGCGTGGACGTGCTCGCCAAGCCGGTCGGGCCGTCGACGCTCTACAACCATCTGCTGGCGCACTTCACGGCCGGGCCGGTGCGCACGCCCGGCCAGGTCTCCGGCCCGCCGGCCGACGCGCGCGGTGGCCGCGGCCGGATCCTGCTCGCCGAGGACAACGAGATCAACCAGATGGTCGCCGTCGACACGCTCGCCACCCTCGGGTACGAGACCGACATCGCGTCCAACGGCGCCGAGGCGGTCGAACTCGCCCGCAGCCACGAGTACCAGGCCATCCTGATGGACTGCCAGATGCCCAAGCTGGACGGTTACCAGGCGACCGAGCAGCTGCGCCACAGCGAGCAGCCCAACCAGCACACGCCGATCATCGCGATGACCGCCGGTGTGCTCGCCGAGGACCGCCGGCGCGCTCTGCAGGCCGGGATGGACGACTTCCTCGCCAAGCCGATCGACACCGAGAAGCTGCGCGCCACCCTCGATCACTGGATCAGCGGGTAGTTTGCCTCTGTGCCCGTCGTACCGGACCTCGCGTCGCTCCCCTATGCCCGTTATCTACAGCCCTGGGAGGCCGGAGAGCTGGATCGGGGTGAGGACTACACCGAGATCCATTTCGACGACGTCGAGTTCGACGGGGCGAACGCCGGCGGCGCCCGGTTCGCGGAGAGCGCGATGACCGTGGTGACCTTCACCGGCGGAAACTTCGACCGGGCCCGCCTCGACGACGTCTGGATCGCGCGGTCCCGCTGGATCGGCGGCAGCTGGGCCGAGTCCGACCTGATCGATGTGCAGATCCTCGACGGCGTCCTGGCGGGCGTGCAGGCGTACAGCTCGAAGTGGCGCCGGGTGACGATCCACGGTTGCAAGATCGACAGCCTGAACCTGCGCGGCGCCCGGCTCCAGGACGTCGAGTTCCGCGACTGCGACCTGTCGGAGGTGGACTTCGGCGACGCCACCCTGGCCGGCGTCACGTTCCCGGGCTCGGCGATCCGGCGGGCCCGGTTCGGCAAGGCGACCGTCAAGAAGCTCGACCTGCGCGGCGCCCGCGAGCTGGAGATCGCCGAGGGCTGGGACGCGCTGCGCGGCGCGCTCATCACCAGCGTCCAGCTGGCCGAATCCGCCGCCGCGATGGCACACACGCTGGGAGTCGTCGTCCGCGACCGATGAATTTGTTTCGCCCCGTCCGCAAAGGGCAGACAACGGGGGACGACGAAATCGAGGAGGTCCTGGACGATGGCTGACAACGGCCACGACGTGAATCGCAGCGCCCGCAGCGGCCGATTCGTCAAGGAGAGCACCGCGGACCGCGACCCCCGCGGGACCGCGACCGAACATGTCGGCGGCGACGACCGCGACAAGACGCACGAGGTGGACCGGAGCACGAGCACCGGACGTTTCGTCTCCAAGACGACGGCCGAGCTGCACCCGTCCACGACGGAGACGCAGCAGGTCTGACACCGGCGGTCTCAGGCGCCCTCCGCGACCCGCGGAGGGCGCCTTCGCGTTAGCAGGGCGCGCGCGAAACGGATCTCCAGCTCGGCGGCGGCCCGGACGACCCCGGGCAGGGTGACCGCGAACGCGGCGCCGACGACCAGGTAGAAGATCACGCCGGTGGAGTACGAGTCGTTGAAGCCGAGCAGTTCGGGCAGGTTGTCGCCGGGGAGCGCCCAGCCGTACAGCGACCAGCCGAGACCGCCGGCGACACCGGCCCACCACGCCACCACCAGTGCGAACCCGATCGTGCTGGGGATGAAGCGCAGCGAGGCGTGCGCGAGGTCACGCCAGGACTGCGGGTCCAGGAGCACCTCGGCCAGGCGGCGCCAGAGCGACGGCGAGGCCGTGGACCGGTAGCTGTGCTCCGGCAGGCCGGTCCGCTCCCGTTCCGCGGCGGCGAAGCCCCGTGCCGCCATCATCGCGGCGAAGAAGATCGGCACCCCGATCCCGACCGCCGCCAGGCCGATCCCCACCGCCGCGCCGGTCGCGCAGACGATCAGCGCGCCCAGGCCGGCCGGGAACCCGGTGAGAACGTAGCGGGTGTCAGCACCCAGTCGCGACAGCATGCGCACGGCCGGTGCGGGGGTGAGCGCCACATCGAGCTGAGTCGTGGTCATGCCCTAGACGCTAGGGACCGGAGGCGCCCCCGCCGATCCCCTTAGCCACCTTGTCGGGGGTAGTGCTAGCACTACCCGTCACCCCGCCGGGATGATGCGGGTACAGCCGGCGACGTTTCCAATGTCCGTATGCGATTTCTCGCGAACTCCCGGGCCGCCGACGGCGTGACCCGGGAACAGCTGGTGCGCTTCTTCGACGAGAACCACTTCTCCACGACCGCCTGGGATCTCATCCGTCACCGCGTGGTGACCGAGTATGCCCTCAAGGAAGGCGACCCGCCCGGCGTCGTCTTCTTTCTCGTGGCCGACTCCCTCGGCGAGGCCGCCGGAATCGTCAACGAACTGCCCGTGGTCAAACTCGGGCTGCTGACCTTCGAGATCGATCCCATCGGCAAGACCATGCACCTCGTGCCGGGAACATGACCGACGTCACCGCCGGAAGTCCGCACTTCCGGCGGTGACTGCCGATCTGGTGGTTCATGCATTCGACCCTGGCGCGGGCGTACCGTCTCAGCCTCGCGCTCCTGGTGATTCTGATGCTGGTCCCCACCGGCGTGTCGGCGTGGCAGCTCTGGGCGGCGACGCAGCGGATCGACTACGTCGCCGAGGTCGGCGTCCCCGGCGCACACCTCATCGGTCGGATCGACGGCCTGATGAACAAGTACCGCAAGGAACAGTGGGAGTACCTCGCCCTGGATCCGGGCGATCCGGAACGGACGGAGACGGTCGCCTCGATGTCCGCCGAGCAGGCCGAGATGCGGGCGTACTTCACCGCGTATCGGGCGCTGCCGCTGCGCGCCGCGGACGACGCCGCGCTGGCCCGGTTCGAGTCGACCTGGACCGCGTATCTTCAGGTCACGGCGCCTCTCGTCAGTGACGGGCAGGCCGACGCCGACATCTTCAACGCGGGCCGCGGCGAGGAACTCTGGGACGCGCTGAAGGCCGACGTCGAGTTCTGGCGCGCGCAGGACGTCACTGTGGCGCGCGACTACCACGCCGACTCCCGCCGGTGGTCGCGGCTCAGCCTCCTCACGATCGGCGGCCTGCTCGTGGTCGCCCTGCTGCTGGTGGCGAAGGTCAGCCGCCTGATGCGGCGCCGCGTCTCCGTCGGCATCGACCGCCTCAGCAGCGCGGCCAACCACGACGCGCTGACCGGCGTGCCCAACCGGCGGGCGTGGGACCGCTCGCTGGCCGAGGCGGTCCGGCACGCCCGGCCGGGCGTGCCGCTGTCGGTTGCGATGATCGATATCGACTATTTCAAGGAGTACAACGACACGTACGGCCACCCCGCCGGCGACGCGCTCCTGCGGGACGCGGCCGCGGCATGGCGCGCCGCCCTGCGCCCGCACGACCTGATCGCGCGCTACGGCGGCGAGGAGTTCACGGTCCTGATCAGCGGGCTCTCCCCCGCCGAGACCGAGGCACTTGTCTCGGATCTCCGAGCACGGACACCGTACGGGCGGACGTTCTCCGCCGGCATCGCGGCCTGGGACGGCTCGGAGAGCCCGGCCACCCTGGTCCGCCGGGCCGATCAGGCACTGTACGAGGCCAAGCGCGCCGGACGAAATCGCGTGAACGTCGCCGCTCGGTGATGAGTTCTGCCGCCCGCCGCCGTCACACCTACGACGGAACAACGGTGAGGCGGAAGGATGACGGCATGAGTACGGACACGCGGCCGAGCGAGGGCTTCGAAGGGCTGGCCGAGCGGCACCGGCGGGAGCTGCACGTGCACTGCTACCGGATGCTCGGGTCGTTCGAGGACGCCGAGGACACCGTGCAGGAGACGTTCCTGCGTGCCTGGCGGCGGCGGGAGACGTTCGAGGGACGGTCGACGTTCCGGGCCTGGCTGTACCGGATCGCCACCAACGCCTGCCTGGACCTGCTCGCCAAGCGCCGCCCGGAACCCGCGACCGGCGGCGAGGTGCGGTGGTTGCAGCCGTACCCGGACCGGTTGCTCGACGAACTGCCCGCGGGCGACGCGGACGAGCCGGAGACGGTGGCCGTCGCGCGGGAGACGATCGAGTTGGCGTACCTGGTCGCGGTCCAGCACCTCGCACCGCGCCCGCGGGCCGTGCTGATCCTGCGGGACGTGCTCGGCTGGCCGGCGAAGGACGTCGCGGAGCTCCTCGGTGACTCGGTCAACTCGGTGAACAGCGCGCTGCAGCGGGCCCGCGCCGGCATGCGCGAGCACCTGCCCGCCGACCGGCAGGACTGGACCGGCGGCGACGACGCCGGTACGCGCGAACTGGTCCGCCGCTTCACCGAGGCCAGCGTCGCCACCGACGTGGGCGCGGTCGCCGCCCTGCTGCGCGACGACGTCCGCTGCTCGATGCCGCCCACCCCCGGCCTGTACGTGGGCCGCGACACGGTCGTGAACGACTGGATCGAGAACGGCTTCGACACCATGACCGGCCTGCGCGCCGTGCTCACCTCCGCGAACCGGCAGCCCGCCGTCGCGTTCTACCACTGGCGCGAGCAGGAGGGCGCGTACCTCCCGCTGACGATCGACGTCCTGCGCGTCACCGGCGGGGCGATCGCCGAGATCGTCACGTTCCACGCGGACCGGTTCCCCCGGTTCGGTCTGCCCGAGCGCCTGCCGGCCGACGGCACGGAGTAGCACCGGTGCGAACGCTCGCACTTCGTGGTGGCGAGCGCGTCGCGGTGGATCCGGCCGAGTGGCACCGCGCGTTCGCGGTGGTCACCCGTGGCCGCGTGCAGCTGGAGCTGCGCGACGGCCGGCCTGGCCCCGTCCTGCGACGCGACGCCGGGTTCTGGCTGCGCGGCACCGGCGTCCGGGCCCTGCACAACCCCGGCCGCCGCACAGCAACCGTGCGCATCGCGCTCCCGTCGGCCCCTTCATCGCTCGTGAGAGGAACAGAGCCCGTGAGAGGAACAGAACTCGTGAGTGGAACAGACATGAACAGCAGCACCGACCACACCGCGACGGCACCGCGCCGGACCGCACGGCTCGCCGGAATCGGGCTCGCCGCCGCGCTCGTGGCGGCGGTGGCCACCACCCTCGCCGCCGCGCTCGCCAGGGCCGCCGGCGCCGACTTCGAGATCCCCGACGGCGGCGAGACGATCCCGCTGCCCGGTTTCGCCGTCGTCACCGCCTTCTTCTCGGTCGTCGGCGTCGTCATCGCCGTGGCCCTGCAGCGCTGGAGCGCCCGCCCCGCCGAGCGGTTCCGGTGGACGGCCGTGACGCTGACCGCTGTCTCCCTGGTCCCGCCCCTCATCTCCGGAGCGAACGCCGCCACGGTCGTCGCCCTGATCCTGCTTCACCTCGTCGCCGCGGCCGTGATGATCCCGGCGCTGACGCGGGCCCTAGGCGGGTGAGCCGGCCCAGTTCGCGAGAAGTGTGAGCGCGTCCGCCGCCGGGGTGTCGTGCTCGGGCGTGTACACCTGCAGCACCTGGCCGGGGTCGCCGGCCAGGGGCGTGCATTCGTACGGCAGGTCGAGGTCGCCGACGATCGGGTGGTGGACGCGCTTCACACCGGTCGTGTGCTCACGCACGTCATGACGCGCCCACCGCACCCGGAACTCCTCGCTGCGGGTGGACAGCTCGCCGATCAGCGCGAACAGGTCAGGGTCACACGGGTAGCGGCCGGCCTCGGCGCGCAGCACGTCGGCCTCGTCGTCGGCGATCCGGTCCCAGTCGCGCCAGAACGTGCGGGACGCCGGGTCGAGGAACGTGAAGCGGGCGATGTTGACCGGGCTGTCCGGCTCGGCATACATCGGCTCGTGGAGGGCCCGGCCCAGCGCGTTCGTAGCGAGGATGTCGAGACGGCCGTTCAGGACGGCCGCCGGTGCGGTCGCCATCGAGTCGAGGATGCGCTGGATGGGCGGGCGCACCGTGTTGCGCGCGAGCCCGAGCGGGCGGGCGGCGTCGCACCCGCGGACGAGGTCGAGCAGGTGGGCCCGCTCGGCATCGCTGAGCTGCAGCGCGTGGTTGATGCCGTCGAGGACGCTCTCCGACACCCCGCGGGCGTCGCCGCGCTCCAGCCGGATGTAGTACTCCACGCTGATCCCGGCGAGGATGGCGACCTCCTCGCGGCGCAGGCCCTTGACCCGCCGGTTGCCGCCGAAGACCGGAATCCCGGCCTGCTCGGGGGTGAGCCGCGCACGCCGGGTCGACAGGAAGTCGCGGATCTGCCCGCGCATCTCCGCCTGGTTGAGCTGTCCCATGGCGCCAAAGATACGACGCGCGGCCGGGCGGCCAGGAGTCCCTGCCGGTACCCCTGTCGCCCGGATCACCTGCCGCCGGCCCGGCCTCCCCGGCGCACGGTGACGGAGGCCCGGTGCCGGACCGGCCGGGTCAGCAGCACCGCGCCGAGCCGGGCGCCGAAGTCGCGGGCGGCGCGCAGGCTGTCGAGCGCCAGCGCGTACCGCGCGCCGGGCGTGGTCGTCGTCCGCATCCGCATCCGCGCCCGAAGCCGCTGCATCGTGAGAATGTGCTGGTCGAGAAGGTCGAGCACGTGGGCGGAGACGTCCACCCCGCCCGTCATGGGAGCGTTACCACGGTCGGCGGCCATCCCGGAACGCTACCAAAGGTGAACGGCCGAGCGCGTTACGTTCATGTATCGGCAACCTGGGTCACATTCCACATCGCTCGGACGCGGCGGCTGAGGATCTCGTACTGGGCGCGGCACCGGACCGGCGCTGTCGGCGGACGCGGCTGCACCACTCCCCCGGTGACCACCTCGCCGGGGCGGAACTGCGAAGCGGTGAAGTCGACCTCACGCCCGCCCGGAAGCCGGTTCCAGTAGTGGTGGCCCGTCTTCGCGCCGTCCGCGAACACCTCGCCCAGGATCAGCTCGCCGCCGACCAGGTCCTGCACCACGAGGGCGGTCACCCCGCACTGGCCGCGCGCCGGGTTCTCGGCTGTCCAGTCCGGCAGGTCGTGCGGGTCGCAGGTGTCGGCGCCCCAGGACGCGTGCAGGACGGTCCTCAAGTTCTCGATCATGCGGTCAGCCTGGTGCCTCGACCTCATCGAGGGTCAAGGCCGCAGCGTCACCCGGCCGTACGTGATCCGGTGGTCGGAGCACGGCCCGCCGCACGCCGTGGTGATCGGCTCGGACGCCGCCGAGTAGCGCCCGGCCACCCGGTCCTCCGGCACGAAGATCAGGTCGATGCGGAGCCCGGTGCCGCAGGGTCCGTCCTCCGTACGGTAGGTGGTTGCCGGTCCGTAGCCCGGACAGACCGATCCCGTGTCACCAAGCTCGCGGAACCTGCCGGAGTTATCCGGATTGATCGAGGTGTTCGCCGAGGAGGAGTACCACGTGTCGAGCCGCGACACGTCGGGCTGGCTGTTCAGGTCGCCGGCGACGACCACCGTCTCCGGATAGGCCTCCACGTGCGTGCGCACCTGCTCGGACTGGGTGGCCACCACACCGTGCGGCGACAGGTGCGTGACGCAGAACCGCAGCCGCGTGCCCGCCACGACCGAGCAGACCAGGTTGCGGACCTCGCCCTCGTCAGCCGGTTCCACCGCGAGGGAGATCCGGTCCGTCGCGCCGAGCGGGCGGCGGCTGAGCAGCGCGTTGCCGAACGGCTTGCCCGCGCAGTGGTCGCTCCACGCGTCCCCGAACCGGCCGGAGTCCGCCGGCCAGCCCACCTCGTGGAGCCGGTCCCGCACCGCCACGAACTGGTCCCAGCAGATCTCGTTGAACGCCACGAGGTCGGCGTCGTGGCTCAGGATCGAGGTGACCGCCGCCTGGACCATGCCGTTCGTGGCCGACCCGCCGTTCAGCACCCAGCCGGCAACGTTCCACTGCCAGACGGTCAGCGTCTCGGTGCCGGGCGCCGGCTCGGGCGGGCCCGGCGTGCACCCGGCGACGAGCAGGACCAGCGCGGCGGCGACGAGACGTCTCACGCCGACCCAGTATTCCCCCTCAGCGCGATTCCATAGGCGGCGATCCACACCACCCAGATCAGCCAGCCGGCCAGACCGAGCAGCCCCACCGGGCCCGGATCGCCGATGACCAGCGGGCTCAGCGTCGCCGAGGCGAACTGCAGGGCCGCCGCGACCAGCCCGATCGCGGCGTGCCACCGGCGGATCAGCCCGGCGCGCAGCCCGCTGATCGACAGGCCGACCATGGCGAGGGCGAGGAACGCGCCGTTGAAGACGAACAGAGCGTCGTGCAGCGCCCACAGGCCCGGCTCCGGCACGCTGGTCAGCGCCAGCCGGGTGGCCGTCACGCCGGTGAACGTGAGGTTCTGCAGCATCACCCCGGCGAAACCGGCGAGCGCCCACATCGGGCCGGTCCCCCAGAGCGCGGCGAGCGCACCGGCGGCGAACATTGTGGACAGGAACCAGGCGGCGGGCGCGGCGGCGGAGGCGGCCCGCACGAGGTCGGCATGGCCGGCGAAGAACTCCGCGACCTCGGCCCGCGGTGCGCCGGTGAGCGGGAACCCGGCGGGCACCAGCACGGCGTTGATGGCGACGATCACGACGGCGAAGCCGACTCCGGCCAGGCCGGCAAGTGGTTGGCGTACCATGTATTCAATATAAGCAGCGTTAAACCAAAGGACCAGGCATGCGGAAGTACGACTCGCTGCGCCGTGCGGCGCAGGCTGCGGAAACCCGGGGGGAGATCGCCGCGGCGGCGCGCCGGCTCTTCGTCGCTCAGGGCTGGGCGGCGACTACGGTACGAGAGGTCGCGCGCGAGGCAGGAGTGTCGGTCCCGACGGTGTACTCCGCGTACGGCAACAAGATCGGCCTCACGCGTGCTCTGGCCGAGGCCGCCGACACGGCCGCCGACCCGGCCCGGTCGCTCGCCGGTCTGGAGGCGGCCGAGGGCGATCCGGCACGGCAACTCGCCGTCATGGCCGGATACGACCGCCGGCTGTTCGAGCACGCCGGCGACGTCATCGTCCTGGTCCGCGAGGCGGGCCGCACCGAACCGGAGCTGGCCGCCGCCTACCGCGCGGGCCGCCGGCAGGGCGACGAGACGCGGGTCCAGGTGTTCTCGTCGTGGCCGCCCGGCGTGCTCCGGGAGGGTCTCGACGTCGCCACCGCCACCGACGTCTACGCCGCGATCTGCGGCATCGACCTCTACCTGGTGCTGACCGCCGAGCGCGGCTGGTCCCCCGACCGGGTCGAGCAGTGGTGGGCCGAGGCGCTGGCCCGGGAACTGCTCGCGTGAGTAGTCTCACCGCGTGCTGGCTTACGTCACCGGGGTCGCCCTGTTCGTGCTCGCCCTCTGCCTCTCGCTCGCCCTGCACGAGGCCGGGCACCTGCTGAGCGCCCGCGCCTTCGGGATGCGGGTGCGCCGCTACTTCGTCGGCCGCGGGCCCACGCTCTTCTCGTTCCGGCGCGGCCACACGGAGTACGGGTTGAAGGCCCTGCCGATCGGCGGCTTCTGCGACATCGCCGGCATGACCGCCCTCGACGACCTGACACCCGACGAGCGGCCGCGCGCGATGTACCGTTTCGCCGCCTGGAAACGCACCGCCGTGATGGCCTCCGGCGCGGTCACCCACGTGTTCCTGGCGGTCGCCATCCTGTACGCGATGGCGGTCACCACCGGCCTGCCCAACCTCAACCCGGTCGGCGAACCGGTGGTCGCGGCCACCAACTGCGTCCAGGGCACCACGTGCCCGGCCGCTGCCGCCGGACTGCGCCCCGGCGACCGCATCCTGTCCGTCGGCGGCACACCCACCCCACTCTGGAGCGACGTGCTGACCGCGGTCCAGTCCGCCACCGGCCCGACCCCGCTGACCGTCTCCCGTGACGGCCGGCCCCTGACGCTCACGGTCGACGTGGCCCGCGTCGGGTCGGTCGGCAGGATCGGCGTGACGGCTCAGCAGCCTCCCGCCTACCTGAAGTACGGCCCGCTGGACGCCGTGGGGGCGACCGGTTCGTTCACCGGCGAGCTTGTCACGCGTACCGTGAAACAGCTGGCGGCATTCCCCCAACGTCTCCCCGCCGTGGTCGCCGCGATCGGCGGCGCGGAACGCTCCCCCGACACCCCGATCAGCATGGTCGGCGCGAGCCGCCTCGGCGGTGAGGCGGTCGAGCGCGGCCTCTGGGAGGTCTTCCTCCTGCTGCTGGCCAGCCTCAACCTCTTCATGGCCGTCTTCAACCTGCTGCCGCTGCTGCCGCTGGACGGCGGCCACATCGCCATCATCTGGTACGAACGGATCCGCGACGTCGTGCGTCGGTTGCGGGGGCGCCCGGCCGCCGGCCCGGTCGACTTCACCAGACTGATACCGATCACCATGGCGCTGGTCCTGCTCGGCGGAGCCGTCATGCTCCTGACCATCACCGCCGACGTGGTGAACCCCATCCGCCTGTCCTGATCGGCCGGATGACGGTCAGTCGTCGCCCCAGTCCGAGTTGACCCAGTAGGAGAACTTGCTCTCGGCCGGGACGCCGGCCTGCCGGAAGTGAGCCGCGACGATGTCGCGTGCCTTCTCCTTGTCCAGGGCGGCGTGCAGCTCCCCGGTCTTGACGAGGTTGCGGAGGCCGGCGACCAGGCGGGTTTCGAGGTTGCCCTCACCCGGTGTGGTTTCGAAGTGCTCGACCAGGGCCGGCAGCGAGGACAACGGCGTCTTGACGTAATAGAAGTACTCAGCTCCCGCATCGCCGGGCCGGGCCACGTAGTCGTAGCTCTCGGTGAGCACAATGTCCGGCAAAACCTCATCCGCCGTTGTGGATTCCCCTCGGCTCCATCTCCTCGAAGAGCAGCAGCGTCCGGGTGCTGGTCACGCCGGGCATGCCCTGGATCTCGTCCAGCACGAGGTGGCGCAGTTCGGTGTTGTCGGCGACGCGGACCAGCATGATGACGTCGAAGTCGCCGCCGACCAGGCCGATGTGCACGACGCCGGGCAGCGCCTCCAGCCGTTCCAGGACCTCGCGCCAGTTCGCCTGCTGGAGGTTGAGCGTCACGTACGCCGCGGTGGTCAGCCCGGCCGCCACCGGGTCGATGTCGGCGTGGTAGCCGCGGATCACGCCGGTCTCCTGCAGCCGGGCGACGCGCGAGTAGGCGTTGGCCCGTGAGATGTGCAGGGTCTCGGCGAGGGTCCGCATCGACATCCGGGCATCCCGGGCGAGAGCGGTGATAATGCGCTTGTCGGTCTCGTCGAGCACCGTTGCCACCTGTCTTTCCGGCGAGGGCCGGCAAAGCCCAACCTTGGACGATCGGCCGCCTCCAGCCCGCCACCGACTGCCATCTTCTCGGCTTTGCGCTGACAATGGCGTTCAATTGGCCAGGGAACAAGAATCCCTACATGACACGTGACGCAGCTCACCTGCTGCCGTCCGGAGAGCCCGTGATGCTCCTCGACCCGGACGGCAACCCCGTCGGCGTCGACCTCCCGACCGACGACGCGCTGATCCGCGCGTACGCCGCCCTGGTCGCCGCCCGCCGCCTCAACGATCAGGCCTATGCCCTGGTCCGCCAGGGACGGCTCGCCGTCTACCCGTCCTCACACGGTCAGGAGGCGTGCCAGGTAGCCGCCGCGCACGTCCTCTCCCCCGGCGACTGGCTTTTCCCGACATATCGTGACACCGCCGCCATCGCGGCCCGCGGCGTCGATCCGGTGCAGGCGCTCACCCTGCTCAAGGGCGACTGGCACAGCGGTTACGACCCGGTGGCGACGCGGGTTGCGCCGCAGGCCACGCCCCTCGCGACGCATCTGCTGCACGCGGTCGGCGTCGCGCACGCGGGCCGGCTGCGCGGTGAGGACGCCGTGGTCATGGCGATCTGCGGCGACGGCGCGACCAGCGAGGGCGATTTCCACGAGGCGCTCAATTTCGCGGCCGTCTTCCGCACACCGGTCGTCTTCTTCGTGCAGAACAACGAATACGCCATCTCCGTGCCCCTCTCCCGGCAGACCGCGGCGCCCTCTCTGGCGCACAAGGGAATCGGGTACGGGATTCCCGGCGAACGCGTCGACGGAAATGACATCGCCGCGCTTCTCACCGTTCTCGGCGCGGCCGTGGAGAAGGCCCGTTCCGGGGAGGGGCCGCAGCTGGTGGAGGCGCACACCTATCGGGTGCAGGCGCACACCAATGCGGACGACGCGAGCCGTTACCGCGACGCCGACGAGGTGGCTCCCTGGATCGCGCGTGACCCGATCACGCGCGTGGAGACCTATCTGCGAGGGCGCGGGCTTCTCGACGATCAAAAAGCAGCGGGGTACGCGGCGAGCGCGGCCGAAATGGCGGAACACATGCGCGCCGGCCTCAACACCGATGTGGTCGCTGACTATCGGGACCTGTTCGCCTACGTCTACGCCGAGCCGACGCCGCAACTGCGTGAGCAGCAGGCTCTCGTCGCCGACGAACTGACCCGTGAGGAGGTGCGCTGATGGCTACCGAGAAACTGACGATGGCGACCGCTCTGAACCGGGCCCTGCGCGACTCGATGGCCGCGGACAAGTCGGTCGTCGTGTTCGGCGAGGACGTCGGCCCTCTCGGCGGCGTCTTCCGGATCACCGACGGGCTCTCCGCGGAGTTCGGTGAGGACCGCTGTTTCGACACCCCGCTCGCCGAGTCCGGCATTCTCGGCATGGCGATCGGCATGGCGATGAACGGGATGCGGCCGGTCGTCGAGATGCAGTTCGACGCGTTCGCCTATCCGGCTTTCGAACAGCTGGTGAGCCACGCGGCGAAGATGCGCAACCGGACCCGGGGCCGGGCCGAGGTGCCACTCGTGATCCGGGTTCCCTACGCCGGTGGCATCGGCGGCGTGGAGCACCACTGCGATTCCTCCGAGGCGTATTACGCGCACACTCCCGGATTGCACGTCCTGGCACCGTCCTGCCCCGCGGACGCCTATGGACTGTTGCGGCAGGCGATCGCCTCACCGGATCCGGTGGTGTTCCTCGAACCAAAAAAGCTGTACTTCTCCCGTACCGAAGCTGATCTTGACTCTTCTGTCGCACCGATCGGGCGCGCGGCGATCCGCAGACCCGGCACCGACGCCACCCTGATCGCCTACGGCCCGGCGGTACCCGTGGCGCTGGAGGCCGCCGAGGCCGCCGCGCAGGAGGGCCGCAGCCTGCAGGTCGTCGACGTGCGCTCGATCGTGCCCTTCGACGACGAGACC
The DNA here is from genome assembly GCF_040681145.1 of Actinoplanes sp. NPDC051861. NCBI lineage: Bacteria > Bacillati > Actinomycetota > Actinomycetes > Micromonosporales > Micromonosporaceae > Actinoplanes > Actinoplanes sp. NPDC051861. The sequence continues at coordinate 131,481 of NZ_JBFAYE010000023.1, forward strand.
GTGTGCGAGGCGGTGCGCTCGACCGGGCGGGCCGTGGTGATCGCGGAGGCCGCCGGATTCGCCAGCGTCTCCTCGGAGATCGCCGCGCGGGTGATGGAGAGGTGCTTCCACCACCTGCACGCCCCCGTGCGCCGGGTGACCGGTTTCGACATTCCCTACCCGCCGCCGAAGCTGGAACATTTCCAGCTGCCCTCTGTGGACCGGATCCTCGACACCGTCGACGACCTGCAGTGGGAGGACTCGTGAGCACCCAGGTCTTCACACTGCCCGACCTCGGCGAGGGCCTGACCGAGGCGGAGATCGTCCGCTGGCTGGTGTCCGACGGCGACGTGATCGAGATCGATCAGCCCGTCGTCGAGGTGGAGACGGCCAAGGCGGTGGTCGAGGTGCCGTCGCCACATGCGGGACGGGTGGCTGTCCGGCATGCCGCGGAGGGTGTGGTCCTGGAGGTGGGGTCGCCGTTGCTGACGGTGGCGCCGGCCTCCCCCGCCGCCGAGACCTATCGCGAGGAGGAACGGGCCGGATCGGGAAACGTCCTGGTCGGCTACGGGACGTCAGGTGCGTCGGCGACCTCGGCGCGCCGGCGTCGCCCTCGCCGTGCGGCCACCCCTGCCGCCGCCCCCGCCGCCCCTACTGCCGTCCCTGCCGTCCCTGCCGCCCCCGCCGTCCCTACTGCCGCCCTCGCCGTCCCTGCCGCCCCCGCCGTCCCTACTGCCGCCCTCGCCGTCCCTGCCCCCGCCGCCGCCGTGCCGCGGGTGATCTCGCCGTTGGTGCGCAAGTTGGCCCGGGAGACCGGGATTGATCTGTCTACGCTGCGCGGGACCGGGCCCGGCGGTGTCATCACTCGGCGCGATGTCGTGACGCCGACCGCCGCCCAGCCCGTCCCTCCCGTTTCGACCGATTTGCCCGACGGGGAAACCCGGATCCCGCTGTCCGGGTTCCGCAAGGCCGTATCGGCGGTGCTCACCCGCAGCCGCGCCGAGATCCCCGAAGCGACCGTGTGGGTGGACATCGACGCCACCGCCCTGTGGGAGCTGCGGGAACGCACACGCGGCCAGGCCGGTTCACCGGGCCTGCTGGCCTACATCGCACGGTTCGTGGTGGCCGGTCTGCGCGCCTACCCGGTACTCAACGCCCGGCTCGACACCGAGCGGCAGGAGATCGTCCAGCTGAACGCGATCAACCTAGGACTGGCCGTCCAGACGGACCGCGGCCTGGTCGTCCCGGCCGTCATGAACGCCGAGTCGATGACCGCAACCGACCTCGACGCGGCGATCCGCGACGTGACCGCGCGGGCCCGCCGCAACGAGTCGACCCCGGCCGAGTTGACGGCGGGCACGTTCACGCTGAACAACTACGGCGCGTTCCGGGTGGACGGCAGCGCGGCCATCATCAACCATCCGCAGGTGGCGATGCTCGGCCTGGGCCGGATCATCGATCGCCCGTGGGTGGTGGACGGCGCGCTCGCCGTACGCAAGATGACCCAACTCTCCTTCGTCTTCGACCACCGCGTCTGCGACGGCGGCACCGCCGCCGGCTTCATCCGCGCGGTCGCCGACGCCATTGAGGACCCGATGTCGGCACTGGCCCGCCTATGAATTGTCCTGACTGACAAGATTGGTCTCGGTCGCCAGCCCGGACAGTGGGGCGATCCGCTCATCGGTCCGCGCGCCGGGGTCGAGCCACGGTGACCGGCCGTCTCCCGCCGCCGTGGCCGCCCTCGCCGCGCCGACAGCCGCCCAGGCGGCCCGCCGCCGTCGCCGCATCGCAGGCAACCCACCCGCGCAGACCTCAAACCCCGACACACGTTTGCGCGGAAATTCACTGTGGACAGAGCCGCAGTGAGGTTCCGCGTTGCGGCGAGCACCCGCGGCGCCGGGCCACGAACGTTTCCGCCCCGTTTCACCCGCGACCGAACGTGGGTCACCACCAGCCCTGGCGTTTGGCCCAGGCCAGCAGGGTCGCTGACATGATGGACATGGCGGTCAGGACCACCGCGAGCAAGGGGAAGTCCGTCTGGTCGTTGACGATGATGTTCATGCCCAGGATGGAGGAGAGGGCGGTGATCGGCAGCGTGACCACCGCGATCACCGCGAGCCGCTCCGCCGCGACCGTCATCTTCGTGTCGCTGCGGGTTCGGTAGAACTCGATCACGCCCTGGAGGTAGTCCTTCTGGCTGTCCGCCAGTGCGTAGATCCGGGAGAACTGGTCGACCGTGTCCTCCAGCATCGGGCGGGCCGACGGTGGCACGCCGCGGCCGATCACCGCCAGCCGGCCGTAGATCTCGCGGCCCAGGGCGCCCATCGTGCGGGCCGCGATCAGGCCGTGGCGGGCGCGGAACATCTGGTCCAGGAACTGCTCCGGGTCGCCCAGGTGGCCGCTGGTCACCCGCTGCTCCAGGAGCCACACGGACTGCGTCTGCCGCTCGATGAACTCCTCCAGGCGGCGGGTCAGCGCGCCCACCACAGCGTACGAAAGCTCGTGCGACGACTGCGGCTTGAACCGGCCCGCCTCGATGCGGCGCAGGACCGCGCCCGTCTCCTGCAGTGACACCTTGGTGTCGACCGCCGGGTTGAGCGGGCCGTGCACCGTGACCAGGTATCCCGGGCCGATGAACTGGTCCAGTTCGACATAGTGGACGTGGCCGGCCGCGCCGAGTTCCGGCGAGTGCAGCACCACGAACGCGTGGTCGGCGTAGACGTGGACCTTCGGGACGCGGTTGCGCTGGGCGCTGTCGCGCACGGCGTGCGGGTGGAAGCCGAACACCTCGGTCAGCACCCGCATGGCCGGCTGGTCGCAGACCGGGATGTCCACCCAGACGACGCCCTCACCACCCGCGAGCAGGTCCGGCAGGCGCGACACCTGCTCCGCCCGGACTTCCCCGGCAGGGGTGATGAGCCGAATCTCCATAGCCGCATTTTCCGTCAGGCATCAGGCGACCGGTTTTCGGGTGGAGCGCAGGAGAGCCAGCCCGGCGAGGAGCAGGCCGATCGCGCCGAGCGCCACGGCGACGACGGCGCCGGCCAGGCCGTTTCCGGTGCCGAGGCCGCCGGCGGCGTTACCGCCGTGCACGGCTCCGACGACTATGGCGGCGAGCGCTGTGATCAGGGCGACCAGGGCGGTCGGCCGATGCGGGCGGACCAGGGCGCGGATCGCGGCCACGACGCTGACCAGGGCGATGATCGCGGCCAGGGTGGGTACGAGACGACCGTGGCCGAGTTCGTAACCGGCGGCTAGATGAACAGGCATGTGGGAATCCTCAGCCGGTGCGCGGGCGGTGTCTTCGGCCCGGAAGCGGCCACGACTACGCCGACGGACGTATGTGCGGCGCGGCGCCGGGACCTAGGATTCAGCACATGCAGGACCTGCTGCTCGCGCTCCTCATCACCGTGATGCAGGTCCAGGGCACGGTGGCGAAGACGGCCGCGGAGTCGGGGCCGGATCCCGGGACGCTGGGCTACGCGCTGCTGATCGTGAGCGGGCTCGCCCTGGTCGTGCGGCGGCGGTGGCCGGTCGCCGTGTTCGCGGTGACCGCGTGCTGCAGCCTGATCTATTACGCGCTCGATCTCCCGGACGGGCCGGGGTGGCTGGCGCTGTTCGTGGCGATCTACACGCTCACCGCGCAGGGTGACGGGCGCCGGTCGCTGTGGATCGCGGGTGGCGGGATCACGATCCTGACGATCGCGTGGCTGGTGTCGGCGATCGGGATCGAGCCGCGGGCGGCGATCGGGTGGGTGTTCTTCCGGATCGGCGCGTCGGTGATGAGTGCGGCGCTGGGCGAGAGCGTACGCTCCCGGCGCGTCATAGCCGCCGACGCCGTGGCACGGGCCGAACAGGAGACCCGCGCCCGCGTCGACGAGGAGCGACTCCGGATCGCGCGGGAGGTGCACGACACGGTCGCGCACGCCATCGCCATCATCAACGTGCAGTCCGGTGTCACCGCGCACGTGCTGGACAAGCGGCCCGAGCAGGCGCGGGAGGCCCTGGAGGTGATCGAGCAGACGAGCTCGCGGGCGCTGCGCGAGATGCGGGCCGTGCTGGGTGTGCTGCAGGACGGTGACGACGGGCGGGCGCCGCTGCCGGGGCTCGGCCAGATCGGCGAGCTCACCGCGAAGGCGCGTGCGGCCGGACTCGACGTCGACTACCGGGCGGGCGAACCGCCGACGATGCCGGGCGCGGTCGGCCTCGCCGTCTACCGGATCCTGCAGGAGTCGATCACCAACGTGATCCGGCACGCCGGGCCGACGCGCGTCACCATCGACGTGGAGTGCGGGGACGAGGCCGTCCGGGTGCGGGTGGCCGACGAGGGACCGCGCGCGGGCCGGCCGGCCGGGGAGGCGCGCACCGACCCGGGACGCGGCCTGACCGGGATGCGGGAGCGGTGCCGGCTGCTGGGCGGCGACTTCGAGGCCGGCCCGGTGAAAGGCGGCGGATTCGCCGTGACCGCCTCGATCCCGACGGGTGAAACAACATGATCAAAGCCGTGACCGCCTCGATCCCGACGGGCGAACCGACATGATCAAAGTGGTGCTCGCGGACGACGAGCGCCTCGTCCGCTCCGGCTTCCGGCTGCTGCTCGACACCGAGGACGACATCACGGTGGTCGGTGAGGCGACCACGGGCAGCGAAGCGGTGGCACTCGCCCGCGCGGCCCGCCCCCACGTCGTGCTCATGGACATCCGGATGCCGGGGATGGACGGGATCGAGGCGACCCGGCAGATCGCCGCGACGACCGGGCTGTGCGACGTGCGGGTGCTCATCCTGACGACGTACGACACGGACGCGTACGTCTTCGAAGGTCTTGAAGCCGGCGCCAGCGGCTTCCTGCTCAAGGACGCCGGCCCGGCCGAACTGCTGCACGGCATCCGCGTGGTCGCCGCCGGGGACGCGCTGCTCGCACCACGGATCACGCGACGGCTGATCGGGCAGTTCACCGCGCGGCGCAGCGCCGGACGGGCCGGTGCGGATCAGCTCGCCGTGCTCACCGACCGGGAGCGGGAGGTGGTGGCGCTGGTCGGGCAGGGCCTGCGCAACGACGAGATCGGCGCGGCGCTGTACGTCAGCCCGGCCACCGCCCGCACCCACGTCAGCCACGCCATGGGCAAGCTCGGCGCCCGCGACCGCGCACAGCTCGTGGTGATCGCCTACCGGACCGGCCTCGTCACACCGTGAATGGTGTATCCAGCCCCACCCCCGCTCGGTAGCCTGCCCCCATGTGGTGGCGACGGGCTTTCCGAAGACTGAATTCGTGAAACGACACGCTCTCGCCCTCGTCCGTTGCGCCGCGCTCGCCGTGCTGGCGGTGGCCGGATTCGCGTACGGTCTGGTGTTCCTGGCCGCCGTGAGCCTGGTGGTGCCGTTCCCCGCCGCGATGGCCGGCATGCACCGCCTCACCGCGCGGGGCCGCCGGCTCGCCCGCACGTGGGGCGGCGCCGACCTGCCGGACCTGATCCGCCTGCCGCCGCCGAAACCGCTGCCCCGCCCCGACGGCTGGTACGTCCACGACAACACCCTGTACCGCTCGCCGCGGGTTCCGGCCTGGATGCTCAGGGCCGAGCACTACGGCGAGGACCCGGAGATCGGCCGGGAGTGGCGGTGGCTGCTGCTGGCCCCGGTCACCAGCTCCTTTCCGGCCCTGGTGCCGCCGGCGCTGCTGATCGCCGCCGCCGCGCTGCTCCCGTCGTATCCCGGGGTGTCCCTCGCGGCCGCCGCGCTGGCGTTCCTGCTGGCGCCGGCCGGTCTGCGCCTCCACGGGATGTGGACCACGGTGATGCTGCGGACCGGTGACTGGTCACGTTGGACGCGGTCCGCGCCGGTCCGGGCGCTCGGCCGGGCCAACTCCGCCGTCTGGCGCGGCGCCGGGCTGGCCGGGATCTCGCTCGCCGCGCTGGCCGGAACCGCCCTGAACATGGTCGTCCTGGTGCTCACCTGGTTCGGCCTGTTCCCGCACGTCCTGCGGCTGACCCGGCCGATCGTCGGGGCGTACCGGCGGGTCGCCGGCATCCCCAGCCCGTACCGGCCGTACCCGGCGCCGCCGCGGATCGGTGACGACGGGTTCTACCGGGTCGGGCGCACCCTGTACGCGAGCCGCACCGACGCGATCAGCGTGCAGAAGTACGGCTGGGTCGGGCGCGACCCGGCCACCTGGCGCGACCAGGTGTGGTCGGTGGGTGCGGCGCTGCTCGCCCCGCTCTCGTTCCTGCCCGCGCTGCTGATGGCCGTCGGCTTCTACGGCCTGGTCTGGCAGCCGCTGACCTGGGTGATCTGGGCGGTGCCGGTCGGGCTGGCGACCGGGCACTGGGTCACCCCGTTCTACCTCTGGTACGCGATCTCCCCGGACACGTCGGGCTGGATCAGCATGGCCGCCGGTCTCGGCATGACCGTGGTGGCGCTGGCGCTGGCCCTGCCGCTGCTGTGGCTGCGCAACCGGTGGGACCGGGCGCTGCTCGGCCCGACCAGCGCGAGCGTGCTGGCCACCCGGGTCGCCGAGCTCAGCACCTCCCGGGCGGACGCGGTCGACGTCCAGGCGGCCGAGTTGCGCCGCATCGAACGCGACCTGCACGACGGCGCCCAGGCCCGGCTGATCGCGGTCGGCCTGGGCCTGGACGCGGTGTCGCGTCTCATGGAGACCGATCCGGTACGCGCCCGGCGGCTGCTCACCCAGGCACAGGAGTCCTCCGCCACGGCTCTCGGTGAGCTGCGCGACCTGGTCCGCGGCATCCATCCGCCGGTGCTGGCCGAACGCGGGCTGGCCGACGCCGTCCGCGCGGTGGCCCTGGACACCCCGCTCCCGGTGACCGTCGACGCCGACCTGCCCGCCCGCCCGGAGCCGCCGGTCGAGTCGGCCGTCTACTTCGCCGCCTGCGAGGCCCTGGCCAACGCCGCGCGGGTCGCCTCCCGGGTGTCCATCGAGCTGTCCCACCGCGACGGTGTGCTACGGCTGGTCGTCACCGACGACGGCCCGGGCGGCGCCGACGAGGCGAACGGCACCGGCCTGCGGGGCGTCCGCCGCCGGCTCGGTACCTTCGACGGAACCCTGAGTCTGCACAGCCCGGCCGGTGGCCCCACCGTCCTCACCATGGAGGTTCCGTGCGCGTTGTCCTCGCCGAAGACCTCCACCTCCTGAGGGACGGCCTGGTCCTGCTCCTCGAGGGCCACGGCTTCACGATCGCCGAGGCGGTCGCCGACGGCCCGTCGCTGCGCAGTGCCCTGACCCGGCACCGGCCGGACGTGGCGATCGTCGACGTACGCCTCCCGCCCACCTTCACCGACGAGGGCCTGCAGGCAGCGCTGTCCGCCCGCGGCGAGATCCCCGGCCTGCCCGTGCTCGTCCTCTCCCAGTACGTCGAGCAGCTCTACGCCCGCGAGCTGCTCGCCGACGGCACCGGGGCGGTCGGTTACCTGCTCAAGGAGCGGGTCCTCAACAGCGACCAGTTCGTCGACGCGGTCCGCCGGGTGGCGGCCGGCGGCACCGTCATGGATCCGGAGGTGATCGCCAAGCTGATCACCTCCGGAGGTGCCGCCTCACCGCTGTCCCGGCTCACGCCGCGCGAGCGCGAGGTCCTGGAGCTGATGGCCCAGGGCCGTTCGAACAGCGCCATCGGCCAGAAGCTGTACCTGAGCGAGAGCGCCGTCGGCAAGCACATCGCGAACATCTTCACCAAGCTCGACCTGCCGCCGTCCGACGACGACAACCGCCGGGTGATGGCCGTCCTGGCCTGGCTCAGGGAATCGTGACGGCCCGCTGCACCGCCTTGGCGATCAGCTCCTTGACGAGCTTCTCGTCGCCACCCAGGTTCTCCCAGCCCAGATCCGTGACCACCACGATCGCGTCGTCCACACGGGCCATCGCGGCGTAGCGGCTGACCGTCGACGGAGCCTCGTCGGCGTAGCTCTCCTTCGTGTCGATCCGCACGAGAACGGACTCGGGGGACGCGGTGAGCACCGTCCACTTGCGTTCGCCCTTGGACGCGCACTTCTCCAGCGCCGCGACGATCTCGCCGAACTGTTTCTCGGCGCCGCCCGGCTCGTGCAGCCCGAGGAACTCGGTCACCACGGTCGGGACGGTGCCGCCGCCCTCGCCGGTGTCGACCACCCACTTCTTGGCAACGGCCTCGACGCGGGTGCTGTCGCTCGGATACGCCTCGTCGCAGGGGCGCAGCGGTCGCACGAACGCGAAGTCGCCCTTCGGCAGCGACTCCCCGTCGGCGCCGTAGACGTCGTCCGGCTGCAGCAGCGCGGAAGCGGGGATTCCAGCAGCGCGCGTGAAGGGTGCCGTCGAGACGACGTCCGCGACCGGCGAGGCGGCGGAGGAACAGCCGGCCAGCAGGGCGAACAGCAGGAGGGCGGGCGCGGCACGGCGGATCATGGGATCTCCTTCGTTCCGGATCACTACCAGGCAACCTCCCCGAGCCGGACATGACCGAAACCACCCAGGTCGCCAGGGCTGTACCAGGAGAGTACGAAACGATCGCGAGTGCTCAGCTCGGCGTGCCCGTTGAACGCGCGGCAGCCGTAGCCGGAGCCGCCGCACTCGCCGGGCACGCGGCCGGCCGGGCCGGGCCGCCACGGTCCCACCGGCGCGCCGGCCGTGAAGATCTGGAAGCGCCCACTGCCGAACTCGGTCTGCACGATCATCCCGAGGCCGCGGCCGGGGTAGTCCGCGACGTGCAGGGAGTTCACGAACGGCACCGTCACGATCGAGGCGGCCCGCTCCCAGTCGGCTGTCCAGCCCCGGTCCCACCAGCGGTAACTGCGCGGATCGGCCCACGCCTGCGGATCACCGCCGGTCCGCGCGAGCATGATCCGCCCGGTCTCCACGTCGTGCGTGAACAGGTAGAGCAGGCCGTCGGCGCCGAACACCGGCGAGCCGAGCCGCTGCGCGATCGGCAGGGACAGAGCCGCGAACGGTGTGTCGGTGCGTGTGAACACGTTGGTCGCGGGGTCGTAGACGGCCAGCGTGAGCCGCTGAGCCGGCAGATCAGTTTCGGACTTCACGCAGACTTCCGCGTACACAATCAGCATTGACCTCGTGCCGGGGATCCTGGCCAGACCGGTCGGCCAGGCCGCCGGATAGGGGCTGACGCCGTCGCAGCTTCGCTGCTCATCGATCCGGAGACCGCGCGGCGTCGGCAGAAAAGGCTGCGGGCTGGTCAGCCCGGCCAGGTGCGGGGCGGGCGGCGTCGGCACCTCGCGCATTTCGGTCGGCACCACCCCTGAGGTGTACGCGGTGAGCACCGCTGTCGTCCCGGGGAGGAACGCCGGGCCGTTGCGCTGCGAGGTGTCACCGAACAGCCAGAGGCTCTCCGAGTCGCTCCACGCCGCGCTGAGACCGGCGTCGCGGGAGATCGGGTTCGCCTCCGTGTCCGCCGTCGACAGGGGCCGGCCCAGATCCTCGACGGTCGCGTCCCCGGCCGCCGGCGGCCCGGTGCACGCGGACAGCAGCAGGACGGCGGCGCTCAGGACCGCGCACGCCGCCGTTCGCATCAGTGAGGTCACCGGTCCGACTGCGCGACCAGGCGGATCAGGTCCGCGCGGGAGGAGACGTCGAGCTTCGTGAAGACCTTGCGCAGGTGGTAGTCGACGGTGCGCGGGCTCAGGAACAGCTGGGCGGCCACCTCCCGGTTCGTGGCGCCCTCCCCGACGATCTGGACGATCAGCACCTCCTGCGGGGTGAGCTGCCGCAGGGTGCCGGGATCCCGTCTGCGGGCGGTCTCGCCGGTGGCGCGCAACTCGGTGCGGGCCAGCTCGGCCCAGCCGGGCACGCCGAGCCGGTCGAAGGTCTCGTGCGCGGCGCGCAGGTGGACGCGGGCGTCGTTGCGCCTGCGGCGGCGGCGCAGGATCTCGCCGTACAGCAGGGCGGTGCGGGCGGTGTCGAACGGGCGGCCGCCGAGCCGGTGGGCGGCCAGGGCGGCGGTGAAGTGCCGGTCGGCGCCGGACGGGTCGGCGAGCAGGCCGTGGCACCGGTGCAGCAGTGCCCGGCCCCAGGCGGAGCCGGTCGCCTCGGTCCAGGACCGCAGGCGGTCCCGGGCGCGCTCCGCCGTGTCCCGGCGGCCGGTGCGGACAGCGGCCTCGACCAGGTCGGCGGCGGAGAAGACCCGCACCACCGGGTGGGACTCGCCGGGTCCCGCGGTGGCCAGTGCCTCGAGGCGGTCGGCGGCGCTCTCCGGACGGCCGGCGCCGAGGTCGAGCAGGGCCAGTGCCCAGGAGGCGATGCCGGCGGCGGGGCCGATGCGGTGGCTCATCGCGTGGGCGTGTGCTTTTTCCGCGTACGCAAGGCATTGCTCTTCCTGGCCCTGCACCGCCGCGACCCAGGCGCAAACGCTGCGCAGATGGGCCGCCGGGTGCTCCTGCCCGGTCTCCACCGCGACCCGCAGCCCCTCCGCCGCGCTCGCCGACGCCGCGCTGTACCGCCCGGTCCAAGCCTGCAGCGACGAGAGCGGCGCCAGCAGGGGCGGGATCATCGCGACGGCACCGGCCGAGCGCGCACCGGCGATCGCCGTGGTGAACAACCCGATCGCGACGGCGTCGTCACCGAGGAACGTCGCGCCCGCCGCGCTCAGCATCATCGCCCGCGGATCCGCACCGTGCGCGGCCCGGGCGGCGGCGTCACGAAGGTGCGGGACCGCGGTCGTGAGATCCCCGCTGAGCAGGCTGTCCAGGCCGAGAACGAGCTGGGCGCTGAGCGGCACCGCCGCGTCCGGCACCGGCAGATCGGCCAGGCGCCGGGCCACCTCATGCAGACCCGCCACGTCACCGGCGAGCCAGGCGGCCTGCCCGGCCTCGGTGAGCATCCGCGCGGCCCGGACCGGGTCCAGCCGGGCGAGCGGCTCGGCCGCGCCGACCAGGATGGCGAACGCCGAGGTCAGCTCGCCGCTGCTGCCCTCGATCGACCCGCGCAGATGCTCCAGGCGCCCCCTGGCCGGTGGTGTCGCCACCAGCGTCGCGGCCCGGTCCAGCAGGGTGGCCGCCCGGCCCGGCAGCCCCGCCTGCCAGGCCGCCTCCGCCGCGTCGGTGAACCGCTCCCCGCGCCGGCCCGCCTCGGCGGTGAGCACGGCCGACCGCTCGTAGGCGCTGGCGGCGGCCGCGTGACCACCGCGCTGCCGGGCGCGCTCGGCCGACCGGTGCAGCTCCGCGGCGACCGTCTCGTCCGGCCCGAGCGCCGCCGCGGCCAGGTGCCAGGCACGCCGGTCCGCGTCGCCGTCCAGGGCCTCGGCCAGGGCGTTGCGGGCGTCGCGCCGCTGCCAGAACGTGGCGCCGCGATAGACCGCGGTACGCACCAGCGGGTGGCAGAACGCCACGGTGCGCCCGGTGATCCGGATCAGGCCGGCCTTCTCGGCGATGTCCAGCGCGCTCTCGTCCACGCCCAGGGACCGCGCCGCTCGCAGCAGCACATCGAGCTCACCGCTGTCCTCGGCGGCGGCGAGCAGCAGCAGGGTCTGGGTGGGCTGGTCCTGGCGGCGTACGCGCTCCAGGAACACCTGCTCGACCTCGGCGCCGACGGGGAGCCGCTCGGGCAGGGGTTCCCGGCCGGCGAGCTGGTCCGCCGACAGGGAGCCGGGCAGCTCGAGCAGGCCGAGGGGGTTGCCGGCGGTGCTCGCGACCAGGCTGTCGCGGACCGCGGCCGGCAGGTCGACGTGACACCGTTCGGCGAGCAGCGCGCCGGCGGCCGGCGGGTCCAGCCCGGAGAGTGTGAGGTCCGGGAGTCCTGGCACCTCCTCCCGGGTTGCGAACAGCATCACCACGCCCTCGGCGTCCAGCCTGCGGGCCGCGAAGCTCAGCGCGCCCGCGGAGGCGCCGTCCAGCCAGTGCGCGTCGTCGATCAGGCAGAGCAGCGGACCCTCCTCCGCTGCCTCGGCCAGGACGCTGAGCACGGCGAGCGAGATGAGGAAGCGGTCCCCGCCTTGGGAGCTGTCCTCGCCGCCGGCCGGGCCCAGCCCGAACGCGCCGCGCAGGGCCGCGCCGAGCCGCTCGGGGATCGCGTCGAACAGGCCGGCGACCGGGCGCAGCAGCTGGTGCACCGCGGCGAACGGGAACTCCGACTCGGACTCGACGCCGGTGCCGCGCAGGACCCGCATGTCGCCGGCGCGCTCGGCCGCATACCCGAGCAGGGCGGACTTGCCGATGCCGGCCTCGCCGCGGACCACCAGCACGCCACTGCGCCGCTCACCGGCCGCGGCCAGCAGTTCCTCGATGAGCGTGCACTCGCGCTGCCGACCGTGCAGCATGCCCCGCATCGTAACCGGTGACATCACCGATTCGAGTACGTCGATTCCCTCCGAGGCTGTGGGCATGACGAATTCCGCTGATGTCATCGTGGTGGGCGCCGGCCCGACCGGTCTGGCCCTCGCCTGTGAACTCGCCCTCGCCGGCGTCCGCTGCCGCCTCCTGGAGCGGCGCGCCGAGGAATCCAACATCACCCGGGCGTTCGCGGTGCATGCCCGTACGCTCGAACTGCTCGACGCCCGCGGCCTCGCCGACGAGGTCCTGCTGCACGGGGTCCGGGTGGACAGCGTGGCGCCCGTGCCGGGCGCCTCGCTGGACCTGGACATTCTGGACACGCGCTACCCGATGATCTTCATTGCGCCGCAGAGCGCCACGGAGAAGGTCCTGGAAGCACGGGCTATCCAGCTCGGTGTCGAGATCGTCCGAGGCGCCGTGGTGACCGGCCTGCGCCAGGACCCGGACGGCGTTTCCCTTGATCTTGCCGGCGGCGGTGTCGAGCGCGCCCGCTATGTGGTGGGTTGCGACGGCGCACACAGCACGGTCCGCAGGCTGATCGGCGTGGACTTCGCCGGCAAGCAATACGAGACCCACATCATGCTGGCCGACGCGCGCCTCTCCGAGCCGCCGCCGGAGGCCATGTTCGCGCGGACCAGCACCGAGGGCGCGGTCATCTCGGTGCCGTTCGGCGACGGGTGGTTCCGGATCATCGCCTGGGACCGGCGACGGGACCGGGTGCCGCTCTCCGAGCCGGTGACGTACGACGAGATGCGCGACGCCTTCCAGCGCATCGCCGGGTCGGACCTCGGGATGGGACAGCCCCGGTGGAGCACCCGGTTCCTGAGCGAGCGGCGCCAGGCGGCGCACTACCGGGCCGGCCGGGTGTTCCTGGCCGGGGACGCGGCCCACGTGCACTCGCCGCTCGGCGGCCAGGGCATGAACACCGGCATCCAGGACGCGATGAACCTGGGCTGGAAACTGGCCGCCGCCGTGCAGGGTACGGCCGCGCCGTGGCTGCTCGACAGCTACGAGTCCGAACGACACCCGGTCGGCGAGCAGGTGCTGCGCCTCTCCGACACGTTCAACCGCCTCGTCCTCGGGCAGTCCCGGGTCCGCAACGTGCTGCAGGCCTTCGTCATCCGGTCGATCCTGCGGTTCCACCGGACCCGGCTGGCGATGGCGGCGCGGATGAGCGGGATCGGGATCGCGTATCCGGCTCGCGGCGGCCACCGGCTCACCGGCCGGCGGATGCCGGACGTCGAGCGCCTCTACACCCATCTCCGCGACGGCCGTTTCGTCCTGGCGGTCCGCTCACCGCTGGAACTGGCCCTCCCGTCGGTCAACGTGGTCCTTCGCCCCACGCTGCCCGGCGCCGCCATGGTCCTAATCCGCCCGGACGGATACGTCGCCTGGGCCAGCGGCACGATGCTGACCGCCGCCGATACGGCGGCCGCCATCGCGTCCTGGTGCCCCGGCGTCAGGGCTGCAACAACACCTTGATCGCCCGGCGCTCGTCCATCGCCCGGTAGCCCTCGGCGGCCCGGTCCAGCGGCAGCGTCAGATCGAACACCCTGCCCGGGTTGATGCGGCCGGACGCGATCCGGTCCATCAGGTCGGGCAGGAACCGGCGTACCGGGGCCGGCCCGCCGTGCAGGTGCACCCCGGAGAAGAACAACTCCATGCCCGGCAGCGACACACCGTGGGCGACGCCGACGTAGCCGACGTGCCCACCGGCACGGGTCGACCGGATGGCCTGCATCATCGACTCCTGGGTGCCGACCGCCTCGATCACCGAGTGGGCGCCGAGCCCGCCGGTCAGCTCCCTGATCCGGTCCACGCCCTCGTCGCCGCGCTCGGTGACGACGTCGGTAGCGCCGAACTCCAGGGCCAGCTTCTGCCGGTCGGTGTGCCGGCTCATCGCGATGATCCGCTCGGCGCCGAGCTCCCGGGCGGCCAGCACACCGAGCAGGCCGACCGCGCCGTCACCCACGACAGCCACGGTCCTGCCCGGCCCGGCCTCGGCGGCCACCGCGGCGAACCAGCCGGTGCCGAGCACGTCGGAGGCGGCCAGGAAGCTCGGGATCAGGTCGTCCGAGGGCACCTCCGGCGTGGCGACCAGCGTGCCGTCGGCGAGCGGGATCCGGACCCGCTCGGCCTGCGCGCCGTCCGGGGCGCCGGGCTGCCGGTGCACACAGTGCGTCTGATACCCCGCGCGGCAGATCTCGCAGGTGTTGTCGGACGCGAAGAACGAGCCGACCACGAACTGGCCCGGCCGGATCGTGCGGACCGCGGACCCGACCTCCTCGACGACGCCCACGTACTCGTGACCCATCCGGCGCGGCCCGCTCAGGGCCTCGATGCCGCGGTAGGGCCACAGGTCGGACCCGCAGATGCAGGTCGCCGACAGCCGGACGATCGCATCCGCCGGCTCCTGGATCACCGGGTCGGCGCGGTCCTCGACACGGACCTCACCCGGGGCGGTCATGACAGCGACACGCATTTTCGAACACTCCTTCGTCGGATGGTTCCAGCCTGCGTACCCGGCCGCGCCCGAAGAAGTCCCTGTCAAGGGGTGTACCGGCAGTACCTCCCTGCCCGCCGTCTGCCGCCGTACCGTTTTCCCGTGGACAACCGGGCAGAAGTACGCGACTTCCTCACCACCCGGCGCGCGAAGATCACACCGGCACAGGCCGGCCTCCCCGCCGCCGGCCAGCGCCGCGTGCCAGGCTTGCGGCGCAGCGAGGTGGCCTCCCTGGCCGGGATGAGCGTGGAGTATTACGCGAAGCTCGAACGCGGCTCCCTGGCCGGCGTCTCGTCAGGCGTCCTTGACGCCCTGGCCCGCGCCCTCCGCCTCGACGACGCCGAACGCGCCCACCTGCTGCGCCTCGCCCAGGAGGCCAACGGCAGCGGCAGCCTGGCCCGCCCGCGCCGCCGCGCCAAGCCGTGGACCCTGCGCCCCAGCCTGCGGTGGTCCCTGGACGCGATCACGTCCCCCGCCATCCTGTGCAACAACCGCATCGACCTGCTCGCCACCAACCACCTTGGCCGAGCCATGCACAGCGACCTCTACCGAGGTTCCACCCAGCCGAACTTCCCCCGCTTCACCTTCCTGGACAGCGCCGCCCACGACTTCTACCCGGACTGGGACCTGGCCGCCGACATGTGCGTGGCAAACCTGCGCACGGCGGCGGGCAAGGACCCCCACGACAAGGGCCTGCAGGATCTGGTGGGCGAGCTGTCCACCCGCAGCGACGAGTTCCGGCTGCGGTGGGGCGCCCACAACGTCCGCACTCATGGAACCGGGGTCAAGCACTTCCGCCACCGGGTGGTCGGCGACCTCACCCTGGCCTACGAAAGCCTCGACCTCCGCAACGACCCGGACCTGACGCTGACCATCTACTCCGCCGAGCCGTCCTCCCCTACCGCGACGGCCCTGGCCCTGCTGGCGTCCTGGGCGGCGTCACCGCAGGAGGCCGAGAGCCGCTGAGCTACCGCTCGATGTCCCAGATGCGAATGGTCCCGTCGAATCCCCGGGTCACCAGCGAGCGCCCCTCATCGATGAACTGAAGTTCCTGCACAACGCCGACGTGGCCGGAGAGCGTCCTACGGAGATGCCCGTTCCCGGCATTGTGCAGTTCGATCTTCTCAATGGCGCCCGGCACAGCGATGAGGTCATCCGACGCGGCGAACCGGAGGTCGTAACCCGGCTCGTCGGCAAAGCCGTGTTCGACAACGAAGCGCCGTTTCCCCTCGCGATCGTAGTAGCTGACGGAAACGTCATCAGCCGCCAACAGGCCGCCTCCCGTCAACCACGAGAGGTTCTCGAACACCTGCTGAGAGTTGGTCCGCACGTAAGCCGACCTCTCAGCGTTCGCCACATTCCAGATGGCCATTCCGGCGTCACCCTCGTAAACGAGCATGAGACTCTCGTCCGGATTGAAGAAGGCGCTGCTCAGATAGGATTCTGTCGGCCTGTCCCGCATGCCGGCGATATTCCTGACGACAGCCGTGGTGCCGCTGGAGTAGACCAACCAACTACCGCTGGCAGAAATCTGTACCCCACTGACTGGAACATCAACAACGTTTTTCCCGTTCCGGACGTCCCAGATGTGGAGGCGGTTTTCGGGTCCCGCCGACCCGGATTCCGACAGCGCCGCGATGTAATCACCGAAGCTCTGGACGCTGACGGACTCGCGTGTCTCGGTGGGCCCCGACCGGGCAGCCAGGCCTGTTCCGCTGATGAGATCGGGCGGCGCCGGTATCGCCTGCTCCAGTCGGCCGGTTCGGGCCTCCCAGATACGAATCTTGTTGTCATCGAGCGAAGTGCTGCTTCTGCCTCCGCTGGAGGCGATCACTCGCGTGCCCGCACGACCGAAGGTCCAGTTCGTCCCCTCCACGGGTGCAGCGGTGGCCAGAGTGCGACCGCTCGCGGGCTCCCAGACCCGCACCGCGCTGCCCACACCGACGCCGACCAGGGCCCCGCCCGGGGAAATCTTGACATCCTCCAGGGTGCCGGTGATCGGCGGGTCTGGCGGAATCTCGGCTCCGGTCTTGGCCTGCCACGCGGAGAGTCTCCCTTCGACCTCCCCGACGAAAAGTTCGTTGCTGACAGCGATCGGCATCGTTTGAGTGTCGTCGATCCGCCACAGTCGGCGCCGTTCCGTGAGATTCCAGAGCTCCAGCGGTTGCGGGCCTTCCACCACACTCGACGAATCGTAATGGTGCAGCAGGACGCGGCCTGCTCCGATGAACTTCGCACCGCCGACGTGACCGTCGACAACGCGTGTGCCGGTCTCCAGGTCCCAGATCCAGGCAACGTTCTTCCCCGAGGTGTCACCCCGAGGATTTCCGGTCAGCGCATAGAACCGGCCGCTGGGGTCGAACGGAGGCTGGTTCTGCACGACGTATTCGAACGAGGTGCCCTGCTTGTCGAGCTGGACCGGGAAACGATCGTCGAGAACCAGCTCACGCTTGTCGAGATCCCAGACACGCAGATTGTCGCCGCCGACCCCCGCGATCCATCGCTCGTCCGGATCGATGCTCATGATCGTGATTCGCCTCGTCCCCGCAGCACGCAGGACAATCGCCGCGTCGTCGTCGGGTAGCACCACGATCGGCACGGCGGCCACCAGCACCATCGCGGCGGCACCTGCCACCCATGGCGCGCGTGGATGGCTGCTCAGGAACGACCGGGTGACGGCCGGGTTGCCGGTGTCAGCCGGAACGGTCGCGGCCGGGCTGACGAGCTGGTCGTGCAAACGGATGTGCCGAAACTGGTATCCGCCCGACACGCGCCGGAGCACCTCCCGTCGCCGGGCGTCGGAGAGGAACGCCGCGACCCGCCACGGCAGCCGGCGCCGCGTTCGCGCCCACAGCCGGGCGATCTCGTATCGCGGCCAGGCCCGCGACAGCAGGATGAGGGTGCCGACGCCCAGACCGATGAGGGCGGAGGCCACCGCGACTATCACCGGGCTGCCGGCTGCCCAGCCCGCGATCATGTTCATCCGGGACGCACCGAGATCGGCGAACTCGGGGCTTCCCGGCCACCCTGACCAGCCGGTGTAGAGCCCGAACAGCAGATCGCCCGCAGCGGCTCCCAGGACGATCGCCGGTGCCGTCGTCACCGCCACGATCAGGCCGACGAGCAGACCGCCCACGAGTGCGGAGACGCGGTCGTGCCGGATCGACTCGTCGAGGCTCGTCTGCGCGGCCTTGGCCGGTGGCGCGTTCACCCACTCGTGGGCGGCGAGGGCCAGACCCAGGACGACTGCGCAGGCCAGCGCCGCGGATGCCGCGCTGACGTAATCGACGGCTACCCACAACGCCCATGACTCGGCCGACTGGACGACCACGGCGATCAGCGCCAGGGCGACCGCGGCGAACACCGCCGCGATGCTGAAGCCGAGCAGGAATCCGCGCCGCAGCCGGCCCCAGGAGCCGGCGAGCGCGAAGGAGAGCCTGCCGGGCGGCCGGTCGGCCGACACGAACCAGAGGACCATGACGGAGAGGGCCACGACGCTACCGGTGATCGCACCGACCGTCAGGCCACTGACGAGCGTGCCGGAGCCGGCGGCGACGACCGCGACGGCCACCATGAACGGTGCGCCGATGACCAGGCCGATCATCGGGCCGAACCAGGCCGGCAGCAGGTGGGCGCTGAGGCGCCACCAGACGACGTCTCGCTGACCGGTGCGGTGCAGGTAGTGGGCGATGAACGTCAGCCATCGCCGGGCGTCGGCGCGCGGCCATCGCCGGCCCTCCGCGTCCGCCTCACCCACCAGCGGCTCGGCGGTGTAAGCGGCCTCCACCACCCGGGACGTCAGGCGGTCCTCGACCTCGAACCGGGGCAGCGCGCCGTTCGCGCCCAGCAGCTCGGACGGGTCGCCGCCCAGGCGCTGGTAGACGAGCCTGGCGAAGGAGACCATGAGCGGGGTGGACAGGGCCGCCGCGACCGGGCCCTCGGGGCGCTTGTCCATCTCGTCGAGGACGCGGCTCCAGGAGGTGCCGTCCGGCCAGGGCAGCTTGCCCAGGTAGGCGCGGACGTCGGCCGGGGTGACCGGGCGGACCTCGACGACCGGGACGGCGGTGAGTTTCGGGGCGCCGCCGGTGATCATTTCCTGGTACTCGACGGCGCGGCAGGTGACGACGACCTGCCAGCCGTCGCGGACGGCTCGGTTGAGGTAGGTCGCGGCCTGCCTGCGGCCCGACTCGGCGATCTCGTCGAGGCCGTCGATGATGGGCATGAGGATCTGGGGTTTGCGCTGCTGGACCCGTTCGACGTGCCGGTTCAGCAGCTGGCTGGTGATGGTCTCGTCGCCGTTGTAGTAGGCCTCCGCGAGGGTCCTGGTGAGCCAGGGAACGAACTCCTCGGAGAGCGGGTCCCAGGACGACGCCGGCACCAGCACGGGGACCGGATCGCCCGGATCGCGGCTGCGGATCAGGGCCAGTGTCAGCAGCAGGGCGAGCACGCTTTTGCCGGCGCCCGGCTGGCCGAGCACGACGATGCTGCTGTCGTCGAGGCGGCGGAAGCGGGCGGCCAGGTCGTCCACGACCGCGTCGAAGTCGCCCTCCAGACGGCCGCGCAGCGCGGGACGCTGCTTCAGGCCCTCCTCGCCGATCTCGGCCGGGCGGGGCGGCCCGCCCACCGGCCGCGCGGTCTCCTCCCAGCTCAGCGAGAGCACCTGGGGTCCACGGAGGCGGCGTGCCTCGGCCTCGTCGTACCACTCGCGGCCGACCGCCGACGCCAGTTCCTCGACCTGGTCGTCGAAGGAGGGCTGGTTGGCGGCGGCGTCCTGGAACACCGAGACGACCTGGAAGGCGAGCGCGGACGCGGCCACCACCAGTGCGGCCACCTCGCCCCAGTCCACCTCGCCGCGCAGGACCTCGAAAAGGACCCAGGCGCCGCTGGCCACGGTGCAGATCAGGAACGCGACCATGGCCCAGACGCGCAACGAGCGCCGCTTCATGGAGGCCACGCTATGGCACCGAGATCGACGGCGGTGAAGATGCATCCGATCGGGCAGGGTTCCTCTCGGCCGTCCGGGCAGGGGGCTGAGAGGCCGGATCCGGGATTTGGTGAACCACTAAACAAATTGCCTACAGAGAGAGCAGCTCCGATACCTGGGGCGAGTACGTGGCGTGCAGGACCAGCGCGGCGGCGCCGACAACTGCCGCGTCGGGGCCCAAAGGGGACAGCTCGACGCGGACGGTTCGGATGCGGCGGGCCATGGTGCGGGTGGCCAGGGCCTCCTCGACGGCGCGGCGGTACCGGTCCTCGATGTGGCGCAGGCCGTGGCCGCCCAGGACCACGAGGTCGATGTCGAGGATGTTCGCGACCGTGACGACGGCGGTGGCCAGCCAGGCCGCCGCGGTGTCGACGACCTCGACCGCGAGGGGATCACCGGAGGCGGCCGCCAGGCGTACGGAATCGAAATCGGTCGAAGCGGGATCCAGCCGGGCCAGGTCGGAGTCCGCACCCTCGCCGGCAGCCAGCCGGCGGCGGGCCTCGGCGACGAGCGCGGCCGGGCTGATCAGGCTCTCCAGGCAGCCGGTGTTGCCGCAGTAGCAGGGCGGGCCGTCCGGGCGCACCGACGTGTGGCCGAACTCGGCGGCGTTCATCGAGCCGCCTCGGTGTATCTGGTGGCCCAGGACGAGGCCACCACCGATGCCCGCACCGAAGAAGAAGTAGGCGAAATCAGCCACGCCGCGGCCCGCGCCGGCCCAGCGTTCGCCGATGGCGGCCGCGGTGGCGTCGTTGTCGAGGGTGACCGGGAGGCCGGTGGCGGCGGCGACCATTTGTTTGATCGGTACACGTTCCCATCCGGAGAGTTGCGGAGGGCCGACGATCTCGCCGGGAGCCTGGTCGATCGGCCCGGGTGCGGCGAGGCCGAGGCCGTGCACGCGGCCGCGCTCGACGCCCGAGGTCAGCAGAACCTCGTCCACGAGTTCAGCCACCGCAGCAGTCACTCTCTGTGGCCCAGCACCGGGCGGGGTGGGCCGCTGCATGGTCACCAGCGGGCGCCCGAGCAGGTCGACCACCACGCAGGACAGCTCGGCGGGGTCGAAGTGGACGCCGACCGCGTAGCCCGCGTCGGCGTTCACGCGCAGTAACGTCCGGGACCGGCCGCCGTTGGAGGTCTGCAGGCCGTCCTCGCGGACGATGCCCTCGACGATCAGCCGCCGGACGATGCCGGAGACGGTCTGCGGGGTGAGGCCGGTGTGCGCGGCGATCTCGACACGGCTGATGCCGTCGGCCAGCTGGATCTGGTCGAGCACCACCGCCCGGTTGTACTGGCCGACCTTGGGCAGGTTCGTACCTGTTCGCCCCACCGCTGAACCTCCATCGAGCTGTGACCATACCGAGGCCTAAGGTCCCGTTGACTTATTAAAACAATTGGATTTACAGTCCAGAAACGCAAGAGTTACAAAGTCTCCTTCCAGTTGGGAAGCCAGCTGGAGAGCCAGTTGGAGAGCCAGACGGAGATGGGCATGGACGGAGCTTCACCCCTGCTCGAGATGCGAGCAATCACCAAGGAGTTCCCCGGCGTCCGGGCGCTCTCCGACGTCAACCTCAGGGTGCGGCCCGGCGAGATCCACGCGATCTGCGGCGAGAACGGCGCCGGCAAGTCGACGCTGATGAAGGTCCTGAGTGGTGTGTACCCGTTTGGGACGTACACCGGCTCGATCGTCTACCAGGGTGCCGAGGCCAGGTTCTCGGACATCCGTGCCAGCGAGAACGCCGGCATCGTGATCATCCATCAGGAGCTGGCCCTCATCCCGGGCATGTCGATCACGGAGAACATCTTCCTCGGCAACGAGCCGCGCCGGCGCGGGAGCATCGACTGGAAGGCCGCGAACCACCGGGCCCTCGAGTTGATGGCGATGGTCGGGCTCAGCGAGGACCCGGACACCCTGATCAAGGACATCGGCGTCGGCAAGCAGCAGCTCGTCGAGATCGCCAAGGCGTTCGCCAAGGACGTCAAGCTGCTGATCCTGGACGAGCCGACGGCCGCGCTCAACGAGACGGACTCGCGGCACCTGCTCGACCTGCTGCGCGGGTTCAAGGAACGCGGGATCACATCGATCATGATCTCGCACAAGCTGAACGAGATCGAGGCCATCGCCGACTCGATCACCATTCTGCGTGACGGCAGGTCGATCGAGACGATCGACGTGCGGGCCGAGGGCGCCGACGAGGACCGCATCGTGCGCGGCATGGTCGGCCGGGATCTGGAGAGCCGGTTCCCGGACCACACGCCGAACATCGGTGAGGTCTTCTTCGAGGTACGGGACTGGACGGTGCGCCACCCGATCTCGGCGGAGCGCCTGGTCTGCAAGAACTCCAGCTTCACCGTGCGGCGCGGCGAGATCGTCGGGTTCGCGGGCCTGATGGGCGCCGGGCGCACCGAGCTGGCGATGAGCCTGTTCGGCCGGTCCTACGGGGTCTACCTGGACGGGAAGATCTTCAAGGACGGCCGGGAGATCGAGCTCAAGTCGGTCGCGGACGCCATCCGGCACGGCCTGGCGTACGTCAGCGAGGACCGCAAGGCGATCGGCCTGAACCTGCTCGACGACATCAAGACCTCGGTGGTCGCGGCGAAGCTCTCCAAGATCACCCGTCGCGGTGTGGTCGACGAGGCCGCCGAGTACCACGAGGCGGAGGCCTACCGGAAGAGCCTGCGGATCAAGACGCCCACCGTGGACGAGGGCGTCACCAAGCTCTCCGGCGGCAACCAGCAGAAGGTCGTGCTGGCCAAGTGGATGTTCACCGACCCGGATCTGCTGATCCTCGACGAGCCCACCCGGGGCATCGACGTGGGCGCCAAGTTCGAGATCTACGGGATCATCCAGAAGCTGGCCGACGAGGGGAAGGGCGTCATCGTCATCTCCTCGGAGCTGCCCGAGCTGATCGGCCTCTGCGACCGCATCTACACCGTGTTCGAAGGCGCCATCACCGGCGAGATCGCCCGTGCCGACGCCGACCCGGAACTCCTCATGAAGCAGATGACCTCGACCAAGAAGACGCCGGTGCGATGAGCCGATTCAGAGACCTCCAGAAGAACCTGTTCGGAGGGTCCACCTCCAACGCACGCCAGTTCGGGATGATCTTCACACTCGTGGCGATCATCGTGTTCTTCCAGATCAGGACGGACGGGCTCACGCTCACGTCCGGCAACCTGATCGCCCTGACCCAGCAGTACGCATACATCTCGATCCTGTCCATCGGCATGCTGATGGTGATCGTGGCCGGCCACATCGACCTCTCGGTCGGCTCGGTCGCCGCGTTCGTCGGCATCGTGGTGGCCAAGGCGATCAGCGAACACGGCGTGCCGTGGCCGCTGGGCATCCTGATCGGCCTGGCCGTGGGCGCGGCGATCGGCGCCTGGCAGGGCTTCTGGGTGGCGTACATCGGCATCCCGGCGTTCATCGTGACGCTCGCCGGCATGCTGCTGTTCCGCGGCGGCAACCAGTACATCGGCAACGCCGACACGGTCCCGGTGCCGGAGGGCTTCCGCGAGATCGGCGCCGGTTACCTGCCCGAGTTCGGGCCGAACACCGGTTACAACAACGCGACGCTGCTGCTCGGCCTGGTCGTCAGCCTCGCCGTGATCTGGCGCGAGCTGCGGGCCCGCCAGGTCCGGACGCAGATGGAGGGCGCCGAGCCGGCACCGCTGTGGATCGCGCTGCTGCGCATGGCCGTGATGGTCGGCGTGATCGTCTTCGCCACGCTGCGGTTCGCCGGCGGCCGGGTCGGCACCAGCTTCCCGATCTCCGGCATCATCCTGGCCGTCCTGGTCGTGGCTTACTCGTTCTACACCCGCAATACCGCCGGCGGCCGGCACATCTACGCGGTCGGCGGCAACTCACGCGCCGCGGAACTCTCCGGCGTCAAGCTCCGCCGGGTCAACTTCCTGGTCATGATGAACATGTCGGTGCTCTCCGCGCTGGCCGGCATGATCTTCGTGGCGCGGTCCGCGGCCTCCGGCCCGCAGGACGGCCTCAGCTGGGAACTCGACGCGATCGCGGCCGTCTTCATCGGCGGCGCGGCGGTCTCCGGTGGTCTCGGCACCATCAGTGGCGCCATCGTCGGTGGTCTGGTCATGGCCGTGCTCAACAACGGCCTGCAGCTGACCGGCACCGGGTCCGACATGGTTCAGATCATCAAGGGCCTATTCCTGCTCGGAGCGGTCGCCCTCGATGTCTACAACAAGAAGCAGGGACGCTTCTCGATCATCGGATCGCTGATGCGCCCCTTCCAGCGGGAAGCGGCGGCCGACCCCGCCGTCACCGCACCGGCCGGCACGGAGCAGGAGAAGACTCCGGCCTCGCGCTGACCGATATCCCCTCGCACACCACACCCAGACAAAGAAGAAGGGTGCTATTCACCATGCGCAGTTTCGTTACCAAGGGCCTCGCGGTCAGCGCAGCGGCGTTCCTCGCGCTCAGCGTCGCCGCCTGCGGCGGCTCCGAGCGTGAGGGTTCCGGCACCGAGGCCGGCACCGAGGCCGGTGCCAAGGGCTTCGCGAAGGACGCCCTGATCGGCGTCGCGCTGCCGTCCAAGACCTCGGAGAACTGGGTTCTCGCCGGTGACCTGTTCACCAACGGGCTCAAGGACGCCGGCTTCCAGTCGGACGTGCAGTACGCGGGCGCCTCCACCACGGTCGCCGACCAGCAGGCCCAGATCACCGCCATGGTGACCAAGGGTGCCAAGGTCATCGTGATCGGCGCGACCGACGCCGCCCAGCTCTCCACCCAGGTGAAGCAGGCCAAGGAGTCCGGCGCCGTCGTCATCGCGTACGACCGGCTGATCACCAACACCCCGGACGTGGACTACTACATCGCGTTCGACAACTTCAAGGTCGGCCAGCTGCAGGGCCAGGCCCTGCTGGACGGCATGAAGGCCAAGAAGGCCACCGGCCCGTGGACCATCGAGCTGTTCTCCGGCTCGCCGGACGACAACAACTCGGGCGTGTTCTTCAACGGCGCGATGGACGTCCTCAAGCCGCTGATCGACAAGGGCGAGGTCGTCGTCGGCTCGAAGCAGACCGACATCAAGCAGACCGCCACCCAGGGCTGGAAGGCGGAGAACGCGCAGAGCCGGATGGACTCGCTGCTGAACTCCACCTACACCGGTGACAAGGTTCCGGACGGCGTCCTGTCGCCGAACGACACCCTGGCCCGCGCGATCATCACCTCGATCAAGGGTGCCGGCAAGCCCGTCCCGGTCGTCACCGGCCAGGACTCCGAGGTCGAGTCGGTCAAGTCCATCGTTGCCGGTGAGCAGTACTCCACCATCAACAAGGACACGCGCAAGCTGGTCGCCGAGACCATCAACATGGTCAAGACGCTCCAGGGCGGCAGCGACCCGCAGGTCAACGACACCAAGTCGTACAACAACGGTGTCAAGGTCGTCCCGGCCTACCTGCTGGAGCCGGTCATCGTGACCAAGGCCAACGCGGCCGAGGCGTACGCGAACGACCCGAAGCTGGCCCCGCTCACCAAGTGATCCAGGCGGCGAGCGGGTGCCCGCGACTCGGGCACCCGCTCGCCGCGGCTTCTCGGAGGACCATGGCGTGGCAATCTCCCCGCAGGAGACCATTCGCCGGCAGAACCTTGGCGCACTTCTACGCTACGTACACCTTCGCGGCGCCACCTCCCGCGCCGAACTGACTGCGGGCCTCGGCCTCAACCGCAGCACCATCCGGGCACTCGCCACCGAACTCGCCGCCGCGGGCCTGGTCCGCGAGGAGATCCCACCGGCAAGCGGGCGGGCCGGACGGCCGTCACCGGTGGTGCGCACGAACTCCGCCAGCTGTTATGCGTACGCATTGACTGTGCAGCGTGACCACCTCCGCGCCGCATGCGTGGGTCTCGGCGGCCGGATCCTCGACAGTTTCACCGCCCGCCTCTCCCCCGGAACCGGCCGCACCGAGACCGTCGCCATCCTGGCTCGCCTCCTCGGCCGTCTGCAGGCGCAGGCGCCGCCGGGCGGCGCCCTCCTCGGATACGCCGTCGCGGTCAGCGCCGACGGGCCCTCCGCCACCGAACTCGCCGCGGCGCTCCCCCACGACCGTCCCCTCCTGATCGGCACACCGGCCGACCTCGCCGCCCGCGCGGAACACGCCCGCGGCGCGGCACGCGGCCTCTCGAACATCGTTTACCTGCACGGCGACGCGGGGATCAGCGCGGGCATTCTCACCGGCGGCCAGGCGGTCACCGGCCACGGCGGCTTCGGCGGCCAGGTCGGTCACATGGTGGTCGATCCGGTCGGGCATCGCTGCCGCTGCGGCTCACGCGGCTGCTGGGAGACCGAGGCGGGCGAGCCGGCCCTGCTGCGCCGGTCCGCGAGCGGAGACGCACTCACGGTGCTTGCGGCGGCGCGAGCAGGCGATGACGCTTCAAGAGCGAGCGTACGCGATGTCGCGCGCTGGCTGGGCCACGGCGTCGCCAACCTGGTCAACATCCTGGACCCGGAGGTCGTCCTGTTCGGTGGCGTCCTGCGGGAGGTCTACCTCGCGGCGGCCGACGAGGTGCGGGCGCGGGTGTCCGGGATGGTCCTGCCGGCGTTCCGCGAGGGGGTGCGGCTGGGAGTGCCCCTGCTCGGCGAGGACGCGCCGCTGATCGGGGCAGCGGAGCTGGCCTTCGAGAGCCTGCTGAACGACCCTCTGAACGGCGTCTGAATCTTCGTGACCAGCCACTTTGTTATCGTCGGGGCGTGCCGATTCGCCGATTGGTCCTCGCGGCACTCGTCGTTGTCTCCGTGATGACTGTCGGTGGCGCGGTCGTCCGGCAGCCCGGTTCGCGTCCGGCACCGGCAATCGCGGTCAGCCCGTCACCCTCCGCAACACCACTGTCCGTGATGGATCGGCTTGCCGGGGCGGCGGTGGCCGGGGATCTGGACGTGATGACGTTCAACCTGCGCTACGCCGGTAGCAGCCCGCCCAACTCGTGGGTGCAGCGGCGCCCGGTGCTGCGTGAGTTGCTGGCGGCGGAGAGGCCGGATCTCATCGGCACCCAGGAGGGCCTCGCACCTCAGCTCGACGACATCGAGAACGATCTCGGCTCGGACTACGACCGTATCGGGCTCGGCCGCGAGGGAGCCGACCACGGCGAGCACATGGCAGTCTTCTTCGACCGGACACGGCTCCGACCGGAGAAGTCGGGAAATTTCTGGTTGTCAGAGACGCCGGAGGTTCCCGGATCGATCAGCTGGGGATCGTTTCGCGTACGCATGGTGACCTGGGTGTTGTTCTCGGACCTGGCGACTGGCCGGCGGTTCTACGCGGTCAACACCCACCTGGACAACGAGAGCGAGTACGCGCGCAGGCAGGCGGCCCGACTGATCACGGCGAGACTGGCGAGGTTCGAGACGCTGCCGATCGTGCTGACCGGCGACTTCAACAGCCCGGCGGGTTCCGGCAGCCAGGTCTACCGGTTCCTGCTCGACAACGCGCGCCTGACGGACACGTGGACCAGCGCGCCGCGCCGCGGTCCGGACTACGCCACGATCCACAACTACCGCCCCCTGGTCCCCGGCGGCAAGCGCGTCGACTGGATCCTCACCTCCCCGGGCGTCACCACGTCGGGCGCGCTGATGAACATCTACCGTCACGGCGGCCAGTGGCCCAGCGACCACCTCCCGATTCAGGCCCGCATCCACCTGCCGTGATCGGGTCGCCTACTGTCAGGGATCATGACCGAGACGTTCGTGACCTCCGGCAGCCTGCGCCTGTGGACGGAACGGATCGGCGACCCCGATCATCCGGCCGTCCTGCTGATCGCGGGGCAGGCGGCACAGGGGTACTGCTGGCCGGACGCGCTGGTCGGCCGTCTCGTCGCGAGCGGCGCCCAGGTGATCCGGTTCGACCACCGTGACACCGGCCTGTCGAGCACCGTCGACTTCGACACCAATCCCTACGACATTTCGGAAATGTCGGAAGATGTCGTGGCGATTCTGGATGCCTATCGGCTGCCGTCCGCTCACATCGTCGGAGCGTCGCTGGGCGGGGTGCTCGCACAGTGGCTGGGCGTGCACCGGCCGGCACGCGTGAGCTCGCTGACCCTGCTCTCCACAACTCCCATGGGCGAGGACCCCGGCCCGCCGTCGCCCCGATTCCTGCAGCACCTGGCCGGCGCGGCCGGCACACCGCACGGTGTGGAGTCCGACATCGCGCTCTTCCGGGTCATGAACGGCGACGTGCGCCCCTTCGACGAACCGGCCGCCCGGGCGGTGCTCGAACGCTGCTGGGCGCGAGCGCTCGACCCGGCCGCCGCCGCCCATCACGGCCCGGCCGCCTGGCGCGAGGACCCGAACCTGCTCGCTCCCCTGTCGGCGATCACCGCCCCGACGCTGGTCGTGCACGGCGACCAGGACCCGATCTTCACCGTGGCCAAGGCTGAGGCCCTGGTGGCGGCCATCCCGGACGCCCGGCTGCACGTCGTCCCGGGCATGGGCCACGTCTACTTCTCCCCCGGCCTGCCCGAACTCCTCGCCGACCTGATCAGGCGTCCCGATAGCCCGACGCCTGCAGGGTGAACAGCTGGGAGTACACCCCGCCCAGCGCCATCAGCTCCCGGTGGGTCCCCGACTCGATGAGACTGCCCTGCTCCAGCACGAAGATCCGGTTGGCGTGCGTGATGTTGGCCAGCCGATGCGTGATCAGGATCGTGGTGCGCCTCCCCTGACGCCCGCGCAACGCCTGGAACAGCGCGTCCTCCGCCCGCGGGTCCAGCGCCGACGACGGTTCGTCCATGATGAGCAGCGGTGCGTCACGCAGGAAGGCGCGGGCCGCCCCGATGCGCTGCCACTGGCCGCCGGACAGATCCTGGCCCTGTTTGAACGTACGGTCCAGCAGCGTCTCGTAGCCGTGCGGCAGGTCGCCGATCATGTCGTGGGCGGCGGCCAGGCGCGCGGCCGTCTCGATCCGGTCCGGGTCGGCGGGCTCGTCGATGTCGCCCATCGCGATGTTGGTGGCCGCGCTGAACGGCCACTTGTGGTGATCCTGCAGCGCGACCGCGATCTGGTGACGAAGCGCGTCCACATCCCACTCCTCATAGGGGCGGCCGTTCCAGATCAGCCGGCCCGCGCTGGGACTCCGCAGTGCGGCGATCATCGCGGCCAGGGTGGACTTGCCGGAGCCGTTCTCGCCGACCAGGGCGATCGTCTCGCCGGCCCGGATCGTGAGCGTGACGTCGTCGACGGCGGGCCGGTCCCGGTCGGGGTATTGCAGGGTGACGCCCTCGACCGTGAGCGAGTCCAGTGTGGCGGGTGCCGGGCGGCCGGACCGGGGAGAAGGCAGGTATTGGCCGGCGGTGACGAGGAACCGGACGTACTCGTTGAAGAACTGACCCGAGGCGTACACGTGGTCGACCTGGAACGTGACCAGCGCGAGCGCCCGCTGGGCGGCCTGCAGCGCGATCACGCAGGTGGCCGCGGCGGCGATCGGGATCTGGCCGTCGAGCAGGAGCAGGCCGAGCAGGGTGTAGACGCCGGCCAGCGCGACGCCGCCGACCGCGGCGCCGATGCTCGTGGTGGCGGTGACCTTCTGGGCGACCCGCAGCTCCTCCCGGATCTGCACGCCCATCACCTGGTCGTAGAGCCGAAGGAGGAAACCCCGCAGCCCGTACGAGCGGAGCTCGGCGGCGGAGGTGCGCTCGGCCATCAGTCGCTGCAGCACCCACTGCCGCCGGCGGCGGGTCGAGCTGGCGAGATAGCTCTGGAACTTGACGTGCCCGGCACGCAGCGCGGCGAAGCCGGTCGGGACGGTGGCGACCAGGAGCGCGAGCAGCAGCAGCGGGTTGATGGTCACCACGGCGAACGTGACGGCGAGCAGGCTGACGACACCGGCGAACAGGTTCATCGTGGTCTGCACCAGGTCGATCGCTGCCTCGGCGCCCCGGGTCGCGCGTTCCATGCCCTCGGCGAACTTGTCGTCGTCGAAGGCGCGCAGTTCGACCGAGGTGGTGTGCTCGAACAGTTCCCGCTCGACGGCCAGATGCACGCGCGGGGTCAGGCCGTTCAGCGCGTACCCGACGACCATGCCGAGGGCGCCCCGGATCGCGGTCGCCAGGGCCAGCCAGATCAGGGCGGGCAGGGCCGCGCGGACCCGGTCGGCCGTGGGACCGCCGGCGAACAGCTCGATCAGGATCTGCTGGGTGGCCAGCAGCCCGAAGGCAGCGAGCGCGCCGGCGCCCACAGTGGTCACCCCGACGAGCGTGGTACGCATCGGGTCGGCGCGCCAGGCCACCCGTACCGCCTTGCGGATCAGGCTGGGCAGCTCGGTGAACACGCCGACGATGCCGGTGCGGACCCGGGCGCGCATGCCCGTCTCCCACCAGCTCTCACGGAATTCGGGAAGATCGTCCGGAGTGGAGATCTGGCGAACCTCGGTTTCGCTTGACGTCACGCTTCAGCCGTACCAGGCGACCGGGGCTGCATATCGGTCGAATCGGTGCCAACCTTGGACGCATGACGATCGAGGAGGGTCAGCGGTGAGCGGGCGGTCGCCTCTCGGCGGCTGCGGGTTCCTCATCGTTCTGCTGATCATCGGGCTGGCACTGCTGGTCGCCGCGCTGGCGTTCGCCTCGGCGACGGGGCGGTTCGAGATCCAGGTCAGCCAGCGGGTGTGAGACGGAAGAGCCGGATCTCACGGTGCGAGGCGCGGACACGGTACGCGGCATAGCCCGGCCACTGGTCGACGACGAGCTGCCACAACCGGTCGCGATCGTCGCCCTGTGCCTCGCGGGCGGTCACCGGGATCTCACGCCCGCCGAGCGTGATCCGCGCGTCCGGGTTCGACCGCAGGTTGTACGACCAAGCCGGATGCTTCTCCCCGCCCCAGTTCGAGGCGATGATCACGAAGTCGTCCCCGTCCCGCACGTACTGCAGCGGCTGGCTGCGCGGCAACCCGGACTTGCGCCCGGTCGTGGTGAGGATCAGCGACGGCGCCATGCCCAGCGCGACGACCCGCCCGCGCGTCACCCGGCCGAGCCACCGGTCGACGGTGACCAGGCTGCGCGCGATCGGGGTGAAGCCCGGCCACGCGCCGACGGTCCGCCACAGTTTCCTCCACATGGAAGATCAGCTTACGGCTGCCCGCAACGTCCACGACTCGAGACGGGGGCGATGCGGCAGGGCGATCCGGCCGGTGCACCAGAGCAGCGCCTCCGCGGGGTCGCCGCCGGGCGAGTTCGGGAACAGCCGGGCGAGGACGGCCGCGCAGAGCGGCGCGGGCATCGTGAAGCCGACCCCGAGACCGGTGGCGATGTCCCAGGTGTGCAGCAGGATCTCGTTGACGCCGAGCGCGGCGAAACCCGACGGGTCGGTCGGGCCCCAGTGCCAGGCGCGCGCGGTGGAGTCGGTGGTGCGCAGGACGGTGGCGAGCAGGTCGGCGCAGCCGGCGGTGATGCCGATCAGCTGCGCCGGTGTCGCCTCGGGCCGGGCGACCAGGTCGACCGGGAGGTAGGCGTCCTCGGCGGAGGTCGTGAGCTGTCCCGCGTACGCAAAAAGATCGTGCGCGATGTGCGCCAAGGTCTCCTTGCAGCTCCAAGCCAGACCACCGGCGTCGCCCTCCCAGCCGGGTGCCGCGGCAACCGGGGTGAGCGTCGCCAGCATCGCGTTCCTCGCGGCTTGCACGTCGTCGGCATTCATCCCGGACAGCATGGCAGTGCGGCGTTCATCCCGCGCGGATGACGCGCTTGTCCGGCGACCCGCACACACTCTCGGCCATGGCGAAGGAGAAGAAGCACAAGAAGCTGGGCCGTGTCGAATACGAGAACGAGATGCGGGTTCTGCATGGCGAGCTCGTCGCCATGCAGGAGTGGGTCAAGGCCTCCGGCGCCAAGATCTGCGTGGTTTTCGAGGGCCGCGACACCGCCGGCAAGGGCGGCACGATCAAGCGGATCACCGAGCGGGTCAGCCCGAGGGTGTTCCGGGTGGTCGCCTTGCCCACTCCTACGGAGAGGGAGAAGAGCCAGATGTACGCGCAGCGCTACATGGCTCACTTCCCGGCCGCCGGTGAGGTCGTCATCTTCGACCGGTCCTGGTACAACCGGGCCGGCGTCGAGCGCGTCATGGGCTTCTGCTCGCCGGAGGAGTCCGACCGCTTCCTGCAGATCGTCCCGTCGTGGGAGAAGGCGATGACCGATTCCGGCATCCTGCTGCTGAAGTACTGGCTGGAGGTCAGCCCGGACGAGCAGACCCGTCGCCTCCAGAGCCGCATCCAGGACCCGCGCAAGATCTGGAAGCTGACGGACATGGACCTGAAGTCGTACAGCCGCTGGTACGACTACTCGCGGGCCCGCGACGCCATGATGGCCACCACGGACACGGCGTGGGCGCCCTGGTACGTGGCGCACTCGGACGACAAGAAGCGCGCCCGTCTCAACATCATCACGCATCTGCTGAGCCAGGTCCCGTACGAGAAACTCCCCCACCGCGATATCAAGCTGCCGAAACGCCAGGGTGCGAACGGCTACTCGGAACCGGGCCTGCCGTTGCGGCTCATCCCTACGCCGTACGGCGAATAGACTCCCCCGGGTGGAGTTCGGAGTCGGCTACTTCCCCACCCATGACGCGATGCGGCCGGGTTCACTCGCCCGCAGGATCGAGGAGCGCGGGCAGGACGCGCTGTTCTTCGCCGAGCACACGCACATACCGGCGGCGCGCGAGACGCCGTACGCCGGTGGTGGCGAACTGCCCCGCAAGTACTGGCACACCTACGACCTGTTCGTCGCGCTGACCGACGCGGCGGCGTCCACGACCCGACTCCGCGTCGGCAGCGGCATCTGTTTGGTGACCGAAAGGGATCCGATCATCACGGCCAAGGAGGTCGCGTCGGTCGACCACCTCAGCGGCGGGCGGTTCGAGTTCGGGATCGGCGCGGGGTGGAACCGGGAGGAGATGGCGAATCACGGTACGGATCCGCGTACCCGGATGCGCCTCATGGGTGACCGGGTGCGCGCCATGCAGGCCGTGTGGACCCAGGATGAGGCGTCGTTCGACTCGGAGTTCGTGAAGTTCGAGCGGATCTGGTCGTGGCCCAAGCCGGCCCAGAAGCCGTGGCCGCCGGTGCTGGTGGGCGGGGACGGGCCGACGGTGCTGGACCGGGTGCTGGCCTACGGGGACGGCTGGTTCCCGAACTACAGCGAATCGGTGTTCCCACGGATCGCTTCCCTGCGCTCGCGCGCCACCCGGGACATCCAGGTGCAGGTGCTGAGCGCGCCGTCGGACCCGGCGGTGCTGGAACGACTCGCGTCCGCGGGCGTGCACCGGGCGTCGGCGTGGGTGCCGTCGGGCCCGTGGAGCGTGATCGAGGCGAAGCTCACCCGGTGGGAGCAGGCCATCGGCGCGTTCCTCGGCCGATGACTCCCCGTGAACGCTTCGCGGCGTCCCGGGTGGCCCACCTCGCCACGGTGACACCGTCGGGCGCGCCGCATCTGGTGCCGATCGTGTTCGCACTGGTGGACGACGTGATCGTCACGGCTGTGGACGGGAAGCCGAAGCGTCATCGCGGCCTTCAACGTCTGGTGAACATCGCGCATGAGCCGCGCGTGAGCGTGCTCGCCGACTGTTACGACGAGGACTGGTCGTCGCTGTGGTGGGTCCGGGCGGACGGGGTGGCCTCGGTGACGGATGCGCCTTCGCCGGAGTTGGTCGCGCGGTATCCGCAGTATGAGACGGCGCCGCCCCCGGGCCCGTTCCTGCGCATCCGGGTCGCGAAGTGGACCGCGTGGTCAGCGTCATGAGGGTTTCCGACAAAAAGAACGTGACCAGCGGTACGGGATGATCAGCACGATCAGCCCCTGACGGGATGACCTGCGCGCAACGTGACGTTCTGGGCGCGACGGGATGATGGACGCGCGACGGGACGAAGCGGTCAGTCGGCGATGCGAGGCGGGCGGTTCTCATACGGCGTGGAGAGGACGACCGTCGTGCGAGTCGTGACGTTCGCTGCCGTGCGGATGTCTTGGAGAAGACGTTCCAGGTCAGCCGGGCTCTTCACCCGCACGAGAAGCATGTAGAAGTCCTCGCCCGCCACCGAGTAGCACGAGTCGATCTCGGCAAGATGAGCCAACCGGTCCGGCGCGTCATCAGGCTGCGACGGATCAAACGGCCGAATCGCCACAAACGCAGTCAACGGCAGATCCAACGCCTCGTAGGACACCTTAGCCGTGTACCCCGCGATGACCCCACGCTGCTCAAGCCGCCGAACCCGCTGATGAACAGCGGAAACACTCAACCCGACCCGATCAGCGAGATCGGTGTACGACAACCGCCCATCCCCGGTAAGCGCCGAAACAATCGCCCGGTCGATCTCTTCCACGCGCGTCACATTACTTCCCCACACCCTTCCCCCTCGCGGCGGCGTCACCAGCCCCCGCAGCCCACACCCCGCAAGCGATCGTGAACCCCCAAGCCGCCCACGCCCGGTCGCAACACCCAAGATCGCGGGGCCGCGCGGGAACGCGGGCATTAGCGCCGCCCCACGCCGGGCGTGACGCCCAAGATCGCGGGACAGCGCGGGAAGGCGCGGGCACGCGGGCGTTAGCGCAGCCCCACGCCGGGCGCGACGCCCAAGATCGCGGGACGGCGCGGGAACCGGAGCGGCGCGGGAACCGGAGCGGCACGGAAACCGGAGCGGCACGGAAACCGGAGCGGCACGGAAACCGGAGCGGCACGGAAACCGGAGCGGCACGGAAACCGGAGCGGCACGGAAACCGGAGCGGC
>NZ_JBFAYE010000023.1:166028-169916 GCF_040681145.1 Actinoplanes sp. NPDC051861
GCGCGGGAACCGGAGC
Source organism: Actinoplanes sp. NPDC051861 (assembly GCF_040681145.1). NCBI lineage: Bacteria > Bacillati > Actinomycetota > Actinomycetes > Micromonosporales > Micromonosporaceae > Actinoplanes > Actinoplanes sp. NPDC051861. The sequence goes on from NZ_JBFAYE010000023.1 coordinate 166,045, forward strand.
GGCGCGGGAACCGGGGCGGCGCGGGAACCGGGGCGGCGCGGGAACCGGGGCGGCGCGGGGAGGCGGTGGGTCAGCGCTGGGTGGGGGTGACCAGGCCTGACTCGTAGGCGATGACGACGAGTTGGGCGCGGTCGCGGGCGCCCAGCTTGATCATCGCGCGGCTGATGTGGGTTTTGGCGGTTGCGGGGCTGATCACGATGGTGGTGGCTATTTCGTCGTTGGAGAGGCCGCGCGCGGCCAGGGCGACCACCTCGCGCTCGCGGGCGGTGAGGGCGGCCAGCCGGACCGACTCGCTGCCGGGGCGGGGGCGCGAGACGTAGTCGGCGATCAGGCGTCTGGTGATTGCCGGGGAGAGGAGGGCGTCGCCGCGGGCGGCCAGGCGGATGCCGTGCAGGAGGTCGTCGGGTTCGCTGTCCTTGACCAGGAAGCCGGCGGCTCCGGCACGCAGGGCGGCGTAGACGTGGTCGTCCACGCCGAAGTTCGTCAGGATCACCACGTGCACGGCGGCCAGGCGCGGGTCGGCGGCGATCCGGCGGGTGGCCTCGATCCCGTCGAGCACGGGCATCTGGATGTCGACCAGGGCGACGTCGGGCAGCAACGACGTCGCCAGGCGCACTCCCTGAGCACCGTCGCTCGCCTCGGCGACCACCGAGATGTCGTCCTCGGCGTCGAGCAGCGCGCGGAACCCGGCACGGATCATCGGCTGGTCGTCGACGAGCAGCACGCGGATCACGGTTGGTCCCGGGGCGGGAGCGGGAGCTTTACCCGTACGATAAATCCGCCTTTATCGCCCCGACCAGCCCGCAGCGAACCGCCCAGCGCGCCCACCCGCTCAGCCATCCCCCGCAGCCCGCGTCCCGGCACCGCGTCGTCGTCCTCCCCCGGCGGGCCAGGCCCGTCGTCGCTGATCTCCACCGTCAGATCGTCGTCGCCGTAGTCCAGCAGCACCGTCGCCGCCGCCGTCTCCCCCGCATGCCGGCCCACGTTGGTGAGCGCCTCCTGTACGATCCGGTAGCCCGCCGCGGAGACCGGCCCCGGCAGCTCCCGCTCCCGGCCGCCGACCGTGAGACTCACCGGCACCCCCGCCAGCCCGGCACCGTCGATCAGGTCCTTGAGCTGGTGCAATCCGTGATCGGGCTGGTCGCCGTGCAGCACGTCGAGGGTGGCCCGCAGCTCGCGCATCGCCTCCGTGCCCGCCTCCTGGATCGCGACCAGCGCGGGCGGCACCGGCTCGCCGCTCTTGCGCGCGAGATGGACCGCGACGCCCGCCTGCACCTTGATGATCGAGATGCAGTGGGTGAGGGAGTCGTGCAGCTCCCGCGCGATCCGCAGCCGTTCCTCTCCGGCGCGGCGTCTGGCCACCTCCTCACGGGTGCGCTCCGCCTCGGCCGCGCGTTCCTCGGCCTGGCGCCGGAACGCCCGGTGCTGCACCAGCGTCTCGGCCATCACGGCGGACGCCACGATCCAGCCCAGCAGCAGGCTCCAGTGCTGCACCGCCGCCCGGCCACCACCCGCGGTCAGCAACTCGACCGCCGGGCCGGCCGTGATGATCGCGGCGATGACCACGACGGCACTTCGCCGATGGCCCGCGGAGACCGCGGTGAACGCGGCGACCATCACCGCGATCGCGGGACCGATGCCGGGATAGCCCAGCGCCAGGTAGGCGATCAGCAGTGTCGCTGTCACCGCCAGCACCGGCACCGGAGCGACCCGCCGCAGCAGCAGCGGGGCGGCACCGGCCAGCAGCAGCACGAACGCGGTGACGTCCAGCGGCGTGCGGCCCGGCGGCGCGGTCAGCGCGGCGCCGATCCCGACCGCCGCGACGCCCGCGGCCAGTGCCAGATCCCGTCTCACATCGGGAAAGGTAGACGACCACCACTGTGGAGCGCATCGGACCGGGGGTTGACACCCCATACCCCAGCGGGAGTAGTCCCCGGGTCCGAGGACGGTCCCGCTGTGCGACGCGGACCGGGTCCCGGGCGCCAGACGATGAGCCCATGACCCGGTACATCATGTCGGATCCCATGGAGACCGCCACCGGCGCGACCGCCCGGATCTTCGCACAGTCCCGTCGTGAGCTCGGCGCCCCGTTCGCGCCGCACCTCGCCCCGGTGCCCGCCCTGCACGCCGCGACCTGGACGTTGCTGCGTGAGTCTCTGCTGGCCGGCGAGGCTCCGCGCGCCCGCAAGGAGGCCGCCGCCCTCGCCGTCTCGGTCGCCAACCGCTGCCCGTTCTGCATCGACGCGCACGGGGCGCTGCTGCACGCCACGGGTGCCCACCGGCTGGCCCGTGCGGTGCTGCGCGGTGAGACGCCACCCGATCCGGACGACGCCGCGGTGGTGACCTGGGCCTCGGCCAGCGGTTCCGGTCTGGGTCCCGTTCCGGCGCCGCCGTCGCAGGCCGCCGAGTTCGCGGGAACGGTGCTGGTCAGCCACTTCATCAACCGGATGGTCGACGTGCTGCGGCCGGGTTCGCTGCTGATCAGCCCGCTGCGTCGGCTGGCCGGGGCGGCTCTCTCCCGCCGCGTGCGGCGCCCGGTCAGAGCAAATGATTCCATCGGTACGGCGTACGCGTGCTTCTCCTGGGAAGCTCACGCCGGCGGCGAGCTGCTCAGCCCACCGTCCCGCCGCCTCGTGTCGGAGGCGGTCGCCGACTGGAACGGCGAGCACCCGCCGCCCGGCGATCCCTGGTTGCCCCGGACGGTCGCGTCCGCCCCCGCCGCCGAACGGGAGGCGGTGCGGCTGGCGCTGTTGGCGGCCGTCGCGCCCTACCGGCTGACGGTGGCTCCCGAGCTGCGCACCGACGAGCGGACAGTCCGGATCGTCGCGTTCGGCGCCGTGACGGCTGTCGAACGGATCGCGGGCGAGACGTTCCGGGCCGGGACACCGTGATCCGGTGCCCCGGCCCGGATGAGCGTCAGCCCTCCTTGGCCAGTTCCGACGCGGCCGGGGCCTTGATGTCGACCGGCGTGCCGAAGTCCGAGTAGGTCATGTTCATCTTGACCGGGGTGTCGGTGCCGATCGCCGGGATGGTCAGCGCGTACGTGACCAGCCGGCCCTCACCGTCGAAGCCCGCCTCGAACGGGATCGTCTTGGTGGTGAGCTTGCCCAGGTCGCTGGTGCCCATGCCGAGCTGCTGCCCCGCCTTGGTCAGGTCGATCGTGCCGGTCACCGCCTTGTCACCGGCCCACTTCACGTCGGTGGCCGCCTCCAGGCTCTTGACGGTGTCGCTGGCGTCGAACCCGCCGAGTGTGCCCGTGCCGCCGGCGCCCCCGAGCTTGCGCCAGGTCTTGCCGTCCATGCCCGGGATGTCGACGCCCGGCATCGTGATGCGGACGTAGTTCGTCCCCTCGACGATCCGCATCTCGGTCTTCATCTTGGTGCCCTCGGCCTCGGCCTCCATGAGGAACTCGCCGGTCTTGGTCTTCGGGTCCATCACCCCGGAGATGTTGCCCGACGTGCCCATGTCGATCGTGGTCTTGAAGGATTGCTCCTGCAGCTTGGCCGCACCGGCGACCAGCGCGGCGGTCGCGTCGCCCGCCGCCTCGGCCGGCTTGGCGTCGCCGCTGCCCGCCGCGGTGTCACCGTTCACCGTCCCGTTGCCGGCACATCCGCTCACCGCCAGCGCCGCCGCCATCACCAGCGCCGCGCCGCCGCGCATCATCGTCCGCCTGTTCATGTGACCTCCCCCGTCGGTGCGCCCCGGTCCGGGCCGCCAAAGCAGGCCACTTTAGCGGGATACATCGATCACTATCGGACCGGGGCGGGTTGTCATCGGGGGTCGTTGTTGAACTTGGCGGTGGACCAGAGGTAGCCGAGGACGGCGAGGCCGAGGGACCAGGCGATGGTGAGCCAGCCGTTGTGGCCGATGCC
>NZ_JBFAYE010000024.1:0-166495 GCF_040681145.1 Actinoplanes sp. NPDC051861
GCCGAGAACTGACCGGTCACCCCGATCGCACCCCGCACCTTCTGCGGGCTCGTGGCCAGATCGTGCCCGGCCACCTCGACCCGGCCCGACTCCGGACCAGCCGAGATCAACGTCGACAAAATCTTGACCGCCGTCGTCTTACCCGCACCGTTCGGACCCAGCAGAGCAAAGATCGACCCTTCCGGCACGAACAGATCCACGCCATTGAGTACCACTTTGTCCCCATAGGACTTGTGCAGGCCGGTCGCCGCAATTGCCGGATTTGTCATTCCAATTCTCCCTTTTCTAGTGGCAACGCCGGGCTCGGCGCTGCCGGTGGTGTTGTGTCCGGGGCCGTGACCAGGTGATACGGGTGGGCCGAGCGGATGAACGGGGTCGAAGTCGCACCGCTCGCGATACCGCCCGCCGGGTGAACAGTGGGCCGGCGGCGAGCAGCCACACGTTGCGGCTCCTCACGGGAGGAGCTCGTAGCGCCGGAGCGGGTGGAAGCCGAGGTGCCGGCGCACGGCGTCGCCCTCGCCCGCCACGGCCTCGATCTCGGTGACGTGCGGGTGGAGCTCGTGCAGACGGCGGATCAGCGCCGCGTTCACCCAGAGGCCGAGCCGCCGCCCCCGGTGGCCGGGGAGGACGGCCGGGCCGTACTGACGGGCGCGGGTCACCGGCCGCGCACCGGCGACCGCCATCGCCCAGGCCGCCAGGTCACCGTCCGCGTCCGCCGCGATCAGGACCGTGCTGCCCGGCCGGCTCGGGGTGCGGAGCAGGTCCTCGACCCGGAGGCCGTCCAGATCACCGGTCCAGAGGGACAGCCGGTAACCCGGGTGTTCCGCGTCGACCAGCTCACCGAGCCAGGCCTGATGGACGTCGCAGTACGTCAGCAGCTCGCGCCGCCCCTGTCCGGCGAGGCGGAAGCCGTGGCGCAGGCAGAACGCCTCACCGGGCGAGTCCTCGACTATGTCCGTGTGCAGGCCGGATCCCCGGTTCCCGGCCCGGACGGCGGCCAGCAGCCGGGACCCGATGCCGAGTCGCCGCCAGGCGGGCTCGACATGAAGGTCGAGCTCGGCGCCCGGCCCCAACTCCGCGGTCCCGGTCACCGAGCCGCACGACGCCACGGCGCGCCATCGCGGCAGGCCGGAATGATCCGGTGCCGCCACGATCTCGACCAGGGCTTCACTCATGATGATCACGATCGCCCGGCCATCGGTGCCGAACAATGTGAAAGATTGTGCCGACCGATTAGCCCTTGGTTATCGATCCGGGTGAGAGGTGGGGTCGGTGGAACTGCGCGACATCGAGATCTTTCTGGCGCTCGCCGAGGAACTGCACTTCGGGCGTACGGCCGAACGCCTGCACGTGTCCCAGGCCCGGGTCAGCCAGTCGGTCAAGCAGCAGGAACGCCGCATCGGCGGTGCCCTGTTCGAGCGGACCAGCCGCAGCGTGCGCCTCACCCCGCTCGGCGCGCGACTGCGGGAGCGGCTCGCCGCGGGCTACGGCGAGATCCTGGCGGGCATCGAGGAGGCCACCGCGGCGGCCCGCGGGCAGTCGGGGACGCTCACCGTCGGCACGTTCGACACCCAGGCACAGCACCTCGCGGCCGCCCTCGACCTGTTCCGCCAGCGGCACCCCCGGTGCGAGCTGCGCATGCGCGAGGTCCTCCCCACCGACCCGTTCGCCGGGCTGCGGTCCGGCCGTGTCGACGTCGCGGTGCTCTGGCTGCCGGTCCGCGAACCCGACCTCGCCGTGGGCCCGGAGCTCTTCACCGAGTCGCGGGTCCTGGCCGTCGCACCCGGCCATCCCCTCGCCGGCCGCGCTCAGGTCACGATGGAGGTCCTCGGCGACCATCCGGTCATCCAACCGGACGGGCCCATCCCCGACTACGTGTGGCAGGCGCACACCCCGGCGGTCACACCGTCCGGGCGGCCCGTGAAGCCCGGCGCGACCGTCACCACGCTCGCCGAGGCCTTCAGCGCCATCAGCACCGGCGACGTGATCTCCCCCATCGGCGCCGACGCGGCCGCCACGCGGCTGCGCCACGACATCGCCTTCGTGCCGATCACCGACGCGCCGCTCATGCGGTACGCACCGGTGTGGCGCAACGCGTCCGAGACCTCCCTGATCCGCGCGTTCGTCCAGGCCGCCGAGGACGCCGTCAGCGCCTGACGCGCGACGCGTGCAGCGACGCCAGCAGCCGCAGGCGGTCCGCGTCCGGGCTGCCGGGCTCGGCGGTGAAGACCAGCATCACCGGGCCGGGGTTGCCCGGCAAGGGGTACGTGTCCCAGTCCAGGACGATGTCGCCCACCTCGGGGACACGGAACGTCTTGGCCCCACTGACCGACTCCCGGACGTCGTGCCGGGACCACAGCCGGCGGAACTCGGCGCTGCGGATGCTCAGCTCGCCGACGATCGCGGTGGCGCGGGGGTGGGTGGGGTCGGCGGCCACCGCGGTGCGCAGCATGCCGATGTAGTCCAGGGCCTGCTGCTCCCAGTCGGGGCAGGTCCGGCCGCCGGTCCGGGCGTCGTCGAAGAGCAGCAGCAGCATGTTGAGCCGGTCCGCCGGGTAGCCCTCCGGGTCGCCCAGCAGGGCCACCGCCATCGGGTTCCAGTCGAGCAGGTCGAGGTGCCGGCCGAGGACGACCGCCGGGGTGTCCATCACCCGCAGCAGACGGCGTGTGCTGTCCGGAACCCGCTCCGGGCCACGACGCGCCCGGGTGGGTGCTGGCCGGCGGGCGGCGTGGGCGAGCGTGAACAGGTGGCGGCGTTCCTCGTCGTCGAGGCAGAGGGCGCCGGCCAGCGCGTCCAGGACGTCGTCGGACGGGCGGACCTCGCGGCCCTGCTCCATCCGCTGGTAGTAGTCGGTGCTCAGCCCGGCCAGCAGAGCCAGCTCCTCGCGCCGCAGACCGGTGACCTTCCGGCGGCCGCCCGGCTCCAGACCCACGTCGTGCGGACGCAACCGGGCACGCCGGGCGCGCAGGAACGCGCCGAGCTCTTGAGCGTACGGATGCGGGCTGCTCATGCCGCAAGTGTGCGACGGCCCGGACCGGCGATGGTAGGTCCGCGGGACCTAGGCAACCGGGAACGACCGAGTTCGCGCCCGTCGCTCCTAGCGTCAGCGGTCCACGGACCGACTCTTCCAGGAGCAGCAGATGACCGGATGGACCGCCGACCACATTCCCGGCCAGCGCGGCCGGATCGCAGTCGTGACCGGCGCGAACTCGGGCCTCGGCCGGGTTACCGCCACCGAACTCGCCCGGCACGGGGCCCACGTGGTGCTGGCCGTGCGCAACGTCGAGGCCGGCGAGCAGGCCGCCCGCCAAATCGCCGGCGCGGTCGAGGTTCGCGAGCAGGCCGCCCGCCGGACCGCCGGCGCGGTCGAGGTTCGCGAGCTGGATCTGGCGTCACTGGGTTCGGTGCGGCGGTTCGCGGCGAGGCTGGCCGCCGATCACCCGGTGGTCGACCTGCTGGTGAACAACGCCGGCGTGGTGCTGCTCGGGCCGCGCCGCACGTCCGCCGACGGGTACGAGCTGCAGTTCGCGACGAACATGCTGGGGCACTTCGCGCTGACCGGGCTACTCCTCCCGCAGCTGGCGGCGGCGCGGGCGGCGCGGGTGGTCAGCCTCAGCTCGATCACTCACAAGAGCGCGCACCTGGACTTCGACGACCTGATGTTCGAGCGCGGCTATCGGGCGACCACGGCCTACGGGCGGTCCAAGCTCGCCACCACGGTGTTCGGGGTCGAGCTGGACCGGCGCCTGCGTGCCGCCGGATCGCCGATCGTCAGCACGCTGGCGCATCCGGGGCTGACGCGGACCAATCTGACCCCGCGCGCCTGGGAGCACCGTGGCAGGCTCGGGCGGATGATCGCGCGCGCGGGACTGGTCGCCACCCAGCCGGTGGAACAGGGCGCGCTGCCGCAGTTGCGCGCCGCCACCGACCCGGACGTGCGGGGCGGGCAGTTCTTCGGCCCGGCCGGTCTGTGGGAGACGCGGGGGCGGGTCGCCGAGGCACGGCTCAGCCGGGACGCCGCCGATCCCGCGATCGGCACGCGGCTCTGGGCGGCGGCACAGGAGATGACCGGGGTCCATTACCTCGACGAGGATGTGTCGGATCGGGGCCGCGCCGTTCGTAGCAGGGGTGAGACCACCTGAAGGAGATGATCATGCAGTACCTGTTTTCCGTGATCCACGACCGGGCCAACTCGGGCACGCCGGAGGAGGCGGTCACGATCGACGCGTTCAACGAGCGGCTCCAGGCGGAGGGCCACTGGGTCTTCGCCGGCGGGCTCGGCGGGCCGGACACGGCCACTCTCGTCGACAACCGGGGCGCGGCGCCGGTTCTCACCGACGGGCCGTTCGTGGAGACGAAGGAGTTCCTGGCCGGCTTCTGGATCATCGAGGCAGCCGACCTCGACGTGGCGCTCAGACTCGCCTCCGAGGGATCGAGAGCGTGCAACCGCAAGGTCGAGGTGCGCCCCTTCCTGGCCGGATGAGCCGGATGAGCATCGACGCGGCAACAGAAGTCACCCGGGCCCACCGCGCGGAGTGGGCCCGGATGGTCGCCGTGCTCACCCGGCGGTTCGGTGACCTCGACATCGCCGAGGAGGCCGCCGCCGAGGCGTTCGCGACCGCTGTCGAGCGCTGGCCCGCCGACGGTGTGCCGCCGAACCCCGGCGCGTGGCTGACGACCACCGCCAACAACAAGGCGATCGACCGGATCCGGCGGGAGAGCAAGCGCGACGACAAGCAGAAGGAGGCTCGGATGCTGCACGACGACACCCCGCCTGAGCCTCTCGGCGCCATCGAGGACGAGCGGCTCCGGCTGATCTTCACCTGCTGTCATCCGGCGCTGGCGATGGAGACCCGGATGGCGCTGACGTTGCGGATGGTCGGCGGCCTGACGATGCCGGAGATCGCCCGCGCATTCCTGGTGCCGGAGACGGCCATGGGACAGCGGATCACCCGCGCCAAAGCCAAGATCAAGACGGCGGGGATCCCGTACCGGGTGCCGTCGGCCGAGGATCTGCCGGCCCGGCTGGACGGCGTGCTCGCGGTGCTGTTCCTGGTCTTCAACGAGGGTTACCTGGCGACCGGGCCGGACACCGATCCGGTACGCCACGACCTCACCGCCGAGGCGATCCGGCTCACCCGCCTGATCCGCACGCTGATGCCCGCGGACGGTGAGGTCGCCGGGCTCCTGGCGCTGATGCTGCTCACCGAGGCGCGCCGGACCGCCCGTGTCTCGTCGACCGGCGAACTCGTACCGCTCGGCGAGCAGGACCGCGGCGCCTGGGACACCGGGTTGATCGCCGAGGGCCACCGGCTGGTCCGCGAGCGCCTGGCCACCGGTGTCGCGCCGGGCCGCTACCAGATCCTCGCGGCCGTCAACGCCGTGCACACCGACGCCCGGGACGTACGCGACACCGACTGGTCGCAGATCGTCGCCCTCTACAACCAGCTGGTCCACGTCGACCCGTCCCCGATCGTGGCGCTCAACCGGGCCGTCGCCGTCGCCGAGATGGACGGGCCCGAGGTGGCGCTGGCCGACGTCGACCGGCTCGGCGACCGGCTCGAGCGCTATCACGCGTACCACGCCACCCGCGCTGACCTGCTGCGCCGGTTGGGACGGGGCGCGCAGGCGCGGGCGGCGTACGACCGGGCCATCGACCTGGCGGGAAACACGGCCGAGATCGCATACCTGACACGGCGCCGCGACCAACTACAGTGAGGAGCCATGGAACCGGTCACTCTCGTGGTCAGCGCGCTCGCGGCAGGTGCCCTCGCCGGCGCCGGGGACACCGCGGCGACAGCGGTCAAGGACGCCTACACCGCCCTCAAGACGGCGGTGGCGAAGAAGTTCTCCGGCAAACCCGCCGCCGAGGTCGTGCTGGCCGAGCACGCCGACGACCCGGACACCTATGAGAAGCCGCTGGCCAAGCACCTGCAGCAGGCCGGGGCGGACACCGACCCGCGGATCGTGGAGCTGGCGACGGCGCTGCTGGACGCGATGAAGGACCAGGGGTCGCTGCCCGGGAAATACCAGGTGACCCTCGAGAACGCGAAAGGTGTGCAGGTCGGCGACGGCAACATCCAGCACAACACCTTTTAGGTAGACCGGGGCTCCCCTGCTGGCGATCAGCGCCGGGGCACCCCATGATCTACGGCATGACGGAGACCGCCGCCGCGCACCTTGTCGACTGGGCGTCGTTTGAGTACGGGTCCGCCGTACCCCGTCTTCTTGATCGCCTGGCCGGCGGCGACCCCTCCGCCTCGCGTGATCTCTGCCGGATCGCGCCCGACGGCGTGGACGTGCGGCCGTGGGTCGTCGCCGCCCTGCCCACGCTGCTGGACCTGGTCGCCGACCCGGCGCGGCACGATCGCGCCGGTGTCCTCCGCCTGATCGGCGACCTCGCCGGAGCCGACCGGACCTGGTATCACGCCGGTGAGACGCTGCGCGCCAAACAGCTCCTCGCCGAACACCTCGGCGCTGCGGAACTCCTCGCCGACGGGGACCCAGGCGTACGCGACGCCGCCGCCTACACCGTGCGCGCCCTCTCGCGGCTGACGCCGGAGCTGGCCGAACTGCTCTGGGAACGCTACGTCGACGAGCCGGACCCGGGCGTCCGGCTGACGCTGATGTGCAGCGCGGTGATCGTCGGAGCGGTCGGCAGCGGCCTGGAACCCACGAAGATCTGGCTGGCCTGGGTCGCCGACAGCGACGCCGACCTGCGGGTACGCATCACCGCGCTCACCGAGCTGATGACGCTGGGCGATCCACCGCCGTTCGACCCGGACACGGCTTCGGAGACGCTGCTGGAGGCCTACCGCGACGGCACCGGTCTCGAACCCGCGCCGCCGGTCGACGACGTGGTCGCGCCGCTGCTGGCGGGGTGGCAGACCGAGCCGCGGACGCCGGGGTTCCGCCGGGTGGTGGGTGCGGTGCGCGCCGGATACCGCAACGACACCCGGCCCCAGCTGGATCTCCTCCAGCGGATGCTGGCGCTGGAGACGCCGGAGGCCTGGCACGACGCCCTGCTGGAGGGCCGTCCGCTGATGCAGCGGCTGCGCGGTCACTATCGGCCGCTGGTGCTGCGGGCCGCCGAGCTGCTGCAGGACCGGGACGCGCGGGTGCGGGCGGCGGCGTTGCGCCTGCTCGGCGACATCGGCGAGATCGGGCGGCCGGCCGCCGACGCGGTGTGGGTGGCCCTGTCACGCACCGAGATGCGAGTCCGGCAGCGTGCCCGGCAGAACGGCCATCTCGCCTGGCTTCTCGAGGACGGTTCGCTGGGCCCGGCGGTCCGGATGCTCGCCGAGTTGCGCGACCCCCGGGTTCTCCCGGCGCTGGAGCGCCTGCTGGACGAGGCGCCGGAGACCACGGATCTGCACCGGCTGATCGCCGGATACGGCATGGGAGGGCGGGGGCTGAGCAGGACGTTGCGGCGCCGACTGCGTTCCGATTTTCAGATGTACGGGTACGCGCTCCTGTTCGCGTTGACCGCCGTCGCGCCGAACGAGGCGGGCGACCACCTCGCCGGCGTGCCGGTCAGCGTGGCCGGCCTGGATCTGCTGACCCGCTCGGGCCGAGCCGCGTCCGCCCGGATCCCCGACATCCGCGAGGCGCTGACCATCGGAAACCCGGCGCTGGAGCTCGCCGCGGCCCACGCGATCTGGGCGGTGGCCGGTGACGCCGCAGCTGCCGCCGAGGTCTACGACCGCTACTTCGACGACCGGCGCGCCACGGCCGAGCACGCGGTCGCGGCCATCGACGGCCTCGGCGAACTCGGCATCCGCGTCGCGAGCCTCGAACGCCGCCTGCTCAAACGCATGAACCGCCGCGCCGGCGCCGCGGTCCTGGTCGCCACGGCCGACGCTCTGTGGCGGGTGGCGGGCAGCAAGGAGGCCGCCCGCACCCTCGGCCGCGTCTGGGAGGCCGAGCCGCAGCTGCGGCCCCGCATCGCCGGGGTGTGGCTGCGCAGCGGCAACGCGGCGTACGGCACCCGGTTCGCGCGCGCCGAACTGGAGGCGACGATCCGGCACAACGTCAGCGGTTACGGGCTGTCGCCGGCCGAGGTCACCGAGGACGAGCGGCTGCTGTCGCTCTGCCGCGAGATCACCGCGTCGTAGGCCAGCCCCGCCATCGCCCCGATGTCACCGTCGAGGAAGGGCCAGTGCGGCACCCGCCCGGCGGCTTCGTCCCGGCAGCGGGCCAGTTCCTCGGTGTCCACCGGTGCGCCGGCGATCGCCGAACCGATCAGCGCCGACCAGCGCTCGGCCAGGTTCTCGCTGTCGAGGCGGGTGGCCAGCGCGGCGACCAGGGCACGGTCGGGTTCCCCGCGCCGCGGCGCGCACAGCGCCGCCGCCACGCACGCCGTGGCGGCGACGATCGGGTCGGGGTCCCCGGCGATCACCCGCGTCAGTGCCGGCACGATGCGGGCGCTCTCCTCCGGGAACCACGACAGCAGGTGCGCGGCGTAGAGCCGCACCGCGGTCTCCGGGCCGGTGAGCGCCTCCAGATAGACGGGCACACCGGCCCGCACGGCGTCGTACGCGGCGAGGTCGACGGCGAGTTGCTCCCGGTCCTCCTCGACGTCGGCGAACAACGCCCGGTGCTCCCGGGCGGCACGTTCCTCCTCGTCGCCGGCGGCCTCGACCCACGCCTCCTGCTCGCGTTCCAGATCCTCGACGCTCAACCCGGCCTGACGGGCCACCTCGGCACGCAGCGCGCCGATGTCGACCGCCTCGGTCAGCCAGTACTCCTCGTCGCCGATCGCGATCATCGACAGCACCTGACACGCCGCCGACCGGTCCGCCTGACCGGTGTCCGCCACCACCTCGATGAGACCGCCCGCCGCCGGTATCGCCTCCGGCGCCCGCGTGCCCTGCATGACCAGCAGATCAACCAGTTCGTCATACGCCTCGCGCCGCCGGCGCGCCCGCCACGACCGGATCCCCTCCAACGCGGCCACAACCTCACCGTTCACAGCCGACGAGCCTAAAGCTTGCGTGTGGACTTCGGGTGCGGAGCGGGGCCGAAATCCACACACGTAGGTTTGGGGGTCGCTAGTCCTCGGTGCCGTAACAGCGCCAGGTCCCGTTCACGTTCGCCGCCTTCACCGCCTCGACGTTGTGCTGGCCCGCGCAGACCGCCTTGAGATCGAGCAGCAGACGGCAGTGCCACCTTTCACCGGGCACCGGCTCCGCCAGGATCTGCTCGGGCCGCACGCCCTTGAGCGTCTCCCGGCAGTGCCCGAGCATGTCGCTGATGTCACCGACATCGACCCCGGCGGCGTCCACACACCGCCCGGAATAGGGACCGTTCTCGATCTTGATGTCGACGGCGGTCGCCCACTCACGCTTGCACGCGGCCTTCAGGTCAACGGGCGACTGACAATAGATCTTCTCGGCGCCGACCTCCTGACCGTCGAACCCCAGCCGCTTGCAGTGACTCCCCACCGCGATCCCACCGAGTTCCCTCGGCGGTGTCTCCCCCGCGTCCGACGACCCCGTCCCGCCCGCCGTCACGAACGCGAGCGCGAACGCAGCCGCCACAGCCGCAAGCACAAACGCCGGCGAAGCCTTTCCTTTCCGCAGTCGTTTAGTAACTTTGAGGAGCAGTTCAGCCAGTTCCGTCATGGCCCGCCAACGAACCCGATCACCACCCGGTGACTGAAAGATCAAGGACAGAGCGGCACGGGCGACCGAGCTGTCGTCACGGGAGGGTGAGTGCCTCCTCGGCGATCCGGATCGCTGTCGAGGGGTAGAAGGTGGCCAGCGCGGACACCGGCCCCGTCCACGAGCCGGCGGCGAACGCCTCTCCGATCAGCCGGGCGGCGTCCGCCGGTTCGCACAGCGGCGCGAGTACACAGAGTGCGCTGGCGCGCAGTGCGGGATCGGCGATGCTGAAGGCGATGTCGAGGGCCCTCGGCAGGTCGCCGCAGGCGGCGATCGGGACGACCAGGCGGGACTGGATCAGGGCCTGGAGGTAACGGACCTCGACGTCGGCCGCGAGCCGGTGGGCGTCGGCGACGAGCCGGTCCGCGCGTTCCGTGTCCCCGCTGTAGGCGCGGTTGCCGGCCAGGTCGGCCAGCACCCAGGAGCGGGCGCCCGGGTCGGTGAGCCCGTACGCGAACTCCTCCGCCCTCTCCGGCTCCCCGAACTCGGCCATCGTGCAGGCCAGGGTGGTGGAGACCTCGGCCGCCCAGCCGTCGTCGGCGAGTTCCGGCAGGGCGAGCACCACGTCGTCGATCAACCGCTGTGCCCGGGCGTTCTCGCCGACCGCCGCGAAGGCCTCCGCGACGTGGATCAGCGCCAGCAGATCAGGTCCCGGCTCGGTGACGGCCGCGGCGAATCCCTCTGCCGCCTCCGCCAGCTGACGTGCCCGTTCCGGATCGCCGGCCGCAACCCGCGCGTCCACCAGGGCGAGTGCGGCTGTCACCTTCCGCAGGCGGCCACCGAGCGCGTGGAGGAGGCGTTCGGCCCGGTCGAGTTCCCCGATCATGAGGAGCGGCCGGACGAGTTCGTGCCGGTCGTCGGCGCCGGCGAGTTGCTCGGCGCGGTCGATCAGCCGGCGGGCGAGGGCGTCCTCGCCGGCCTCGGCCATGCTCTCGGCGAGGCTGGTCAGCCGGAACACCTGGAGATGGACGGACGTGGCGCTGCGAGCGGCCACCTCCGCGTCGGCGGCGAGGCGCCGGGCGCGTACCGGATCGTCGCGGTCGGCCGCCGCCCGCGCGACCTTTGCGAGGGCGCTCGCCCGGGGACGCGCCGGCGCGATGCTCCGGGCCCGCTGTTCCGCTTGATCGACTTCGCCGATGGCGGCCAGGGCGGCGACCAGGTGGGACGTCCCGACAGCCTGCAGATAGAGGTTCTCTGCCGTGCCGATCAGCGCGCCGGCGTCGACGGCCAGCCGCCGCGCGCGGTCCGGTTCGCCGAGCGCGACGGCGGCCTCGGCCAGAGTGGTCAGCGTCCGGATCCGCACACTGACGGCGGCGCCCGTGACGGCTTCCTGCTCGGCTTCCCCGGCGAGCGCCTGAGCAAGTTCCGCCGCGCCGCGGGCCGCAAAGGCGAGGGCGAGCCGTGCCAGCATCCAACCGCGGACATCTCGGTTGCCAAGGCCCCGGATCAGAGACTCGGCGTCCGGGGACCCCAGCGCGAGGGCTGTCCGCGCCTGTCCTGTCTCATCCATGGCGTACTCGTCGGCCATCACGCGAGCCTCGGCCACCATCCGCTCGGCACGCGCCGCCTCCCGCGAGCCGGACAGCACTTCCGCCAGACCCATCAGCGCCTGCACCGCCGTGCCCGGCTCGGGAATGCTGCGCGCGATCGCCTCAGCCCGGTCATACTCACCCAGCAACGCCCAGACCGCCGGCAGCGACTCCGGCAGATCCCGGTTCCGCGCCTCGAGGCTGTTGCGGTAACGGGAGAGCACCGCCAGCTCGTACAGCGCCTGCTCACCGATCTCCGGCCGGTCGAGGAACAGGTTCTCGCTGAGCTCGATCTCGGTGTAGGCGTCCGCCTCCCCGCCGAAACGGGTCAGCATCCGGTCGTGCCGGGCGCGGTCGACGGCGAGGTCGCGGAGTCGCTCGGCGTCCCCGTTCGCGGCCAGCATGCGCGGGTAGGCGCCGAGCAGGTAGCGCGGCGTCGCCTCCGGCCAGCCGCGCGCACGGTAGCCGCCGGCCCAGGCGTGCAGCCGGTCCCGATGGGCAACCAGGCCGGCGCCGAACTTGCGCGTCGCGGTCACCCGCAGCGTCTCGTGGGCGAACAGGAAGTCTCCCTGTCCGCGACTGATCACCGTTCGGCCGAAGATCCCATGAAGAAGACCTTCGAGACGGTACGGCGGAACGCCCGTCAACTCCTCGAGGTCGGCCAGACTCAGGGCGCCACCGCAGGCCGTGATCAGTCCGAGGATGTCCTGGCCGAGCTGGTCGCCGTGGAGCAGATGTTGCAGTTCCCGTCCCGCCAGCACCCCCGCCTCGGTCGCGTGCCGGGACGGCTCCAGCACCCGGATCACACAGCCGGCCCGCAGTGGATGGTCGTCCGGCACGTCCTCCGGCAGCTCCGGGTACGGCCGGCTCGCCACCACCACCCGCAGCCCGGTGCCGTGGTCGAACCGGGGCAGCAGCGACGCCACACTGGACAGGCCCGAGCCGGGCCGGGCGCCGCGGTCCTCGTCGAGGCCGTCCACCACGAGCACCAGGCGCCTGCCCTCGTCGCGCAGCTTCTCGGCGGCCGCCCGCAGCAGCGCTCGCCGGTGCGCGTCCCGCATCGCCGGCCCGAGATGGCCGGGCACGCTCTGCCCCACGATGGCCGCGAGCTGGTCCAGCAGCGACTCGGTGAACGCGACGCTGTCCGACTGCGCCGCCAGCCGCGCCGTGACGAAGAACGACACCACCTCGGTCCCGGCCGGCGGGTTCAGCACGAACGTCGAGAGCAGCGCCGACTTCCCGGCCCACGGCCCGGCCCGCAACCACAGGCAGCCGTCCTCCCCGGCGCAGAACGCGGCCAGCTCAGCCAGCTCGGCCTCCCGGTCCTGAAGCGTCACCGGGGCGATGTCGCGAACCTGCTCGATGTACGCCGACCGCGTCCACCAGGCCGGCCGGTCACCGCGGACATGCAGATGCATCCGCGTGTTGTCACCGACCTGCACGCCCGTCGAGCCGCGCAGGTCCAGATCCTTCATGGCACCCTGTGTAGCATCATCGCCGGTGCGATTCGAGACCTCCCAGCCGAAGCTGCCCGCTCTGCGTGTCGAGGTGACCGGCGGGCGCCGGCTGCTGATCCGGCAGTCCGGCCGTGTCGTCCTTCTCGGGCGCCAGCGGGCTCAGCACCGCGGTGTCCACTTCTTCCGCACCAACCGGTTCACGTCTCCGCTGCCGCACATCACCGCCGCCCAGGCGCGCGAGATTCGGGGCGAGCGCTGGACGCACCAGTTCGCCTCCTGGCTGCGGGACGCCGGCGAGGGCCCGCTGCACGACGGCGACTGGACCCTCGCGTGGGGAATGCCCCGGTGGTCCGTCGCGAAGTACTGGACGAGGCTCTACGACGTCGACCGGGATCTGGGCCACATCACGTGGTTCGGCTACGGCGATCCCGAGGAGGACGCCCGCGACATCCTGCCGCTGCGCCGCCTGAGCGCGCCGGACGCGGACCGGGTGAGGGCTTTTCGGCGGCAGCATCGCGAGGGTGTCCTGCCGCCGGTCCTGCTGTGGTGGGTGAGCGGTCTCAACGCGCTGCTGGTCCTCGACGGCCACGACCGCCTGACCGCGGCCCTGGCCGAGAACGCCGTTCCGGACGTCGTCGTGCTGGCGCCCACCGTGCACCCGCAGTGGGTGGTGGCGCGCAGCGAGTGGGCGGTCCGCGCCTACGAGGAGCGGATGGCGTACCACGGCCACGACATCGGCTTCCTCGGTCAGCGTCTGGCCGACGAGATCAACGCCCTCGACCGCACCGAGGCGGAGACCCGCGCCTGGCTCCTGTCCGGCGGCCGCGAGGAGTGGGACCGCCTGGCTACGGAGCTGGCTCCGGGCAGCCCGCTTCACGAGGCTTGATAGGGCTCCAATCCGATCAGGGACCGGCGGTCGGGACGGGTGGCGTAGTCGGTGACGGCGAGGGCCAGCAGCTCCGGCCGGACACTGGCGGCGGGAAGCCTGATCGGGCCGCCCCGGCGGAGGCCGGTCCGGCGTACCAGGTCGGGGTGGGTCACGGACAGGGTGACGTCGCGCGTGGTCCAGCCGTCGATCGGGCGGTCCGCGGCCAGCGCCTCCCAGGGGATGAAGAGACTGCCGAACGGCTGCCGGTCGACGATGCCGCTGGGGCGTAACCGCACGCCGAACCCGCCGATCGCGACGGTCCACACCAGCACACCCGCGGCGATGCCGAGGACGGCGAGGATCAGCATCACGGCGTCGCGGCCGGGGTCGAGGAGGAGATTCGTGACGTAGCCGGTGAGCAGCAGCGTCTGGCCCGCCGCGACCAGGATCAGCACCGGGTTGGCAGGGGTGGAGAGTTCGGGCACCGCCGGGCGGGCCTCCAGCCAGGACTGCTGCCGGCGGTTGCTGAGGGTCAACGAGGACACGACGAGGACGAGGGCCAGGAGCAGGGGCACGAGGGTGGCGAGGTTCCAGACCAGGCGGTCGTCGGTCGTCTCCCGGAGCACTCCCAGGAGCAGCGCGAGCGACACGGTCACGGCGAACACGGCCAGCCGCCACCGGGCAATCCGAAGGAGCATGGACGACAGCCTAAGCTGTCCGCCGTGTCGTCCCATGTTGTGCTGCAGGCCGGGCTCCGGCTCAGCGACCGCTACCTGCTCCGGACCCGCCTCGGCGCGGGCGGGATGGGCGAGGTCTGGCTGGCCGTCGACGAGGTGCTGCGCCGTACCGTCGCGGTCAAGGTGATGCTGCCCGGCGTCGCCGCCGATCCGGATTTCGCGCGGCGGTTCGAGGCCGAGGCGACGGCCATGGCGCGGGTCAACCATCCGGGCGTCGCGTCGATCCACGACTTCGGGCGCAGCATGGGCGTCGCGTTCCTGGTGATGGAATTCGTCGACGGCGAGTCGCTCGCGCAGCGCCTCGCCCGGGTCGGGCGGCTCTCGCCGGAGGAGACGATGCGGCTGGTCGCGCAGGCCGCGGACGGCCTGCAGGCGGTGCACGACCAGGGGCTGGTGCACCGGGACATCAAACCGGCGAACCTGCTGGTCCGCCGGGACGGCACGGTGGTCATCACGGACTTCGGCATCGCGCGGCACGAGGACGCGAGCCGGCTCACGGTGTCCGGGGCCATCCTGGGTACGCCGAGCTACCTCTCACCCGAGCAGGTGCGGGGTGAACCCGCGGGCGTGCGCAGCGATGTGTACGCGCTGGGCCTCGTCGCCTATGAGTGCCTCGCCGGGGAGAAACCGTTCACCGGCGACAACCCCTATGCGGTGGCACTTCTGAGATTGCAGTCGTCCCCCCGTACGATAAAGATCGAAAGCCCTGCCCGCGCCGTGGTCGAGCGGGCCCTCGCGATGGACCCGGCAGATCGCTGGCCCTCCGCGTCGGCCCTGGCCGGCGCCGCCCGCACCGCGACCGCCCCCGCTCAGGCCGCGTTCATTCCGCCCAGCGCACCCGTTCCGCCCGGCGCCCCCTCCAAGCCCCCTGCGGATCACCCCGGCAAGAGCCGCCGCCGGATGACGTTGATCGCGGCCGTGCTCGTCGTCACGGTCGCCTCCGGGGCCGCCGTCTGGATCGGATCCCAGGACGAGAAGTCATCCCCCAACGCCACCCCAACTCCGGGCGACATTTCCGAAAAGTCAGGCACGCCGGGCTTTGAAGAATGCGACGGCGGCTACTGCCCGACCGAGCCGATGTGCTGGGGCGGCCTCAACTCCAGCAACGAGATCCCTGCTCAGCCCGCACGCAAGGACTGCGCCGGCGTGCACCGCTGGGAGACGTTCGGCGCGATCACGCTGCCGCCCGGCGCGATCCGGATCAACGAGAGCCCGCTGATGGACAAGCCGGACATCGCGGCCGCCTGCTCTGCCGAGGCCTTGCGGACGCGCAGCCAGGATGCGGACAAAACCCAAGATTGGGTACGCGACGCGTGGCCGATCGCCGTCGGCGGCGTCCCCCTGCTGCACTGCATCGTCCGCTCCCCGGACGGCGAGTCCCAGGGTGGCGTCATCAAGTTCTAGTCCCGGCGGTGCCGATAGTGGCCCACCACCAGCGTCGCCCCGCAGGCCAGCGTCAGCACTCCGAAGACGACGCTGACGACTGTCGCCCCGATCGTCGACGCGACCGCGTTGGCCGCGAGGCTCAGAATGAGCGCCACCCACAGCAGCGGCCGCATACGGGAATCGGTCATGGCTCCTCCTAGGTTGTGCCCTCCACGCTAGGTAGCGCCGGAGCCCGCGACGATCCCGCCACCGCGACAACCGGGAGTACAGCCTGCTGTACTGACCCGGGCGCCGCCGGTGGCCTATCGTCACCGCATGCGGGAACGAGCGCGGGCGTCGGTCGATGCGCTGGAGCATCTCGTCGGCGGGCTCGGCACCGCGGTGATGGCGATCGCGGCCCTGTTCTGGCTGCTCGCCGTGCTGGTCCTCTGCCTCGGCGGCGTCGGGCTGCTGCTGGTGCCCGGCACGCTGCGGATCGTGCGCTCGGTCGCGGACCGTGAGCGCGGCCGCCTCTCCCGCTGGGGCCCGGACGTCCTCGCACCGGCTCCCGTGCCGGACCGGGCCATGATCGCCCTTCGCGACCCCGCCGTCCGCCGCGAGCTCGCCTGGCTGCCGATCCACGCCACGTTCGGCTTCGCCGTGGGCCTTTTCGGACTCGGCCTGCCGCTGACCGCCGTACAGATGATGACGTTCCCGCTCTGGTACACGCTGGTGCCACCGGACGGCGCGCCCGGCCTGGTCTGGTGGAACATCGACGGCCTGCCGGACGCGATCGTCGTGGCGCTGACCGGCGTACTCTGGCTGGCCCTGCTCGTCCTCGGCGGGCGGTGGCTCGCCCGCGTGCAGGCCTGGCCCGGCCGGCGACTGCTGTCACCGGCGCCCGGCACCGATCTCACCCTGCGCGTCGCCCAGCTGACCGCGACCCGCGCCGCCGCCCTCGACGCGCACGCCGCCGAGTTGCGCCGCATCGAACGTTCCCTGCACGACGGCACGCAGAACCGCCTGGTCGCCGTCACCGTGCTGCTCGGCGCGGCCAGGCGCGCTCTCGCCCGCGACCCGGCGGCCGGCGCCGAGATGCTTGACCGGGCCCAGCAGGCCGCCGAGCAGGCGCTCGCCGAACTCCGTACGGTGGTCCGCGGGATCCTGCCGCCGGTGCTCGACGACCGCGGGCTGGCCGGCGCGCTCGACGGGCTGGTCGCGGGCTGCGCCCTGCCGTGCCGGCTGGACGTGCACCTGCCCGCCCGGTGTGCCGTGTCGGTCGAGGCGACCGCCTACTTCGTGGTCGCCGAGGCGCTCACGAACGCCGTCAAGCACAGCGGCGCCACGAGCGTGACCGTCTCGGTGCGCGCCGAGCAGGGCCGGCTGCGGCTCACCGTCGGCGACGACGGGCGGGGCGGCGCGGACGAGACCGGCGGGTCGGGGCTCGCCGGGATCCGGCGGCGGGTCGAGGCGTACGACGGACGGTTCACCCTGACCAGCCCACCCGGTGGGCCGACGACGATGGACGTGGAGCTGCCGTGCGGATCGTGATCGCCGAGGACGACGCCCTGCTGCGCGAGGGCCTGGCACTGCTGCTGCGGGCCGAGGGGCTCGACGTGGTGGCCACGGCCGGCACCCCGAGCGAGTTCCTGGCCGCCGTCGACGAGTACGAGCCGGACGTGGCCATCGTGGACGTGCGCATGCCGCCCACCCACACCGACGAGGGCATCGTCGCCGCCGGTGAGGCCCGCCGCAAACGTCCCGGGCTGGCCGTGCTCGTGCTCTCCGCCTACGTCGAGCAGGCGTTCGCCACGGAGCTGCTCGCCGAGGGCGCCGGGCGGCTCGGCTATCTGCTCAAGGAGCGGGTCGGCCGGGTCGAGGAGTTCCTCACCGCCCTGCACCGGGTGGCCGAGGGCGGCACGGCCGTCGACCCCGAGGTGGTCGGGCAGCTGCTCGCGCGCAGCCGCCCCGACACCGCCCTGGCCCGGCTCACCGCCCGTGAGCGGGAGGTGCTGTCGCTGATGGCCGAGGGGCTCGGCAACACCGCCATCGCCGAGCGGATGGTCGTCACCGAGGGTGCCGTCCACAAGAACATCCGCAGCATCTTCGCGAAGCTGGACCTCATCCCGACCGACCGGGTGGACCGCCGGGTGATCGCGGTGCTGCGCTACCTGGAGGACACCCAGCGGCGGTAGTGCAGGCTGTACTCCCGGTCCGGTAGCCGGCGGGATAGGGAAAGATCGTCGATTTTTCTAGCGTTTCCTCCCATGACAGTTCGCATCGATCAGCTCAGCCGCACGTACGGCAGCGGCTCGCGGGCGGTGACCGCCCTGGCCGGTGTCAGCGCCGAGTTCAGCCCGGGTACCTTCACCGCCGTGATGGGGCCGTCCGGCTCCGGCAAGAGCACGCTGCTGCAGTGCGCGGCGGGCCTCGACCGGCCGAGCTCCGGCCGGGTCCGGATCGGCGATCTCGAGATCTCGGCGATGAGCGAGAGGCGGCGTACGGAACTGCGCCGCACCCGGATCGGCTTCGTCTTCCAGGCGTTCAACCTGATCGGCGCGCTCACCGTCGAGGAGAACATCCTGCTGCCGCTCCGCCTGGCCGGCACCGATCCCGACCCGCTCTGGCTCGCGCACATCATCGAGCGGGTCGGCCTCACCGACCGCCTGCGGCACCGGCCCGCGCAGCTGTCCGGCGGGCAGCAGCAACGCGTGGCGATCGCCCGCGCGCTGGCCACCCGCCCGGAAGTGATCTTCTGCGACGAACCGACCGGCGCGCTGGACAGCACCACCGCGGCCGAGGTCCTGACGCTGCTGCGCGCGGTCGTCGACGAGCACGGCCAGACCGTCGTGATGGTCACCCACGACCCGGTCGCGGCGTCCTATGCCGACCGCGTCGTCGTCCTGGCCGACGGCCGGATCGTCCACGACGCACCCCAGCCCGGTTCGCTGCGCATCGCCGAGCAACTGGCGGCCCTGCGATGATCCGGCTCGCCCTGCGCATGCTGCGCCACCGCCCCGGTTCCGCCCTCGCCACGTTCGTGGCCCTCGCCGCCGGCGCCATGATCCTTACCTCGATGGCCGTCCTCGTCGAGTCCGGCCTGCGCCACCGCCCGCCGCACGCGTTCCCCGCCGCCGACGTGGTGCTCGGCAACCAGACCCTCACCGTCACCGGCAAGGACCTCGACGGCAGCACCGTGACCAGCCGGATCGCGCTGCCCGAGGGCGGCACGCTGCCACTCGACCTGGTGGACCGGGTACGCGAGGTGCCGGGCGTGACCGCGGCGGTCGCCGTACGGAACATCCCGCTGCTCGGGGGAACCGGGCACGGCTGGGACAGCCACTCCTGGGCTCCGCACCGGATGGTGGCCGGCGGCGCGCCCCGGCGGGACGACGAGGTCGTGCTCGACACGTCCCTGGCCTCCGGGCTGCGGCCGGGCGACACCACGCAACTGGTGATCGGCGGAGTCCCGGCCCGCTACCGGGTCAGCGGCGTGGCCGAGGCGGGCGCGGGCACCGTCTGGTTCACCGAACGCCGCGCCGCCGCCCTCGCCCCGCGTCCCGGTCGCGTCGACGCCGTCGTGGTCAGGCTGGCGCCGGGCGCCGACCGTGCCGGGGTGCTCCGGCTGGCCTCGCCCTACGTCGCGCCCGATCCGGCCGCGAACCTGCTCGTCCAGCTCGGCAGCGCGTTCGGCGGCTACGTCGTGCTGCTAGTGGTGTTCGTGGTCGCCGGCACCGTAGGCCTCTCCGTCCGGCACCGCCGCCGCGACTTCGCCCTGCTCCGCGCCGTCGCCGCGACGCCCGGCCAGGTGCGCCGCATGGTGACCGCCGAGGCCGGCCTGATCAGCGTCGCCGCCGTCGTCATCGGAGTGCCGGCGGGCCTGCTCGGCGCCCGCCGGGTGCACCACGAGCTGATCACCCGCGGCTTCCTCCCGGAGGGCTTCCCGCAGGTCCCGGGCGTGGTGTCGGCGGCCGCCGTCGCGCTGCTCACCGTGCTGACCGCCACGCTCGCCGCCCTGCTCGCGACCCGCCGCGTCACCGCCATCCGCCCGGTCGAGGCCCTCGGTGAGATCGCCGTCGAACCCGGCCGCAGCAGCGTCGTGCGCCTGGTATTCGGCCTGCTCACCCTGGCCGGCGCGACAGGATCCAGCGCGGTGACGGCCGGCGCGGGCGGTCAGGTCGCCCTGGCCGGGGCGATAGGCATGCTTTATCTGTACGTGACGACAGTCGCGCTGCTGGCACCCTGGATCAATCGGGCCGCCGCCCGGATCCTGTCACCACTGCTGGTCCGGGTGTGGGGCGCGAGCGGCCATCTCGCCGCCGCGAACCTGCGAGCGAACGCACGCGGCACCGCCACGGTGCTGACCGCGCTCGTGCTGTCGGTCGGCTTCGGCGGCTCGGTGTGGTTCCTCCAGGACAACCTCTCGCGCAGCACGGTCAGCCAGGTCCGGTCCGGAATGCTCGCTTCGTCCGCACTGACCTCACCGGCCGGGCCGGCACCCGACACCGCGGACCGGATCCGCGCGCTGCCGGGCGTCGAGGCGGCGACGGCGGTCCGCCGTACCTCTGTGGTCGTGAAGATCTTCGGCGGCGACGCCGAGGCCGTCCCGGTGCAGGCGGTCTCCGACCTGGACACCATCGATCTGGACGTGAGCGACGGCCAGGTGGCGGACCTGCACGGATACGCCATGGCGGTGTCGGAGATCCGCGCCGGCGCCCAGGGCTGGAAGCTCGGTGAGCAGGTGCCCCTGTGGCTCGGCGACGGCACACCGGTGACGTTGCGGGTCGTGGCGCTCTACCACCGTGGACTCGGCTTCGGCGACATCGTGCTGCCCCGCGACCTGGTGACCGGCCACACCGCCCGCACCACCGACGACGAGGTCCTGATCAGGGGCGACTCGCCTGAGATCACCTCGATGTTCCCCGCCGCCACACTGACTCCGGCCGGGCAGCGCACCGGCGCCCTGGCCGAGGACCTGGCCCTCAGCGCCTGGCTGAACAAACTCCTGGTCGGGGTCATGGTCGGCTACGCCGCCCTGGCAGCGGCGAACACCATGGTGATGGCAGCCTTGTCCCGCCGCCGCGAGCTGGCCCTGCTCCGCATCGTCGGCGCCACCCACCACCAGGCCCACCGCATGATCCACGCCGAGCAGACCGCCCTCCTGGGTGTGTCCGTCGCGATCGGCGGAACGATCGCGGCGTTGACGCTGGTCGCGGTCGTGCGGGCGCTGACCGGAAGCCTTGTGCCCTACGTGCCGCCGCTGGGCTGGGCCGTGGTCCTGGGCGGGACGGCCCTGCTGGCCCTGACCACGACCATCCTCCCGATCAGCCGCTTGCTGCGAGTGCCACCGTTGGAACACCTCGGCGTCAAGGAGTGACCCCGCTTCCGGTTGCGGCCGGCCTCAGCGGTCCCGGTCGACCCGGTCGATGAAATCGCCTACCGCGGCGGCGAAGGCGGCCGGCGCCTCCTGCGCGACGAGGTGCCCGGCGTCCGGAATACGGACCGCGGTGACGTCGCGGGCGACCTGGCGCAGCGTCTGCTCGGTGAAGGGTGCGTTGACGCCGTCGACGGCGAGGACGGGGACGGTGAGCGGCTGCGCCTCGGCCAGGGCCCGGATGCGGCCGCCGCCGGTCAGCGCGGAACGGTAGAGCCCTTCGGGGCCCCGCCAGCCGCCGGGACGCGCGTAGGTGCGGGTGAACTCGTCGATATCAGCGGAGGTGACGGCGCCTGGCACCACGGTCATCGCCGAGACGGCCCAGTCCAGCATCACGCGCTCACGGCCCGCCAGGAACAACTCCGCCACGCCAGGGGCGGCGAGGAAGCCCACGTGCCACGATCCGCCGTTGGACACGTCGGCGAGCATCTCCATGCCGTACCCGGGAAGGGTGGTCTCGACGCCCGTGAAGCTGAGGACGTCGCCGGGGTGCGAGGCCGCGAACTCGAAAACCGGCCCGCCGCTGATGTCCTGGCAGGTCACATGCACCGGCCCTGCGCCGAGCTGCCCGACCAGCAGATGCAGATCCTCGGCCATCGTGGCGGCGTTTCTCCTGGGCAGCTACCGCAACCTGGTCGACGAGGTGGTCACGGAGCTGGCCGCACGCGGATTCCCCGACGCCCGCCCGTCGCACGAGTACGCGATGCGCGCCATCCAGGCGGGCGCCGACAACGCCTCGGAGCTGGGCCGCCGGCTCGCCGTCAGCAAGCAGGCCGCCGCCAAGACGATCGCCGCGCTCGCCGACCGGGGATACGTCACCACCGAGCCCCATCCCAGTGACGCGCGCCGCAAGCACATCCGGCTCACCGAGCACGGGCTGGCGCTGATGCGCGAGGGCGCGGCCATCTTCGACGAGGTGCGCGCCCGCTGGGCGAAGCGGCTCGGCCCGGCGGAGCTCGCCACACTGGAGAACCAACTCGCTCAGTTCGTCGGCGAGTCCCCGATCGACCTGGACGCGCCGGGCTGGGCCGCCCACGAGCTCGGCTGAGCGGGCACGAACGGCACCGCCCCGTTGTCTAGTTTCCCGTGATCGACCAGTGCCAGGGTTCGGACGGGAGGTTGACCAGGCCGTATCGGCCGGCGTTCGCGGACAGCCACTTGAAGGCTTTGCTCTTGCGGTTGGTGATGGACTTGCCGCCGGAGGTCATGTCGATCGCCAGGCCGATCTCGTGCAGCGAGCGGCCGGGGATCGCGGTCGGTACGCGGCAGGACGAGGCCGGTGCGGTCCAGATGTCGGGGCAGCCGTTGAGTTTACGGAGCTCGATCTGGCGCTGCTTGGTGCGGAAGCCGCCGCCGGAGAGTGGTACGCCCGCCTTCGCGGCGTCGTCGATCATGCGCTGGAACGGGTACGCGACGATTTTGTTGACGGTTATCCCGTACACCTTTGTGGTGTTCGTGATTGTGAAGTTCGCCCTTGTCTGGGTGACGACCTCGGCGCTGATGGCGGTGGCCTGAGCCGCCAGTGCCGCGGTGAGCTGTGGTTGTGACTTGATCTTCAACTCGGCTCGGGTGACAGCGGAGACGGCGGCCTGGTGTGCGGTCGTCGCGGTCGTGAGCTGCCTGTTCGCGGCGGCGAGGGAGGTACGCGCCGTCCGCAGCGCCGCGGCCGTCCGGGTGAGTTTGTCAGCCCGGGTCCGGACTGTGGTGTTGGCGGCGTCGAGGGTCCGCTGTGCTTTCGCGATCCGCTTGGCGCTGCGGGGGCGCTGCTTCTTCGCGGTGGTGAGCGCCCTCTTCGCGGTGGTGGCGGCGGTCTTGGCGTTCGTGTGCGCGGTGCGTGCCCGCTGGTCGGCGGTCGCGGCCGTGGTCACCGTTGTGGTCGCGGCGACCTGGACGTTCTGCGCGGTGACTACGTCCCGGTTGCGGGCGGCGACGGCGGTGCGAAGGCTGGGCAGCACGGTGACGAGACGGCGGGCCTCGGTCTCGGTGTTCAGCTTGCGCTGCATCAGCTTCGACCACGTCACGCCGGCGGACGCCTGGGCGGTGGCGGCCTCGGCCGGGCTGCCGGTGGCTGCGACGGTCAGCAACAGGGCCAGAGCGGGGGTGGCTACCCGTTTCAACGCGCGAACTCCTCACGGTCGGTCGTACACGTGTGCGTCTACGCCGTATCGGAGGCACCATTTGTCACATGAGGATTTGGCCGGGGCCGTCTCGCCGCGGATCGCTCGGGAGCTCGCTGAGCAGGCGGGTCACCAGGGGGCGCAGGGCTGCCGCCCGCGCGCGGCGCCATCGGGAGATGCCCGGCATCACCGTGTCCGGGATGGTTGCGGCGCGGATGGTCCACATGCCGGCCAGCCCGATGACGAAACGCGACGCCTCGGGCGGCAGCGCGCGCAACAGCCGGTGGGCACGGTCCGTTGCGATCCGCGGCCCGAGGACGTGCCCGGTGGCGACCACGTCCGCGGCCATCTGGGCGAGGTCGATCCAGGGGGCGCCGGCGGCGGCGTACGCCCAGTCGAGCAGCACCGCTCGCCCACTCAGCGCGTCGACTGTCGTGTTGTCGAGGCGGACGTCACGGTGGACCAGTGCGCCGCCCGACGTCCAGTGTTCCCAGCCGGCGACCACGGCGGCGGCCGGTTCCGCGTGGGCCGCCTCCCAGTCGTCGGCCGGGCCGATCGCCGGCAGGCGCGCCCACCCGTCGAAGTCGAAAACGCGCTGAACCACCGGTGGCAGAGTGCCGGCCGGCCGGTGCCTGCTGGCCGCCCGGCACGCGTTCACCACAGCGCTGATCGACGTGTCGCTCCACGTCGCCTCGGTCACGCCGGGAGCCCAGGTGGTGGCCAGGGCGATCCACGGACCGGACTCCACAGTGGCGAGGCGCCGGGGTGCCGGCACCGTCTCCGGCAGGACGTCCAGGATGTCGGACTCCTGGCGGATCATCCGGTGGTTGTGCGCGCGTACCTCGGCGGACACGGCCTTGACGAACACCTGCCGCCCGTCGGCCAGCCGCAGATTCACGGCCGGTCCGGGTGACATGCCGCCGTGCAGATCCGTGTGGCCGGCGATCGTGGTGCCGAGCGCCTCCGCGACCGCGGCACGCACGGACTCCGGCGCGTCGGCCCAGCGGGATCGAGGGGTGAACGTCACGACGGCAGCTCCCTGATCACCGCGTCGAAGAGAGCCGCGCTGCTCCGGCCGCCACGTGAAATCGGCACGTCACCGTCCGGCAGTTCCCAGACGACGCGGGACGCGCCCGCCTGTTCGACCGCCCGGTACCACTCCCGCAACGGCTCGACCAGACGGACGTGCAGCTCGAAGTTGCGACGGCGGCGCAGCTCCTCCCCCACGACCGCGGAGACCAGGACCACGTCCGCGAACCCGAGCCGTCCCGCCACCACCTCGGCGCGATGGGACTCCACCTCGTCACGCCACTCCCGCCGCGTCATCTCCCCGACCCGGGTGAGGGACCAGCCGTAGTGCAGCTTCAACGGGTCGTCGTCGCAGACCGCCAGGCCGCGTTCCTCCTCCATGCGCACCGCCTGTGCCCAGCGACGGGAGGCGAACTCGGGCCAGGACTCCCCCAGTTCGGCGGCTCCCTCGGGGACCGTGTTCGCCGGGAAGCGCCGCCGGCACCAGGTGGTCTTGCCGGACGCGCTGGGCCCCGTCGCCACGACGATCACGGCAGATCATCATTCAGCACCCGGCCCAGCCGCGCGAGCGGGGACAGCACCATCACCAGCGGCGACAGCATCATCCCGGCGGCCGCGACCAGCAGCGCCGTGCGCAGTCCCCACTCCGCGGCGAGCAGGCCGCCGAGCAGTGACCCCAGCGGTGTCACGCCCATCCCCGCGAACGTGACCGTCGCCGCGACGCGACCCTGCATCGCCGGCGGGGTGACCGACTGCCGGATGGCCATGATCGTCACATTGACCAGCTGACCGAAGGCCCCGAACACCACGTTGATCAGGATGAGGACCGGAACAGAGCCGCCGTGCAGAGCGGGGACGGCCAGCATCACGCCGTTCCCGATCACGGCCGCGCCCACGACCACCGGCCCGTACCCCAGACGGCCCGGCAACCGGGCCGCGAGCAGGGACCCGGTCAGCGCACCCGGCCCGGTCGCGGCGAGCACCAGCCCGACCTCGGCGCCGGACAGGTGCAGCTCGCGGGGCAGGAACACGAGACAGGCGGTCATCACGGCGGCGAACGAGAACTGATAGGCGGCCGACGCCATGCACACCGCCCGCAGCAGCGGGTTCCGGGCGACGAACCGGACGCCGTCACGGATGCTCCCCGGCCGCGACGCGACCACCTCCCGGCGGCGGATCCGGGCGGCCGCAACGAACGACACGACGAAGAACAGCGCGCTGCACGCTGCGGCGAACGGGGCCGACAGCAGCGAGGTCAGCGTGCCGCCGAGTGCCGGTCCGCCGATCTGGGCAGCGGACCGGCTGCCCTCGATCGCGCTGTTTCCCCGCAACAGCTGGTCACGCGCGATCAGGCGGGCGAGCGACGCCTGGTAGGCGACGTCGAACAGCACCGACATCGCGCCGACGGCGAAGGCGGCGGCCAGCAGCACCGGCAGGGTGAGGCCACCGAGAAGGGCCACCGCGGTGATCCCGCAAAGCGTCAAGGCACGGCCGAGGTCGGCCAACATCATGATGGTACGGGTGAGCCACCGGTCCACCCACACGCCCGCGAACAGCGTGAGCAGCAACAACGGCGCCTGCCCCACGGCTCGCAGCGCCCCCAGCTGGTCGGCGCCCACACCGAGCGTGAGGACGGCGACCAGCGGGAGGATCACGAGACTGGTGTGCTCGCCGAGCTGGGAGGCGGTCTGGCCGACCCAGAGCGCGCGGAAGTCGGCATCACGCCGGAGGACAGGCACCGGGAACCCCTTGATTTGCGGCAGCAAGGACTCATGTGCCGCGCAAATTCAGGGCAGCACGCTCAGAGCGTGCGGAAACGACCGGGCATGCCTGGAACCCTAGCGCCTGCCCCCGGCGAAGACACGCGAAAATATGTCGTCGATGACATCGCTCTTCGCCAGGGTGTAATCGGCCCGCGAGACCTCCCCGGCCAGGCGGCGTTTGGTCGACCCGTACAGGTCCCGGTCCTCGGGGTGGGTCCGCAGCCAGTCGCGGAAGAGCCGGTGGCGTACGGTCTCGGGCGCGCCGTGGGGCCAGATGTGCAGGTGGACGTCCTCGGCCGCGTCGACGAGCATCCGATGACCGTGCCACCAGGGTTCGCGGAGCACGAGCCAGTAGCCGGCGCCCTCCAGCCGCGGCAGGTAACTCGCCTCGTCGTCAGCGTCGGCGACGCTCAGGTCGATGTCGATGATCGGTTTCGCCGGCAGGCCCGGCACCGCGGTCGACCCGACATGGTCGACCTCGATCACCAGGCCACCCAGCACCTCGCGCAGCGATGCGGCGACCGTGGCGTACCGGTCGGCCCACGCCGGGTCGTAGTCCTCGATGGCGAGCGTTCGCCACCCGTTCGGCGGTTCACGCACCAGGGCGCCGGCCATCTGAGCCGGGGTGCCGTGGAAGCGCTGCATGACGTCCTGCGGGTACTCGGTCAACTCAACCTCCGGGAGAAGCAAAGTCGGCCAGAATACGACATCAATACGTCAGCCGGTCAGGGAGCGGGCGATCACCAGGCGCTGGATCTGGTTGGTGCCCTCGACGATCTGCAGCACCTTGGCCTCGCGGAACCAGCGCTCGACCGGGTGGTCGCTCACGTAGCCGTAGCCGCCGAGGACCTGGACGGCGTCGGTGGTGACGCGCATGGCGACGTCGGTGGCGAACAGCTTCGCCTTGGCGGCCTCGATCGAGAAGGGCCGGCCGGCGTCCTTGAGCCGCGCGGCGGCGAGCAGCAGCGCGCGGGCGGCGGAGACGTGCGTGGCCATGTCGGCGAGCATGAAGCCGATGCCCTGGAAACGCCCGATGGGCCTGCCGAACTGCTCGCGCTCCTTGGCGTACGCCGTCGCGTAGTCCACCGCCGCCTGCGCGAGCCCGACCGCGCAGGCCGCGATTCCCAGGCGTCCCGCGTCGAGAGCCTGCATGGCGATGGCGAATCCCTCGCCATCCGCGCCGACCAGCCGGTCACGCGGCACCCGGGCCTGGTCCAGCACGATCTGCGCCGGCGCCGACGACCGCAGGCCCATCAGCCGCTCCGGCTGCTGCGGCAGCAGGCCGGGCGTGTCGGCGTCGGCCAGCAGACAGGAGATGCCGCGCGGGCCGGGTCCGCCGGTGCGGCAGAAGATGTTGTAGAAGTCGGCGCGGCCGCCGTGGGTGATCCAGGCCTTCGTGCCGCTCACGACGAAGTCGTCGCCGTCGGCGACAGCCTTGGTGGTCAGGGCGGCGGCGTCCGAGCCACCCTGCGGTTCGGACAGACAGTACGCACCCAGCTGCTCACCACCGAGCATGTCCGGCAGCATCTTGCGCTGCCGCTCACTCCCGAAGAACGCCACCGGGAAGCAGGAGAGCGTGTGCACACTGACCGCCTCGGCGATGCCCAGCCAGGTCCCGGCGAGGGTCTCGAGGACCTGCAGGTAGACCTCGTAGGGCTGATTCGCACCACCGTCAGCCTCGGGGTAGGGCAGGCCGAGCAGCCCGGAACGGCCTAGAGTGCGCAGAATGTCCCGAGGGAACTCACCGCGCGCCTCGAAGTCGTCGACCTTGGGAGCGAGCTCGCGGGTGGCGATCTCCCGGGTCAGGTCGAGCAGGTCATGCGCTTCAGGGGTGGGAAGCAGTCGATCCACGGTCATGCGGCAAGCTTAACGGTCGTTCAGCACGATCGGTGATCCCGGTCTCAAGTCAGCGCGTGCCGATGTCCCAGAGCGCCCTGGCCACGCGGCTCCGCGAGCTGTCCCGCAGGGAGCCGCTCCGGAGAAGATCAGCCATCCGGTCGGCGACGACCCGGGACGCCGACGGATTGCGCACAGCCAGTCCCGTGAGCGCGTCCACGGCTTTCAGCTCGGTGTATCCGTCCTCGGCGCGCTCGAACATCGCCCACAGCGCCTCGATCAGCATCGGCGACGGCTCGGCCTCCAGGATCGCGGTCAGCACGTAGGAGGACGCGGTCGTCTCCGTCCGGTCCGCGACGAAGCCGAGCAGCGATTCGGCGATCGTGGGCGACGAACCGGCCGCCGGCGCCACCGCGTGGATCAAATCGATCCTGGTGTTGGTGTGCCCGGCACGCCGCAGGACCTCGGCGGCTGCCCCGGCGAGCGCGGCGTCGCCGAGTCCCGCTTTCAGCAGACCCGCCATCGCCTCCGCACGAGCCGCGCCCTTCATCGCGGGACCGGCGAGTGTCCGGGCCACAGCGAGGACCTGCGGCGTTCGGACGCCGACGTCCAGCAGCACCCGGGCCGTGCGGGCACGAATGAGCGCCGTCCGGTCGGCATCGGTCAGCAGTGCCGTCGCGATCTCGTAGGACTCGGCGTTCATCAGGCGGGCGCTCCCGAGAACGGCGAGCGCCTCGACCCGGATCTCGTCGTCGGCCGCGCCGCGCGCGAGGTCGAGAAGGGTGGCGAGGACGGGCTCGGTGATCGCGCCGGCCTCGATCAGCGTCCGCGCCTTGCCGAGCCGCATCCCGTCCCGGCCCGGAACGCCACCGGAGGCGAGTATCCGCGACACCACCGCCTCCGTCAGCCCGCCCATCTCACCGAGCAGTTTGATCGCTTCGGGCGAACCCCACCGCTCCGTGGAGATCGCGACCGTGATCGTCGCCGTCCGCAGCAGGTCACTCCGGATTCCTCCCCGGTGGAGCGCCGCGAGGAAGCGCGACGCGTCGTCGAAGTAACCGCCCTGCTCCCGGGGAGCCTCGATGGCGAGCGCGGCGGCCAGAGTTCGATCGGTGAGGGCGTCGAGCCTGTGCAGCAGGACCACCGCCTGCGCCCGGTCGTTGTCGATCGGCTGGAGCTCGTGCCGGGGATGCAGCGCGATCCTCTCCAGCAGGGGCACCACGCGGCTGTCCCGGACACCGCGCCGGACCAGCAGGTCGATCATGTCGAGCTGATTCGACGTGGTGAGCCCGGGCAGCAGCGCGAACGCGGCATCCGTCACGTCGTTCAAGCGGCAGCCGGTGTCGAGCAGCGGCCCGAGGAGCCACAGTTGCTCGGCCTGCCGGTCACTGCGGGGTCGCAGCAGATCGAGTGCCGCGTCGATCAGCCACCCGTCCCGGATATCGGCGTACAGCGCTGATCGCACGGCGAGGTGACGGTTGGCGACGCCGTCGCGCAGAGCTTCCACGACCTCGTCGGGCAACGGGCCGAGCGCGGCGACAGGCGACACCAGGGCACAGAGTTGCTCCGGAGCGGTCCGGGCCGCCCAGGCCGCCCGATCCGCGACGGACCGAATGGCACGACGGCCGGCAGCAGTGCCGGGAAGCCCGCGAATCCGATCGGCAAGAGCCCGATAGAAGTGGTCGACCCGCTGCCGGTTTCGAAACAGATATTCGTCGGCCGCGCCGTCGACGACCCGGTTGACGACGGTGGGGTCGAGTGGGATGTCGTCGCCGAGAGCCAGCAGCACGAACAGGAAGTCGCGGCCCAGCAGGTCCTCGTGGGGCGACGGGCGGGACTCGGCCGGCCAGATCGCCTCGGCGACCAGCCAGTCCAGTTGCTCGGGCTGGTCGCGGGCGATCAGGCCCAGGCAGAGCAGGATCGGCTCCTGCCAGCGCGGGTCGTGGAGGTGCTCGCGGATGCGGTCGACCCGCTCCGCGGTGGTGGCCGCGCCGAAGGCCAGGTCGCGGCCGGCGTAGTACTCCTGGAAGGTCAGGTGGGCGAACCCGTACCGGCCGGGGGCACGCTCGACCAGCAGGCCGGTGTGGCGCTCGACCTTCTCGACGAACTCCAGGACACCGGCGCCGGCGTCGGTCTCCAGCGGCTCCGGCCGGCCCAGGACCGCCGGGTCCCACGGCTCGGCTCGCTGGCGTGCCCACAACGGACCCAGCACCGCGAGCAGGTCGGCGCGGGTGGCGGAACCTTCCGGGCGGTTGCGATGGATCCAGGCACCGAGGCGGGTCAGCCAGCGCGTGAGGATCCGCTCGTCGGGCAACTCGGCCTCGGGCACACCCTGGACGCTGCGCCAGGTCCGCCCCAGCGCGTCACAGACCTCCGCGTATGCCTCGACGCGCCGATGCGGGAGCCGGCCGCGGGCGCGGTGGACCAGGACGAGGGTGGTGAGCAGCAGCGGGTTCGCCGCCAGCCGCCGGATGCCCGGGTTGCTCCGCAGCGCCTCGGCGATCGCCTCAGCCTCCGCCGCGGTGTCGAAGGCTGAGACGAAGCCGGCGGCGGCGCAGTACCGGCGGAGGAATACCTCGATGGTCTCGTCGTCCATGTCCTGCAGGCGATGAGCCTGGAACAGCTCGGGAAGCGGCGCCGCCGGATAACCGGAGATCCGGCTCGTCACCACGTAGCGGTTGCCGGTGCTGTCGTGGGCGTTCACGAAATTGACGACCGCGGTGACGACCGAGCGGCGGTCAGCCGCCGACGCGACCTCGTCGAGGCCGTCCAGCAGGATCAGGCAGCGGCCCTCGACGAGCCGCCGCGCGAGGAGATCGTCCAGTCCCGGTGTGTGGCACTCCTGGCTGCGCAGGTGCCCGGCCAGGAACGCCCGGAGGCCGTCCGCGCGGCGCGGGGACCGGGCGAAGTCGCCGATGCGCACGTAGACAGGAAAGAGCGCGGCCGGGTCGTCGAGGCGGCGGCGGGCGCCGGTGAGGGCGAGGTGCCGCAGCAGCGTGGTCTTGCCGCCGCCGGGATCGCCGAGCACCAGCAGATGCCGGGCCGCGTTCGCCGCCTCCATGACCGGGACCGCCGGTGCCTCGGGGCCCGGCAGGTCGGATCGCACGCGGGCACGCGCCTGCAGCCGATCGATCTCCGCCTCGAACGCCGCCGCGTCCAGATCCCCGG
This sequence comes from Actinoplanes sp. NPDC051861, assembly GCF_040681145.1. Classification (NCBI taxonomy): domain Bacteria; kingdom Bacillati; phylum Actinomycetota; class Actinomycetes; order Micromonosporales; family Micromonosporaceae; genus Actinoplanes; species Actinoplanes sp. NPDC051861. The sequence goes on from NZ_JBFAYE010000024.1 coordinate 30,966, forward strand.
CGTCGAGGGCCTCGCGGAGGCGCTGGTGCTCCTGGTCGAACCAAGCGCGTGCTCGGTCACCCGGATGGGTCTCGCGGCGGACGCGGAGGCCCGTGTAGACCTCGTCCAGCGGGAGTTGGACGACGTGGTTGCGAACCATGCCGACCGTGCGCAGATGACGGTGCTGCTGAACCACCCAGTGCAGATAGTGCCGCTCGTCGTCCGCCGTCGCCTGAGCCGCACCCATATATCCGGTTTGCCGACGTAAATCCGACGCGATGGACGCCGAATCCACCCGCGCCACACGCGCCGCCAAGCTCTCCTCCACCCGGATCGAGGCGTCGAACGCGTCGATCAGGGCCTTGCACGCCGGCCGCAACCGGGCCATGTGCTCCCACCGCTCGTCCTCGTCCAGGGTTCCGCCCAGCGAGTCGATGCACCGGCGCGCGAGCGTGTCGGCCGACGGTCGGGAGCCCGGGATCAGGACCTTGGCGAGTTCGGACGCGCCCTCGTGCTCCAGGAAGCCGGCGTTCAGGTCGTAACGCCCGAAGGCGTCACCGTGGGAGGACGAGACCTCCGCGAAGGCGCGTGTCAGCGCCTGCCCGATCGCCCGCTCGTCGAGGACGCGCGTTTTGAGGCCCCTGGCCAGCGCTTTCCCGGCCTCGCCAGCGATCGCCCTGGCGACCGCGCCGAGGACCCCCGCGGAAAACGGCTCCATACCGAACCAGGCTATCGATCGCCGTCGACGGTTCCCGGGGTGACCAGACCTGTTTCATACGCCAGGACGACCGCCTGGGCGCGGTCGCGCAGGTCGAGTTTGGCGAAGATGCGGGCGACGTGTGTCTTCACCGTGGCCTCGCTGAGGGTGAGGGTCTCGGCGAGCTCGGTGTTCGACAGGCCGCGGCCCAGCAGCGCCAGGACCTCCAGCTCGCGCGGGGTGAGCGCGGTCAGGTCGCGGTGCACGGCCGGCGGCTCGTCGGGCGCGACCGCGAAGCGCTGCACCAGACGGCGGGTGATCGACGGCGCGAGGAGAGCGTCGCCGGTGCCGACCAGGCGCACGGCGGCCGCCAGGTGATCAGCGGTGACGTCCTTGAGGAGGAACCCGCTGGCACCGATGGCGAGCGCCGAATACACATACCGATCCAGGTCGAAGGTGGTCAGCATCAGGACCCGGCACCGCGGATTGCGGGCGAGGATCTGCCGGGTCGCCTCCAGGCCGTCCATCCCGGGCATGCGGATGTCCATGAGCACGACGTCGGGCTGCAGGCGCCGCTCGGCGTCCACCGCCGCGGCACCGTCCGCCGCCTCGCCGGCCACCTCGATGCCACGGGCCGTGAGGATGAGCCGGAACCCCGTGCGGATCAGCTCCTGGTCGTCGACGATCAGCACACGCGGGCTCACGACGGCTCCTCCAGCGGGATGCGGGCACGCACCCGGTAACCCCCGCCGAGGCGCCGCCGGGCGTCCAGGTCACCGCCGTAGACAGCGACGCGCTGGCCGAGGCCCAGCAGCCCGCGGCCGGCACCCGAGCCCGAGGGCATCGGCGAACCGTTCAGCGCGCTGGGGCCGGTGGTCAGCACCTCCACCCGCAGGGCGCGCTCGGCATAGCGGATGGTCACCTCGGCCTTGCCGCCGCTGCCGTGCTTGAGCGCGTTCGTCAGCGCCTCCTGCACGATCCGGTAGGCGGTCACGTCGATCCCGGACGGCAGCGGACGAGGCTCACCCGAGACGCGGACCTCGACCGGGAGACCGGCGAACGCGATGCGGTCCACGAGCGGGGTGAGCCGGCTCAGCGTGGGCTGGGGCGCGAGATCCGTACCCCCTTGATCGGGTGCCAGAAGTCCCAGCAGGTGGCGAAGCTCGGTCATGGTGGTCCGCCCGGCCCGCTCGACCTCGGCGAGTGCGCTCGTCGCCTCACCCGGCAGCGTGTCGATCACCTCGCGTGCCGCGCCCGCCTGCACGATCATGACGCTGACGTTGTGGCTGACGATGTCGTGCAGCTCGCGGGCGATCCGGGCGCGCTCCTCGTCGACCGCCGCCCTGGCCGCGCTCTCCCGCTCCCGCTCCAGCAGCCAGCCGCGCTCCCCCATCGCGCGCACGTGCCTGCGGCGGGCGCGGGACAGCGCGACGCCCAGGGCCGCGGCGGCGCAGAACGCCACCGCGAGCAGGATCGAGAGGAACAGCACCACGCCGAGAACCTTCGCAGACCGGCGCCCGCGGCACATCATCCCGTGCTCCTACATCTGCGGGATGAGGCCGCCGGCTGGTTGCATCTCCAGGCCGACGATTCGAGGGTACGGAGTAACTACCGTCCTCGGCATGACAGACAACCCGGTCGTCCGACTCGACGGCGTGCGCAAGGAATACGGGGAGACGGTCGCGCTGGACGGCGTCACGCTGGACATCCGTGCGGGCGAGGCGGTGGCCGTGATGGGCCCCTCCGGCTGCGGCAAGTCCACGCTGCTCAACATGATCGCCGGACTCGACCGGCCGAGCGCCGGGCAGGTCACCGTGCACGGCGAGCGGCTCGACGAGATGAACGAGACGAGGCTGGCACTGTTCCGGCGCCACCACCTCGGCATGATCTTCCAGTTCTTCAACCTGCTCGACGACCTGCCCGCGCTGGACAACGTGGCCCTGGCCGCCCAGCTCACCGGCACGCCGGCCGGCGCGGCTCGTAAGCGCGCCCTGGAGCTGCTCGACGAGCTGGGCATCGCCGACCGGCGCAACGTCTACCCGGCGACGCTCAGCGGCGGCGAGCGGCAGCGCGTCGCGGTGGCGCGGGCACTGATGAACCGGCCGGCGCTGCTGCTGGCCGACGAGCCGACCGGCGCGCTCGACAGCAAGGCCGGTGAGCAGGTGATGGACCTGCTGCTGGACCTCAACCAGATCGGGCAGACGCTGCTGATCGTCACGCACGACGAGCGGCTCGCCCACCGGTGCGCCAGCCGGCTGATCGAGCTGGCCGACGGCCGGATCGCCCGCGAGTCCGCCCTGGACCGGGTGTGAACGCCGTGTGGACCGCTGCCCGGGCGGCCATCCGGCGGCGGAAGCTGCAGACGTTCGTGATCTTCCTGGTGGTACTGCTGTCGACCACCACGGTCGTGGTGTCGCTCGCGCTGCTGGACGCGGTCTCGGCGCCGTTCGACAGGGCGTTCGCGCAGCAGCGAGGTGCGCACGCGGTCGCCGCCTTCGATCCGGCGAGGGTGACGGACGCGCAGCTCGCCGCGGCGCGGAACGGTGTATCGGCGTCGACCGGGCCGTTCGGGCAGGTGGTCCTCGAGTCGAAGAGCAGCGGACCGGGCCCGTGGGCGGACGGGCCGATGACCGTGGTCGGGCGCGCCGACCCGGGCGGCGAGGTGGACCGGCTGGACCTGTGGCGGGGGCGCTGGCCGTCCGCGCCCGGCGAGATCGTGCTCAACGACGTGCCGCAGACCGAGGCGTTCGACCTCGGGATCATCGACGAGCGGATGACGGTGACCGCCGGCGGCCGGACGTTCACCGTGGTCGGCTGGGCGTACAGCATGAGCGGCTCGGCGGACGCCTGGGTGACGCCGGCGCAGATGGCCGAGCTGAAACCGACCGGCACGCAGATGCTCTACCGCTTCACCGGCGACGTCACCACCCGGGCCGCCGTCGACCAGCGCGTGGCCGGGGTGACCACGGGGCTCCCCGGCGGCGCGCTGATCGCGGCTCAGCCCTACCTGGTGATCAAGGAGCGGGCGGCCGCCGAGCCGGCGACCTATCTGCCGTTCCTGGCCACATTCGGCCTGCTCGGGCTGCTCGTCGCGGTGATCATCGTGGGGAACGTGGTGAGCGGTGCGGTGGTGTCCGGGTTCCGGCACATCGGCGTGCTCAAGGCGATCGGGTTCACGCCACGGCAGGTGGTCGCGGTCTATCTGACCATGGTCACGGTTCCGGCCCTGGTGGCGGCGGCGCTCGGCACGATGCTCGGCGCGGCGGCGGCCCGCCCGCTGCTGGCGAGCACGTTCCAGGGACTCGGCTTCGGCGACGTGGGCGTACGGCTGTGGATCTGGATCGTCGCGCTTTCGGGCGTACCCCTCCTGGTTCTTCTGGCCGCGATGCTGCCCGCCCAGCGTGCCCACCGCCTCTCCGCCGCCGAGGCGATCAGCGCCGGAAGCGCTCCCCGGCGCGGTCGCGCTCTGCGCGTCCAGCGCAACCTCACCGGTACGCGCCTGCCGCGCTCGATCAGCCTGGGACTCGGCATGCCCTTCGCCCGGCCCGGCCGCACCGCGCTCACGATGGCCTCGCTGCTGCTCGGCGTCGTCACCGTGACGTTCGCGACCGGTCTGTCCGGCTCGCTCATCCGGGTCGCGGAGGTCGACGACCTCTCCGGCGGCGACATCGGGGTACGCGCCGAACCCTTCGGCAGGGCACCCAGCACCCGCACCGACACCGAGGTGGAACGGTTGCTGCGCGGCGTGCCCGGCGCCGAACGCGTCGCTGTCGCCGTCGGCCGCGAGGTCACGGTGCTCGGCGACAACGAGCCGATCCTGGTCAACTTCTCCCGCGGCGACACGGCGGCGATGGGGTACGAGGCGCAGCTCCTGGAGGGCCGCTGGCTGACCGGGCCGGGCGAGGTGGTCGCGCCCAGCCAGCTGCTCAACGAGCGCGGCCTGCACCTCGGCGACCGGCTGACCCTGGAGCTGGACGGGGTACGCAGCGAGGTCACCGTGGTCGGCGAGACCGTCCGCGGCCTCCCCGGGCCGGAGGGGCTGTTCGCCCAGTGGCGCACGTTCCCGGACGCCGAACCGGGCGACTTCTTCTACCAGGTGCAGGTGACCGACGGGACCAGCATCGACGCGTACGTCGCCGCCACCCAGGCCGCCGACCCCGGTCTGTATGCCTGGAACAACACCGGGGACAACGAGTTCACCCTCGTCGTGACCGGCTTCTCCACGGTCCTTGGCCTGCTGCTGGCGACGGTGGCGGCGCTCGGCGTCCTCAACACGGTCGCCCTCAACGTCCAGGATCGCCGCCGTGACCTCGGCATGCTCAAGTCGATCGGGATGACACCGCGACAGGTCGTGACGATGACCGTGACCTCGATGGCGGCGCTGGGTGTGGTGGCCGGGCTGATCGGGCTGCCGCTCGGCGTGCTCGCCCACCGGTTCGTGGTCCCGCTGGCCGCGGAGGCGGCGAAACTGCGGCTGCCGGACTACGTGCTGCAGGTCTGGAGCCCGGGAACCATCCTCCTGATGGTCCTCAGCGGGGTGCTGATCGCGGTCCTCGGAGCGTGGCTGCCCGCCCGCCGGGCCGCGCGGCTGACCATCGCCAGCGTGCTGCACAACGAGTGACAGGGCCGGGGGCGTTAGGGTGTTGCGGGTGACGCGACCACTGCTGGCAGTCGACGCCCCCAGTCTGTACTTCCGTGCCTTCCACGGCATCCCGGAGAAGGCAGCCCAGACCGAAGCCGGTGAGCCGGTCAACGCGATCCGCGGCTTCATGGACATGCTCGCGCAGCTGATCCGCACCCGGCAGCCGGACCGGGTGGTGTGCGCGCTGGACGCGAGCTGGCGGCCGGCCTGGCGCGTCGAGCTGGTCCCGTCCTACAAGAAGCACCGCGTCGCGCACGGTGACGTCGAGGAGGTGCCGGCCTCGCTCGAGCGGCAGGTGCCGGTGCTGCTGGAGGTGCTGGCGGCGATCGGGATCCCGGCGTTCGGCGTCGGCGGTTACGAGGCGGACGACGTGCTCGGCACGCTCGCGACCGGGCAGCCGTCGCCGGTCGAGGTGGTCTCCGGCGACCGGGACCTGTTCCAGTTGGTCGACGACGCGCGCGGGACCCGGCTGCTCTACTGCGGGCGCGGCGTGGCCAAGCTGGAGGACGCCGACGAGGCTCTCGTGCAGGCGAAGTACGGCGTGCCCGCCCGGTGGTACGCGGACTTCGCCGCGATGCGGGGCGACCCCAGCGACGGCCTGCCCGGTGTGGCCGGCGTTGGTGAGAAGACGGCCGCCCGCCTAATCGAGCGGTACGGCGGGGTCGAGCAGATCCTCGCGGCCCTCGACGACGCCGACGCCGGGTTCGCACCGGGCGTGCGCACCAAGCTCGACGCCGCCCGGGAGTATCTCGCCAAGGCCCTGCCCGTCTGCAAGGTCGCCCACGACGTGCCGCTGCCGGACTTCGACCCGGCGCTGCCGAAGGCGCCGCGCGACCCGGACGCCCTGCTCGCCCTCGCCGAACGCTGGAACCTCGCCGGGTCCGCGCGCCGGCTGGTGGACGCGATCTCCGCCTGACTCGGTTGCGGAACGGGTGCGGCCCGCGGACCGGGCTCAAGTCGGCGGCGGGGACTCCGATACGGCGGGTCGGCAACCCCGCCACCTGACGATCGGAGTCCGCGATGTCGACGCGAGCGGTTCGCGCGGGCTTCGGCGCCTGGATCCTGGCGATAACCGGCGTCTACTACGCGCTCCCGGACGCTCACCTGTACACGTGGGCCGCGCTGGGATATTCGTGCGCCGCCATGGTGCTGGTCGGTGTCCGGCTGAACAAGCCGGAGAACCGGGCGCCGTGGTACCTGATCAGCGCCGCGATCGCGTGCTTCACGACCGGCGACAGCTGGTACAACCTGGTGCTGGCGCTCGGGCGCGAGCCGGGCTTCCCGGGCTTCGCCGACCTGTTCTACCTGCTGGTGTACCCGCTGCTCACGGCGGCGCTGCTGATGTTCGTCCGGATCCGGGCCGGCGGCGGCACGAACCGCGGCGCGCTTCTCGACGCGCTGGTGCCCACGGTCGGCCTGGGCCTGCTGGCCTGGGTGTACTGGATCGCGCCGTTCACCCGCTCCGAGCACCTGTCGGTACTGGAGAAGCTGGTCTCGATCGGCTACCCGCTCGGCGACGTGCTCGTGCTGGCGATGATCCTGCGGATGCTGACCGGCGCCGGCAAGCGCGGCGGTGCCGTCACGACCCTGGGTGTCGCCATGGTCGGCCTGCTGGTCTCGGACGTCTTCTACGGCCAGTCGCAGCTCAACAGCGCCTGGGCACTGGGCGGGCCGGTCGACCTGGGCTGGATCGTCTTCTACAGCCTGATGGGCTACGTCGCGCTGCAGCCGTCGATGCGCTCGCTGACCCGGCCCGCGGGCCCGGCCCGGACCGACATGGGCCGGCACCGGATCTTCTGGATGGCCACGGCGGCGCTGATCGCACCGGCCGTGCTGGTCCTGGAGTACCTCGGCGGCCACCAGGTGGAGATCGAGCGGGGCGGCGTCATCGACGCGCCGGTCATCGCCGCGGCCGCCGCCGTCATGTTCCTGCTGGTGCTGGGACGGGTCGCCGACCTGGCTCTCGCCCAGCGGCAGGCCGGCAGCCGGGAGCGGGCGCTGCGGGAGGCGAGCGCGCGGTTGTTCGCCGCCGCCACCGACGTGGACGTGGCCGACGCGGTCCGGCACGCGACCGCCCGGATCATGCCGGACGGCGAGGCCTACCACCTGGACCTGGTGCCCGAGGTGATCCGCGGTGAGGCGGCGAACGAGATGCGGCTGATGCCGGCCGCTGAGGTCCCGCACGGCTCGGCGGGTGGTTTCGCGTACGCGCTCTACGGCACCCAGCCGCTGCCCGACGGTGGGTACGGAGTCATGGTCGTCGGCGCCTCGGAAGCAGTGTTGCAGGCGGTACGCCCGTCGTTCGAGGCGCTGGGCACGCAGGTGGCGTCGGTCCTGGAGCGGATCGCGCTGACCGCGGAGGTGAGCCGCCGGGATGCCGAGGGCTACTTCCGTACGCTGATCCAGAGCGCCGCCGACGTCATCCTGATCCTGGAGAACGACGGTGTCGTCCGCTACGCCAGCCCCTCCGCCGACGCGCTGTTCGGCCGAGGCGACCTGGCCGGCTCCCCGTTCGCCGACCTGATCGCCGCCGACTCGCAGGAGGCGCTGCGGGAGGTGTGGACGCGGATCGAGCGGTGCGCCGGCGATCTGGACGGCATCGATCTCGCCGCGGATCGCGGCGGCCGGCGGGTGGAGATCGAGGCGGATCTGCGCGATCTTCGAGAAGATCCAACGGTACGCGGACTCGTGATCACCCTCCGCGACGTGACCGAGCGGCGGCGCCTCGAGGACGACCTGACCCACCAGGCGTTCCACGACTCCCTGACCGGCCTGGCCAACCGCGTGCTGTTCAAGAACCGGCTGGAGCAGGCGTTCAGCGTGGCCGTCCGCGACGGTGCCACCCTCGGTGTGCTCTTCGTCGACCTGGACGACTTCAAGGAGGTCAACGACACGCTCGGGCACGCCGTCGGCGACCAGCTGCTGCTCGCCGTGGCGCAGCGGATCTCCGCGGTGATCGGGGCCGGCAGCACCGCGGCCCGGATGGGCGGCGACGAGTTCGCCGTGCTGGTCGAGCAGAGCGACAGCGCCGACGCGGCCGAGGACCTGGCGGCGGTGCTGGTGGCCGCGCTGGCCGAGCCGATCGAGGTGACCGGCGCCGACGGAACCGTGCACCAGGTCAGCGGCGCCTCCAGCGTGGGCGTCGCGACCAGCCGGGACGCGGAGAACGCCACCGAGCTGCTGCGCCACGCGGACCTGGCCCTCTACCTGGCCAAGGGGCTCGGCAAGGGCGCCTGGCAGCGGTACCAGACCGACCTGCACAACGCGATGGTGCAGCGCCTGGAGATGCGCACGGCGCTGCACGAGGCGATCGACGACGAGCAGTTCGTGGTCCAGTACCAGCCGATCACCGAGCTGGCGGACAAGAAGATCACCGGGGTGGAGGCGCTGGTCCGCTGGCAGCACCCGACCCGGGGGCTGCTCGGGCCGTACCACTTCGTGGAGGCGGCCGAGGAGAGCGGCGCGATCGTCGGCATCGGCACCTGGGTGCTGCGCGAGGCGCTGCGGCAGTTCGCCGAGTGGCGCGCTTCCGGTGAGGACACCACACTGCGTTACGTCAGCGTCAACGTCTCGGCCCGGCAGTTCCGCGGGTCCGACTTCGCCGACGTGGTCCGGCAGGCCCTCGCCGACACCGGCGCCCGGCCGGAGTGGCTGCTGCTGGAGATCACCGAGAGCCTGGTCCTGCGCGACGCGGACAAGGTCCTGGCCGATCTCAAGGCGCTGCGCGCCCTCGGCGTGCGGATCGCGATCGACGACTTCGGTACGGGCTACTCGTCACTGAGCTACTTGCGGCAGATGCCGGTTGATGTGCTGAAGCTGGACAAATCGTTCATCGACGACATCCTGCACAGCCGTCAGCAGCACGCGCTGGTCGACGCGATCGTCACGCTCGCGCACAACCTCGATCTCGCCGTCGTCGCCGAGGGCATCGAGGAGAGCGGCCAGCACACCGCGCTCGACACGATGGGCTGCCAGTACGGGCAGGGCTACCTGTTCGCCAAGCCGATGTGGCCGGCCGACATCCCGGCGCTCGCGGTGACGCCGCCGGCAGCCGTGACCGTGTGACGGATTTACGACTACGACCCCTGGGTGGTTAGACGGTTATCTACTGGCGCGAGACGGCGCGACGGGGCAGGGTCGCAGGTGTGCTGAACAACCCCGTGTGGGCCAGCCTCGCCGGGCCGCAGGCGTGTTTCGCCGAGGCCGCGGGCGACGCCGCCCGATACGTGCCCGAGATCTCACCGTTCTGCGCGTTGCGCGACCCGGCCGACCCGTCGGGCTGGCGCGACCTGGCGACGCTGACCGACCACGCGCTGCTCACCGGCCCGTCGATCACGCCGCTCGCCGGCTGGGAGACCGAGGAGGTGATGCAGGGCGTGCAGATGATCGGCCAGAGCATGACCGGCGTGGAGGACCCGGAGGCGGTCCGCCTCACCGAGCACGACGTGCCCGAGGTGCTCGAGCTGGTCGCCCGCGCGCAGCCCGGCCCGTTCCGCAAGCGCACCGTCGACATGGGCCGCTACCTCGGCATCCGCGACTCCGGCGGCCGGCTGATCGCGATGGCCGGCGAGCGGTTCCGGATGCCCGGCTGGACCGAGGTGAGCGCCGTCTGCACCGACCCGGAATATCGGGGGAAGGGCCTCGGCGCCCGGCTCACCATGGCCGTCGCCGCCGGGATCCTGGCCCGTGGCGAGCTGCCGTTCCTGCACGCGGTGCACGACAACGACAACGCCATCCGGCTCTACGAGCGGCTCGGCTTCGAGCACAGCGGCGACGTCATCTTCGCGTCGTACCGGTTCCGCGGGGTCGGCTGATCGGCCGGGTTGCGCGACGACCTTGCCGAACGGGACACTGCTGCCGTGACGGACGCTATCGCGGACAAACTGAACGTCGAGATCCCACACTCGGCCCGGGTCTGGAACTACTGGCTCGGCGGCAAGGACAACTTCGCGGCCGACCGGGCCGTCGGCGACCAGGTCAAGGCGGTCTTCCCGGAGATCGTCGACGCGGCCCGGCACACCCGTGCGTTCCTCGGGCGCGCCGTCACGTACCTGGCCGGCGACGTCGGCATACGCCAGTTCCTCGACGTCGGCACGGGACTGCCGACCGCGGACAACACGCACGAGGTCGCCCAGCGGGTCGCGCCGGAGGCGCGCATCGTCTACGTCGACAACGACCCGCTGGTGCTCACCCACGCGCGGGCGCTGCTCACCAGCACGCCCGAGGGGCTCACCCAGTACATCGACCGCGACCTGCGCGACACCGGCTCGATCCTCGCCGAGGCTGCCAAGATCCTCGACTTCTCGCAGCCGATCGGGCTGATGATGCTCGGCGTCATGGGCCACGTCGAGGATCCGGCCGAGGCGCGGCGGATCGTCCAGGAGCTGGTCGCCGGCCTGCCGGCGGGCAGCTACCTGACGATGTCCGACGGCACCGCCACCAGCGAGCGGGTGATCGAGTCCCACCGGCAGTACAACGAGAGCGGCGCGGTGCCGTACCACCTGCGCGAGGTCGCCGACTTCACCTCGTTCTTCGACGGCCTCGACCTGGTCGAGCCGGGCGTGGTCCCGACGCCGCTGTGGCGCCCGGACTCCGACGACCGCCCCGACGTCGACGGTTACGCGGCGATGGGACGCAAGCCCTAACCCGCTTCCCCGCCCGCGACGGGCACTTTCATCACGAACACGGCGCCGTGCGGCTCCCGTGGGCGATAGCCGACGGTGACGCCGCCGGCCTCGGCCAGCTGCCGGACGAAGTGCAGCCCCAGGCCGGTGCCGGGTTTCGCCGTCGCCACACCGCTGTCCGCGCGCGCGAACCGGTCGAACAGGTGCGGCACGAACCCCTCCGGCACGCCCTCGCCGTGGTCACACACGTGGACCTCCACGGCGCCGGGAAGGGACTCCACGGCGATCTCGAACGGCGGCTCACCGTACTTGACCGCGTTGCTCATCAGGTTGCCGAGAATCAGTTGCAGGTGGACCGGGTCGGCGAATCCGGGCGCCTCCTCCGGGACGGTCACCTGGAACGCGACCTCGGAGGCGTTCACCGCCTCGCGGACGACGTCGCGCACATCGAGGTGTGCCGGGCGGGCCTTGATCGCGCCGGCGTCGAGCTGGGCCAGCGTCAGGATCTCGGTGAGGATGTGGTCCGCCCGATGCCCGGCGGCGGTCATCTGGCGCACGTACCGTTGCTTGGTCTCCTCCTCGATCCCCGCCCAGTCGTCCAGAAGCACCTCACCGCGGCTGACCACGCCGCTCAGCGGCTGCCGGACGTCGTGGGTGAGCATCGCGATGAAGTCGGTGGCCTGCTGCAGCTGCTCGGCACGTTCGGAGAGCTCGTCCTCGTGCTTGCGGCGCGCACGCTCCAGGGCGCGCCGCACGGTGACGTCGAGGATCTGGCTGACGAGATACTGCGGGCGCCGCTGATCGTCACGCAGGAGCGCGATGGTGATCTCGGTTTCCACCTCGTCGCCCTCGGCGTGGACGAATCGCTTGTCGATGTCGAAGCCGTCGATTACACCCGCCAGGCAGTCCCGCAGCTTGCCGGCCCCGATGTCCCGGTCGTCGGGGTGGACGAAGTTGCCGTAGCCGAACCCCTCCAGCTCGTCATCGGTGCGGCCCAGCATCTGCCGCATCGCCCCGTTGACGAGAATCAGGCGGCCGGTCGTGTCGCTGAGCGTCATGGCGACACGTGCGCCGTCGAACATCTTCCGGAACCGTTCCTCGCTGGCCGCCAGCTCGCGGCGGTCCCGGCGGGAGCGGCCCGCGGCCAGCACCACGAACAGGCCCACCACCGCCGCTGCCACGAGCGCCGCCCGGCGACCGCCGAGCTGCGCCTGGCTGAGCTCCATCGGTGCGGTGGTGACCACCCGCCACGGGGTCCTCGCCACCGGCTGCGACGCGAACTGCCAGGTCCGGCCGCCATGGTCGTACCGGCCCTCGGCCGCGCCCGCCACCGCCCGCGCCAGGTCCTGATCCAGCTCGTGGTCCGAAGCGACGATCGCACCGGTCGTGTCCAGCAGGTACACCTTCGCACCGCTGGCCGGCGCCACGGTGGACAGGTAGGCGCCGAGCGGAGTGTTCTGGATCTCCACCGCGCCGGAGAACACCCGGCGTCCGCGCTCCGTCTCGAACGGCACGGCAAAGCTGACCGTCGGCACGCCGGTGCCGGCCGAGGCGACAACCGGCGACAGCGCGACCCGCCCCTCCCCGATCGCCGTCTCCAGATGTGGATACCTCGCGGCGAGATCCTGGCCCAGGATCTCCGGCCGGTGCGGCGCGATGTGCAACACTCGGCCGTTCTCGTCGAGTAGAACCGCCGCGTCATGGTTGAAGGCGGCGACCACGCGGTCGAAGTCTTTCTCGTCGACGACCGGTTCGGCCAGGAACGCCTCCGCCTGCGCCCGTTCGCGTTGCGTCAGGTCGGTGACGTAACTGGTGGCGAACGACGCCACCCGTCGCATCTCCGCCGCGAGGTTCTTCCGGTTGCTGCGTTCCAGCCAGACCAGCCCGCCCGTCCCGACGAGGACCAGCACGAGCCAGACCACTGTCGGTAGCGCGAAGAAGCGCCAGAGCCGGGCATGGCCGAAATGGCCTAATCTCACGCCATATCATGACAAATAGCCGGTCGCGCCGTGCCGGAAAGTGTCATGGCGGCCGCCGGTTCGGCGGATGGCCAAGATCATCCGCGCCGGGCGAGGCTGGACGGATGATCAGCGGGGACATCGTGCCGTACACGGGAAAGCCGGCCCCCTCCTCCCCCAAGCGTCCTTTCGTCCTGTTCGCCGTGGTGGTGCTGGCGCTCTGCAGCGTCGGCATGATCGTCATCGGGATGATGGACCGGCCGGCCGAGCCGTCGTGGGCCACCGGGTCGCCGCTGGCCGGGCCCGCGTCCCCGCTGCCGTCGGTTTCGCCGTCAGCTGACGTTTCGCCGCAGCCCTCGCTGACGCGGTCTCCGCGGCGTTCGCCGTCGCCCTCCGCTTCCCGGCGGAGCACGAAGGCTCCCGCGAAACCCTCGGTCACCTCGACGACGCGCAAGCCCGCCAAGCCCACCACCGCGCCGGCCACCGCGCCCACCACACCGGTCGCCACCAGCGCCGCTCCGGCCGTGGCGACCCTGCTCGGGGACTGCGCCACCGAGGGCGCCCGGGCACAGACCTCCGCCGGCTGGCCGCTGGTCTGCCTCACCCGCCCCTGGGACCCGGAACTGCGCTGGCGCCTCGGCTGAGTAGTGGCGGCACGGTTCTATCGTGACCGCTGTGATGGTCGTCGCCACCGTGGCGTTCTGCTTGGGCGGCCTCCTCTTCGGAGGCGCCTTCATCTTCCTGGCTCTCAGCCTCAGTGACCTGCGCGCGCTCGGCACGCTGCGCCGGACCACCCCCACCCCGATCGGCGCCCGGTCGCGGGGCCGGGTCGCTCTCGAGGGCGTCACCGAGTACGGCCCCGCCGGCCGCCAGTTCGCCCCGGTCAGCGGCGAGGACTGCGCGTGGTACCACGTCGTGCTGCTGCGCGAGCCGAGCCGCCGGTTCTCCCGCGGCGACGACCCCGATCACGACGTGCTGCTCGACGTCGCGTCACCGGCCTGGCCGACCCTCGCGGACCACGGGGGCCGCCTGCCCGTCGACCCCCGGACCTGGACCGACCCGATCCTCGAAGAGCCGTCGGTGCCGGTGACCACCCGCCTGGAGCACCGTCTCGCCGCGCCCGTCCCGCTCCCCTCGATCGTCCCGCCCGACGTGGTCGCCGACCTTCGCAAGAGCGAGCGCCTGAGCCTCACCGAGGTACGGATCCCGCGCGGCACCAAGGTCTTCGCCCTGGCCCGGGTCAACGGGCGAGGTCTGGCTCCCCGTCGCTCCGGTGCCACCGTCTTCACGACGCTGAGCCGCGCTGAGGTGCTGACCTCCCGCAGAGAGAGCATGGGCATGGGCCGGCGCATGGCCGGCGGCTTCGGGCTCGCCGGCCTGGCCCTCATGGCCCTCGCCGTCGCCTACTTCAGGATCTTCCCGGGCTGAATCCTTCAGTCGATCAACCCTGAACCGATTCAAAGGCCGACAAAGTCTCCTGGCCTGCGAAAGGGTGTTGATCATGAAGTGGTTGCACCGTGTCACGACGCGGATGTTCGCCGCCTTCGCCGCTCCACTGGTGGTGCTCTGTGTCGTCGGCGCTCTGGCGCACCGCAACACGGACACCCTCGAGACCAACAGTGACCAGGTGACGCACACCTATCAGGTGCTCGGTGCGCTGGAGCAGATCACCGGGGCGCTGAAGGACGCGGAGACCGGGCAGCGCGGCTTCCTGATCACGGGTCACGAGACGTACCTGGCGCCGTACACCGCGGCGACCGAGTCCCTGTCCGGGCTGATCGACAACGTCGCGAAGCTGACCGCCGACAACGCCGTGCAGCAGGAGCGCATCGCCAAACTGCGGCCGCTGGTCCAGGCCAAGCTCGACGAGCTCGCCGAGACGATCGAGCTGCGCCGCACCGAGGGGTTCGCCGCGGCGCGTGCCGTCGTGCTGACCGACAAGGGCAAGGCGGTGATGGACCAGATCCGCACCGTGCTGACCGAGATGGCCGACGAGGAGGCCAGCCTGCTCTCGGTACGCGCCCAGTCGACCACCGACACCGCCGACACGTCTCGTACCGTCATCGTCTTCGGTGTCCTGCTCGCCGTCCTGCTGGTCGTCGGGATCGGCTGGCTGCTGGCCCGCAGCATCCTGCGCCCGCTCAACGGGCTGACCGAGCGGCTCGCCGAGATCGCCGACGGCGAGGGCGACCTGACCAGCCGGGTCGACGAGTCCCGCCACGACGAGTTCGGGGTCCTCGGCAAGGCGTTCAACCGCTTCGTCGCCAAGCTGGCCGGCATCATCGCCCAGATCGGCGACCAGGCGACCTCGCTCGCCGCGGCCAGCGAGGAGCTCTCCACGGGCACCCGCCAGATCGCCGGCTCGGCCGAGCAGACCTCCCGTGAGGTGGGCAGTGTCGCGGGCTCCACCGAGGAGATGAGCACCGCCCTGACCACCGTCGCCGCGGGCGCCGAGGAGATGGGCGCCTCGATCCGGGAGATCGCCACCAGCACCTCGGACGCGAGCCAGGCCGGCGCCGAGGCCGTCCGGGTCGCCGAGGAGGCCAGCCGCACCGTGACGGCGCTCGGCAACTCCTCCGCGGAGATCACCAACGTCGTCAAGTTCATCACCGCGATCGCGGAGCAGACCAACCTGCTCGCGCTGAACGCCACCATCGAGGCGGCCCGCGCCGGTGAGTCCGGCAAGGGCTTCGCCGTGGTCGCCAGCGAGGTCAAGGAACTGGCCCAGGAGACCGCGCGGGCCACCGAGGACATCAGCCAGCGCGTCGCGGACATCCAGCTCAGCGCGTCCGCCACGAGCGAGGCGATCAGCCGGATGAGCGAGATCGTCGCCCGCGTCAACGACTACCAGACCACGATCGCCTCCGCGGTCGAGGAGCAGACGGCCACCACCTCGGAGATGTCGCGCAACGTGGCCGCGGCCTCGTCGAGCAGCCAGGAGGTCTCCAGCAGCATCTCCACGGTCTCCACGGCGGTGACCGAGACGTCCACGGCGATCGCCTCGTCGGAGCAGGCGGTCGGCGAACTGGCCCGGATGAGCTCGACGCTGCACGGCCTGGTCGGTCAGTTCAAGTACTGAACCCTTTCCGGATCCGATGGCCCGGTCCGTAGCGCCTCCGGCGTGACGAGACTTGAGCCGTGGGCTCTGCGAAGGCGGTCGCCGGCACAGCCGCGGAACCGGCCGTCGCCCCCGCTCAGGGGACGGCGGCCGCTCCGGCTGTGGCGGGCGGCGACATTGCGCAACGGTCGCAGCCGATGGCCCGGCTGCGGACCCTGGCCGGCCGCCCGGAACAGATCACCGAGAAGACCGCGGCCGGCGTCTGGACCGAGGATCACCTGCGATACCTGGTCGGCCACTCCATCCAGTGGCACGCCAGCACACTGTTCGGTTCCCATTTCGACCTCCTCGTCGTGGTGCCCGGCCGGCTGCGGGGCAGGCTGACCGCGCAGCAGGTGGGCGAGGCGGCGGCCGCCGTGTTCGCCGCGGGCACCGGGCTGACGTTGCTCGACGGCGGCGCCGGACTGGCCCGTGAGGTGGCGACGACCGTCGAGTCCTACGAGCTGCTCGAACACCGGGCCTTCCGGGTCACCGTCGCCAGCAGCACGATGCGGCAGCAGGTCGCACCGGCCGCGTACGACGCGTTCCTCGCCGGCCTGAACGAGGATTTCGGGTTCGGCCTGATCACCGGGCCACTGATCGCGGCGGGATCCTTCGGCGAGGGCGGCGCGGGCGGCGCCCTCGGCACTCCGCCGCGGCCGGCCCGGCCCCGGAAGCCCGCACCGGCCGAGAGGAAGAGCACCGCGCCCGCCTGGGCCCACAGGCTGCTGGCCGAGCTGAAGCGGCGCCTGGCCGCCCTCCGCCGCGCCGAGCCCGGGGCGACCGACCTACCCGACGGCGTCGCCCTCGACGGCGGCGACCGGGTGTTCCTGCGCGTCTGGGTGGAACGCGGCGAGAGCCGCAACGACGGCTCCGCACCGCTGACCGAGGCGACCACGGCCGACGAGCTGATCCCGTACGTCCGGCGCGTCACGGCGGTCCTGCGCCAGTTCGAGCGCGCCGAACCACCGAGCGACGCCGAGGTCACGCTGGACGGCCCGGTGGACCTCCTCGCCTTCCCCGCCCGGCTGGAGCAGATCGACCTGCGGCCGGACCAGATCACCGTGACCGGCGCCCGCAACGAGTTCCGGATGGTGCTCGACCTCGACTACCGCTACGACAGCGGCAGCGGGCCCGCCAAGGACTACTTCGTCGCGTCGAAGCTCCACCAGCAGTACATCCACTACTTCTGGGAGGTCCATCCCGCACCTGCCGCCAAGGCGGGCGAGCCCACCGACTGGGCAAGCCGCTGGAACAGGCTCAGCGCGGCGAAACAACGGCCCGACGTGAGCCGGCCCGTCTTCCGGGCCGACGGCTCGGACATGGTCTCGCGAGTCACCTTCCCGGCTCCCGGCGAATACCTGGTGCGGTGCGTCACCGGCCACGCGCCGATCGGCGAGCACCGTCTGCGGCGCCGGTCGAGCGAGGCGTTCTACCCGGTCAAGGTGATCCCGATCAGGGAGGCGGGCGCGGCCGTGGCCGGCCGGCGGCCCGCCGCGACCCGGTTCGCCGAGACCGAGTTGGCGGCGATCCCCAAGATGCTGGCCGACCCCGGCCTCGACCCGGCCCGCAGGGAGATGCTGCTGGCCAAGCAGCGGGCCCGCATCGCCTACCTCGAGCGGCTCGGCCGCCGGGAACGCCAGAGCCTCGCCGAGAGCACGGCCGGCGAGATCAGGTACGCCGAGCAGCAGCTCGCCCTCGTGACCCGGCTGCTGGCCGCGCTGCCGACGATCGAGCGGGAGGCCGCCGACCACGGCGTGCGCCCCTCCGACCTGCTGATCGACCGCCCCGACCTGCTCGACCTCTACTGGTACCTGGCCGCCGACGGGCGCGCCGCGACCGGTTACCAGGAACAGCTCACCGCGGAGATCAAGAACCTCAGGCAGCTCGCCGGCCGCCTCGCCCAGTTCGACGACGTGTTCCAGTCCGGCTCGCCGTATCGCTACAACCTCGAGGCGGCCTTCGTCTCGCGGCTCACCGGCCAGACCTATCCCCTGACCCTCGCACTCGGCGAGGCACCGCGAAACGAGCGCGAGGGCAGGTCGTCGTTCGAGGCACCCGGTCCGGCGGTCGCGTACCGCCTGGTCGACGTCACCGCGACCGCGACGAAGCGGGAGTATCGCGGTG
The DNA here is from genome assembly GCF_040681145.1 of Actinoplanes sp. NPDC051861. Classification (NCBI taxonomy): domain Bacteria; kingdom Bacillati; phylum Actinomycetota; class Actinomycetes; order Micromonosporales; family Micromonosporaceae; genus Actinoplanes; species Actinoplanes sp. NPDC051861. Next base: position 49,090 of record NZ_JBFAYE010000024.1, read on the forward strand.
AGAGCTATCAGGGCGGCCCGGCGGGGCACCGGGAGGCGATCCGGCGGGCCTTCGAGGACTTCGGGGCGGAGGCGGTGTACGGCGAGGGCGTGCTCGCCGTACGCATCCCACCCGGCCCGGCCGGCGGCGGCGATCCGAACCACCCGGGCGCCGGGATGCACTACTACGACAGCGAGATGGGCGTCGTCCAGGAGGCCCTGCGGGTACTCGCCGTCGTGGCCGCGGTCGCCGGGGCCGCCGCCCTCATCGCGAGCGGCGCCGGAGCACCGGTGGCGGCGGCTGTCCTGGGCACGGTGGCGGGGGTGGCCGGTGCGGTCACCTCCGTACACAACATCGCCGAACGCTCCCGGCGCCGCACCCTGGCCCTGGACGCCGAATTGGCGCTGGACGTGATCGGCATCATCGGCGTCGTGCCGGCGATCGCCGGCACGAAGGTCGCCCTCGCCGCACGCACCGCCGCGGGATTCGAGCGGGTGGTGGTCACCGCCCGCTATCTGGAGATCTACGGCTGGGCCGAGGGCGGGCTGACGCTGATGCTGCTGCCGGTGGCGTTCGCGCAGGACGTCCAGCGGATCAAGGCGGACACCGAGCTGACCGACGACCAGAAGACGGTGATGATCGACCAGCTCAAGCTGGGCCTGCTGCAGACCGGGCTGATGATCCTGGGCTCGTCGGCGGCGTCCCGGGCCGGAGCCGTGGCCGGGGAGAACGCGGACCTCATGAGGCAGAGCCGCCTGCTCGGCATGGAGGACATCGACGAGTACCGGTCGATGCACGATCGCGGCTGGGTCGACGAGAAGGGCGCGTGGGCCGACCCGATCTTCGAGCTGAACACGGCGGCGAAGAAGCCGGGCGGGACCGAGACCCCGGCCGCCACCACGAAGCCACCCGCGGACGAGGAGGCGACGCCCGCCAAACCGGCGCAGCCCGCCGAGGAGAAACCGGCGGCGGGCGGGGATCCCGCGAAGGAGCAGCAGCGCCGGCGCCTCGGCGCGATCGAGGACGAGCTCGCGGAGGTGCGGCGGGAGCTGGCGGCCGTCAGCGCGCTCGAAGGGGAAGGCCGCCGAATCAGCGAAGAACGCGCCCGTCTCGCTCAGGAGCGCGAGAACCTCCCGGAGGTCAACAAGCGGATCAAGGCTCTGCGGGAACGGGCCAAGGAGATCAGGGACGAGCTCGCGACGCGCGACGCGGCGGCGACTCTGAACGAGCGCACAGCGAAGCTCGAGAAGCGGGCGAAAGTCATCAGGACCCAGCTGGATCCGAAGACTCGGGCCCCGATCCCGTGCTTCGAGGGCGACACGCCGGTGCACACGCCGGGCGGACGCGTCCGCATCGACACCCTCCGGGCCGGGGACCTCGTGCTGGCCCGGGACGGCACCGGACAGGTACTCCCCTGCCGGGTCACCGCGGTGCACCGCAACCGCACCCGGCACTTCTACCGGATCAGCACACCGGCGGGCGTGGTCCGGGCCACCGCCCGGCATCCGTTCCGCGTGGTGGACGAGGACGGCTGGGTCGCCGCCCGGGACCTGCGCCCCGGCATGAAGCTGGACACCCTGCGCGGTGCGCCCGCCGAGGTGCTCACCGTCGACCTCGACGACGACCTCGACGCGACGTCACACAACCTCACGGTCGCCGGCGCCTCGACCTTCTTCGTCGGCGAGGGCCTGCTCGTGCACAACCAGGATGTCTACGACATGGGCTTCGGCGGTGAGTGGATCATTTACCAGGGCACCAACGAGCGCTTCCCGGGCGTCGTCTACATCGGTCAGACAACCGAGCACACCAAGAAGGGTAAGGCTCGGGGCACCACCGCACGCGGGGGCGAACACCGGGAGGACGCCGCGAAGGAATGGGCCGCCCTGGAGGAGATCAGGAAGACCCGCCCGCTCACACCCGACGAGCTCGAGCTGCACCGCTTCTTCGACTTCATGAGGGATGTCGAGCTGAAGCCGCTCGTGAAAGGCATCCCGAACCCGGCGCTCGCCGATTACCTGGAACAATTCAACATGGATCTGGAACGGCAGCACCACGGCCCCAAGCGGCTGATCAACCGGATCAGGAAGATCACCAGCGCGAGCCACATGCGGGAGACGCTCGACAAGATCGCCGCCGACCCGAGGCTGGCACCCTTCTGCCCCAAGTGACCGGGAGGACCGGCAGATGTCATGGTGGGAAACCGTCAACGGGCTCTGGCTGGGCGACGCACCCGCCGACAAGGTGGCGAGCGCCCTGGGCACGGGCCGGCCCGCCCTCCCCGAGCTGCTGGCCGCGATCTCCGCCGCCGTCGAGCGCGCGCTGGGCACACCGGCGCCGGCTCGCGCACGGCTCGCCGACGGCACCGAGGTGACAGCGGCCGGCGTCACCGCTCCCGGCGATCTCGTCACGGCCTTGACCACCGCGTTCCGCGAGGCTTCCGGCGACTACCGGAACACCTTCGACCGGCCGCCGACGGCCCACGAACTGGCCAGGACCGTGCTGTTCGTGGTCGCCGCCGACCCCGCCGCGTACCTGCGCGATCCGGTCGAACCGGCCGAGATCACGATCGTCCCGGAGCCTGATCCCGGCAACTCTCACGGGCGAGAGAACGGCGATAGTGGTTCGAGAGGAGCCATTCATAAACTCCGATAGAAATCAGCCACTGTCGGAGGGAGACCTGTGCGCCGGCTAATCGCGCATGTAACGGCCGCAACCATTGCCGCAGGCGGAGTCGTCATGTTCACCGCCAGTCCGGCGGCCGCCGTGGACATCAACTGCGTCTCGTTCAAGAGCTCCATCTACTACGAGACCAAATGCAAGTCATGGGATCCGACGGCAATGTATAACGCCTGGATCGAATGCACGGACGGCGAGTATTTGAGCGGGCAGCTGAGAACCGTCGGGTTTGCCAACTCGTACGGCGGCGTCAGTGGCATCTCGTGCCTCACCCCTTACCGGATCGTCAGGGCCGGCACGAACAGGTACTGATCGCGGAGAGGACGCCTCGGCGACGAGGTTCGGGGGCTTGCGGGATCATGGCGCCATGGATCCGCTGATCGATGCCGCCGACCTCGTCGCCGAGCGCTTTCCCGACGCCACCTGGGCCATCCTCACCGGCAGCGTCATCGGGCCGCACCGGACCGCCGGCTCCGACCTGGACATCGTGATCCTGCGGGAGGACGGTCCCGGATACCGCGAGAGTCTCCGGTTCCGCGGCTGGCCGGTGGAGCTGTTCGTGCACACGCCTGAGCGCCTGGACGGCTTCATGGCGAGCGAGCTGGCCCAGCGCAAGCCGAGCACCCACCGCATGCTCGCGCACGGCGTCCGGCTGCTGGGCGAGCCGGGACCCTGGATCGAGCGGGGTGCGCGGGTGCTGAGGCAGGGCCCGCCGCCGCTGAGCGACGCCGAGCGTGACTGGCTGCGCTACTCCCTGACCGACGGGCTGGACGACTACGCACACGCCACCGACCCGGGTGAGCGGGCCGTCATAGCCGCGGGGCTCTGGACCGAGACCGCGAAGTCGGCGCTGTCGGTCGCCGGGCGCTGGGTCAGCGTTGGCAAGTGGCTGCTCCGTGAGCTGCGGGAACACGACCCGGAGTTCGCCGGCCGCTGGCTTGCCGCCCGGGACGAGCCGGCGGAACTCGCCGGGGAGGTCCTGGCCTCCGCCGGTGGTCCGCTGTTCGAGGGCTACCGCGCCGAGTAGGTATACCTATGCGGCCCAGACACCCCGTCTAAACCTCGCTGACCAGCGAAGATAGGTCACGGGTGCCGATGTGGCGACGTCCTTTCCGATCGAGACTTGATACATACCGATCGAAGGAGACACGCCATCATGATGCACCCCGACATGCTGCTGAACCTGGCCAACGACCGCCGCCGCGAGCTGATCGCGGAGTCCGACCGGGAGCGCCTGCTCTCGATGGCCCGCGCCGCGCGGCGGGCGAGGAAAGCCCGTACGGCGCGCGGACGTCCCGCCGGTACCCTGGCGTCGTGCGAACCATCCGCGGCGGTGCCGGCCCGGTGATGATCGGGCGGGAGAGCGAGCTGCGCCGGTTGGCGCAGCTCGCTTCGGCGCGACGGCCGGCCGTCGCGGTCATCGCGGGCGAGCCGGGCATCGGCAAGACCCGCCTCGTGCACGAGCTGCTGGCCCGGGTGCCGGGCGGGACCGTCGTGCTGGTCGGCCAGGCCGAGCCCGGTTCCCTCTCCCGGCCGTACGAGGTGTTGCTCGACGCCATCGACGGCCGCCCCGAGGTCGACGAGGAGCTGCTGGCGGCCCTGTCCGACGCCGAGCGCAGCCCGGTCGAGCGCCTGCACACCGGTCTCGCGATCATCAACGACCTGATCGGCGACTCCCCCGCGGTGATCGTCTTCGACGACCTGCACTGGGCCGACTCGGAGAGCGCGGCGCTGTTCGAGCGGATCGCCGACCAGCACGGGCCGCGGCTGCTCATCGGGACCTACCGGCCGGACGAGGTCACCCGCCGTCAGCCGGTCGCCGGGTTGCTGGCCCAACTGGAGCGCCGCCACGCCGTCACTCACGTACGCCTGGAGCGCTTTTCCGCGGCCCAGACCGCGGCCCTGCTCGCGGCAGTGACCGGTGCCCCCGCCCCGCCGCGTGCCGTGTCCGCGCTGCATCAGCGCACCGGCGGCAATCCCTTCTTCCTGGAGGAGCTGCTGCGCGCGATGCCCGGGCACGACCTGGAGGCGCTCGTCGACCAGCCGCTGCCGTGGAGCCTTGCGGACGTGCTGCGCCGCCACGTCGACGACCTCGACCCGGTCAGCCACCGGATCGCCGAGGCGGCCACCGTGCTCGGCCACCGCATCCTGTTCGACCTGCTCGCCGCGGTGACCGGTGCGAGCGAGGACGAGCTGATCACGGTGCTGCGCGACCTGGTCACGCGGGGTGTGCTGGTGGAGACCGGCGACGACGAGTTCGCGTTCCGGCACGCCCTGGTGCGCGAGGCGATCGCCGAGCAGATGCTTGGCCGGCAGCGGCGCCGGCTGCACGAGGCGGCACTGGACGTGCTGCTCAGCGGCGGCGCCTCCGACCCGGCCATGGTGGCGCACCACGCCCGCGGCGCCGGGCGTTACGACGACATGATCGCCGCCGCCCGCCGCGGCAGTGCGCTCTATCTGTCGATCGGTTCCGCCTACCAGGCGCTGCAGCTGGCCGAGATGGGCCTCGACGAGGCGCCCGACGACACCGAGTTGCTGGCCGCGGCCGCCCGCGCGTCGTGGCTGGCCGGGTTGCTGGACGACGCCCAGCGCCACGCACGGCGCTGGCGTGACCTCGCGGACGCCGCGACCGACCGGGCCGAGTCGCTGTACCTTCTGGTCCGCATCGCCTGGGAGGCCCGCGAGACCGGCGCGATGCGCGGCCTGACGCACGAGATCGAGACGCTGATCGCGCAGCTGCCGCCGGGCGCCGCCCAGGGCCGGGCGATGACCGCGATCGCCCAGTCGTCGTACCTGCGGGACGACCTCGAGGCCGCCCTGCACTGGTCCGGGCGCGCGATGGCGCTGGCCGACGAGTTCGGCCTGCCGGACCTGCGCCGGGCCGCCCTGCTGGAGAAGGGCTCGGCGCTTGTCGAACGCCCGCACAGCAACGCCGACGGCCGCCGGATCCTGTCCGCGCTCGCCGACGAGGCCGAGAAGGCCGGCGAGTGGGTGCTGGCCGCCCGCGCGCTGAACACCGTGGTCCTCGGTGCCCCGCCGACGTCGCCGGCCGAGCACGCCCAGGCCCTGGAACGGATGCGGGTCAACGCCGAGCGGGCCGGGTTCGAGTCGCTCGCGGAGGCCAGCTACTTCCAGGGGCGGGCCCGGCTGGCGATGCGCAACGGCGACCTGAGCGCCGCGATCACGGCCCTCGAGGAGGGGCGTACGCAGGACCGCAGCTACCGCCGCCGTGGCCGCTGGGCCGACTACCACGGCGTCTTCCTGGCCGGCCTCTACCTGGAGGCCGGCGACCTGGACCGGGTCGAACAGGTGATCACCGATCTGACGGCGGTGCCCAACAACCCGCCGACCACCATCCCAGGGCTCGAGTTCCATCTCGCCTGCCGCCTCGGCGACCTGCCCCGTGCAGAGCGGGTGTTGGACGACCTGATCGCCGAGATCGCCCTGCAGACGTGGCGCAACAGTGAGCAGGCCCACGACCTGATCTCCGCCGCGCTGGAGCTCGGCCTGCCGGCGGACCGGATCGACCTGATGGCCGCGACGCTGCTCGACCACGACGAGCGCGACGCGTACCGGACCCTGGTCGAGGCGCAGCTCGCGGAGGCGCACGGGCGGCACGCCGAGGCGCTGGCCGGCTACCTCTTGCTCACCGAGCCGCACGCGCTGGGCCCGGCGGTCCGGGGCACCGTGCACGTCGGCGCGGCCCGCTGCCTGCTCGCGGCCGATCGGCGCGCCGAGGCGGCCGCGCAGGCGGACGAGGCGACGGTCCTGCTGGACGGATGGCGCGGCTGGCGGGTGGCGCAGCTCGCCCAGGTCCGCGCCCGGCTGGGCATGGCTCCGGCCGACGCGCCGCCCGCGGTCTCCGGCCCGGCGGCGCTGACGCCACGCGAGCGAGAGGTCGCGGTGCTGATCAGCGACGGTCTGACCAACACCGAGCTGGCCCGGCGCCTGTTCATCTCGCCGAAGACCGCGGCCGTGCACGTCTCGAACATTCTGCGCAAGCTGGGCGTCTCGTCCCGCACCGAGGTGGGTGACCTGGTCGGCCCGCGCTGAGCCTCAGAGCTGGCCGTGGTTCGGCGGCAGCACGTCGGCCAGTTCGTAAGCGGCGATGTGGTGATATTTCCAGTCGAGCGGGTCGTGGACGCTGTGGGTGCGAGCGTTGCGCCAGTGCCGGTCGAGGTCGTATTTCGAGGCCGCCGAACTGGTCCCGCAGAGCGTGAAGAGTTCGGAGCCGGCCTCCACCGCGATCTCGCTGCCGAAGGCTTTCGCGGCCGCCACCGCGAGCGAGCCACGTGCGGCGGCGTCGGCGTCAGCCGGGACAAGACCAACTTCTTCAAGGGTACGCGCGGCGGACTCCAGCAGCGCTTCGGCAGCCCGCACCCGGCTCGCCAGCCGGCCGTAACGGTGCCGCACGTGCGGGTCGCCGGCGGCTGACGTGGCACCGGAGCGCACTGCCTCGCTGGACGGGCGCGCCTTCTCGCGCAGGTAGTCGCGCGCGTCGCTCAGGGCCGCCCCCGCGATGCCCACCTCGATCGCGGCGTGCACCAGCTGCGCGCGGGCACCGAGCTGCTGCGGGACGGCATACGCGTCGGCGTACGCGATACGCAGTTCCGGCTCCACCGGCACCTGTGAGAACGTCGCCGTGCCGCTGATCGTCGCCCGCTGGCCGAGCATGTCCCAGTCGGTGTCGACGTGCACCCCGGCGGCGTCGCGGGCCACGAACGCCAGCACCAGGCGGCCGTCCTCGTCGAGCGCGCTGACGGCGATCCACGCGCTGGTCAGCGCGCCGGTCGTGTAGTACTTGACCCCTTCGAGCAGCCCACCGGTGATCCGGGTCCGGAGGTCCTGGGCGTGCTTGCCGCCGCGCTCCGCGAGGCCGTTGCCGAGCCGCTTGCCGGCGAACACGTCGCCGTAGAGCCGCTTGCGCGCCTCCGGCCCGCCGTGCACGGCGAGGACGTCGATCAACAGGAAGTGGCCCTGGGGAACCTGGGCGATCGCCGGGTCGGCGGACGCGATGATGCGGACGACCTCGGCGAGGGTGCGCGGGCCGAGCCCCGGCCCACCGTCGGCGGCCGGGATGGAGACGGCCAGCAGGCCGGATTCGTCGAGGGCGGCGAGCGCGTCGTGAGGTATCACGGTGGCGCCGTCCCGGTCACGCTGGATCGCGCCGGGTTTGAGGTGGGCGGCGAGCCGGTGGGCGGCCGCGACGGCCTCGTCATGCGTCTGTGGAGCTGCCATCCACAAATCCTATCGGTTAACTTCCGCAGGCTGAACCACCCTGCAACCAGCGCTTTCTCAAGTGCTCCCGGCGGGGACCGATCAACACCGCGTCGGCGAAGGCGAAGGAGGCACCGTGAGCACCTGGACTCGGCGTGTGCCGCCGCCACGCCATCGTAGAACGCCACCGCTGGGCTCGGCGTATCTCCTGCTCGCTGTCCTGTACGTGACGATGATGGTGTTCTCCGCGACCGCCCTGCTCGCCGGCATGGCCGAGTACGACACGGTCGCCGAGGTCGCCCGCTTCGCGTTCGGCGTGTTCGGACTGGTCGCGGCGGTCCGCGCGGCCCGGCTGCCGGCCCTGCCCGACCGGCTGCGGCAGGCCTGGGGTGCGGTCGCCGCCTGCTTCGCCGTACTGGTCACCAGCGCACCGCTGCTGGTCTTCCTCTACGAGCGCAAGGTCTCCTCGACAGCGGCCGACATCACCCACGTCATCTTCGTGGTGGCCCTGCTCGTCGCGCTGCAGCGGTTCCCGCTCGCGCCGATGAACCGCCGCGACACCTGGAAGACCGCCCTCGACGCGCTCACGGTGCTGGTCGGCGGCTCGATGGTGCTGTGGTACACCGCGTTCGACCCGTACGTCGACCGGCACGGCCTGTCCCCCAGCGTCGTCGTCAGCGGCGCCGTCTATCCGATCGCCGATCTGGCCCTGCTCTTCGTGGTCTCCCGGGCCCTGCTGCGCGGCGCCGACGACTCCGCCCAGCGCCCACTGCGCCTGCTGACCGCCGGCACCCTGGTGCTGTTCCTCGGCGACGCGGTGCACGGCTACCTCAGCAGCCACGACATGGCGGCGCAGAGCTCGTGGCAGTTCGTCTGCTGGATCACCGCGGACGCCCTGCTCGCGGCCGCCGCCGTGGAGCAGTCCCGGATCCGCCGCTCCGGCATCGTCCGCGACCTCGGCGACGGCTTCCGGATCGGCCGCTTCCTGCCGTACGTGGCCGTCGCGGTGGCGCACGTGCTGATGCTGGTCGCGGCGGTCCAGGACGGCGAGTTCTCGCCGTGGGGCGGGCTCGCGCTCGGCGGCGCCGCCCTCAGCGCGCTCGTGCTGTACCGCCAGACCCTGGTGCAGCGGGAGAGCGACGAGCAGGCCCGCACCGACGGCCTGACCGGGCTGGCGAACCGCTCGGTGTTCCGGACGACGTCGTACCGGTCGCTGGCCCGCAACGCCCGCACCGGACAGCACACGGCGATCCTGGTCATCGACATGAACGGGTTCAAGGAGGTCAACGACACCCTCGGCCACAAGTCGGGCGACCTCGTCCTCGTGGAGTTCGCGGAGGTGCTGCGGCGCGCCGTGCCGTCCCCGGGTGTGCCGTGCCGCCTCGGCGGCGACGAGTTCGCGGTGGTCCTCCCCGAGGTGGGGCGTGCCGAGCATGCGTACGACGTAGCCGGCCGCATCGCCGCGGCACTCGGCCCGGTGGCGGTGGACGGCCGCCTGATCACCCTCGCGGCGAGCATCGGCGTGGCCGTCTCGGCACCCGGCGAACTCACCCACGACGAACTCGTGCACCGCGCCGACCTGGCGATGTACCGCGCCAAGTCGCTCGGCCCCGACACCCGCTGGGCGATCTGGCAGGAATCGCTGGAGCCGCAACCCGCGGCGGCCTGACTATCATCGGTTCCTTGGAAGCGTTTCTCCTGCTCAAACCGGACTGCCTGCGACTCGGCCTGACCCACGACGTGGAGCGTGCCGTCGCCCGCGAACGCCTGCGGATCGGATGCCGCCACCCGGTCTCGCTCACCCCCGCGGACGTACGCCGGCTCTGGTCCGAGTACACATCCGACGGCAACGTGCTGACCTGTGCGTTCCTCGACCACTACCTGTGCTCCGGCCCGTCCGAGGTGCTCGTCCTGCACGGCCGCGACGCCTTCGCCGCCGCCCGCCGAGCGAAACGAGCGGTCCGCGCCCGCCACGCCGACGGCCCGTTCGCCAACGTGGTCCACGCGGCCGAACAGCCCGAGGAACTAACCCGCCAGGGCGCCCACCTCGCCCCGTGCACCTTTTCTCATGACACCGCCCGCTCCCATGACCCCGCGCGTTCTCACGACCCCGCGCCTTCTCACGAGCCCGCGCGGCGCCGGCCGAGCGGGTTCGACTTCCGCGCCACCGTGGACGTGCCGGCCCTCGTGGAGTCGCTCTGGCCGCTGTCGTTCCCGGTCGCCCCGCCGCCGTTCCGCCTGGACTCGTCCACGCCCGAGGCCGCCCTCCACCTCGGACCGGACCCCGCACACACCCTCGACTCGGCCGTGACCGCGGTCTGGCGCGCGCTCCCCGGCATCCCGGTCGCCGACGCCGTATCGCTGACCATGTATGCCGCACGCGTCGGCGGCTACCCGATCGCCGTCGGAGCCCGCGACGCCGTGGAGAAGTCTCACCAGGTGATGCGCGATCAGGGGATGAGCGCATGCGGCGTAGGACCGTATACCCTCCCCGGATGCTGACCCATGATCAGGCCGTGGATTTCGTCCGCCGATACGACGGCGTGCCACCCGAGATCCTGGCCGACGGCACCTGGATGCTCACGCGCCGAGCCTTCTGGCTGAGCCTGGTCGACGGCTCCGCCGAACCCGATCTGGTAGGCGCCCTCTTCGACGGCGAGGACGACGACCTCGAAGCCTTCGATGACCAGATCCGGTCATCGGGCCGCTGGCCGGTCGTGAACCTGGGCCCCCTCGCCGTGGTCCTGTGGCACGGCTACGAGTTCGAGGGCGGTTACGACTTCGTGGTCCTCCCACCCGGAACCGACCGCTGCGTCAGCATCGCCGCCGTCGAGGGCCACGGCCACGGCCCCGGCCTGTCCTGGCCGGAGGTGCAGCGCCTGGTCACCCACGCAACGGTGGCCACCCCAGAACAACGCCTCCTCCTGCTGCTACCCGCCCTAGGCGACGCGGAGACCCCCGACTCCGCCATCGACCAGGTGGCAGCCGCCCTCCTCACCGTGGGCAACACCGACTGCCCCCCGAAACTCGCCGAGGAAGCCGCCCGCCAGATCCTCGAGGACACCGCCCACTGGACCACCACCCACAACACCGTGACCTGCGACGCCGAATACGCCGTCCGCCGCCCGGGCGGCCTATCCCCATCCGACCTCCTACTGGTCACCCAAGCCCTCTCCTGACCACGCCCCGGCCCGCCGCTCAGATGAGGAGTCGGCGGCTCGGCTCCCCACGCGTGCCACAGCGCGCCGCTCAGGTCGGGGCCACCGGTGAACGCCGCGCCGTCGATCGAGGCGATCAGCTGGGCCGGGCAGTGGGAGTTCGTCGCGCACCGGCCAGCCATTCGTCGCGGGTGATCTCGTACTCCACCTCGCCCTCCTCCGCCCCCGGCAACGGATCGGTCCACTCGGGGTGGAACGTGCGCACATGCCGCATCCCCACCGCGGCCATCACACCGCGCGAGCCCGCGTTGACCGCCATCGTCTGGGCGATCACCCGCTTCTGGCCGGCCGTCTCGAACGCGTGGCCCAGCAGCACCCGGGACGCCTCGCTGGCGAACCCCTGCCGCCAGAACCGGCGGACCATCCGATAGCCCAGCTCGGCCACGCCCGGCTCCTCCGGCTTGTGCTCGCCGTGCGACGGCGGCAGCATCATCAGCCCCACGAAGTCCTCGCCGCGGAACGCCACCCAGTAGCCCAGCCCGTCCACCGCCCGCCCCTCGGACATCCGCTGAGCGTGCGCCTCCACCACCTCGTCCCTCGGCCGGGCCCGCCCGAACAGGAACCGCAGCACCTCGGGATCGGAGTCCAGCTCCACCTCCAGATCGAGATGCTCGTCGGCGAGCGGGAGAAGCAGCAGACGGTCACTGCGCAGGATCGGCTGAGGCATGGCCCTCACCCTCACACAGCCCGGACGGGACCGCGACGCCTTTACCGCCCGTGCGGTCCAGCTCGGCTCTCAGCCGCTCCCGGGCCCGGTGAAGCCGCTGCCGGACGGCCGCCGGACTGATCGCCATCGCCACCGCGATCTGCTCGGTGCTCAACTCCTCCCACGCCTGGAGCGTGAGCAGCTCCCGGTCGGCCGGACGGAGACGAGCGAGCGCCGCGCGGACGGTCGTCCCGGTGTCGGTCGAGTGCGCCTGGGTGGCCCTGACCTGCTCACGGAGCCGCTCCAGCAGCGCGGTCCGCCGGCCGCTGGCACGGCGGTGGTTGGCGAGCACCCCGCGCGCGACACCGAACAGCCAACCGGTCGCGTCGCTGTCGTCGGCGGGCAGCTCACCGGCCCGGCGCCAGGCGACCGTGAACACCTCGGAGACCAGATCGGCGGCGTCGACCGGCGCCTCGACGCGGCGCACCAGATATGCCAGCAGGCGTGGCCCGGCCTCGCCGGCGAGACGGGTGAACCGATCCTCCACGGACGTCACCGCCCCTCGCCGAACGCGTCGGCGCACTGCTTGCCGGCCTCGCCCACGAACTCCGCGTCGCCCCGCGCGGCGGCCTCGGCCACCTGCCGGATACCGTCCCGGACACCGCCGCCGTCGATCGCCGCCAGCTCGGCCCAGCCGGGTGCCTCCCGCAATGCACGCACCGCGTGATCGGCGCGCCCGGCGTCGCCGAGTCGGTGCGCGGACATCCACTCGAGCCGCCACGTGCACTGCGCGTAGAGCGCGAACTCCCCGCGGATCCCGGTCGCCTGTTTCAGGCTCGGCTGCTCCCTGCCCTGCTCGACGAACATGTCGGTGCGTGGCGCCCAGGAGTAGTCGGCCGGAAGCGGAATGCCCGAGGGCACCAGCCGCTCGACGGCCTGGCGATAGTCGGGGGCGTCGGTACGCAGCCACTCGCTCTCGTCGCTCTCCGAGGTGCGCGGCCCGAACCACCCCGTGTACGCCGAGATCGAGTCACCGAACGCCACCCCGCCCGCCGTGAGCGAGAGCAGAGCGGCCACCGACCCCACCAGGAACCGGCGGGTGTGCCGTCTCCGCCGTCCCCGCGTCACCTCCTCGGCGAGGCGCTCCAGCAGACGGGACGTGCCCGGCACCCCACCCGGCACGGGGTCGGCCACCCGCAGCAGCCGGTCGAGCTCCTCATCGGTCCCCACAGCGGCAACCGTCCCTCCCGTCGTCGGCGGCCATTCGCCGCCTTCAACGAGTACCTGTTCGGACCGTCGCCGTTTGTGACAGGAGGCCGGGACGAATTCTCAGTCGCTCAGCCACCCGGCGATCGACAGGACATCCGGCGTCACACCCACGGCGACGGTCAGCGCCGCAGCCGCCGCCCCACCGATCATCACGATCAGCAGCCCTCGGTTGCCACGGGCGTGCCGGGTCACCAGGAGCACCACCGAGGCGACAAACGACAGCCCGGCCAGCAGCGGCCCCATCGTCAGCGTCCACGTCACCGGCAGCGCCCACCCCCAGCCACCGGCCACATCGATTTCCGCGGTGAGCGCGTCGCCCGCCGAGGGAACGTAGAAGTATCCGGCGAACTGAGAGGCCCGCTTCAGCGCCAGGTAGACCGAGGCGGCGAACCAGAGCGCGAACGCACACTGAGCAGCAGCCAGCAGCCAACCTCCGCTCAACGGGCGGCGGAGACGAGACGATGTCGTGGCGGCCATCGGCGAATCCTAGCGGCCGTTGAAAAGCCCCTTCAAAAAACGCTGGCAGCCCAGCACGAAGCGGCACCCTCACACCGAGCCAGCCGTCGCAGCGCCGCACTCAACTCCGTCAACCGCTCCGGATCAAGCTTCCCCGCCAGGTTCAGCATCTGGTAGGGATCCGACCGCCGGTCGTAGTACTCCCGCGTCCCATCCACATTCTCGACATACGTGAACGAAGCGGTCCGAAGAGCATCATACGTAGGCGGCGTGTTCTCCGAATACTTCTGATAGTCCGGATCAGCCGGATCGGTAGCCGGATCTCCGTGCTCGATCAGCGCCGCCACCCGCCACGACTCCGGCGAGGACCCCGCCAGCAACGGCACGATGCTGCGCCCGTCCACCTCGGCCGGCACCACCGCACCCGCCAGCTCCGCGAACGTCGGCCGCAGGTCGATGTTCTCCACCGGCAGAGCCGACACGTGACCGGCGGCAACGCCGTGACCGGCGGCCACCAGCGGCACATTCACATCGGTGTCGAACGCCGTCTGCTTGCCCGCGTTCAGCCGGTACTCCCCCAGGTGGTACCCGTTGTCCGAGCTGAAGACGACCACCGTCTCCTCCGCGACCCCCGCCCGGGTCAGCGTCGCCCGCAGCGAACCGATCATCCGGTCCACGGCCTGAATCGACTGCACCCGCAACCGGAACGCCCGGTCGAACCGCCCCATCTGGATCGCCGTCAGCGGCGAGTGCTTCGCCAGCCACCGCGGCGCGTTGACCGGCACCTTGCCGAAAGCCGGCGTGCGCGGCGCTTTCAGGCCCGGGAACGCATTCACATCACGCGGCGCAGGCGTGTACGGATGATGCGGCGCATACGTCGACACCTCCACGAAGAACGGCTTGCGCGCCGCCGCCGACGTCGTGATGAACCGCGACGCCTTGGCCGAGAGCACGTCGGTCAGATAGTCCTGCGGCCGCGACCCGTACGAGCGCAGAACACCGTTCTCGTTCAGCGTGTAGTTGTAGTTCGTGTAGTCGTTGCCACCCGCGTACCACTCGGTCCAGCCCGGCGGCACATAGGGTTTGCCCGCGACGATCGTCTTCCGCGGCACGTACTCGTTGAGGTATTTCCCGAGAAACGCCGTCCGGTAGCCGGCCTTCTGCAGGTCGGTCGCGAACGTCGACCGCTCCTCACCGCGCCGGTGGAACAGCTGGAAACCGCCGTCCGACCCGTGGTTCTTGATGATTCCGGTGTTGTGCGGATACCGCCCGGTCAGCATCGACGCCCGCGACGGGCAGCACAGCGAGTCGGTCACCGTGTAATTGGTGAACGACGTGCCCGCGCGCTGCAGGGCCAGCACGTTCGGCATGTATCTCACCAGGTTCATCGACAGGTCGTCGACCAGTACGAACACGATGTTCGGCCGGATGGTGGGAGCGAATATCGGCGGGGCGGAAACCGATTCGGTGCGTGCCGCCGGACTGCTGGCGGCGGGTGCGACGGCGTCCGGGCCGGAACTGCAGGCCGACACCAGCGACAGCGACGCGGCGAGGAGGAGGGCGATGACGCGGCGGGGCCGGGAACTCATGAGGGTGCGGCTGCTCCGTCGAAGGAAACGTGACACCCGCAGGGTAATCGGCGCGATTTCCGGCCACTGATTAGGGGCGTTACCGGATGGGCCCGGCGCTCCGGATTTGCCAGGCTGCCAGAAACGGGAGGTGGCGATGAGACGAGGATCGCGAGCATTCGCGGCCGCGGTGACGGTTTCGGCGCTGATCGCGGCGCCGGCTCCGGCGTTCGCCGCCGGGCCGCCGATGGGTCACGCGGGCCTGCAGAATCGGTTGGACCGGGTGGTTGCGGCCGGTGCGGTGGGTGCCATTGCGGAGGTACGGCGTAAGCACGATCTGTGGCGGGGAGCAAGCGGTGCGGCCGAATACGGAACGACCAGACCCGTCCCGATCGACAGCCGGTTCCGCATCGGCAGCGTCACCAAGACGTTCGTGGCGGTGGTCGTGCTGCAACTGGTCGCCGAGGGACGCCTTCGCCTCGACGACACGGTCTTTCCCGGTCGCGCGGTCACCGTGCGGCACCTGCTCGGGCACACCAGTGGCGTGCCCGACTACCGGCCCACGCTGCCGATGCCGCCGTCGCCCGGCTTCTTCGCGAACCGGTGGCGGACGTGGACTCCCGACGAGCTGATCGGCCGGGTGGCCACGCTCCCACCGGTGTTCGAGGAGCCCGGTTCGAAGTTCGACTACTCGAACACGAACTATCTGCTCCTCGGGAAGATCATCGAAAACGTGACCGGGCACCCGTACGCGAAAGAAATCGAACGCAGAGTGACCGGACCGCTTCGCTTGCGTGGCACCTCGCTGCCCGGCACCTCGCCGCGGCTGCGCGGGCCGCATCCGCACGGCTACGTGCCCGGCGAGACCGGCCTGGTCGATCTGACCGAAATGAATCCTTCGGTGATGGGTGCCGGCGGCGAGATGATCTCCACCACCGCCGATCTCCAGCGCTTCCTCGCCCGGCTGCTCGGCGGGCACCTGCTGCCGGACCGCCTGCTCGCGAAGATGAAGACGCCCGGAACCGCCACCCGCGACTACGGCCTCGGTCTGAGCTGGTGGACGACGTCGTGCGGGCTGCGCGTGTATGGCAACGACGGCGACGCCCTGGCCTATCAGACGTGGACGTTCGCGACGGAGGATGCGAGCCGGCTGGTCACGGTGGCGGTCACACCCGACTTCACCGCCGACCTGGACGACGCCGTCGAGGCCTTCGTCGACGCGGCCATCTGCGCCGACTGAGACCGGAACCGATCAGCGAGGGGCGCGGCGGTCCGCGGCGGCCCAGGAGGCCGCCGCGGTCACCGCGGAGACAACCAAAACGGAGGGCCAGGATCCGATTCGCTTGGCCAGCGGGTGCGAGACGCCGAAGGCCGAGACGTACGCGGTGACAAGTGCGGCGGTGACCGCGGGACTGGTCCGGCGAGCCCACTCACGGCCCGCCACCACGCCACCGACCGCGAGAACCGCCCCGCCCAGCGGCCGGATGCCGGTCCCGCGAGCGAGCTGCCACCCACCGATGAGAGAGCCTGCCGTGATCACCGCGGTCGGGATGCGCATGCCCGAAGGTTACCGGCCACGCCCGCACCCTCAGTCGGCGATGCCGGTGTAGCCGCTGACCCGCTCGATGCGCAGGCGGACGAGCAGCTCACCGGCGACCGCGTTGCGCGCACCGTACTCATCGGCCCGCTCCGCGCCCATGTAGCGCTCGGCGATGCGCGTCGACCACTCCCGCATGCCGCCCAGGTCCGAGCTCAGCGTGGCCCGGCCGCGCACGATGACGTACGCATAGGGCGCCACCTCCTCGTCCACGCAGATCGTGGCCCTCGGGTCGCGTGCGAGGTTGCGCCCCTTCACCGACGTCTCCCCGGTGTTGAACACGACGTCGTCCCCGTCGAGCACGAACCAGATCGGCACCACGTGCGGCGAACCGTCGGCGCGCGTGGTGGCCAGCTTGCCGGTCCGGGTCCCGGAGGTGAGAAAGGAGCGCCACTCGGCGTCGGTCATCGGTTTCGCCATGCCGGCATTGTCCCAGCGAACTCAGAGGGGCGCGTCGGAGGCGAGCGCTTGCTCGGCGAACCGCACGACGACGTCCGGCTCCAAGCTCGCCGCCACCGGCAGTGCGGCGTCCCACGGGCCCCAGCGCAGCGACCAGCCCAGCAGGCGCCGCTTGTCCGCATCGGCAACGTCGGAGCGGTACGCCAGTCCGCGCAGAGCCCCGGCTCGCGCGTCGAGGTCGGCGATCCGGTCACAGAAGGCGAGCGCCTGCGTCAGGTCACCGGCGCCCGCGGCGGCCCCGGATAGCACACTCCAGGCCCGCTGCCGGTCCCTCTCGCCGGGCATGGCCGCCACGAGCACGCAAGCGCGGTCCCGGTCGCCCCGTTGGAACGCGGCGGCGGCGAGATCGACCAGTGCGGCCGCGCGGCCTTCGGAGTCGATCAACCCGATCCAGTCCTCGGCGCCCGCGTGGTCACCGACGTCGTCCGCAAGCGCGGCGATCCGGGCCAGCGCCGCGTGCCGGTCCGGATTGTTCTCGATCAGGCGGACCAGGTCCTCGGCGGTCTCCGCGCATCCGGCACCGGCGGCGGCCACGGCTGCCTCCTGACGGACGACGTCGCGCCGGACGGCGGGCAGTGTCTCGATGAGCTCGGCGGCACGGACCGGGTCGTTGTCGGTGGCTCGTGCGACGGCAAGCCTGCCGGTCCACGTGGCTCGCGGCTCGGGCTGACCCGCAGCCGAGCAGAGCGCCTCAGCCATGGCGTGACGTCCCTGTTTTAGGCATTCCTCCAACACGGTGCCGAGCGCCATGGCTGTCCACCCGCCGTTGCCGTCGATGACATGGACGTCATCGCGGGATGCGGCGACGCGCAGGATCGCCGTCTCGATCGCGGACCGGGAGACAGGATCGGTCCGGGCGAACGACCTCGCCGTCCGGTAGTCCCCACGCCAGGCGGCGATCCGGGCGACCTGACCGCCGAGCCAGTCGCGTCTCGACGGGCGCTGCATGCTCTCCAGTACCTCGTAGTCGCCGGCCATGGCGGCGAAAAGGGCGGGCACTTCCGGTGGTTCCTCGTCCAGACGTCGCGCCAGATCGTGCGCCCGGACGTGGTCGCCGGAACATGCGGCGACCGCGATCACCGATGTCACCGCGTTCGATCGCTCGTCACTGCTTTGGATGGCGTCGAGGAGACGATCGGCCCGCTCACGGTTCCCGGCATCCTCGGCGATCTCGGCCAGCGTGGCCCCGACACGATCGCGGACATAGCCGCTGCTGAGCGAGCGCGCCCATGCGTCGGCCTGCCGCTCGTCACCGGCCTCGGCCGCGTGCGTGGCCAGGTCGGTCAGGGTGAAGTCCCGCACGACGTCGCTCGTGATGGCCTCGATGTATCGGGCGGCCGCCCGTTGGTCGCCCTCCTTGGCGACACTCCTCGCGAGCGCGGCTACCGCCAAATCCCGATGTGGTTCACTCTCGATGCGGTCGGCGACCGCGAGCGCTTCCCCGTGATTCCCCCGTTCGGCGATGACCATGGCGACCGCGGACCATGCGGCGTTCCGCCGCTCGCCGTTGTCGAGGTGAACGATGGCGGCATTCGCGCTGCCGAGGTCACCGGATTTCGCCGCGGCGACCGCCATGTCCCGCAGCTCCGAGTTGAGGACCTCAGGCCTCCCGGTGAAATCGCTCCAGGTGCGCGCCCGATCGAAGTCACCGTCGGCCAGGGCCCACCTGATGAGGTCCCACTCCGCGACGCCACGCTGAGCCGCCGACGAGACTGCGGCAAATGCGGACTTGGCCTCCTCGAAGGCCCCTGCCCCGGCCGCCAGGTGGGCGAGCGTCAGCAACGACCTGTCCCGGCGATCGAGATCCTTGAAGCCGTCGATCGCCGCGCGGGCCTTTCGATATTCACCGGCGTCCACGCACGCCCGGGCGACTTCGGCCGCCGCGTGGTCTCGCAGCGACGGATCGGCGAGCCGCCGTCGCAGCTCATCGATCGAGTACTGGTCGCGCAGCCGATCCAGCATCGCCGTCGCACGAGCAATGTCACCGCTGTCCACGACTGCGGTGGTCAATCGCGTCAGCAGCGTGTCCCGGTCCCGCTCGCTCAGCCGGCCGATCCACGACTCGGCTCTGTCGGCGAGCCTCGCACACATCCCGAACTGCCTGGTCCGCGTGACTGCCGCGTGCACCGCGATCCACAGCCGCGCCTGTTTCCACGGGTCGATGTAGGTCCGCGCGACCGTCCCGGCCCGCTCCGCCAGCTGTGCGGCCTGGTCCGGGTCGCCGTGGTCGGCGTCCAGGCCGGCGAGTTCGGTGAGCAGCCCCGCCTGACCGACCAGGTTCGACATCGCGGTGGCAAGCACGGCGCTCCGGCGGCTGAGTTCGCTGACCTGTGCACGGTCGCCGGTCCTCGCGACGGACTCGACCAGCTGTTTCATGGCGTGGGCCCGGACGAACGGCACCCGTACCGGCTTCGGCGGCGTGGCTCGTGCCGCCTCCGACCGCTTGCGCAGCCACTCGCGGGAAGCGGGCTGGGTTACCCGCCTCGCGGCGGCTGCGGCCGCGTCGAGGAGCCGCAACCTGTCCGCGTCGGCGACGGCCGCGATCTCGATGAGCGCCCAGGCCAGAAGGTACGGCTGCCCCAGCCCACCGGTCATCCGCTCCGCGCACCGGGTGTCGCCGGACTCGGCCACCGCACGGATCAGCCGGAACATCGCCCAGTCCTGGTGGTGGGCGTTCTGGATCAGCCGGACGAGCGACTCCGCGGGCCCCGGCCTGCCGGACTCGCCAAGGAACGCGGCCGCCTCACCGAGGGCGCGATGGTCGCCCGAGGCCCGTGCGACGGTTGCGGCGGTGCGGGCCAGCGCGGCGGCCCGGTGCTCATCGCCGGCGTTCAGCGCGATCCTGCCGACCCGGATCAGTGCCGCGACCTCCCGGTGCGGGTCGCCGGCCGCCCGCGCCAGCGCTTCCGCGTCGGCGTAGTCGCCCCCGGAGGCGACGAGTTCCGGTGCGCGGGTTCGCGCCCAGACCTGCCGGTGCTCCGCAACAGGGTCCGCGCTCGTCGAGGAGCCGTCCGCCGGGGACTCGGCCACGGAAGATCCCGCCACCACCTCGAGAGCCCACTTGCGGAGATGGTCGCGGGTCTCCCCCTCGGCCAGCGCCGCCGCCTCGTCCACCAGTGCCTGCGCCCGCTCTCCGTCGCCCATCCGCCGCGCGACCGAGGCCATCTTCATCAGCGCCGCGCATCGGTGCCGCGTGTCCGCGATCGAGTGCGCCACCGTGTCCGCGCGCACCCGTCTCCCCAGCGCCTCCCAGACGGCCGGCAGCGCCCGGGGCGTCCGCGAGTTCCGCTCGTTGATCCGGTCGCGCTGCATCGCGAGGTGGATCATCGCCAGCAGATCCGGCTCGTCGGACGCCATCACCGCGTCCATGGCCGCCGTGATCTCCGCGGTGGCCGCCAGATCGCCGCCGGTGATGTCCAGCATCCGGTCATGGCGCACCGGGTCGGTAGCGCACTCCACCATGCCCGGCACATCACCCATGACCTGCAAAAGCCGGAAATATCCGCGCAGAAGGTACTCAGGTGTCGCGGTCGGCCATCCTCGCGAGCGATACCCCGAGGCCCACTCCGACAACCCGCGACGATATCGGGCGAGCGACGGCGCCCCGATCCCCTCCATCGCGCTGACCTGGAGTTCCTCGTGACCGAGAACGTACACGTCCGGCTCGGAACCCGGTCGCCATGTGCTGGGCCGCGGGGTGAAGGACCGCCCCGCGACCGTGTTGAGGTGCCGCCGGACGAGACGTTCCTCCACACCGGTCAGCTCCGAGAGGTCACCGGCACTCAGACCACCACCGGCCGCCGTGATGAACCCGAGCAGTTCCCTCTCGATCGACGAGCCGTCGAGGAGATAGCCCAGTTCGCGCCGCATCGCCTCGCCGACCGCGGCCGCCTCCGGCGACGGATCCAGCGCCCGCACGACGGCCGGGTCCCGCAGCGGATGGTCGTCGGGTACATCGTCCGGGATCGGCGGGTTGGGCCGGCCGGTCACGATCACCCGCATTCCGTCCGCAGGTTTCGGCGGCAGCAGGGCGGCGATGCTGTACGCGCCGGGACCGGTCGTCACGCCGCGGTCCTCGTCGAGGCCGTCGACGAGCAGCACGAGGCGCTGCCCGCGCGCCCGGCAGCCGGCCGCCGCCCGGTCCATCAGATCGAGCAGGACCACGTCCCGGGTCGCGTCGGTGAGGTCCGGGACCGGCACGCCAAGGATCTCCGCGAACTCCCGGATCAGCACGTCGGCGAACGCGACCCGGTCGTTCTGCCCCGCATACCGCGCGGTGATGAAGAACGACGCGATCCGGACTCCGGGCGGCGGGTTCATCGCGAACGTCGCGGCGAGCGCGGACTTGCCGGCCCACGCCGGTGCCCGCCACCAGCCGTAGGTGTCGTCCCCGGAGCAGAACAGCGCCAGCTCGCCCAGCTCGGCGTCGCGGCCCACCAGCCGCGTGGGCGCGATCCGGGCCACGATCCGCTCCCGGTACCCCGACCGGACCACGGTGGGCCGGTCGAAGTTGACCGTGACCGACCCGATGGACTGAGCGACGACGCCGGGAACGGGCGGCCGGGGCCCGTCCCGGCCTACTTCGGGGGGATCGAGTTGTTGATCGTGACGTTGCCGGTCATGGTGACCGCGGCGACGCCGTAGTTGTTCGCCACGTTCAGGTTGCCCGAGGTCAGCGACAGCAGCCGGTCGGCCGCAGCCGTCAGCTCCTCGTCGACGCCGGTCAGCACCGGCTCGAGGCGGGCCTCCCAGACCTCCGCCGACGTCTCCTCCGGCTCCAGGACCTCGGCGCTGCCGCCGAGCCGGCGTCGCAGCAGAGCACGTAGATCACGGTAGGCGTCCTCGACCGCCGCGCTCGCCGCTCCGGTCACGCCCGCCAGGGCTCCGGCGGCCAGGGCCGCCGCGATCACTTCGACACCGGACATCGCTCCATTGTGGCAGCCTGGCGCCCGCGGGTCAGGACTCGTGGTGCGGCGTGCGGTCCACGAGAACACGGGCGGCCACCGCCGTCACCACCCCGGCGACCACCACGGTCAGCAGGCCGACGCGCAGGCTGGAGAGGTCGGCGACGAAACCCACGAGCGGCGGGGAGAGCAGGAAGCCGACCCGCAGCAGCCAGCTGACCACGGTCAGGCCGACGCCGGCGGGGAGACCGGGAAGCTCGTCGGCGGTGTGCATGGCGGCCGGGACCAGGGTGGCGACGCCGAGGCCGGCCAGGGCGAAACCGGCGAGGGTGGTGCCCAGCGACGGGAAGGCGAGCGCCATGCCCATGCCGGCGGCGGCGAGGATGCCTCCGGTGCGGACGACAGCGCGTTGCCCGTACCGATCAACGATTCTGTCCCCGGCAAGCCGGCCCGCGGTCATCGCGACCTGGAGTGCGACGAAGGCCAATCCGGCCGCGGCAGCGCCGGTGGTGAGTTCGTCGCGCAGATAGATGGCCCCCCACGAGGCCCCCGCGTCCTCCACGAGGGCGCCGCAGGCGGCGAGGACTCCGAGCACCGCGAGCATGCGGACGGCGACGCCGGACCACGCACGCTTTCCGGTGGGCGCGGTCTCTGCGGCGACGGGCGCGCCGTCCTCACCAGGAAGCATGAAACGGTACGCGACGAGCGCGACGACACTGAACATGACAGCCGAGATGCCCAGATGCAGTGGCAGTGACATGCCCAGACCGGCTGCCGCCGAGCCCATCAGGCCACCGAGCACCGCTCCGACGCTCCAGAGGCCGTGGAACGAGTTCACGATCGACCGGCCGTAGAGGCGCTGCACCCGCAGCCCGTGCGCGTTCTGCGCGACGTCGATCACCGCGTCCAGCGCGCCGGCCGTGAACAGGACCGCTGCCAGGGCGAGGCCGTTCGGCGCGAAGGCCGCACCGAACAGCACGACGGCGAGCAGCACGATGCCGAGCGCGGCGACCCGGGACGAGCGGAAGCGCTGGATCGCGGCGGCGGCGAACAGGCCGGCCAGCAGGGCGCCCAGCGGCATCGCGGCGATGGCCGCCCCGAGCGCCGTGTTGGTCAGCTCCAGGTCCGCTTTGAGCTGGGGAAATCGGGGTACGAGGTTCGCGTACAGCGCGCCGTTGGTGAGGAAGACCGCGGCGACGGCGAGTCGCGCCTCGCGGGCCGGGGCGGTGATGACGGTGGCCATGCGTACGATCGTACACATCATATGTACGCACGTACACATCTCCGGAATCCTCAGCCTCCCCGCGAACCCGCCGATGACACCCTGCGGTGAGTCGTCACAGGGCAGGAGCTCGGGCTATGGGTGTGTCGCGGCGTGATGAGGTCACATCGGTGATCCGCCGGGACCCGCTGCTCAACTCCGCCGCCTGGCTGACCGGCGTCGCCGTGCTGCTGCTGTTCGTCTTCAGCAGGTCGGACAACGCCCAGGTTCAGGTGTTCTGGGCGTTCCAGGTGCCGCTCGACGTGCTCCTCGCGTACTCCGCCTGGCGCGTGACCCGGGTCGCGACCGGCCCGATCCGCCGGTTCTGGCGGGTGCTGACCATCTCCGGCTCGCTGTTCGTGATCGGCGACACCACGCAGGCCGTGACCTCGATGCTCAGCGAGGGCCAGTGGGGCACCAACGGCGGGACGGTGCAGAGCACCTGTTTCGCCGTCGGCCTCGCCATGATCGTCATCGCCATGCTGGTGCACCCGCATCCGCACCGCTCGGGCCGCGAGCGCCTCGCGTTCTGGCTCGACTCGGCGACGGTCCTGGTCGGCGGCGCCGTCGTCGCCTGGGTCTTCACCGTCGGCAAGGACAACGCTCCGGCCGAGGACATGGTCCCCCGGATCGCCGCCGGCGCCGTGATCCTGACCGCGGCCTTCGCCTCGGTGAAGCTGATCCTCAGCGGCAACGCGCCGATGCACAAGGCGGCCGCGTTCCCGATGATCGGCTCGGCCATCTTCAACGGCGTCGGCTTCTTCCTGGCGCCCGAGGCGGACGGCTCACTGCCGGCCTACGTCTACGCGGTCCGGCTGCTCCCCAGCCTGCTGATCGCGTACGGTCCCCGGATCCAGGAGATCATCACCGGGTACGACCAGACCGCGTTCGGCTCGCGCAAGCGCAAGCGATACAGCCTCCTTCCGTACGGGTCGATCGCGGTCGTCTTCACCTCGATGATCGCTGTGCTCCGCGACGGGCTCCAGGGCGACATGGGCATCCGCATCTGGGGCGTGGTCGTCGGCCTCGGCGCCATCGTGACGCTGGTCGCCGCCCGCCAGCTGGTCGCCTTCCACGACAACACCCGCCTCATCTCCGAGCTCGACGACACCCTCGCCGAGCTGCGCGAACACGAGATCCGGCTGCGGCATCAGGCGCACTACGACGGCCTGACCGGGCTGGCGAACCGCACGTACTTCCACGAGCAGGTCGCCGCGAGCCTCGAGGACGGCGAGCCGGGCACGGTGTCGCTGCTGCTGATCGACCTCGACGGCTTCAAGGCGGTCAACGACACGCTCGGGCACGCGGCCGGCGACACCCTCCTGGCGGGCGTGGCCGACCACCTGCTGGCGTCGGTGCGCACCGGTGACGTGGTGGCCCGGCTCGGCGGGGACGAGTTCGCCGTACTCCTGCGTGACTGTGACCCACCCCGCGCGCAACAGACCGCCGAGCGCATCCTGCAGAACCTGGAGATCCCCATCGCGATCGGCGGGGACAAGATCCGGGCGCACGCCAGCATCGGCGTGGCGGGCGCGGGCGGCGCGGACGACGTGGAGTCGCTGCTGCGGGCCGCGGACCTGGCCATGTACGCGGCAAAACACCACGGCAAGAACTGCTGGCGAAGCTACGAGCCGGCGATGGAAGCGGCCTGATAGCGCTGGATCCAGTCGCTGTTGAGGCGGTCCGCCTGCCGCTGATGGAAAGCGGTCAGCGGGCTTTCCGCCTCGACTCCCAGGAAGCTCAGCACCCTCTCCGTCGTGGCCGTCATGTCCGCGTCGAGATCCTCGTAGCGCACCGAAACCGGATTTATCCGGTTTTTCGCGAAGAATGAGTTCCAGCCCTCGTTGTGCTCCTCGATCGTCGCGATCAGCTCGCTGATCCGCTCGGCGTCGAACACCGGCTCACCCTGATCCCCGGCCGGCCCGCCGCTGATCTCGCCTCGGCCACCGAGATACCACCGGCCGGTCTGCTCGGCCCGCGCCCACGACACCGCCTGCGCCAGCACGTCCTCGCGGAACACATGAACGAACCGGACGTCGCCGAACACCTCCCGCAGCAGCGCCAGATCGTCACCGGGCCCCAGCCGCGTGAGCAGCTCGGCGTGCGTACCCCACATCACCTTGGCGCCGAAGATCCCGTTGGGCGTGGTCCCGGCGACGCGGGCGGCAGCCACGAACTCGCGGTAGTCATAGCCCTCCCGCAGCCCCCAGCGCCGCGCCCACGACTCCTCGTCCGGCGAACGGAAATACGACTGCGGATGCCCACCCACCCCGGTCGAGTCGAGCAGCCCGAGCAGCAGCGAACTCCCGGTCCGGGGGGTGGCGCAGACAAGGTACGAATCCGGCACCCGCCCATCCTCGACGAGCCACCCCTGCACAGCAACCGCACAGACCTCTCACGGCAGCCGGCCAAGACCGTCGATCACCGTTGGGTCATGACACAGATGGTGATGCCGTACCCCCAGACCCCCACCACCGAGCTCCCCCTCCGCTGGCGCCTGCGCGGCGCCGCCCTCACCGCCGCCGTCATCCTCGGCGCCGGCACCTTCCCCACCCCTGTCCGCCACCCCGACCGAGGCACCGCCGTCACCCCGGCCACACCCTCCACCCGGTCCGCCCTCGCCGACCGGCCCACCTCCGCCACGACGACCCCGTCCCAGCCCGCCGCCGCGAGCCCGGCAATCGCAAGCCCCGCAATCGCAAGCCCGGCCATCGCCGGGCCGGCCGCGGGCCTGGCCGTCGCGGGCCCGGCCGCCGCGAGCCTGGCCGCCGCGAGCCTGGCCGCCGCGAGCCTGGCCGCCGCGAGCCTGGCCGCCGCGAACCCCGTTCGGATCCGCGGTTTCGTCTACGCGGCCGAGACCGGAACGCTGCGCGAGGTCCTCTGACCAATCACGGTCAGATCAACGTCGCGACCAGATCCCGGCACGCCCGCTGCAGATCCTCGTCCTCCCCCACGTCCCGGAACCACAGATCCCGCCGCTCAGGCCGCGCCAACTCCGCAAGCAGGTGCGGCACCGCCGGCTCCGCCGACGCACCCATCCGCTCCAAACAGGCCACCACCTCGTATCCCAGAGCCGGACTCCGCTCCCACGCCCGCAACAGCGTCCCCAGCACCACCCCAGCCTCCGGCACCCCGCCGATCTCCCAGACCGCCGCCGCCGCGCGGACCGCCACCCACTCCGACTCCGGGCCGAGGAACTCCCGAAGCCTGGGCAGGGCGACAACCGCCCTCGGCCCGAGCGAGCCCAGCATCCTCGCCGCCTCCCCCGGGTGGTCGTCGAGCAGCCCGAGCAGCAACCCGATCGCCTCCGCGACATCCCCGCCCACCGCCAGCACCGCGCCGACCGCCGCCGGGCGCACCGTCGCCTTGTCACTGGCCGTCAGCGAGCGCATGAGCTCAAGGGCGCCCGACGCCGCGGGACCGAACGCCGCCAGCGCCTCCAGGGCACGCCCCGCGACCACCCACGACTCATGCCGCACCGCTGACGCGAGGGTGTCGGCGAGCACCGGGACCGCGACCGGATCCCCGAGGGCGGCAAGCGCCGCAAGCATCGCGTTCGTGCTCATCTCGCCCCGGTCGGTGAACCGCGCGTGGCGGCCGAGACGTTCGGCGATCGGCGGGGACAGCACGCTCGCCGCCGACGGGATCCGGCCCGCCTGCTGCACCGCCCGCCAGGCGTCCACATCGCTGGTCAGCGCGACGAGCAGGCTCGGCACCGCCCGCACGTCGCCCAGCCGGGCCAGGGCGAGAACCGCCTCCTGGTGTGCCCGGCGGAGCCGGGGCCGAGCCGCGGCCCACACCTCCGGGCCGTGCGCGGCGCGGTCGGCCGCCACCCGCGCGGCCAGAGCCTCCCGGGCCGGCTCGGCGATCCGGGAGTGGTCGCGCAGGAACGACGCCGCCTCGGCCGCCACCTCCGGGTTGGCGTCGGCGAGTTGCCGGGCGACGAGCGTGACCAGCTCGGAGTGGTCGCCGCGGCACTCCACGACGAGCCGGGCGGACATCCGGATCGCGTCCAGGCGCGCGCCCGAGTCGGGGCTGCGCAACTGCTCCAGCAGGAGTGCGGTGCGCTCGGCCAGCCGGCCGTCGAGCAGCTCGTGCAGGGTGGTGAGCAGGTCGGTGGTGACCGCGTGGACGCGCTGACCCCGGTCCATGTCGGCGAACGCGGCCACCACCTCCGGCGGCACGCCGTCGCCCGGGATGTCCGGCACTGGCTCGTCCGGCCACGGCCCGTCGACCACAGTGTCGGCCGCGATCTGCCAGAGCAGCGCGACCACCGCCGGGACCAGGTCGTCGTCGATCCGTTGTGGCGTGCAGCGGGCCCGGTGCACCACGGCGCCGAGCCGGGTCTCCGGGTCCACCGCCGCCTCGGTGGCCAGGACGCCGAGCCAGGCCAGCGCGTCGTCGGCGACCGCCGGCAGCCGCAGCGCCAGGGTCGCCACCGCCTCGATCACCAGCAGCCGCTCAACCGTGCCCGGCTCGGCGGCGAGCCGGTCGCGCAGCAGCCGCAGGGCGCGCTGCGGGTCGTCGACGAACAGGCCGAGCGCGCGGATAGCGGCCCGCCGCACCAGCCGGTCGTCGCCGGTGGCGCACGCGACGAGGGTGTCCGCGTGCGCCCGGACCAGCGCGGCGGCGCCGGCGTGGTCCGCGTTCTCCCACGGGTGCTCGCCGGCCCGGTCGACCGCGATCTCCCCGATGCTGACGATCAGCGCGACGATCGCGGCCCGGTCCGGTGTGGAGGGATCGGCGGCCATCGCGAACAGGAAGGGCAGGCTCGCCGTCGTGCACGGATAGACGTCGCCCTGGTGGTGCACCGCGCTGTAGAACCCGCTGAGCGCCTCCTCACGCTCGCCCTCGTCGTCGGAGCGCAGCGCGATCAGCAGTCCCGGCACGTCCTCCGCCGAACCGTAGGCGTGGTGCATCGAGGACCAGTCGATCTCATGGAGCCCGTTGAACATGCCCGGCACTATGCCGCGACCCTCCGACATTTTCGGCCGGGCGGCTTTTTGTACCACTGTGTTCTGTCACAAGAAATTCACGCCCATCAACATCCGGATGACGCTCCGCTCCCGTAGATCTTTGACGACCCCACCGCCAGATCGGAGCACCCCATGCACCGCATCCCCCGGCTCGCCGCCGGCCTGCTCACTGTCGCCGTAGCCACCCTCACCCTCACCACACCCGCGCAGGCCGCGCCGTCCGGCATCCCCTCCAAGGCCACCGCGCAGACCTACCTCAACGCCCTGACCGTGGGCGCCGAGGCCAACGCGAGCACCTACGACCGTGATCTCTTCCCGCACTGGATCACGATCTCGGGTGCCTGCAACACCCGCGAGACCGTCCTCAAGCGGGACGGCTCCGGCGTCGTCACCAACTCGTCCTGCGCCGCCACGTCCGGCTCGTGGTACTCCCCCTACGACGGCGCCACCTGGTCCGCCGCCGCCGACGTGGACATCGACCACGTCGTCCCGCTGGCCGAGGCGTGGCGTTCCGGTGCCAGCGCCTGGACCACCAGCAAGCGGCAGAGTTTCGCCAACGATCTGACCCGCCCGCAGCTGATCGCGGTGACCGACAACGTGAACCAGTCGAAGGGCGATCAGGACCCGTCGACGTGGCAGCCGTCGGTCTCCTCGTACCGCTGCACCTACGCCAAGATGTGGATCGCCGTGAAGTACTACTGGGCGCTCAAGCTGCAGTCCA
This sequence comes from Actinoplanes sp. NPDC051861, assembly GCF_040681145.1. Taxonomy (NCBI): domain Bacteria; kingdom Bacillati; phylum Actinomycetota; class Actinomycetes; order Micromonosporales; family Micromonosporaceae; genus Actinoplanes; species Actinoplanes sp. NPDC051861. Next base: position 78,037 of record NZ_JBFAYE010000024.1, read on the forward strand.
CCGAGAAGAGCAGCCTGCAGACCATGCTCAACACCTGCAGCAGCTGATCACCCTGGTTGCCGTGCCTCCGGCAGGAGGCACGGCAACACCGCAGATCATGAGCGTACGGAACCGAAGAAGCCGGCCAGGTCCCCGACCAGCAGATCGGGCACCTCAAGAGCCGGGAAGTGCCCACCCCGACCGTGCTCGGCCCAGTACCGGATGTCCGGATAGCGCCGCTCGGCCCACCGCCGGGAGGGCCGCGGCACCTCGGCCGGGAAGATCGACGCCCCGACCGGCACCCGGACCGGCTCGGCCGCCGCTCCGGTGATCCACGCCGACACGTCGTCGATGCTCTCCGCGTACAGCCGCGCCGCGGACGCCGCCGTGCCGGTCAGCCAGTAGAGACTGACCTGATCGAGGATCTGGTCCCAGGTCAGCGGCCGGTCGCTCCAGGCAAGCAGCTTCTCCGCCATCCACGCGCACAGGCCGGCCGGCGAGTCGACGAGCCCGTAACCGACCGTCTGCGGCGCCGTCCGGTGCACCTCGGAGTACGCCGACGCCGTACGCCCCCTCGCCGCCATCTCCGACAGCGCCCGGCTCTCCGCCTCGGTGTGGTCGCCGGAGTCGCCCGGACCGGCGAGCGGCGGGATCAGGTGAATCCCCGCGACGTGGTCCGGGTCGCGGACCGCGAGCTCGCTGGAGATGCTGGTGCCCCAGTCGCCGCCGGCGGCGCCGTAACGCTCGTACCCGAATCCGGCCATCAACGCCGCCCAGGCCTCGGCGATCCGGCCGATCCCCCAGCCCGGCGCGGACGGCTTGCCGCTGAAGCCGTATCCCGGCAGCGACGGGATCACCACGTCGTAACCCCGTCTGGTCAGCGGTCCGGCCAGGCCGGCGAGTTCGAGCACCGAGCCCGGCCAGCCGTGCGTCAGGATCAGCGGGAACGCGCCGGGCCGGTACGAGCGGGCGTGCAGCACGTGTATGTCCAGGCCGCCGACGTCCACCATGTACTGCGGGAACGCGTTCAGTCGCGCCTCGGCGGCACGCCACCGGTAGCCCTCGGCCCAGTACGCGCAAAGCTCCCGTACCGTATCCAGGCCGATGCCCTGCCCGTCCGCCGGCGCCGGTTCCGGCCAGCGTGTCCGCGCCAGGCGCCGCCGCAGGTCGGTCAGTTCCGGGCCCGGGACGTGCACCCGGAACGGCTCACGGCGCAACCGGCTCGCCCCACTCGGTCTCGCCGGAGGCGGTGATCGCCAGGTGGACGAAGTCGCTGTCGCCGGTCGCGCCGTGCCAGTGCGGCACGCCCGGCACCACGTGGATCCAGTCGCCGGGTTCGACCTCGCGTGGCTCCTCGAGACCCGCCCACTGGACGAGGCCCCGGCCGGAGACCACCACGAGGGCCTGTTCTCCGGAGTGCACGTGCCAGTTCGAGCGGGCCCCGGCGCCGTAGCTGAACCGGTGCGCCCGCATGCCGTTCTCCCGCCGGGTGCTCAGGATCTCGGCCTGCCGCACGTCCCCGGCGAACTTTCCGGGGTCCGCGGCCACCGACGGCACGTCACCTTCCGCGACGATCTTGAATTCTTCCGTCATGCAGATGATGATGCCGGGTTGTAGCCGGGGCGGCTCGGGGAAAGGTAGACGTTCATGGTCAAAGGTTCCCGACTGATCACGGTGGACGGACTCGCCTATCGCTGGCGGGTGCGCCGCCGGCCCACGCACTCGCAGGCGCTGGCCTGGGCGCCGCTGTCGTTCGCGGTCGAGCGCGCCGACCGGCACGGCTGCGTCCTGATCGCCACGATGCCGGGCGCCCACCCGCGCAACTGGAGGGGCACCGGGTCGGCGGCGGTGCTGCCGTCGATCGTCGCGACCGTGATTCGCCAGGCCCGCGAGCGGGGCTGGCACCCGGACTCACCGGGACCGGCCTTCCGGCTGGCGGTCAGTCCGGAGATCTGGGCGGAAACGGCACGGAACTGACCCCGCCGAGCCGGACGCAGATCACATTCGGAAATGCCGGGCGGAACCGGCGATGGCCGCAAAGGTAGCCTTCCCGCCCATGCGCAGAACCACCACCGCAGCTGTCGCCCTGTGCACCCTTCTCGGGCTCTTCGGCTGCGCCTCCACGAGCGAACCCGCCGCACCCGGCGCCGCACCGACCGCCCAGGCCACCACCCCCGGCCTCGACGAGGGCACCCAGACCACCTGCGACCTGGCCCGCCAGGCGACGCTGGGCGAGAACGGCCACGACCTGAACGTGGCGACCGGCAAGGCGATCGTCGCGGCCGGCAAGACCTCGCAGAGCGTCCTGATCACCAGCGCCGCGAACGTCCTCGAGTCCGCCGTGCTGCGCGCCGAGGCCGCGGCCGGCACGAACGAGGAGGCCGGCGTGCTCGCCGAGGTCGGCCCGGCCATCCTCAAGGTGCAGACGGTCTGCAACAACGTCGACAGCCTGAAGTCGAGCATCTCGTCCCCGGGCGCCGGCGGCGGAGCCGAACTCGGCGCCACCGCGAAGGCGACCACCACGAGCCGGGCCTGAATCTAGCTCCAGGCCAGCTCGGCCCGGGTCCGCCAGTACTGCTCGGGCGGCTCGGGCCGGATGCCGAGGTCGGCGGTGTCCAGGCTCGCGGCCCGCAGGTTCGAGGCGAGCTGGGCGCCGGTCGCCGCGCCGGACAGGACCACCGTCACCCAGGGTTGCCGGAGCACCGCCGCCAGCGCGGCCTCCGGGAACTCGGCGGCGAGGCGCCCGTTCGCCAATGCCTCCTTGACGATCACCGCCCGGCCGGACGCGTGCGCCTCGGCCAGGGCCGGCCCGGCGCTCGGCTCCAGCAGGTTCCAGGTGGCCTGCACGCTGCGGAACAGCGGCTCCCCGCCGACCTCGATCGCGCACGCGGCACGGATCGCCTCGGCCTGCCGCGGCCCGCTCGTCGACAGGCCCACCACGGCACCCTGCCCGGCCAGCCGGCGGTGCAGCTCCCGGTCGGTCAGCGCCGGGCTGTCCGGCGTGACGGAGTGGATCTGGTACAGCCCGAGCCGGTCACCCAGCAGCGCCCGCGTCTCGGCGAGCTGCCGCTCGAAAGCCGCGACGCTGTGGTCCTTGACCTCGTGGACACCGGCCTCGACACGCCACCCCGCGGTATAGGTGTAACCCCACTTGCTCCCGACCACCGCGTCGTCGTGCCCCGGGAGCCAGCTCGCGAGGAACTCCTCGGCCCGTCCGTACGAACGCGCCACGTCGAAGTAGCGGACCCCGGACGCGTACGCCTGGTCGAGAAGCGCGTGTGCCCGCCCGCGCATCGCGTCGACCGTGCGCTCCCCGGGCAGGTCCCGCTCCCGGCCGAGATTGATGTACCCGGGCCGCCCCACCGCAGCGAGCCCCAGCCCGATCCGCGCCACCCCGTCGAACAGTCTCACCGCTCCATCCAACCGAATGGGGGTCAGGCCGCGCGCACCCGGTTGCGGCCGGCCCGTTTGGCCTCGTAAAGATGCTGGTCGGCGACGCTCAGCGCGTCCGGCAGCGACGCCGGCCCGGCGATCTGCGCGACGCCGAGGCTGATCGTGACGGCCAGGCCGGGTTCGATCTGCTCCCACGGGTACGCCGCCACGCTCGCCCGCAGCAGCTCGCACTTGACCTGCGCGTCGGCGATCCCGGAGCCGTGCAGGGCGATCAGGAACTCCTCGCCGCCGAGGCGGGCCACCAGGTCGGACTCGCGGACGTGGTCGAGCAGGATCGCGGCGATCCGGCGCAGCACCTCGTCGCCGACGAAGTGGCCGTACCGGTCGTTGACCCGTTTGAACAGGTCAACGTCGGCGACCGCCACGCAGACCGGGACGCCGTCCTCGACCAGCTTCGGGAGGCGCTCGTCGACCGAGCGGCGGTTCGGCAGCCCGGTCAGCGCGTCCTCGGTCGCCTGCCGCTGCCAGATGAGGTTGTCGGCGGCCAGCTCGTCGCTGCGGTTGCGGTGCAGGGCGGCCTCGAGGCGGGCGTTCTCCGCTTCGAGGCGGGCGTTGTCCAGCTCGAAGTAGTGCGCCGCCATCCGGGCCCGCGCCGCCGCGACCTGGTTGTGCAGCTCGCGCTCCAGGTCGTGGTAGTCGCGGTAGTGGCTGAGCGCCGCGGCGAAGTCGCCGACCTTCTCGTACGCCCCGGACAGCTCCCGCAGGATCTCCATGGTCATCGGCTTCTCGCCGGCCTGGCGGGCCCGGTCAAGCGCCAGGATCAGGCCCTCGATCGCGGTGGCGTGGTCGCCGCGCATCAGGCGCACGCGTGCCTGGTGCTGCAGCGCCGCGGACTCCAGCGACCGGTACCCGGCGCGGACCGCGAGCTGCCGGGACTCCTCGATCAGCAGGGCCGCGCCGTCCAGGTCGCCGGCCAGCGCCAGCAGCATCCCGTAGTTGTCCAGGCTGATCGACTCGCGGTACGGGTGGCATGCCACCCGGGCCAGTCGCAGGGCCTCGGCCACGTAGCCGAGCGCGTCGGCCAGCGCCCGGTCGGCGGCCTCCGCGTCGCCGCGGCCGCGCAGGCGGGGCACCTCGTAGACGGCGTTGTCGCTGACGTTGTTGAGGATGCAGAACCGGGCCTCGTCGTCCATCCCGTCCACGAGGCTGAGCGCCTGCATGAGGCACTCGGTGCTCAGCTCGCGGTCGCCCATGCTGCCGTGCACCACGCCGAGGCGGTTGTGCACCCAGTAGAGCAGGTTGCGGTTGCCGAGCCGCTGGGCGATGTCGCGGGCCGTGGCCAGGACGTCCAGGGCCTCCTCGTGCATGCCGAGGTCATTCAGGGGCATGGCCTGGACGGTGAGCACCTCGCAGAGGGCGACGGCGTCGCCGAGCGTCTCCAGCCTGACGACCGCCTTGCGGCAGGCGGCGACCGCCTCCTCCTGCTGGCCCAGCCGCATCAGCTGGACACCGAGGGAGCGCAGCGCGGCGGCCTCGCCGGCGGCGTCACCGGCCGAAGCCGCCCGGTCCGCGGCCTGCCGGGCCGCCTCGCAGCCGGCCCGGTAGTCCCCGGCCAGCCGTTTCTCCTCGGCGAGCGCGAGCAGGGCGGAGACGGTCAGCGCCGCATGGCTCTGCGCTACATCAACGGTAGTCACGCCGACCTCCCCCAGCACCGGAGCCTAGCGGCCACCGATCGAGCTCGGGGGTTCCCATCGGCCCGCGCGGGCCGGTCATGAGGAGATCGGTCAGAAGGAGAACTTGTCGTAGCCGTCGTTGCCGCACGTCCGCCGCTGAGCGATGCAGTTACGGACACGCTGGTTCATCGCGCCGGTGTCCCACATCAGGAACGCGTCGCCGTGCATCGAGGAGGCGCTCTTCCCGGCCGGGTCGGACGAGAGGTAGTAGCCGGCCTTCGAGCCTTTCGCACCGTAGGCGATGTCAAAGGTCAGAGCCGGGATGCGTACGGGATGAGCAGCGGGGCAGCCCTCGTTCGAGCCGAACGCGACATGGTCCTTGTGGTTGGGACTGTCCAGGTTCTTCCCGTCCCAGCAGTCCGGGAACTGGAGCATGAAGTGCAGGCTCGCCGGCTCACCGCAGATGGGCCAGTTGCCGTTGTCGCTGCGCGCGTAACCGTCGATGTCGCCGGGGCCGTAGAAGGCGCAGTAGAACTGGCCCTGCGCACCCCGCGGGGTCGGTACCTTCCTTTTGGCGTCACCCGCGATCATGCGCAAGCCGTTGGGTATCGGCAGAATGCCTGCCGAATTGTCGCGGATCGAGCGATAGTAGACCCGGAATCCGGTGGTCTCGACCGGCTTGCGGGTCGCCGCCTCGTACAGGGTCGGCACCCAGTACGCGGAGTGGTCCACCTTCGGCTTGCACGTGGTGGCGGTGAACCTCATCAGGTCCTCGGCGGTGGTGCCGGCGTCGACGGCCCTGTTCCCGACGAACGAGTGCATGTGCGAGGCGCCCGGCAGCCCCGGCGCGACGATCGGGTCGTCCGGCTTGCGGTGGCTGTACGTGCAGTCGGCCCGGAACTCGGCCAGGTTGCCCGCGTCGCCCGGCGGGTCCGCCTTCGTGGCCTTGTAGCCGGCCACCTGAGCGTTCCAGGCGGCCCGGTCGACCGGGATCCACCCGGGCTTCGCGGCCACCTGAGCCTTGGGAGTCGTCGAGGACTTGCGCGCGGCGGGCGAGGCCGCCGAGACAGCAGCCGACGGGACCGCCGCGGACGGGACAGCCGGGACGGCCGGTGCCGGTGTCGCGGTCCCGGCCTGAGCGACGCCGGCCAGGTCCGCCTGCGGAGCACGGCCCGCCCAGACAGCGGCGCCGGTCAGCAGAACGACGACGACCCCACCGGCAGCCGCCACGACCGGCACCCGCCGGCGCCGGGCATGACGGGGCTCACGGGACACGGAGGACGGCACAACCAACTCCCACCAGACGCTTCTCTCGGCCGAACGGCCGCCGGAATGGTAGGCAGGCGCGGTCCGCGCCGGACAGGCACTTAAAGCAAAGGAAAAGAAAGACTGACCGGAGGTACGCAATTTCCCGGAGCCCTCAGAAAACTGTTATCCGCCGCAGCGATTTCAGATACTCGCCCGGCGTCCGCCCGACCGCCGCCCGGAACTCGTTGACCAGGTGCGACTGATCCACGTACCCCAGGCGCGCGGCGATCTGGGCCGCGCCCGCCTCGCCGTCGACCGCGAACTGCCGTGCCGCCTCCTGGAGCCGGACCCAGCGCCGCACCCAGGCCGGTCCCTGCCCGATCGTCTCCCGCAGCGCGCGCTGCACGGTCCGCGCCGAGACGCCGCCCGGCAGCGGCTCACCCCGCCCGATCGCGTCCACCGCCGCGTTGGCGAGCAGCTGCCTGCCGGTGAGCGGCCGTTCCGCGAGCATGCCGGTGATCAGCTCGGTGGCCAGGTCGATCCGGGCCGCGGTGCCCGGCGCGTCGGCGACCGCCCGCAGCAGGCCGTGCAACCGGGCGTCCAGTGCCGGGTCCACGGCCAGGGTCCGGTCGGCGATCGCGGCCGGTGCCAGGTCGCTGACGACGGCGAGCCCGGCCGGGCGCAGGCGGATCGCGAAGCCGGTTCCCCAGCCCGCGATCTCCCGTCGCCACGCCCGACGGTGCACCCCGGTCACCACGAGTTCGGCCGGCACGTGACCGGCCTCGATCGTGAGCGTGACCGCCGGGTCGCTGAGGATGCGCTGGTCGACGCGCTCACCGGCAAGGTTCCATGCCACCGTCCAGAAGTGGTCGACGACCGGCGCGACCGCGGGCCCGGCCGGATGCCGGGCGGCGGCGTACCGTGCCAGGTTCGCCGGGTGCAGCACGCCGGTCCGGTCGGTGTCGCGAATCTCCAAGAACCTCGCCTCGCCGGAAAGCCATGATGGCGCCCATGCACAGCACCAACTACGTGAACACGTTCATCGAGGTGGCCGAGGACACCGCAGCCGCCGCCGCGACCGTACCCCCGGAGCGGGCGACCCCCAGCGTCGCCGAACTGACCTTCCGGATGATCGCCGACGCACCCTACCGGCACACGTCCGACGATGTGGTCTTCGGCGTCTGGGCGCGCCGGCGCGGCGTGCCCGAGGCGGACCGCACCGCGGCCCGGGAGACGTTCTTCGCCAAGGGACAGCCCTGCTTGCGCTCCAGCGACCTGGGCAAACGGTACGGCTGGGGCATCCACGCGGACGCCGAGGGCCGGGTGGCGCTGGTCGCTCTCGGCTCACCCGAGTACGCCACGCTCGCCGCCGGCCGCGCACCCGACGGCACCACCGTCACCGTCACGCGAGCCATGCGCAGCCGCCGCTAATCCTCCCGGAAGACGATGTTGTCAGGGTCGGCGCGCGGCGCGTGGAACGCCACCAGCGCCGCGCCCTCCCGCGCGATCTCGTCCCGCTCCGGCCCGGAGAGACGGCGGAACGGGCGCACGGTCAGGACCCCGCCGGCGATCTTCCAGGTTGCCGCCACGAAGCCGTCGACCAGCAGCGACCGGGGCTGCTCCATGTTGCCGCCGCCCCAGCCCTGGGCCGCGTAGTCGACGCCGCCGACGACCCGGCTCCGGTCGGCGTGCGACAGCAGCAGGTTGTCGAAGTCGTAGAGGAACCGCACCGGAGCCGGGGTGCCCGGATCCGGCCGGGGCGCGTCCGGCAGGTCGAACAGCTCGCGGCCCTCGGTGTCGCGGAACGTCACCAGCGACGGCCGCAGCCGGTCCGCGACCTCGGCCAGCCTGGTCAGTCCCGACCATTGCTGGGCGTCGCGCACGGTCGCCGGGCCGAACGCCGCCAGATAACGGAGGAACAGGGTCTCCACCCGCGGCGACGGGTCCACCGGCACGCCGAGCCAGTGCTCCATCGGCACGTGCGCGGGCCGTCCGCTGCGCCCCCAGACGCCGCGCGGCGGGACCTGGACCAGCGGCGTCCAGGCGCGTGCCGCCTGCGCCAGCGCCGCCGGATCATGCCCGGGGAAGGACGGCGCGAGCGCCCGCCCGAGCTCGCTGAAGATCATCGGCTGCGCCGCGAGCGCCGAGAGGGCCGCGGCGACGAGCTGGTCGCGGTCGATGCCGCGCAGATGCCGTCCGAAAGCGCCCATCGTGCTGCGGACGATCACCGGTTCCACGAGCGGCCGAAGCCATCGGCAGTCGTCCGCGGTGACCAGGTGGATCGTCGAGCGCATCAGTGCCATCCGGACGATCGCGCGGTCGGTCAGCAGCCGGGCGGTCGGCTCAGGCGTGTAGTCCTCGAGCCGGCTCCAGAGCCCCACGTACCAGGTGTGCGGCGTCTGTGCCTGCAGCCCGCCGAGCCGGGTGAGCGCCTCGGGCACGGTCAGCGGCGCGCGCCGCAGCAGCAACTGCCGGTCGAGGGTGGCGCGGTTGAGGGATCGGCGGTCGAGCGTTCGCGCGGTCACCCACCGAACGGTAGTGCCCATTGAGGACAGTTTCGGTCCGCGCCAGCGCGATCACCACGTGGTCCAGAAGGTCGCTGACTCCGGCGGCCGCACCGTTCACGATCAGCGAGAACACCATCCGCCGCCCGTCCGCGCCGGTCACGTACCCGGAAAGCGCGTTCACCCCGGCCAGCGTCCCGGTCTTGGCCCGCGCGTTCCCCGCCGCCGGTGTTCCCCGCATCCGGTCCCGCAGCGTCCCGCCGGTCATCGGATCCGGATCGGCCGCGACCGGCAGCGCCGCGTACCAGGCACCGAACCACGGCTTCCTCCTCGCCGCCGCCAGTACCGTCGTCAGCTGCCGGGCCGTCACCCCGTTGCGCCGGCTCAGGCCCGAGCCGTCCGCCGGCGTCAGCGCACCCGGATCCGCGCCGAGCCGCCCGAGCGCTTCCGACATCGCCGCCAGCCCACCCGGCCAGCTGCCCGGCACGGTCGGTTCCACCGCCCGGCTCATCGCCTTGACCAGCATCTCCGCGAGCCCGTTGTTGGAGAGTTTCAGCATGGCCGGGAGGATCTCGGCCAGGGGATCGGAGACCTGAGCGGTCAACGTCGCGGCCGTTTCCGGTGCAGAACCCTTTCCGGTACGGGCACCGAACGCGATCCCGTGCCGTTTCAGCGCCGCGCCGAACAGGTCGAGCGAGGTCGCCGCCGGATCGGGCACCGACACCAGCTTCGACCCCGCCACGGACACCACCCCGCCGACCACGATCCGCCTCGTCCCGTGGTCACGGCTCACGGTCACGGTGTTCGCGCTGCCGGACACCGCCCGGTTCAACAATCGCACGGTCGCCGTGGGCGGGTGCACACCGACCACCGGCGCCTTCCCCGCCACCCCGGGCCGGTAGCGCACCTCCACCGCCGCGTTGTCGAACCGCTCGCCGGCCGCGAACGAGACAGCCGAGACCGGCGCGGTGTCCGCCGCACCCTCGTCCTGCCACGACCAGTCCAGCCCCAGCGGCACCCGGTCGAACCAGCCGTCGTCGGCCAGCACCCGCCCCTCGACCTCGGTCACGCCCGCCTCGGCAACGGCCGCGGCGAGAGCGTCGTATCGCTCGTACGTCATGGTCGGGTCTCCCTGACCCACCAGATAGAGATCCCCGCGCAGCACGCCGCCCGCGACCGGCCCGGTGTGCCGCACCGATGTCCGGAACTGATAACTGGGCCCGAGCACCTCCAGGGCCGCGGCCGCGGTCAGCAGCTTCTGGTTCGACGCGGGCAGCACCCGCCGGTCCGGATCCCGCGCGAAAACCAGCTCCCCGGTGTCCTCGTCGCGCACCTCGGCCACCACGGTCGCGCCGGCGAGCCGCTCGTCCGCGAGAATCCGCTCGATCTCCGGCACACCGTCGCCGGCCGTCGCGGGCACCGGGCCGGGAAGAGCGAGGGTCGTCCCGATGATCGCCGCCACAGCGGCGCGAGCAGAGCGCATGAACACCGCAGAGATCGTCACACGCCCGCCGGCGCGGACCGATCGGCTCCGGCGCGACCCTCCGGGCCGTCACCTGATCGGGAGCATCAGCGCCTCCGAACCGACCGGACGGAATCCCGCCGCCTGGAAGACGCGCACGCTCCGGGCGTTGCCGGGCGACTGCTGCGACCAGACCGGAGTGCCGGCGGGAACGAGATGGCGGGCGGCGACAGCCAGGAGACGGCCGAGCCCGTTTTCGCGTACGTCTTCATCGACCTCGATGGCCGTCTCCCAACGGCCCGCAACGCCGCGTCCGAGAATGACCACCCCGCCGTCGGCCGCCCAGACCCGCACCGCATCACGCCGCCGCAGCGTCGACCGCACCCGCGGGTGCTCGGCGCCGGTGATCTCCCGCAGCGGCACCGGCGGCGGGCCCGGCAGCGCGGTAGCCACCGTGAGCAGGTCGATCGTGTCCATCCCGCGCCCGGTCCGCTCCAGCAGCGCGGCGAGGAACAGCGGGTTCATCGTCGCCGCGAGCGCGTCACACGGCATCCGCGCGATCAGCTCACGCACCCACGCCGGGTCCTCGTCGACGAACACCACCGAGTGCGCCGTGAACGCGACCACCCCGGCGTCCCGCTCGCCGGCCTGCGCCACCACGGTCGTCGCGCCGTCCGGTGGCGGAAAATGACCGCGTGCCGCCGCGTCGAGGATCTCTCCGAGCGTCTGTCCCATGACGCCATCCAAGGCCGCCGCGGTCAGCCGACCAACGGAATTTCCGGATTCGGGCGCAACGTCACCTTCACCGCTCCGGCGCGCGGCCCGTCCGACGCGGTGGCCAGCGCCGTCCGCCACGCGTCCAGCGGGAACGTGTGGGTGACCAGCCCGTCCACCGGGAACGCCGGATCACCGAGCCACTCCACGACCCGTGCCATCTCCGCCGAGTTGACGGTGCCCTGGACGGTGAGCTGCCGGTTCCACACCAGCGACCAGTCCACCGTCTGCCGGCCCGCGCTGCCGACCAGCACCAGCATCCCGGTCGGCCGCAGCACGTGCAGCGAGAGGTCGATCGTCGAGCTGAGCCCCACGCAGTCGAAGACCACGTCGACGCCCTGCTCCAGGATCGGCGTCCGCGTCAGCCGCGGCCGGATCACCCGCCCGCCGTGCTGTGCGGCGAGCGCCTCCACCACACCGGAGCCCGGCGGCAGGGTCCGGGTGGCGCCGGCGAGCAGACCGGCCGCGCCCGGCCCGACCATCGTGATGTCCAGGTCCGGATGCAGCCGGCGCAGCGCCGCGGTGAGCAGCAGCCCGATCGTGCCCGGCCCGATCACCACGGCGCGGTCGCCGCGGCGGGTCCAGCGCAGCGCGGCGTGCAGGGCGATCGAGGCGGGTTCGGCGAGGACGAGCCGCCGGGAGGGGACGGTGCCGGCCGGGTGCAGCTGCGTCTGGTGCGCGACGACCAGCTCACCCCAGCCGCCGCCCAGAGCGGCGTCGAATCCCAGGCTGGGCGAGTCACATCCGGTGCTGCCGGGTTGATCAAAGCGTTCACAGACGTACGGGTGGCCCTCACGGCACGACCGGCACAGCGCGAACCCGCGATGCGTGCACGACAGGATCGGGTCCACGGCAACCCGGTCGCCCTCCCGCACCGAGGTCACGCCCGGCCCGACCGCCTCCACCACCCCGGCGATCTCGTGCCCCAGGATCTGCCGCCGAGCCGAGTAGAACGCGCTCAGCACCGGCGACGACTTCGCATGCGCCACGGCGGTGTCACTGCCACAGATCCCGGCGAGTTCCGGCCGGAGCCGCACCCATCCCGGCGAGTCCGGCATCTCCGGCTCGGGCAGATCGTCGCGCAGCGACAGCAGCCCACCGGGCCCCCAGCCCGTCCGGCTGCCGGCCCGCCCCGGCAGGAACTGCGCGGCGGCGGTCATCGCGTACCGCGGAATCGTCAGGTCGGCGAGGACAGCCCGCACAGCCCCTCCCCAGGCGCAGTCCGGCATCAGGTGCAGGCATCCTGCCACCGCGTGAACGCCGAGTCGAATCAACGACCGTGCGGTGGCTCCCCCTCCCGGCGCGGTGTTACGCAGGTTTCATGAGTGGGCTGGACGTTCTACTGTTCTACAATTCCGCGAACCGCGCCGGTGTCACCTCCCGCATCGAATCCAACGGTGATCTGCTGACACTGCGCGAATTCGCCCCGAACACGTTCGGTTCCTGGACACACATCGTCAAGGTCGGTTCCCGCCTGCTGTACTACAGTCGCGACAACCGCGCCGGCGTCACCCAGGAGATCGAGGCGGACGGGAGTCTGCGCACGTTACGTGAGTTCCGGCCGGGCACGTTCGGCTCGTGGACGCATATCGCGTCGGACGGGCGGCGGCTGCTCTACTACAGCCGGGAGAACCGCGCCGGCGTCACCCAGGAGATCGACGCGGCAGGCGGTCTCCGTACGCTCAAAGAATTTGCTCCTGGCTCTTTCGGCTCGTGGTCACATATCGTGTCGGACGGCCGCCGCCTGCTGTATTACAGCGACGACAACCTGGCCGGCGTGACGCAGGAAATCGACGACGCGGGTGGCCTGCGGACGTTGAAGGAGTTCCGCCGGGGATCATTCGGCCGGTGGACGCACCTCGTCTCCGACGGCCGCCGCCTGCTGTATTACAGCCGCGAGAATCAAACCGGCGTCACCCAGGAGATCCGCGGCACCGGCGACCTGGAAACCCTGCAGGAGTTCAAGCCGGGCGCCTTCGGCGTGTGGACCCATCTCGTCTCGGACCGGCGGCGGCTGCTCTACTACAGCCGCGACAGCCACGCCGGCGTCACCCAGGAGATCGACGGCCTGGGCGACCTGCGCACGCTGAAGGAGTTCAGCCCCGGCGTCTTCGGCTCCTGGACCCACATCACCGGCTGACCGGCCGGGCGCTTCCCCGGTCAGCAGCCGATGTACGTCCTGGACACCCGGCCACCGATGTCCACCCTCGAGAAGTCGGGGCCGGGAAGGTTGATATTGCTGCACCTGCGCTGGATCGTGGGCCAGCTGTCGTTGTTCCCGAAGCCGCTGGAGCATCCGGCCAGCCCGGGAATCCCGCCCCAGTTGCTTCCCCCGGAGATGTGGACGGCGCTCGCCCAACCCCACAGCCCGTTGTCGCTGAGCGTGTAGGCCCACCAGTCGTTGGCCGCCGAGCCGAGGTACGCCTGCGCGTTGACGAACCTCCGCTGGCAGACGAACCAGCTCGTGCCCTGGTACAGCACGGCCGAGGTGTTGTCGTGCAGCCGGTACTCGCTGGGGTAGTTCTCCGTGTGCATCCACAGTCGTACCGACGATCGGTACATGTAGCAGTTGTACGTCTGGTACCCGTGCCGGACCGACGACTTCGTGCATCCGGTCGCGGCGGCCGCCGGTGCTGCGGCGACCGCCACCGCGGTTCCGGTGATGAGAACCATCATGGAAATCAGAGAAATCAAACGTCGTTTGGCTCGCATGCTGCCTCCCCCGTTGAGCGTGTGGGTCGGCATGTTACAACGCGTCAGCGACCCGTCAGGAACGAGACCGCCTCGGTGAGGGCCAGGTCGGTGAGGACCGGGTCGTGGCGGGGGCCGATGTCGCGCATGAAGGCGTGCTCGCCGCCCTGGTAGACGTGCAGTTCGAGTTCGTCCAGCCCGGCCTCGTAGAGCGCGGAGATCGTCTGCAGCCGCGCGGCCGGGGGAACGTGCGGGTCCTGGGAGCCGAAGACGACCATCAGGCGGCCTCGGATCTCGGCGGCGCGGGCCAGCGAGCCGGGGTCGTCGGCGCCGAGGGCGCCGTTGTGCAGCCCGGTCGGATAGAAGCAGACGGTCGCGTCCACCCGCGGGTCGAGCGCGGCGCGGAAGGCGAGGTGGCCGCCGATGCAGAAGCCGGTGGCGTACAGAGCGGTGGTGTCGGCTCGCTGCTCCAGGTAGTCCAGGACGGCGACCCGGTCGGTGTCGAAGTGCCCGGTCGTGGTGGCTGCTGCCCCGGCGAGTCCGGCCTGCTTCCCCGGGTCGTCGAACTCCAGAACGACACCGGCCAGCTCGGTGCGCGGATAGATCTCCGGCACCGCGACCACGAACCCGTAGGACGCGAGCCGCCGCACGGTACGCAACGTCGACTCGGTCAACTGGAAGATGTCGGTGTAGAGCAGCACCCCCGGCAGCGCCTCGTCCCCCACCGGCCGCACCACGATCGTCCGGATCTCCACATCGGGCGCCGCAACCCGAACCTCTTCCTCGATCAACTTCATGCCAACCCCCTTGCGTGTGAAGTTGAGGTGCGCAGCGGGGCCGAACTCCACACGAATCGTTCCGGTCAGCTACGCGCGCGTCGCGTCTCGCGCTGGTTCGCCTCGTTGATCGCGTCGACCAGTTCGGGCTTGGTCATCTTCGACCGGCCGGAGATCTCCAGGCGGCGCGCCACGCCGAGCAGATGTTCCTTGCTCGCGTTGGCGTCCACGCCGCCCTTTGTGCCGGCGGACTTCCCCTCGCTCGGCCCCTTCTTCTTCTTCGGCTCCCAGTGGTCGCCGACCTTCTCGTACGAGTGCTTGACCGCCGAGAACGCCGTACGGTGCGCCCGCTCGCCCTCCCCGTACTGGTCGACCGCCGAGTCGTGGGTCTTGATGAAGGTGTCCTGCGCCTTCTTCGGGGACCGTTTCAGGGTCTCCGGCAGTTCGTCACGTCCAGGCATGACCGTGGAGTTCCCGGCGCACGCGGCCCAAAACGTCACGGAGCACCGACCGGCCTGAGCACGAACTTGGGGATCGACACCGTGCCGTCCATCGGCACGCCGTCCATGCTGTACGTGTCGTCCGCGTTGAGCTGGTACGACCGCTG
Organism: Actinoplanes sp. NPDC051861; assembly: GCF_040681145.1. Lineage (NCBI taxonomy): Bacteria > Bacillati > Actinomycetota > Actinomycetes > Micromonosporales > Micromonosporaceae > Actinoplanes > Actinoplanes sp. NPDC051861. The sequence goes on from NZ_JBFAYE010000024.1 coordinate 93,144, forward strand.
CCGTCCCGCCCGGTCCACGACCGTCACCGAGCACAGCCGCCAGTCACCGGGTGTCGTGGTCGCCGGCAGGACACCCGTCAGTTCCCAGACCCCCTCGCTGACCGGGCTCTCGTACGTCGACACGCCCGTACGCGCCCCGGCCGTGCAGAAGTCGCCGGACAGGTACCGCACGCCGCTGACGTCGTCGGACGCCCGCACACGGAGCCGTACCTCCCGGTCCACGCTGTTGTCGGCCTCGGTGAGCCCCGAGTACTCGCCCCAGCTCACGTCCAGCGTCGGAGGATGCGCGTCGGAGGCCGCACCGGTCACGGTCAGGTTCCCGATCCATCCCCCGCCTTCCTCCTGGGTGTACCAGCGGCTGCGCCCGCTGCGGTCCACGACGTTGTAGGACTCGACCCTCCACTGGCCGGTCGGCAGGAACGCCGGCAGCGACCCGATCAGCTCCCAGACGCCGTCGTGGTCGTCGCCGCCTTCGAGGAGCTGGGGCGAGCTGAGCCACACGACCGGGCCGTTCGGGTCGTCGACCGGGCGCATCACCCCCGCCAGGCTGACCACACCGGTCAGCTCGTCGGTGGCGCGTACCCGCAGCTTGACCTCGCGGATCTCGCTGTTGTCCTGCTCGGTCGCGGTCACCCAGGTGGCGTCGGCGCCGTACACCACCGGGTACGCGGCGTCGTAGGTGTCGCCACCGACCACGAGCGGCGGCAGCGAGATGCTTCCGGGCGGCTCCTCGTCGGTCTCCACGCTGGTGCTCAGCCGGTAGGTGCCGTCGGTCTCGAAGAAGTACTGCGAGGTCCGGTGCACCCGGTCCTCCAGGTAGATCGAGTCGACCGTCCACTCCCCGGTCACCGACATCGCCGGCAGCACGCCGGTGTACTCGAAGACGCCGTCGTGCAGCTGGCCGGAGACCAGTCCGCCGGACCAGGAGCTGACGAACAGCGACGGCCCCCACTGCTCCGGGCTGCGGAAGTAGATGAACGTGTTGACCAGGCCGCTGCGGTCGTCGGTCACCCGGGCGCGGACCTTCACGGTCACGTTCTCGGCGTTGTTCACCGCCGGCTCGATCGCCCAGGTCAGCGACGTGGTGTCGAGCAGCGGCGACTCCTTGTCGGTGCACCGGTCGCCGCCCGCGTCGTCGGGGTCGTTGACGCAGATGTTGACGCCCGGCCCGCCCTCGACCACGTCGTCACCGGCGCCGCCGTCCATCTCGTCGTCGCCGACACCGCCGTCCATCGCGTCGTTGCCGCCGCCACCGTCCATCGCGTCGTTGCCGTCGCCGCCGACCAGGGTGTCGTTGCCGTCGCCGCCGGCCACCGCGTCGTTGCCGGCACCGCCGCTGACCTCGTCGTTGCCGCCGCCGCCCTCGAGACGGTCGTCGCCCCGGCCGCCGTCGAGCTTGTCGCTGCCGTCACCGCCGGCGGCGTGGTCGGCACCGGCGCCGCCGTTGACCGTGTCGTCGCCGTCGCCGCCGGCCAGCTCGTCGTCGCCGGCACCGCCGTTGACGCCGTCGCTGCCCGCGCCGCCGCTGAGCGTGTCGGTGTCCTCGCCGCCGTCGAGCCGGTCGTTGCCGCCGCCTCCGTCGAGGGTGTCGTCGCCGCTGTCGCCGCCGGCCACGTCGTTGCCGTCGCCCCCGTCGAGCGTGTCCACGCCGTTGCCGCCGCTGACGATGTCGGCGCCCGGCCCACCGGACACGGTGTCGTCGCCGTCGCCGCCGACGACCCGGTCCCCGGCGTCCGCCGGGTCGGTCTCCACCTCCGGCGCACCGCCGCCGAGCGTGTCGTCGCCGGTGCCGCCGTCCACCACGTCCGTGCCGCCGCCACCGTCCAGGGTGTCGTTGCCGTCGCCGCCGCGGATCTGGTCGTTGCCGCCACCGCCGCTCACGGTGTCGGTGCCGTCCTCGCCGAACACCGTGTCCCGGCCGGTCCCGCCGGTGATCTGGTCGTCGCCGGCGCCGCCGTCCAGGACGTCCTTGCCGCCGCCACCGGTGATCACGTCGTTGCCGCCGAGGCCGCAGATGACCTCGTAGCCGTGCGTACCGATCAGGTGGTCGTTGCCGTTGGTGCCCAGCACGGTGCAGGCCTTGCCGTTCTTGGCCTTGGGGCCGCCCGCCCGGGCCGGGCCGGTGCCGGCGAACAGGACGAGGAGCACGGTCGTGCCCACAGCGACGGTTCTCATTTCTCGGGCCTCCGGGTGCGGATGATCAGCCGCGGACCTGGACCGAGCCGCCGGTGACGGCGGCCGAGGTCCCGGCGGCGTTGAGGGCGACGACGCGGACATGAAGGGTGCGGCCGGCCTTGAGACCGCTCACGACGCAGCTGCGCGCGGATCCCGCCGCCGTGCAGCGGGCCACGGCCCGGCCGGTGTACGTGGCCGACAGCTCGGCCCGGTAACCGGTCACCGCGGTGCCGCCGGTGGCGGTCGGCGCCTGCCAGGTGACCTTGACCTTGCCCTTCTTGGGCGACGTGGCGTCGGCCGAGCGGGGACGGCCGGGTGCGGCCCAGGTGACCGCTGAGGTACGCGCGCCGCCGGCGCTGGTTCCGGCCTCGTTGGTCGCGGTGACCAGCACGTAGTGGCGGGTGCCGGCCTTGAGACCGGTGAGCACGCAGGAGCGCCGCGAGGCGTCGGCGTGGCAGACCGCGACCGGCGGGCCGCCGGAGGAGCTCAGGTACGCCCGCGCCGTGTAGTCCGTGACCGCCGCGCCGCCGTCGTCCACGGGTTCCTCCCAGCCGACGGTGAGCCGTCCCGCCCCGGGGGTGAGCCGGACCTCGCCCGGCGCTGCGGGAGCCTCGGGGGCCGGGTCCGTCGTTTCGGTCGGCGAGGGAGTGGGTGCGTCAGTCGTAGGGGTCGGACCAACCGTCGGAGTAGGCGTAGGAGTGGGAGTAGGAGTGGGCGCCGGCCCCGGATCCGGGTTGCTCGCCGGTCCTGGCGCGGGAACAGCGGGAGCGCCGGCGACGACGGTGCTCCGGGCGGCCGGCAGGCCCTCCCCGCGAGCGGTGACCGCGCTGACCGCCACGTAGTACGTCTCCCCGTCGGTCAGGTCACCGATGGTGCAGGTGGTGACGGCTGACTCGCAGGAGGACAGCACGGGGCCGCCGGACGAGGCCGCGTACGCCCGCGCCCGGTAGCCGGTCACCGCCGAACCACCGTTGGCGAGCGGCGCCTGCCAGCCGACTCGGGCGCTCTCGGCCGCACCGGTCGCCGTCACGGACCGTGGGACGCCCGGGGCGGCGGCACCCGGCGGCGCCGTCGGCGCAGCCTCACGGATCACCACTCGGGACAGGTCCGAACCGGGGCCTAGGTCGGGCACCTCAAGCCGGACACCGCCGGACGACGACGTGGCTGTCACCGGGTACGGCACCGGGCCACCGGCACCGGCGAGGAGGACGTCGAACCCGGTCGCCAGGGCCGCCGACGCTGTGGTGCCGATCGCGGTGAAGTATCCGGCGGGCAGATGCACCGTGAGGAAGTTGCGCACCGCCGCGCCTTCGAGGTCCAGGTGCGGGTTGCCGAAGCCGGGCAGACCGAGCCGGTCCGTGCCGGCACCGGCGTCGTAGGCGGGCAGGTCCGCGCGGGACTGCGCGTTCGAGGCGACGAACACGCCGTCCATGGCGCTCACGTACTGCCCGTCGCTGCCGGACAGGTCCTGGGTGCGGCCGCCGAACCACCAGCCGGTGCCGTCGGCGTCGGCCATCGAGTCGGTGTCGCCGCAGTCCACCGCGAACTTGCAGTCCTCGAGCGAGTTGAGATTCCACGCGACCGCGGCCGCCCGGCCGGTCACCGTGAGCACGTAGTTGCCGGACTGATCGGTGGTACGGCTGATCCGCAGCCCGGCGGCGATCGCGTTGGTGAACCGCGGCACGAAGCCGCCGGTGTTCACCACGAGCGTGACCTCGCCACCGGTGACCTCCGCGGGCTTGCCCGCCCAGCCGTCGACGCCCCACCGCAGCCAGGTGCCGGTGTCGCTCTCGAACGGGTTGAGCACCGGGGTCAGCCCCGCATCCGTCAGCGACGCCGGGGCGCCACCGTCCGGAACGATGCCCGCCGAGACGAGGCAGTAGGTCACGCGCGGACCGGAACACTCGGGCCACGGCTCGTACGGCAGGTCGTCGGGAACGTCCGCACGGGCCACCGGCGCCGGGGACAGCGCGGTCAGCAGGACGGCGGCGGCTCCGGCCAGGACGGCGCGGCGGGGCATCGGATCTCCGTTTCCGTCCGGTCCCTCCGGACAAAAACGTGATCGGCATCACGAAGCCGAAACTGAGGCTAGCGGCTGCCGAAACGCGCGACCCTGACCCCGGCGGGCCCCGTGGCCACCCGGCGAGCCACGCCGAGGCCGCTCACCCCCTCGACGATCACCTCGACGATGTCCGCGTCGGCCAGCACGAGGGTCTCCCCGCCCGCCGGCATCCGCAGGATCACCTCACCGTTGTCGCGGACCTCGCCACCGGAGGCGGACAACCCGGTCGCTCCGTTGATCAGGTAGCGGTCCAGATGCGGGTGCGGCGTGGCGATGAGCCGGTCACCGCGTACCGTCAAAATCCATGGAAGGCTGAGCGTGCCCGCCCAGGCCGACCCCGGCGGTGCCGCCTCCTCGCCCAGGCGAGCGAGCACGCAGCGCCGCCCGGCGGCGTCGGCGAACGTCGCGGCCGGGCCCAGATGTCCCCGGCCGAAGACGCCGCGGGCCCGGGCGGTGAACTCACGGCCGTCATAATCCCCGATTGCGTACGCCAACCCGGTGCCCGTCGACACGATGAGCACCCACGACCCGTCCAGGGCGAAGAACCGCGGGCAGCCCCAGTCCCCGGAGACCGAGATCAGGATCCCGTCGTGCTCCCAGGTCACGAGGTCGGCGGAGTGGTACTGCAGCACGTCACCGCCCGCCGCCACGAGCATCCGCCACTCGTCACCGGTCCACCAGACGAACGGATCCCGCGCCTCCGCCGCCGAGGGCAGCAGCGCGACCGGCTCGACGTGCCAGCCGGCCAGGTCCGCACCGGCCACCGCCCGCCGCACCTGCCCCGCCCGCGCCGAGAAGATCATCGGCCCGCTCGGCCCGGCGACGACGGTCCCACAGCGCGGCTCCAGCGCCGGCGGCACCACACCCTGCTCGGTCCAGAGCACGAGATCCTCGGAGACCGCGTAGCCCCACCCGGACACACCGTCGGCCACCGGCGGATCCGGCCGGTGCTCATAGAAGACGTGGTACTGCCCACCCACCGGCAGCACCCCGAACACATCACCCACCCGGCCGGTACGCGGGGCGAAATGCACGCGGGGCCGCAGCCCCGGGACGCGCGGTGCGGGTTCCATGCCTTTGCGTAACACCCCGGGGCCCCGCGCACCAGCCCCCGTGGGTCACGTGTGGCGGCTGATCCCGGCCAGGATCAGGTTCACTCCGGCCAGGAACTGCTCCCGGTCGTCGTGGTCGCGCAGCTGGGCCGCCACGCCGCGCAGGAACGGGAACTCCCCCGGGTCCAGGCTCGACCACACCGCCGACTCCTCGCCCAGCACGTCCGCGCGGCTCGTGCCCGGTTCCTGGGTGCGGGCGTTGGCCGCGTTCTGGCCCGCCACGCCCAGGATGTAGTTCAGCAGCGCCGAGGCGGCGTCGAACTGGGCCTCGACCAGCACGCCCAATGCCCGCACCTGTTGCCCGAGCCGCTCGAAGACCCGCAGCGTCGTCGTCTGTGAGGCGAGCCGGGACAGCTGGGTGCCGATCCACGGGTGTTCGTCGATCGCGTCGAAGAGGCCGAGCGCCACCGCCCGGACCGCCTCCTCGGGGCCGCCGGGAGCTTCGGCGTCCATCACGCCGGCCAGGACGGCCGACGTCGCCGCGGCGAGGAGTTCGTCCTTGTTCGCCACGTGCCAGTAGATCGCGCCGGCTCCGGTCCTCAGCCGCGCGCTGAGCGCCCGGAACGTCAGCCCGCCCTCGCCCGCGCTGTCGAGCAGCACGATCGCGGCCTCGACGATGCGTTCGCGAGAAAGTGACGGACGACCAGTTTTCATGCACCCATCTTGACATGCCTGGAACGTCGTTCCAATCTTGGTTCTGTGGAACGCCGTTCCAGAAAGGTAGGCGGTAAGGATGAGCGCAACCACCCTGGAACGTCCGGCTTCACTGCGGGCGGTCTGGCCCGCGATCCTCGGCCTCTCGGTCGTCTTCCTCGTGGAGATGCTCGACAACTCGGTCCTCAACGTCGCCCTGCCGACGATCGCCCGCGAGCTGAACGCCACCGCCTCCGACCTGCAATGGATCACCTCCGGCTACTCGCTGCTGTTCGGCGGCCTGATGATCGCTTTCGGCACCATCGCCGACCGGTACGGCACCCGCCGCGTGATGCTGATCGGCCTCTCGCTGTTCGCCCTCGCCAGCCTCGCCGTCCTGGCCGTGCGCACCCCGGGCCAGCTCGTCGCCGTCCGCGCCGTCCTGGGCATCACCGCCGCCATGACCGCGCCGGGCACCATGGCGCTCTGCTTCCGCCTGTTCGACCAGGAGAACCTCCTGATGCGGGCCACCGCGTTCATCTCAACGGTCGGACTGGCCGGCCTCGCCGTGGGCCCCACCGTCGGCGGGCTCGTCCTGCAGGTCCTGCCGTGGCAGACCCTGCTGGTCATGAACGTCCCGATCGCCGTCCTCGCGATCGTCTGCATCCGCCGCGGCATCCCCGCCGACGACGCCTCGAACCGCAACAGCGCACCCCTGGACCTGCTCGGCGCCCTGCTCGGCACGGCGACGATCGTCCTGGCCCTGTGGACCGCGACGCTGGCCGTCGAGGACGGGTGGGCACACCGCACGCCGTGGCTGGCCGGGCTCGCCACGCTGCTCAGCGCCACCGGCTTCGTCCGCCACGAGCGCCGCACGGCCCACCCGATGTTCGACTTCGCCGTACTCAAGCGCCCTCAGGTCTCCGCCGGCCTGGCCTATCAGGCCGCACTCGGCCTGAGCATGGCCGTGCTCGCCTACAGTGTCTCGCTGCAGCTGCAGCTCGTCTGGGGCTGGTCGCCGGCCCAGGCCGCCCTCGGCAACCTCCCGCAGGTCATCACGATGATCGCCGTGGGCCCGTTCGTCGAGAAGCTGGTCGACCGCCTCGGCACCCACCGCGCCGGCCCGCTCGGTGCCGCCGCCGTCATCGCCGGCCTGCTCGTCTACGCCCTGCTGGGCCGCCAGGACTACATCTGGATCGCGATCGCGCTGACCCTGACCGCCGCCGGCATGCGCGTGGTCATGGTCATCGCCAGCGTCACCGTCATGCGCGGCTTCCCCGAGGACCAGGTCTCCACCGGCGCCGCCCTCAACGACACCGGCCAGGAGGTGGCAAGCAGCATCGGCATGGCCGTCACCGGCACGATCGTCGCCGCCGCCCTGACCGGCTCCCTCACTGACATCACCGCCGGCCCCGCGTCCGTCCACGCCTTCGAGAACGCCGTCACCACCGCCACTCTCACCCTGACCGCGATCAGCACCGCCCTGGTCACCTGGGCAATCCGCCGCAACCGAAAGATCTAGGTCTAGGAGGGGCGGGGATTCGGGTACAGAGCCGGGCATGGCGAAGTATCTGGTCAACGACGCGGCCGTCCGCAAGGCCCGCGAACTCATCAAGGCCAAGCAGTACGTCCTGGACAGCGACTGGGGCGAGGCACAGCCCCGGGCCGACGCGGAGAACACCTACCTGGACAAACACTCCTGGGACGACTACGCCCGGTGGCACCTCGCCCTCACCGACGGCGCCACGGACGAGACCAAGGCGCGGTACGCGTTCGGCTACGGGGATTTCCGCCGCCTGCACCGCTCCGGGCTGATCGCCTGTGTCTACCGGGCCGCCGAGTGGCACCACAAGGATGTCGAGCTGGCCGCGCACGACCTGCTCCAGGAACTGGACGCGGCCACCGGAAGATAGTTACATTCCTCAATGTTTGGGAGCGCTCCCAGACCTGGAGGAGGTAACGAGCCGTGCGACGTCGACTGATTCCGATGGTGGTGGCGGCCGCGCTGGCCGGCACCGGGTTCGTGGTGCTGCGGGCGCCCGCGGTGACCGCCGCGCCGGCCTGCACCGTCGACTGGACCGTCAACCAGTGGTCCAGCGGTTTCACCGCCGACGTGCAGGTCACCAACGGCGGCGCGCCGGTGACCTCCTGGACGCTGTCCTGGCGGTTCGCCGGCGACCAGCGCGTCACCAACGGCTGGAACGCCACGGTCACCCAGACCGGCAGCGACGTGACCGCCGCCAGCGTGGGCTGGAACGGCGCCCTCGCCACCGGCGCGTCCACCCGCTTCGGCTTCCAGGGGACGTATTCCGGCACCAACACCAAGCCCGCCGCCTTCTCCTTCAACGGCGTCTCCTGCAGCGGCGACACCCCGTCGTCCCCCAGCCCTTCGAACCCCCCGTCCCCGTCCCCGTCGGTCTCGCCCTCGACCTCGACACCGCCGCAGCAGGGTTGCGTCGCGACCGCGATCTGCGACGGCTTCGAGACGCAGACCGGCACGGCACCGGGCGGCGACTGGTCGATCGCCGCCCCCGACTGCAGCGGCGCCGGCACCGTGGCCGTCGACCGTACGGTCGCCCGCTCCGGATCCACCTCGCTGCGGGTGAACGGCGCCGCCGGTTACTGCAACCACGTCTTCGCCGCCAACACCCGGATCCTCGGCACCGCGGGCCCGGTCTGGTACGTGCGCTACTGGGTACGCCACACCACCGCCCTCCCCACCTCGCACATCACCACCGTGGCGATGCGCGACTCCGCGGACGGCAACCGTGACCTGCGCTTCGGCGGCCAGAACGGCGCCCTGCAGTTCAACCGCGCCTCGGACGACGCGACGCTGCCCGAGCAGAGCCCGGCCGGTGTGGCGCTGTCCGCCCCGCTGCCGGTGAACACGTGGAACTGCGTGGAGTTCAAGGTGGACGGCCGCGACGGCACCATCGAGACCTGGCTGAACAACACGTCGGTGCCGGGGCTGCTGGAGGACGGCGTGCCCACCCACGACATCGACAGCCAGTGGCTCAACCGGACGTGGCGGCCGGCGCTGACCGACCTGCGCCTCGGCTGGGAGAGCTACGGCGAGGGCACCGACACTCTCTGGTACGACGACGTGGCCGTCTCGAGCCAGCGCAACGGCTGCTGACCGTGACCGAGTAACGGGCTAACGAGCCGTCCGCCGCCCGGTGACGACCGGCCGACAAGATGGCCGTTTCCTGGGTGTTCGGGCGTGAAATCGTTGCCATCCGCGGCCGTCACCGTGACGATCGGCGTCGCTTCGATCCCCTTCGTCGCGGAAGGCCAACGTGCACTCGTCCCCCTCTCTCACCGGTTCCGGCTCCCCGTCATCGTCCGGGGAGCCCGGCACCGTCGATCTCAGCAACCGCTGTGTCGGCAACTCCTACGTCCTGGTCTGCCCGGTGGGGCAGGGCGCCACCGGCACGGTGTGGCGTGGCGTCGACCGGTCCACCGGCGAGCAGGTCGCCGTGAAGCTGCTGCACGAGGGCCTGCTGCGGCAGCCCAAGCTGGTCACCCGCTTCGTGCAGGAGCGGACCATCCTGATGATGGTGCGGCACGAGAACATCGTCGGCGTGCGCGACCTGTTCAGCGTCGGCGAGTCGATCGGCCTGGTGATGGACTTCGTGGCCGGCGGCAGCCTGCGGGACCGGCTGCGCGCGTCCGGCACGCTGCCGGCAGCGGACGCCACGCGCCTGCTGGCGCAGGTCGCGGCGGCGCTCACCGAGGCGCACGCGCTGGGCGTGGTGCACCGCGACGTCAAACCCGACAACATCCTGCTGAGCGGTCCGGGCGAGGACGCGGAGGTACGCCTGACCGACTTCGGCATCGCCCGGGTGCTCGACGCGGCCGGGCTCACCACCCCGCACGCGATCATCGGAACGCCGCACTACATGGCGCCCGAGACGGTCAGCGGTGGTGAAGCCGCACCCTCGGCCGACGTGTACGCGCTCGGCATCACCCTGTACGAGCTGGTCTGCGGCCGCACCCCGTTCACCGGAGAGCCGTTCGCGGTGCTGCAGGGCCACCTCAACGACCCGCCCGCGCGCCCGGCCGGCATGCCCGGCGAGGTGTGGGAGGTGATCGAGGAGTGCCTCGACAAGGACCCGCAGCGGCGCCCGGCGGCCGCCGAACTGCAGGAGACGTTCCGCCGGCTCGCGCGCCGCACGGCCGGCGTGCCGGCACTGCCGGTACGCAACGACACGATGCCCACTGAGCCGCGGGGCCTGCTCTCCACCGGCATGCCCCGGCCCGGACTGAACCGCCCGCCGCGCAAACGGCGCCGCAACGGCCCGCGCACCTGGCTCTGGGGCAGGCACGGTCTGGTGGTGGCCATGCTCGCCGGCTCGCTCACCGCCGGCGCGGGCGGCTACCACGCCTGGCAGCTGCGGGACGCGCAGTCCCGCCCGGCGCAGGCCGTCGCCACACCGCCGGCCGGGCCGGGCGGAGCGGGTGCCGCCGCCGTGGCACCGTCCGCGGTGGCCGGAGCCTCAGCGCAGCCGCCCGCGCCGGCCGTCTCCGGCAGCGACGCGGGCGTCACCTCGATGGCCCCGCCGGCCGGCGGGAGCGGCGCCGCCGGCACCGGCGGCCGGCGCTCGGAGGCGGCGGCCGGCCCGGCCGGGATCGGGATCACGGCCGGGCCGGGGCAGATCGGCGCCACCGTGGGACCGGGCCGAGCCGGCGGCAAGGTGGCGTTCGGCCCGTGGCGGTGCGGCGAGAAGTACTCGTGGGATCTCGGCCATCCGGTGCTGGCCCAGCCGTGCCACGCGCTGGGCCCGGCGATCCGCGTGATGGGCTCGATGGAGGCGGCGCCGGGGATCCAGGTCGACATCTCGCTGTCGGTGCACGACGCCGCCACCGACGAGATCGTGTCGGGCCCGTACCGGTGCCGGGGACTGATGTTCACCGACTTCGCGATCAAGCACGAGTGCGGGCCGGGCGATCTGCAGGCGCCGCACGGGTACACGTACGTCGTGGTGCAGACCTGGGAGTACACCGGCCGGCCGCTGCTGCCCGGCGGCACCATCCGTGGGCCGGAATTCACCTGGTGAGGTGAGAGGGGTTTGAATCGGCGAAGGGCCGGACATTAGTTGCCTCGCAGCAAGTTTTGCAGACGCGAGGAGCCTCCATGACCGCCACAGCGACCACCGACCGGGCCAGTGAGTTGATCGCGGCCATGACGGACCTGCCGGCCGGGCACCCGTCCCGGCCGAGCCTGCGGGACCAGGCGATCGAGGCGTGGCTCCCGCTCGCCCGGCACCTCGCCAACCGCTACGCCGGGCGCGGGGAGCCGGCCGACGACCTGCACCAGGTCGCCGTGATGGGCCTGATCAAGGCGGTCGACCGGTTCGACGCCGGCCACGGCAGCGAGTTCGCCAGCTTCGCCATCCCGACGATCGTGGGCGAGCTCAAGCGGCACTTCCGCGACCGCACCTGGTCGATCCGGGTGCCGCGCCGCCTGCAGGAGCTGCGCCTGGCGATCACCGCTGCGAACAGCTCGCTGACGCACACGCTGGGCCGCTCCGCGACGGTCGCGGACATCGCCGCCCACCTCGGCATCTCCGAGGAGGAGGTGCTCGAAGGGCTGGAGGGTGCCCGCGCGTACAACTCGACCAGCCTGTCGACGCCGGCCAACGCCGACGGCAGCAGCACCCTGGCCGACACGCTCGGCGAGGAGGACTCCGCGTTCGAGCTCGCCGAGCTGCGCATCGCGCTGGGCCCGGCGATCGCCGCGCTCGACGAACGCGAGCAGAAGATCATCAGCCTGCGGTTCTACGGCAACCTGACCCAGACCGAGATCGCCGAGCAGATCGGCATCTCCCAGATGCACGTCTCGCGCCTGCTCGCGAAGGCCCTGGCCAAGCTGCGCCGGCGGATGGGCGAAGCCGTCTAGCGCGTTCCCTCAGCCCGCTCGCGAAAGAGCCGACGTTACAGACCGTCGACCAGCGAGCGGACGGAGGGAAAGGCGTGCCAGCACAGCCGACCGGCCGTACCGGTGCTCTGCTGCTGTTCTGCACGTCGGCGATCGTGCTGTTCTGCGGCGCCTGGCTGGCCGTCGGGTTCGTGCACGTCTGGGCCCATCCGGTCGTCGGCTGGCTGCCGGTCCCGGTGGGAGCGGTGCTGGCCGGTCAGGCGTGCCTGGCGGCGAGCCGGGCACCGGGGCTCGACGCCGGCACCCGCCGCTTCTGGCGGCACCTCACGCTGGCGTGCGCGCTGTTCACCGCCGCGATCCTCGCCAACATCGCCGACGCGGTCGGCGGTCCGGAGCCGTCCCAGCGGATCGGCGCGGTCACCATCGCCGGGTACGTGTCTGTCCTGGCCGTGGTGCTGTTCGCCCTGCTGCGCCTGCCGTCCTGGCAGCGCAGCCGCGCCGACTGGATCCGCTTCGGCCTCGACGCCGGCATCGTGCTGCTCACGGTCGGCGCGCTGGTCTGGCACTTCTCGCTGCGCAACCACCAGCAGTGGATCGCGCAGACCGGTGGCGCCGCCGCGATGCTCGTGATCACGGTGGTGGCCGGGCTTTCGATGGCCACGTTCGTGAAGGTCGCCTTCGCCGGTGCCGGTCGCCTCGACCGGCGCGCCACGTACATCCTGGCGACCGGCAGCGCGGTCAGCGGCTGTTTCGGCAGTTTGTCGCCGCTGCTGGTCGACCGGCCGTACCTGTCCAGCAGCCTGATCGCGGTGCCCCTGGCCGCGGCCAGCGTCCACCTGGCGGCCGTCAGCCAGCAGCGGGCCGGTGCCCGGGAGCCCCGGCCGCGGCCGTCGCGCCGGCGTATCAGCGTCGTGCCGTACCTCGCCGTCGCCGTCACCGACACCCTGCTGCTGGCCACCCAGCCCGGTGACACCGCGCAGACCCGCATCATGGAGGTCATCGCCGTGGCGCTCACCGCGCTCGTGGTGATCCGGCAGATCATCGTGCTGCGCGACAACCACCGGCTGCAGGACCGGCTGGCTCATCAGGCCAACCACGACAGCCTCACCGGCGCCGGCAACCGGGCGCTGTTCGACGAGCGCGCCGGGCAGCTGCTCGCCGAGGGCGCCACGTTCCACGTCGCCCTGCTGGACCTGGACGACTTCAAGGCGGTCAACGACCGCCTCGGACATCGTGTCGGCGACCTGCTGATCCGGGAGACGAGCCACCGCCTCGCCGCCGTGCTCGGCGCCGGCGGCCGGCTCACCCGCCTGGGCGGCGACGAGTTCGCGATCATCCTGCCGGGCACCGGCGATCTGCCCGCCCTGCTGGACCGCCTGGTCGGCATGGTCGGGCAGCCGGCCGACCTGGACGGCACCGCCGTGGTCGCCGCCGCGAGCGTGGGCATCACCACCGCCCGCGACGGCGACGACCCGGCCGAGCTGCTGCGCCGCGCCGACGTGGCCATGTACGCCGCGAAGGCGGGCGGCGGCGACCGCTGGCAGTGGTTCGACCCGGGCATGGACCGGGCGGCCGACGACGCCGCCCGGCTCGCCGCCGACCTGCGCCAGGCGCTGGGCAACGGGGAGTTCTTCCTCGTCTACCAGCCGATCGTGAGCCTGCCGGACGGCGTGCCGGCCGGCGCCGAGGCCCTGTTGCGCTGGCGGCACCCCGAGCGCGGGCTCGTGCCACCGGACGTGTTCATCCCGGTGGCCGAGCGCATCGGCGTCATCAACGAGATCGGGGCGTGGGTGCTCGAACAGGCCTGCCGGCAGAGTGCCGGCTGGTCGCGCCGGTACGGCCCGGCCGCACCCGGGCGGATCAGCGTCAACGTCTCCGCCCGCCAGCTCGCCGACCCCGGGTTCGCCGACGCGGTCGCCGCCACGGTCCGCGAGACCGGCGCCGACCCCGCCCGGCTGCTGATCGAGGTGACCGAGACCGCGGTGCTCAACGCCGAGACCGCCGCCGACCAGTTGCACCGGTTGCGGGCACTCGGGCTGCGCATCGCCCTGGACGACTTCGGCACCGGGCACTCCTCGCTGAGCCTGCTGCTCACCGTGCCGGTCGACGTGCTGAAGGTCGACAAGTCGTTCGTCAGCGGCGACACCGCCGACGGACCCGGCGCGATCATCGTCCGGAACATCATCGGCTTCACCACCGACTTCGGCATCGAGGCGGTCGCCGAGGGCGTGGAGACCGCCGACCAGGCCGCGCGGTTGCACCGGGCCGGGTACACCCTCGCCCAGGGCTACCACTTCGGCCGCCCGATGACCGCCGAGGCGTTCGAGGCGGAGTTCGGTACGGTCCCGCTGGCCTCCTGAGAAGGGCACTCGGCGCAAAACCACCCATAAGCATCCGGAGCCGTGGAATCATCCGCCCGTTGACCGAAACGGGAGGGCGGGAACACGTGCGCAAGCCGGGGAAAGCGCTGCTGCGAATCGCGGCCGGATGTCTGCTGCTGATCACCGCCACCGGCGCGCACGCCGCCGTGCCGCAGGGCATCGACGGGCCGATCAACCTGCTGCTGGTCGGCATCGACCCGCGCGGCACGCACACGATCCCGCTCGCCGACTCGATCATCGTGGCGCACATCCCCGCCGACCGCGACGGCGCGTACCTCTTCTCCCTGCCCCGCGACCTGGTCGTGCGGATTCCCGCCTTCGCGCCGTCCGGCACCGCCGCCGAGCGCCGGAAGATCAACGCGGCGATGGCGCTGGGCAGCGTCACCCCGGGCCGGGACCCCAGCGCCGAACAGGGCTACGAGCTGCTGTCCCGCACCGTCGGGCAGGTCACCGGGATCGCGAAGTTCGACGCCGGTGCCGTGGTCACGTTCGGCGGCTTCACGAAGATCGTCGGCGCGCTCGGCGGGATCCGCATGGCCATCGACCAGGACGTCGTCTCCGAGCACCGCAGGCCCGACGGCACCGCCCGCGACCGCCTGCCCGAGTGCCGCGGCGACCACAACTGCCTGCGCCCGTACACCGGACCGCAGAAGATTTACCCGAAGAGCGACAAGCCGGTGCGCCTCGAACCGTGGGAGGCCCTCGACTTCCTGCGGCAGCGTTACGGCCTGCCGCGCTCGGACTACGACCGCCAGCGTCACCAGCGCCAGTTCCTCACCGCGGTGGCGAAGAAGCTGCGCAAACACCCGGAGAAGCTGGCCTCGGTCATCAGCGCCGCCGGCAAGGACCTGACGTTCCTCGGCGGCGGCCACACAGCCGCCGCCTGGGCCGCCGAGCTCAAAGACATCAGGATCACGGAGGTACGCTCGATCGACCTGCCCGGCAGCGCGCTGTTCGAGAGGGGCAAATACCTCGGTGAGAAGCTTCCTCCCGCCACCGGCAGGTTCTTCACCGCGGTGGCGCAGGACCGGGTGGCGTCGTTCCTGATCGACCACCCGGGCGTGGTCACAGTCGACGGCTGGCCGCCACGACCGCGTCCACAAAGGCCGTGAGGGCGGGTGAGCGCGGCCCGTCACGGGTGACGAGGAACAGCCGCCGGCCGAGCCGGGTCTCCGCGACGTCGCGCACGGCCAGCGCCGGGTCGTCCACGGGCAGTGTCATGGCCGGCAGCAGCGCCACGGCGCCGGTGAGCCGGACCAGCTCGAGCTGGACGTCGGCGTCGCCGGAGCGGTGCCGGATGTCGGGCTCGAACCCGCCGAGCGAGCGGCACGTGCCGACCAGCATGGCGTGGTGCCCGGTCGTCTCCTCCGAGGTCGCCCACACGGCGTCACGCAGCGCCGCAACCGGCACCGCCCCACCGGCCACCGCTCCACCGGCCACCGCTCCGCCAGGCCCCGCGCCACCGGGCCCCGGGCCGCCGGGCGCCGCCAGCCGGTGATCGGCGGGCAGCACGAGCTTCAGCTGCTCGGACAGCAGCGGGTCGAAGCGCAGGCCGGGCGGGCGGGGCCGGGGATGACCGTCGTACTCGTCGCTGATCACCAGGTCGACGCTGCCGAGGCGCAGGCCGGGCAGGGCCTGTTCCAGCTCCAGCTCGGAGATCTCCAGCCGGACCCGCGGGTGAGCGGCCGTGGTGGCGGCGACGGCCGGGACCAGCAGGCGCCTCGCCGCGGACTGCACGCCGCCGGCGCGCACGCTTCCGCGTACCTCTTCTGCCAATGCCGCAAGATCGGCGCGCGCCGCCTCCGCCGCACCCAGCAGAATGCTCGCGTGCCGGGCCAGCAGCCGGCCCGCGTCGGTGAGCCGCACGCCTCGCCCGGCCTTGGCGAACAGCGGCGTCCCGGCCTCCTTCTCCAGCAGCGTCAGCTGCTGCGACACCGCCGACGGGCTGTAGCCGAGCGCCTCCGCGACCGCACCGAGCGTGCCGCGCTCCTCGAACTCGCGCAGGAAGCGCAGGCGGCGCAGATCCAGCTCGACCATCCACTTATCCTAACGAATCAGCTCCACGAATCATCACTGGACCTGAACGGTTGCCGGGCCCGACGCTGGAGGCATGGGACCGCTCCTCTGCCTCGTCTCGGCCGCCTGCTTCGGCGCGATGGCGATCTTCGGCAAGCTGGCCTTCGACGCCGGCGTCTCCCCCGGCGCACTGCTGCTGGTCCGCTTCGGCCTCGCGGCCTTCGCGCTCAGTGCGCTGATCCCCCTGCAACCGGGTGCGCGGCCCGGGCGACGGGCGTTGCTCATCGCGGTGGGTCTGGGAGCCTGGGGGTACGCGCTACAGGCGACCCTCTACTTCACCGCCCTGCAGCTGATGGACGCCGCACTGCTGTCGCTGATCTTCTACACCTACCCGATCCTGGTGACGGTGGCTGCTGTACTGCTCGGCCGGGACCGGCTGACCCGGGCGCGCGGAACCGCCCTGGTCGCCGCGTCCTGCGGCACCCTGCTGGTGCTGGCCGGCACCGGCGCCGTCGCGCTCAGCCTCGCCGGCGTGCTGGCGGCGCTCGGGTCGGCGGTCACCTACACCGTGTACATCATGGTCGCCGACCGGGTCGTGCACACGATGCCGCCACTGACGCTGTCCGCGCTGGTGATGACCGGCGCGACCCTCGCCCTGGGCACGCGCGCCGCGGTGACCGGCGGCGTGGATCTCGGGTTCACCGCGCGCGGCTGGCTCTGGGTGGCCTGCATCGCGCTGGTCTCGACGGTGTGCGCGATCGTCACGTTCTTTGCCGGGCTGCGCCGCACCGGCCCGTCCACGGCCGCGATCCTGTCCACCTTCGAGCCGGTGGTGACGATGACCCTGGCCGGCCTTGTCCTGGGCGAGTCACTGACCGGCGTACAGCTGGCCGGCGGGCTGCTGGTGCTGGCGTCCGCCGCTATGCTGCAATGGCGTAAGTCTAATTACAACATTACGAAGGTGGCCGTATGACTGTTCCCACCCTCTACGAATGGGCGGGCGGCTCCGCGGCGCTCGAACGGCTGACCGAGCGGTTCTACCAGCTCGTGGTGGCCGACGACGTGATCGGGCCGCTGTTCGCCAACATGGATCCCGGCCACCCACGTCACGTCGCGATGTGGCTGGCCGAGGTGTTCGGCGGCCCCGACCGGTACACCACAGAGCGCGGCGGCTACCCGAACATGCTCGCCCACCACCTGGGCAAGGGCATCACCGAGGCGCAGCGGCGGCGCTGGGTGAACCTGCTCGTGGACGCGGCCGACGAGGTCGGGCTGCCGGACGACCCGGAGTTCCGGGCGGCGTTCATGGGCTACATCGAGTGGGGCACCCGGCTGGCCCTCGCCAACTCCCAGCCCGGTGCCACCCCTCCACCGGACGCCCCGGTCCCCCACTGGGGCTGGGGCGTAGCACCCCCGTACCAGCCCTAACGCGTGTGGAGTTCGGCCCCCGTCCACACCCCAACTCCACACACAACCACCCCAACCACCCAGCGTGTGGAGTACGGCCCCCGTACGCACCCCAACTCCACACACGGCCACTCCGACCACCCGGCGTGTGGAGTACGGCCCACCCACGCACCCAACTCCACACGCAACGACACCGACCACCCGGCGTGTGGAGTACGGCCCCCGTCCGCACCCCAACTCCACACACGACCACTCCGACCACCCGGCGTGTGGAGTACGGCCCCCGTCCGCACCCCAACTCCACACACGACCACTCCGACCACCCGGCGTGTGGAGTACGGCCCACCCACGCACCACAACTCCACACGCGGCTGGTGGGTCAGGCGGCTGCGTGGAGGCGGGAGCGCTGGTTGTCGGTGAGGGACAGGGCTCGGGCGCCCATCGCCTCGCTGATCTGGGCGGCTGTCGTCACGCCGACGATCGGTGACACCCGCGCCGGGCCGCCGGCCAGCCACGCCAGCACCACCTGGTTGCGGGTCGCGCCCAGTTCGCCCGCCACCTCGTCCAGCGCGGCGAGCCGCCGCACCGTACCCGGGTGGTCGTAGGCCGACGGCAGCGGCCGGTCCGCGCGGGTGTACCCGCCGTCGAGCAGCGTGTTGTAGGCCCACAGCCACTGCCCCGTGGCTTCGACGTAGTCGAACGTCTCCGGCGTCGCGTGCACGTGACCGCTCTGCGGCAGCGCCACACCCGGCAGCGGCTGAAGATAGGACCAGCGCAGTTGCATGGTCGTGTACCCGGTCAGCCCCCGCGCCGCCGCGATCTGCCGGGCCTGCTCGACCCGCCACGCCGGATGGTTCGACGCGCCGAGCCGCGCCACCCGCCCGTCGGCCACGAACCCGCCGAGCGCCTCGACCGTCTCCTCGAGGGGCACCGACCGGTCCTCGATGTGCGCCCAGTACAGGTCGACCGCCCCGGTCTGCAGCCGCTCCAGGCTTGCCGCGAGCGCACCGCGCAGCGCCGGCGCGGACAGTCCTTCCACGTGCTGCGGGTAACCGCCCGGCACCGTCGGCTCCGCACCCGCCTTGGTGCTGAGGAGCACTCGCGTGCGCATCCCGGGCCGCTTGCTCAGCCACCGCCCGATGATCGTCTCGCTCTGGCCGCCGAGGCCGCTCTCGTCGATCCACCAGGAGTAGTTGTTCGCCGTGTCGATCCACGTTCCGCCCAGGTCGGTGAACTGGTCGAGAAGGTCCGCCGACTGTGCCTCGTCCACCCGCGTGCCGAACGCCAGCGCGCCGAGGACGATCGAAATCTCCGTTGCCATGACCGATAGCCTGGGTGCTGGAGCGCGCTCCAGGTCAAGCTGTGGTGGAACTTTCGGGGAGGCAGCACGTGCCGTACAAACCTGGCGAGGCGGCGGACCGGATCGGGGTCAGCATCGACACGATCCGCTACTACGAGAAGATCGGCCTGCTGCACGGCATCCGGCGCGACTCCGGCGGCCGGCGGGTGTTCTCCGACGACGACCTGGGCCGGCTGGGCCTGCTGCGCTGCCTGCGCGACTCCGGGATGCCGATCGCCCGGCTGCGCCGCTTCGCCGAGCTGCTGCAGGGCGGCGAGGACAACGCCGACCAGCGCGCCGCCCTCCTCGAGGAGCACGACCGGGAGATCGACGACAAGGTCGCGCAGCTGCGGCTGGAGCAGGAACGCGTCCGCGAGAAGATCAAGTGGTACCGGTCGGTGCACGGCCAGTGATCCCGTACGTCAAGAGCGTCACCTTCGACTGCACCGACGCCCTGGTCGTCGCCCGCTTCTGGGCCGCCGCTCTGGGCGGCGAGCTCGACCCGGACGCGACCAGCGCCAAGGCGTTCGTGGAGGCACCCGGCTGGGGCGGCCCGAGCCTGTGGTTCCAGCGCGTCCCCGAGCCGAGGACGGCGAAGAACCGGATGCACTTCGACCTGCGCGCCCCGGGCGGCGACGTCACCGCCGAGGTGGTGAGGCTGCAGAAGCTCGGCGCCACCGTCGTGACACCGGGCGAGCTGACCGTCATGGAGGACCCCGAGGGCAACATCTTCTGCGTCGAGGACTAGTCGCGCGGCGGCGAGGCGGTTGTCGCGGGGTGGTCGGTGGGCTTTTTCGCGTACGCATGCATTGCTGTTGATCTTGCCCAACGGCCTGTGCTGAAGATGCCCAGGGTGAGCACCGCCAGGCCCAGGCCGCACATGATCCACCAGCCGGCGTGCGCGGTGCCGGCGGTGGCGGTGGCCATGACCGCGCCGATGACCGCGACGCCGAGTGCGGTGCCGACCTGGCGGCTGGTGGAGGCGATGGCCGCGGCGACGCCGGCGCGGGCGCGGGGCATGCCGGAGACGGCGGTGTTGGTGATCGGGGTGTTGACCATGCCGAAGCCGAAGCCGAAGACGAGGTATCCGGCGAACAGCTGCCAGACTCCGGTGTCCGGTCCGGCCCAGGTCATCGGGAGCAGGCCCAGGGTCATCGCGACGCCGGCCAGGATGAGTGGCAGGCGGGTGCCGCGGGTGGCGACGAGGCGGCCCGAGATCGGCGAGGCGAGGATGTTCATCGCGGCCAGTGGGAGGGTGAACAGGCCGGCCTCAAGGGGAGTGAGGCCGCGGTCCTCCTGCAGGTAGAGGGTGTTCAGGAACAGGAAGCCGGCCAGGGAGGCGAACGCGCAGATCGCGATCAGGGTGGCTCCGGTGAAGGGGGCGCTGCGGAAGAGGCCGAGTTCGATCAGGGGCTCGGTGCGGCGGGGTTCCCAGCGCAGCAGGGCGGCCAGGGCGGCGCCGCTCAGCGCGAAGCCGCCGAGGATCTCCGGCGAGGTCCAGCCGGCGGCGGGGCCCTCGATGATCGCGTACGTGAGCGCCGCCAGCAGCACGAAGACCAGGACCTGGCCGACCGGGTCGAGGCGGCGCGGGTGGACGGCGCGGGACTCGGGGACGAAGCGCCGGGTCAGCAGGAACGCGGCGACGCCGACCGGGATGTTGATCCAGAAGATCGACTCCCAGCCGAACGACTGCACCAGCACGCCGCCGGCCACCGGGCCGATCGCCAGGCCGAAGCCGTTGACGGCGCCCCAGACGCCGATGGCGCGGGCGCGTTCCCGGTCGTCGGTGAACGTGTTCGTGATGATCGACATGGCGACCGGGTTGAGCATCGAGCCGCCGACGGCCTGCACCGCGCGGAAGGCGATCAGCCAGCCCAGGCTGGGTGCGACGCTGCACAGCAGCGAGCCCGCCGTGAAGACGGTCAGGCCGATCTGGAAGACGCGGCGGCGGCCGACGCGGTCGGCCACCGAGCCGGAGAGGACCAGCAGGCTGGCCAGGACCAGGGTGTACGCGTCAAGCGTCCACTGGAGCCCGGAGACCGACGTGCCCAGGTCCTCGCGGATGGCCGGGAGCGCGATGTTCACGATGGTGGCGTCCACACTGATGAGCAGCAGGCTCATGCAGCAGATCGCGAGGACGAGGTAGCGGCGTGGCACCCCATCGTTCTACCCGGTAAGCGGAATCCCAGCCTCGCGGCGTCCTCTATATCGACAGTGGCCAACCGGGGGGAGCGGCGGTGCACAGCGGATTCGAGGAGTATGTGAGGGCCCGGGGCGACGCCCTGCGGCGCTTCGCGTACCTGCTCTGCGGTGACCGGCACCTGGGCGAGGACCTGGTGCAGGAGGTGCTGGTCAAGGCGTACCGGCGGTGGTCGCGGATCGAGGCGGACCAGCCGGACCGGTATCTGCGTACGGCTCTGGTGCGCTCGCACGTGTCGTGGCTGCGCCGCAGATCCAGCGGGGAGCGGCCCGGAGCGGTCGCCGGTGAGCGGGCCGCGGCCGGTGACTTCGCCGATCAGCAGGCCGTCCGCGACGACCTGTGGGCGCGGCTGGGTCTGCTCACCCGCGCGCAGCGGGCGGTGCTGGTGCTGCGCTACTACGAGGATCTCGACGACCGGCAGATCGCCGGGGTGCTGCGGTGCGCGCCGAGCACGGTACGGGTGCACGCCGCCCGCGGACTGTCGCGCCTGCGCGCCGACCTGATCCCGTCCATGACCGAGGGAGCGTCATCGTGAGCCTGGAAGACGACCTGCGAGTGGTGCTGAGTGACCGGGCCGCGGAACCGGCGCCGCAGCCGGACCTGCTGGAGAGTGTGCGTACCGGCGTTCGCCGCGACGGGCGGCGGCGGGCGCTGCTGGCCGGTGCGGCGGCGGCGCTGGCCCTGGTCGTGGCGGCGGCCGCGCCGGCCGTGCTGTCCGGCCGGGAGAGACGGGCCGCGCCCGCGCCGGCGGCCGGCCTCGTTCCGCCCCCGTGGTCCGTTCCCGGTTTTCCGATGCGGCCGTCCTGGGCGCCGGGCGACCTGGGTTCGCCTGAGGTGGTGGTGTTGGGCCCCAACACGGTGCTGAAGTACGAACGGGACGTGGAGGTCCTGCAGGCGGAGACCGGGCCGATCGCCCCGGACTGGGAGGTCGAGACCACCGAGGAGCACGCCGTGGACGTCGGCGGGCGCCCGGCGACCGTTCGGACCGCGGACGACTACGACGGCGCGCGGCCCGGTGACCGCTTCGTCGGGGTGCGGTGGCGGGCCGCCGGCGGGGACTGGGCGCAGGTGGTGAGCCTCGGGACACGCACCGAGGACGATGTGCTGCGCTTCGCCCGGGGGCTGGGGCCGGGCACGGTGGCCGGGCGGGCCTCGGTGGTGGCCGGTCTCGTTCCGCCGGGCATGGTGCTGCAGCACCACAGCGAGGGTTCGCTGTGCATGGCGCCGCCCGCCGACGTCGCGGCGAACCGGCAGCCCTACGGCCTGTGCATCGGCGTCGGCGGTGAGCCGTTCGAGTTCCCGCCGTCAGCGGAGAAGGTGACCGTGGGCGGGCGGCCGGCGACGTACCTGGCGGAGGGCGCGCGGCTGGAGGTGGACCTCGGCGGCGGGCGGATCCTCGACATGTCCTGGGACCCGGAGGCCCTGCCGCTGACGAGACAGGAGGCGATCCGGATCCTCGAAGGGGTCACGATCGCGAACTGAGGGCGAGCATCACAGCGGGTGGGCGTTTTCAGCCGGGCACGGATTGGGCATCGTGGGCGCATGCATATCTGGCCGGGAAACCCGTACCCGCTGGGTTCCACCTATGACGGTGGGGGTACCAACTTCGCGATCTTCTCCGAGGCCGCCGAGCGTGTCGAACTGTGCCTGTTCGACGAGGACGGCACGGAGACCAGGGTCGACCTGCCGGAGCGCGAGGCGCTGGTCTGGCACGGGTACCTGCCGAGGGTGCTGCCGGGCCAGCGCTACGGCTACCGCGTGCACGGACCCTACGACCCGTCGCGGGGGCTGCGCTGCAATCCGAGCAAGCTGCTGCTGGACCCGTACGCGAAGGCGATCGACGGCGACTACCGCTGGGATCCGGCGCTGTTCTCCTACGAGTTCGGGGACCCGCAGTCGTACAACGACGCCGACTCGGCACCGTTCGCCCCGAAGTCCGTGGTGATCAACCCGTACTTCGACTGGGGCAACGACCGCCCGCTGAAGGTGCCGATGTGGGAGACGGTGATCTACGAAGCGCACGTCAAGGGCATGACGATCCGCCACAAGGACATACCCGAGGACGTACGCGGAACCTACTCCGGCCTGGCCCACCCCGTCATGATCAAGTACTTGAAGTCGCTGGGTGTCACGGCGGTGGAGCTCATGCCGGTGCACCAGTTCGTCCACGACAGCGCACTGCACGAGCGGGGCCTGAGCAACTACTGGGGCTACAACACGATCGGCTTCTTCGCCCCGCACCACGGGTACGCGTCGTTCGCCGGGGGCGGCGGGCAGGTCCAGGAGTTCAAGGCCATGGTCAAGGCGCTGCACCAGGCCGGTATCGAGGTGATCCTGGACGTCGTCTACAACCACACGGCAGAGGGCAACCACCTCGGGCCGACCCTGTCGTTCCGAGGCATCGACAACCCGGCCTTCTACCGCCTCGTCGACGAGGACAAGCAGTACTACTACGACACCACCGGAACCGGGAACAGCCTCAACGTCCGCCACCACGAGTCCCTGCGGCTGATCATGGACTCGCTGCGGTACTGGGTCACCGAGATGCACGTCGACGGCTTCCGGTTCGACCTGGCCGCCGCCCTGGCCCGCGAGTTCCACGAGGTGGACCGGCTCGCCGCGTTCTTCGACCTGGTCAACCAGGACCCGGTGGTGTCACAGGTCAAACTCATCGCCGAACCGTGGGACGTCGGCGACGGCGGTTACCAGGTGGGCGGATTCCCGCCGAACTGGACCGAGTGGAACGGCAAGTACCGCGACTCGGTGCGCGACTTCTGGCGCGGCGAGCCGTCCAGCCTCGGCGAGTTCGCCTCCCGGTTCACCGGCAGCTCCGACCTCTATCAGGACGACGGCCGGCGCCCCATGGCGTCGATCAACTTCGTGACCGCGCACGACGGGTTCACCCTGCACGACCTGGTGTCGTACAACGAGAAGCACAACGACGCCAACGGCGAGGGCAACCGCGACGGCGAGAGCCACAACCGGTCGTGGAACTGCGGTGTCGAGGGCCCGACCGACGACGCCGAGATCGTCACCCTGCGGGAGCGGCAGAAACGCAACTACCTGGCCACCCTGCTGCTCAGCCAGGGCGTGCCGATGATCGCCCACGGCGACGAGCTGGGCCGCACCCAGCAGGGCAACAACAACGTGTACTGCCAGGACAACGAGCTCAGCTGGATGGACTGGCAGGACGCCCGCCAGTACGACGTGCTCACCGGCTTCGTCCGCCGCCTGCTCCAGCTGCGCGCCGAGCACCCGATCTTCCGGCGCCGGCGCTTCTTCACCGGCGATCCGGCCGGCGACTCGAAGCTGCCCGACATCGCCTGGCTGCGCCGCGACGGCGAGCCGATGACCGAGCCGGACTGGAACACCCGCAGCGGCATGACCATGACGGTCTTCCTCAACGGCCACGGCATCCCGGAACGCGACGCCCTCGGCGAGGAGATCCGCGACGACTCGTTCCTGCTGCTGTTCAACCCGCTCGACGAGGACGTGGCGTTCACCCTGCCGACCCGGGAGTACGGCCGCACCTGGGAACTGGTGTCCAGCACCGCGGACCCGCTGCTGGCGGGACGGCGCAAGACGGCCCGGGCGGGCAGCCAGGTGTCGCTGGTGCGGCACAGCCTCGCGGTCCTGAGGTGCCGCTACTGACCGATGATCAGGCCTCGGGAACGCCGCCGCCGGTGCCCGCGCGGTCGAACCGCATGACCGTCCCGGACTCGCTCGTGGTGACCGCGATCCCGCCCTGAGAGAGCCGCTGCTTCATGCCGGCCACACCGCCCGCGACGTTGTCCGGCGCATCGTAGAACTCGTCCAGCATCGTGCGGGCCATGTCTTCGTCGCCGGCGGCGACACCCTCGACCAGGCCGATCTCCCACCGGACCTCACCGGCGGCAGCGCTGATCCGGAAGTCGTAGAACGGGCAGCAGGCCTTCTCCCTGGCGGCCAGGTCACGGACCCACGCCTCGACGCCGTCGTCGGCGCGGAACAGTAGCCGGACCTGCTGCTCGGTTCGCTCCCGGCCGGTCAGCGACTGCGCGAACAGCCGCTCGTACTCGGCCATCCGCTCCTCGGCGGTGTCCCGCGCGCCGGTCAGGTCGCACACGATCGGTTCACTCGGCATCTCGTTTCTCCTTTGCTCGGTCTTCGGATGGCGCCGGGTTCGACCACGAGCTTAAAATCTGGACTCAGGTCCAGAGTCAAGAGGAGACGGGCATGAAAATCGGGCAGGTGGCGTCCGAAGCCGAGGTGACCATCGACACCGTCCGGTTCTACGAACGCCGCGGTGTCGTGCCGGTGCCGGCCCGCCGGCCCTCGGGCTTCCGGGACTATCCGGCCTCGACCGTGGAGCGGATCCGCATGGCCCGCATGCTCCAGAACCTCGGCTTCACCCTCGACGAGATCATCGAAATGCTGCACGCCCATGACGACGGCACCGCCACCTGCGACAGCGAACGCTGGCGGCTCGAAGGCGCCCTCGACCGCATCGACACGAGGATCGGCGAGCTGCGGCGCACCCGTCGGCTGATCACCGACAGGCTGCAGGAATGCCGCACCGGACAATGCCGCTTCACGGCTCAGGCCGACGACAGCCTCCCGCACTGACTGTTTGGCGGCACTGTCGGTCACATGATTGCGGCGCCGCCGCGCCCGGCGACCCTCGGGTTATGGACACTGCCCCACCGGCCGCGACGCCGGACATCCAGCCGGTCGGCGGCCCCGTGTCGGTGGCCTGGCGCGAGGGCACCCTGACCCGCGCCAAGGAACTCGAGGCGCTGGCGGCCTGGGTCCGCGTCCGCCACCCGGACCAGGACAACGAGATCCTGCAGGAAGCCATCCGCTGCCATCTCGAAGCGGCCCGCCAGGCCGCCCGCGTAGACAAGCTGAGCCCGCGCCGGAGGATGCGGCTGCTGCGCAACGGGCCGCTCATGGAACGCGCGTCGAGCAACCTGGACGCGGCCGAGGCGCACCTGCTCAACATCGCGCCCGCCGACTACGTCCTCGGGCAGATGCCCTGCCTGCTGCGGCACGTGCAGCGCCACCTGCCGGTCGGTGATCCGGCACGGGTGGAGTTCGAGCGGATCGCGCGCGGCGTCGGCGTCGGCGACCCGGACCGGCCGGCCGGCGCACCGGCGGATCAGGGCGACCACCTCAAACGCGTCGACGACGAGCGCGGCAAGATCGTCACCACGGTCCGGTCCGCCGGGTCGGCGGCGCTGCGCGAGCACGTACGGCTGCGCAGCTTCCGCAACGTCGTCGTGGTCACCGCGGCGCTCATGGGACTGCTGGCCATCGGCGTGGCGTTCCTCGGCCTGATCCGGCCGACCCTCATCCCGCTCTGCTTCACCCCCGAGGACGCCGGCGTCGCGACGACCGTGTGCCCCACCGCCCAGTCCGACCCGTTCTGGCCGATGGGCAGCGACGGAACCCCGCCCGGTGGCGTCCCGGAACGCGACATCGACGAGGTGGTCGCCGACACCGCCACCCGCCAGGACCTGATCATCGTCGAACTCGTCGGCCTCACCGCCGCCGCCGTCGCCACCGCCGCCGCGATCCGCCGCATCAAAGGATCCTCCGAGAGGTACGGGCTGCCGGTCGCCCTCGCCGTGCTCAAACTCCCCACCGGCGCGATCACCGCGTTCCTCGGGCTGCTGCTGATGCGCGGGCAGTTCGTGCCCGGCCTCAGCGCCCTCGACACCAGCGCGCAGATCCTGGCCTGGGCGCTCGTCTTCGGCTACGCCCAGCAGCTGTTCACCCGTCTGGTCGACCAGCAGGGCCAGACCGTCCTCAACAGCGTCCGCTCCGCGAACGACATCCGGCCCACCCCGGCCACCACCTGAGGAGCCTCATGCCCCGCACCTTCCTGCCGTCCCGCGACGGGTTCGCGTTCGTCAACTCGTGGCCACGCCAGCCGGCCGTGACCCTGCCGACGCCGTTCGGCGACATCGGCGTGGGCAACGCCGAGGGCGGCCTGTGCGGCGGCATGGTCTTCGCGGCGCTGGACTTCTGGCACGCCGGTACGGCCACGCCCGCCGAGCGCCCGGCGAAGGACGACCCGCTCTACACCTTCCTGGTGGACCGCCTGATCGACTCCTGGCACCTGCCCGCCGGCGTCGTGCAGTACTACCAGTGGATGAACCTGCCCGACGGCGACAGCAGCTTCACCGCGCTCGGCCGCCGCGTGCTGATCGAGCGCGGCGTGTCGTGGCGCACGATCCGGGTGCAGTGGGCGCAGATCTCCAAGGACCTGGACAGCGGCGTGCCGGTACCGCTCGGCGTGGTCACCATCGACTCCAAGGATCCGCGGGACCTGGCCCTCAACCATCAGGTGCTGGCGGTGGGCTACAACCGGATCGGCAACCGGGTCACGCTGCGGGTGTACGACCCCAACCGCGGCCGGCGCGACGACACGTTCATCGCGTTCGACACGGGCGCCCCGGCGCGGGCGACCACGTTCGGCCACAACCTGGGCATCGGCGGGAACCGGGTCCGCGGCTTCTTCCGCGCGGCGTACCGCCCGCGCCGCGTCCCGTCACCCCTGGGCCCTTAACCATCCGCCGGTGGGCGTGCGGACCTCCAGGCCCACCACCGGCGCGTCCGGAGCGTCGCCGTCGCGGACGAACCGCACGTCGGGGCAGCCCTCGACGACCGGCTGCCAGCCGGCGGCCGGGTCGTGGACCGAGTGCCGGCGGCAGTGCTCCTCGTCGGTGAAGCCCCAGGCCATCAGCACCTCGCGGCCGTCGTAGGAGTAGCGGCCGACCGAGGCGATCCGGTCACCGTCGGTGCGGCGGTAGAAGTCGGCGCGCAGCCCGGGTACGGCGACGCCCTCGAACCCGCAGTCGGTTGCCGACCGGTGCGGGGCGTATGTCGTGAGGTCAGGAAGGGACAACGTTGTTCCTGTTCGGCTCGGGTGTACTGGCGTTTCCCCTCCAGTCGTGATCTAGGTCGGGAAAGTTCCCACCCGGTCGGGTGACACCCCATCCCGGGGGCACCAGCAGCACCGGGCACATCCCGCGGCTACCGGCGGAGATGCTGTGGATCAGCTCGGCGGTCCACCCCACCTCCCCTCTCCCGGCCACCAGCAGGCGGCCGCGGCGGCCGGCGCGCTCGACGGTGTACGCCACATCGGGCTCGCTGATCAGCAACCGCTCGGTCGTGACGCCGGGCCACCGGGTCGTCCAGCCTGCGAGCGACACCGCCAGCCGGCCGGCCCCGGACTCCCCCGGTGCCGCCACGTGCACCGCCACCAGCAAGGATCCGGCTCGGGACGCCGCCTCGTAGGCCGTACCGACCGTGGCACTGTGCCGCCCGGAAACGCCCACGACCACCGGCCCGTGCCATGCGTGCGGCCCGCGATGCACGAGCAGCGGGCACCGGCAGTGCTGGGCGAGGTACGCCGCGGTCGTGTCCCGTCCGTGGTCGCCGACCACCACCAGGCACGCGCGCCCCGACCGCTCGACCAGCTCGACGGACGCGCTCCTCCCGGCCAGTTCGGTCCACACCCTCAGTTCCGGCCGGGCCCGGCGGGCGTTCCCGGCCGCAACCTCCAGCAGCCTGCGGCCCGCGACCGCGTCCGGGCTCGCGTGCACGATCTCCAGGGGCACGTCCCGGTACGAGGCCTCGGCGGCCGCGACGTCGATCACCCGCAGCCCGTCCGGCACGTCGCCGACGCCGACCACGACGGGCAGCCTCTCCCGGTCCGCAACGACACCGCTCATGGCACGCACGCTAGGCACCCCGGCGCCGCACCCGGCACGACCGGCAGCCCCGAGCGGACGGGACCTCCGGCCCTGACGACCGGACATCGACAGGCATGCCATGGAGGGAGAACCGAACAGGAGGTCCATCCCATGATCATCGTTGGATACGACAGCTCGCCCTGGTCCGAGGCCGCCCTGACCTGGGCAGCCGACGAGGCCGGCCGCACCGGAGCGCCCCTGCAACTGGTCTACGCGGACGAGTCGCCGGTCAATGACGCCGCAGGCACGCTCGACCGCGCCGTCGCCCGCGTCAAGACGATCCAGCCCCTGATCGACGTCACGGCCCGGATCGAGCGCGCGCCCGCCGCGCGGGCACTCGTGGACCTGTCCCTGGAGGCCGGCCTGATCGTGGTCGGTGCGCGGGGGCACAGCGCGGTCGGCGGGCTCCTCGGCTCGGTCAGCACGGCGGTCAGCGCGCACGCGCGGTGCCCGGTGGTGGTCGCGCGCGGCGAGCCCGCCTCGCACGCCACGGTGGTCGCCGGGGTGGACGGCTCGGCCCTGGCGTCGTCCGTGCTCACCTTCGCCGCCGAACACGCGGCCGCCCGCAAGGCCACGCTGCGGGTCGTCCGCGCGTGGCCGCCGGTGACCGGGCTGTGGGAGGAGACGGCGATGGCGACCTACACCGTCACCGCTCACGAGCGGGAGCCCTTCGACGCCATGGTGACCGAGGTCCGCGACACGTTCCCGGACCTGACGGTCGAGGCGGAGGCGACGGTGGCGCACCCGGCGGGCGCGCTCGTGCGGGCGAGCGCCGGGGCACAGCTGCTGGTGGTGGGCAGCCGGGGGCACGGGGCACTCGCGGGGCTGCTGCTCGGCTCGGTCAGCCAGCACCTGCTGCGCCACTCCGAGTGCACCGTCGCCGTGGTGCACCGCACCCGCTGAGCCGAAGGCGAGGTACGACGATGTCCCGCTATGTTCACGACTTCTTCGAGGGCGACAAGGACCAGAAGGACCTGCTCGGCGGCAAGGGCGCCAACCTGGCCGAGATGACCAGGATGGGCCTGCCCGTGCCGCCCGGTTTCACCATCACGACCGAGGCCTGCCGCGAGTTCCTGCGCACCGGCGCGCCGCCCGCCGGCCTGTTCGCCGAGGTCGAGGTGCACCTGCGGCTGATCGAGGCGCGGCTCGGCAGGCGGTTCGGCGACGCCGACGACCCGCTGCTGCTGTCGGTGCGGTCCGGCGCCAAGTTCTCCATGCCCGGGATGATGGAGACCATCCTGGACATCGGCCTGAACGACCACATCGGCCACGACCCGGACTCCTACCGCCGGCTGATCCAGATGTTCGGCCGTACGGTGCACGGCATCCCCGCCTTCGACTCCGACGACGTCGACGAATGCAAGAAGGTCTTCCGGGAGCACACCGGCCGCGACTTCCCGCAGTCGCCGCACGAGCAGCTCTACGCCGCGATCACGGCGGTGTTCGAGTCGTGGAACAGCGAGCGGGCCCGGCTCTACCGCCGGCAGGAGCACATCCCGGACGACCTGGGCACCGCGGTGAACGTGATGGCCATGGTCTTCGGCAACCGCGGACCGCGGTCGGGCAGCGGTGTCGCGTTCACCCGTGACCCGGCCACCGGGCTGCGCGGCGCGTACGGCGACTACCTCCCGGACGCGCAGGGCGAGGATGTCGTGGCGGGGATCCGCAACACGCTGAGCCTGGACGACCTGGCCCGGATCGACCCCGCCTCGCACACCGCGCTGCTGTCGATCATGGACAGGCTGGAGCACCACTACCGCGACCTGTGCGACATCGAGTTCACCATCGAGGACGGCAAGCTGTGGATGCTGCAGACCCGGGTCGGCAAGCGCACCCCGGCCGCCGCGTTCGTGATCGCCGCCCAGCTCGCCGAGGAGGGCGTCATCACGCTCGACGAGGCCCTGCGCCGCGTCTCCGGTGAACAGCTGACCCACCTGATGTTCCCCGCGTTCGACCTGGACGCCGCACCGGAACCGCTGTTCACCGGCATTCCGGCGTCACCCGGCGCCGCCGTGGGCGAGGTCGTGTTCGACGCGGCGGACGCCACCGCCAAGACTGCGGCGGACGCCGCCGCCGGCAAGATCCTCGTCCGGCCCGAGACCACCCCCGACGACCTGCCCGGCATGATCGCCGCCCGCGGCATCCTGACCAGCCGGGGCGGCAAGACGTCACACGCCGCCGTCGTGGCCCGCGGCATGGGCAAACCGTGCGTCTGCGGCGCCGGAGACCTCAGCTCCCTCCAGGCCGGCGACGTGATCTCGCTGGACGGTGCGACCGGGCACGTCTACCCGGGTGCCGTCCCGGTTCGCCCCTCACCCGTGGTCCGCGCTCTCGAGGGCGAGGCGATCGACGACCCGCTGCCCCGGGCGGTGCGCAAGCTGCTCGCGCACGCCGACCGGGTGGCGCGGATGACGGTGCACGCCAACGCCGACACCGCCGCGGACGCTCAGCGGGCCCGCCGGTTCGGCGCGACCGGAATCGGTCTCTGCCGCACCGAGCACATGTTCCTCGGACCTCGCCGCGCGCTGATCGAGAAGCTCATCCTCGCGGACGACAGCCGGGAGGCCCTGGACGAACTGCTCCCGCTGCAGGTTGACGACTTCGCCGAGCTGTTCGCCGCGATGGACGGCCTGCCCGTCACGATCCGGCTGATCGATCCGCCGCTGCACGAGTTCCTGCCCCCGCTGGACGAGCTGGCCGCGCGCGTCGCCCGCGCCGAGGCGCTCGGTCAGGATCCGGGTGACGACGGCAGGCTGTTCACCGCGGTGCGCCGGATGCACGAGCAGAATCCGATGCTGGGGCTGCGCGGCGTACGTCTCGGTCTGATCATTCCCGGCCTTTTCGCGATGCAGGTCCGCGCGGTCGCTCAGGCCGCGGCGGCCCGGGTCGCCGCGGGCGGCAACCCGAGGCCGGAGATCATGGTTCCGCTGGTCGGTTCGGTCAAAGAGCTTTTGATCGTACGCGAGGAAGCACTCCGAACCCTCTCGAGCGTGGATGGCGCCCCGCCGATCCCGATCGGCACCATGATCGAGGTGCCGCGGGCCGCGCTGACCGCCGGCGAGATCGCGGAAGCGGCCGACTTCTTCTCCTTCGGCACCAACGACCTCACCCAGATGACGTGGGGTTTCTCGCGCGACGACGTGGAGGGCGCGTTCTTCGGCCGCTACCTCGACCTCGGCATCTTCGGCGCGTCCCCGTTCGAGACCCTGGACGTGCCCGGCGTCGGTGAACTCGTCCGCACCGCCGTCGACCGCGGCCGCGCGGCCCGCCCCGGCCTGCCCACCGGCGTCTGCGGCGAACACGGCGGCGACCCCGCCTCGGTGCGCTTCTTCCACGACGCCGGCCTCGACTACGTGTCCTGCTCACCCTTCCGCGTCCCGGTGGCCCGCCTCGAAGCAGGCCGCGCGGCCGTAGGCACCTCGTCCTCCGACAGCCGCTAGGAGCCCACCATGACCACCCAGCACGAACCCGTCCGTCCGGTGCGCTACGGACAGCGAGAGATCGGGGCATACGTCACAGCGCCGGACGGTGTCACCTTCGTCCCCGCTGTCGACGTGACCGTGATCGTGGTGGCCGCCCTGACCGCCGCGACCGCGATCGCGGCCGTGGTGTCCGCCGGCACCGCCGTGCGCCGGCGGCCCACGATCGGCACGGTGACCATGGGCCCCGGCGGCTGGCTGAGCCTGCGCAACAGCGCCGCACCAGCACTCCGCCCGACCTCCACCACCCGCCGCCCGTGGTGGGCCCACGCCCTACAAGCCCACCGTGTGTGAACTTCGGGCGCGGAGCGGGGCGCAAACCCACCGTGTGTGAACTTCGGGTGCGGAGCGGGGCGCAAATCCACACGGTGGGTCGGGGGGCCTGGGGTGGCGGGACCTGGTGCCCTGCCCGGCGGCATCGACGGGGATCACGCTGAAAGCAGGAAACGGCGAAGGAGGAATCATGCGCATCCCGGCGATCGTCGTCGCAGTCGACGGCACCGAGCACAGCCGCGCGGCCGTCCGGTGGGCCGCACGGGAGGCGGAGCTCTCCCACCGGCCGCTGCTGCTGACCCACGTCATGGACTGGGACTGGGCGGCCGAACGGTACGCCTTCGGCGGCCACCAGTTCGAGGCCGCCCGCAGGTTCGCGGAGGGCGTCGTCGCACGCGCGGCACAGGAAGCGCCGCCAGAAGGGGTCGAGACCGGTGTGGCCATCGGTGACGCCGCGGCTCAGCTGATCATCGCCTCCGAGGGCGCGGACCTGCTGGTGCTCGGCAGCCGTGGCCGCGGCGGGTTCGCGGGCCTGCATCTCGGCTCGGTCAGCCAGCGGGTCGCCATGCACGCCAAGTGCCCGGTCGTGGTGGTCCGCGGCCGCGACCTGCCCGTCGAGGGACCCGTCGCGGTGGGCGTCGCCGACGACGACTCGGCCGCCGGGGTGCTGGAGGCCGCGTTCACCGCCGCCCGTGCCCGCGGTACGACCCTCTCGGTGATCCGGTCCTACCTGCCGGCCGTGCCCGCCTACTGGGGTCACCTGCCGCCGGCCCAGGTCCACACCCCCGAACAGGACGAGACCGAACGGGCCCGGCTGACCGCGCAGCTGGCACCGTGGCGGGAGAAGTTCCCGGACGTACCCGTGGAGCTCCTGCTCTCCCACGACAGCGCGGCGGCCCTGCTGGTGGGCGTCTCGCACGGAACGCAACTCGTGGTGGTGGGCACCCGTGGCCACGGCGTGATCGCCGGTACGCTGCTCGGCTCCACCGGCCTGCAACTGCTGCACCACGCCGACTGCCCGGTCCTGATCGTGCGGTGAGTCCGGCCCTTATCCAGCATCTCCGCCCTCAAACCCGCGCCGGGGGTGGAAACTCAGAAAGATGCCTCCGGCCGCAGAACCGCGACCGCCTGCGATGCCACAGATCGCAGCGGGAGCGCTCGCACTGGTACTCGGCTTCGCGGCGCTGGGCTGGCGCGTGCTGGAGACCGGGCCGGAGGGCAGCGGCGGCACGCACGCCGACGGTCTGCAGGCCTCCGGCTGGTGCCTGGTCGCGCTGGGTGCCGGTTCGCTGGCGGTCGCGTACGCCACACGCCCCGCCACCCAGCTCCTCTGCCTGATCTTCCCGCTGCTCGCCGTCGTGGGTGTCCTGGCCGTCCCGATCACCGCGCCGGCCGCCGCGGTCACGTTCGGCCTGATCGCGGCGGCCCAGGCGGCACTCCTCCCGGTCGCTGCCCGGACGCTGGCCGCACCCGCCGGCCAGATCTGCGCCTGCCTGGCGTGCGGCATCAGCGTGCTCGACTGCTACGGCGTGCTCTTCCGCGCGCCCGCGTTGCTGATCATCCCGGACATGTGGGGCGCGTCGATGACCGTGGCCGTCGCCTCGTTCGCGCTGTCGTTGGCGGTGCTGGCCGCGGGTCCGCCGACCGGTGTCGCCCGGGTGCTGTTCGACAGCGGTGTGAGCGCCGTGTTCACCCGCCGGCTGCTGGCCGCCGCACTGGTCGTCCTGCCGCTCGTCGGGCTGCTCCTGATCGCCGGGCAGAACGCGGGCTGGTACGGGATTCACGTCCGGTTCGCCATGATGGTGGCCGCCAACGTGATCCTCGTGCTCCTGGTCGGGCTGGTGACCGGCGCCCGGTCCGCACGGATGGAGGCGGCCGGCGCGGCGACCCGGGCGGAGCTGCGGCAGCAGAACCAGATCGGCCTCATCATGAGCACGACGCCGACCGCTTTCGCCGTACGCGGACTCGACGGCCGCTATCAGATGGCCTCGCGGGCGTTCGAGGAGCTGTACCACCTCGCACCGGGCGGCGCGATCGGGCTCGCCGACCACGACCTGCACACCCCGGAGCAGCTCACCGAGGTGGTCCGCCGGGACCGCACTGTTCTCGGGTCCGGCCAGCCGATGATCTTCGAGGACGAGACGTGGGACGAGGAGCACGGGACGCGGACTTTCGTCACGACCCTGTTCCCGCTCTGCGACGAGAACGGCCGGCCGGAGGCGATCTGCAGCGGGATGACCGAGATCACCGAGCTGCGGGTGGCCGAGGGCCGCTTCAAGAGCCTGCTCGACGCGTCACCGGAGGCGATGATCTGCGTGAACGCCGAGGGCCGGATCGTGCTGGCCAACGCCCGCGCGCTGCAGGTGTTCCGGTACGAGCGGGCGGAGCTGGTCGGCGCCTCGGTCGAGTCGCTGGTCCCGGAGGCACGCCGGGCCCGGCACATCGCCCACCGCCGCGACTACCTGGCCAACCCGGTGCCGCGCCCGATGGGCGAGGGCATGCGCCTCACGGGGGTACGCAGCGACGGCACCGAGTTCCCCGTCGAGATCAGCCTCGCCACGGTCGACGGCGACAGCGGGCCGGTCGTCTTCGCCGCCGTGCAGGACATCACCGAACGCCTCGTCCAGGCGCAGACCGACGCCCAGCTCGCCGCGATCGTTGAGACGTCCAGCGAGGCCATCATCAGCAAGGACCTCGACGGCAACGTGCTGACCTGGAACCCCGGCGCCGAACGGCTGTACGGCTGGACCGCCGCCCGGATGATCGGGCGCAACGTGTCCGTGCTGCTTCCCGCCGACCGGCCCGGCGAAGAGCGTGAGCTGCTCGCCCGCGTGCGCGACGGCGAGATCATCAAGCACCACGAGACCCGGCGGGTGCGCCACGACGGCCACGCCATCTACGTCTCGCTCAGCATGGGACCGGTACGCGACCCGGCGGGCACCATCGTCGGCGCGTCGACGATCGCGCACGACATCACCGCCGACGTCGAGGCGGAGCAGCGGCTGCGCAGCGAGCGCGAGCAGCTCGAAATGATCATGGCAGCGGCCAGTGACCCGTTCGTCAGCATGGACGAGCACGGCCGGATCACCGAGTTCAACGGCCAGGCCGAGCGCGTCTTCGGCCGCCGGCGCGACGAGGTGCTCGGCGTGGAGGTGGTCGGCAACATCGTCCCGGGCCGCTACGCCGGCGCGCTGGATCGGGTCCTCGACGGGCGCTGGGACTGGCTGCTCGACCGTCCGACCGAGATGTACGCGCTGCGCCGCGACGGCACCGAGCTGCCGATCGAGCTGACGCTGTGGCGTACCCGGCGCAACGGCACGCCCACCTTTCACGCTTTCGCCCGTGACATCACGGCGCGCCGGCAGACCCAGCTCGCCCTCGGTCAGGCCCGCGACCAGGCGATCGAGATGGCCCGGCTCAAGTCGCAGTTCCTCGCCTCGATGAGCCACGAGATCCGTACCCCGATGAACGGGGTGATCGGGCTGAGCGGCCTGCTGCTGGAGACGGCGCTGGACCCGAAACAGCGCCAGTTCGCCGAGGGCATCCGCAACGCCGGCCTCGGCCTGCTCTCGGTGATCAACGACGTTCTGGACTTCTCCAAGCTGGAGGCCGGCAAGGTGCTCCCCGACCGGGTCGACTTCGAGGTGCCGAGGCTGCTCGACGAGGTGGTGGCGCTGCTGACGGACTGCACCGGCGACAAGAGCCTCACGGTGTTCGCGCACTGCGATCCCCGGATCGCCCACCCGATCTGCGGTGACGCCGGCAAGCTTCGCCAGGTGCTGCTCAATCTGGTCGGCAACGCGATCAAGTTCACCGAGCGGGGGCAGGTGGCGGTGACCGCCACGCCGGTGGGCGACAGCGGGTCCGGCGTGCCCCTGCCGGTGCGGTTCGCGGTGACCGACACCGGCATCGGGATCGAGGAGGACAAGCACGGCCTGCTGTTCGAGCCGTTCACCCAGGCCGACGCCGGAACCACCCGCCGCTTCGGCGGCACCGGCCTCGGGCTGGCGATCTGCCACGAGCTCGTGGCGGTGATGGGCGGCAAGATCGACCTGACCAGCCGGCCCGGTCAGGGCAGCACGTTCTCCTTCACCGTCCCGCTCTGGCCGGCGACCGCCGACGTCGTCGCGCCCGCGCCGGCTCCGGCCGTCACCACCGGGCGTGCATCGGGGCAGGGTCACGTCCTGCTGGTCGAGGACAATGAGATCAACCAGACGGTCGCCCTCGGCATCCTCGCCGGCCTGGGCTGGACCGCCGACGTCGCCGCCGACGGACGGGCCGCGGTCGCCATGGCCGCCGCCGGCGACTACCAGGCGATCTTCATGGACTGCCTGATGCCCGAGATGGACGGCTACACGGCGACGGCGGAGATCCGCCGCGGCGAGGCCGCCGGAGTTCACGTACCCATCATTGCGATGACCGCCGGGGCGATGGCCGAGGATCGCGCCCGGTGCCTGGAGGCGGGAATGGACGATCACATCGCCAAACCGGTGATGCCGCAGGACATCGCCGGCGCGCTCGACCGCGCGCGGGCCGGACAGCCGCCGCCCGAGCCGGCCGGTGACGTGCGCCGGGAGATCGAGCAGCGCCTCGAACTCCTGCGCTCGGCGGCGCCGACGCTCGACGGGGACGCCCTGAGCGGCCTGCTGCGCCGGCTGACCGAGCAGGTGCCGGCGCTGGTCGACGACATCTATCACGCGCTCGCGCTCGACCACGCCGAGGCGCTCGCCGGCGCGGCCCACCAGCTCAAGGGTGCCGCCGGCAACATCGGCGCGCAGTCGCTGGCCGACGTGGCCGACCGCGTGGAGAAGGCGGCGCGCGCCGCCGACATGGACGCCGCGGTGGCCGCGGTCACCGGGCTGCGGCCGGTCGCCCAGCGCACGCTCGACGCGGCGGAAACCGTCGCCACCGCCCTGAGCAGCGCTCATTCTTAGAGGAAATTTATGATCGTCAATCTTATGACAAAACAGCGAACCTCTAACGTGGATTGTCAGGTTAGCCCACGTTCAGACAGAGGAGCGCGTATTGTCTTCCCCTCGCATCCCCCAGATCGTCTGGCCGCTGTTCCGCATCGTGATCGGTCTGCTGTTCACCTGCCACGGCCTCGCCGGGCTGTTCGGCCTGCTCGGTGGCCATCGCGGCACCGGTGAGCCGATCCCGGTCGGCACCTGGCCGAACTGGTACGCCGCACTGATCCAGCTCGCCTGCGGCCTGCTGGTGCTGTTCGGCCTCTTCACCCGCCCGGCCGCGATCCTGGCCTCCGGCTCGATGGCCTACGCCTACTTCGTGGTCCATCAGAGCGAGGGCCTAATGCCCATCCAGAACGGCGGCGTCACACCCGCCCTCTACGCCTGGTCGTTCCTGCTCATCGCGGCACTCGGCGCCGGCCAGTGGTCCGCCGACGCGCTCATCGCCGCCCGCCGCGGCACCGCACCCGCCGAGGTGGCGGACCTGGTGAGGACGAACGACCCGGTGCACTGACCGCGAGCCGCGGCCCGTGGGTCAGCGCCGCCCCACGCGCCCGGTTGCATTCGGGGATCGGAGGCGCACTCGGATTCAGTCCGGCGCGGCCGGTGCCGATGGGCTGCTTGAAGGGAGCCGAACGGCTGCGGAGAGAGGTGCCCGATGACGGTTCGCGGGTCGTTGGCGCGTACCGCTCTGTGGAGCCTCGTCTACACGCTGGCCACGTTCGCCGGCCGGATGACGGTCATGGACGGCACCAAC
Source organism: Actinoplanes sp. NPDC051861 (assembly GCF_040681145.1). Lineage (NCBI taxonomy): Bacteria > Bacillati > Actinomycetota > Actinomycetes > Micromonosporales > Micromonosporaceae > Actinoplanes > Actinoplanes sp. NPDC051861. The sequence goes on from NZ_JBFAYE010000024.1 coordinate 131,562, forward strand.
CTGAGCATGGTGTGGCCCGCCGCCGGGGTCCTGGCACTCTGGTTCTGCGCGCAGCGCCACTCCCGTACCCGATGGGCTGATGTCACCGCCCTGGTCCTGATCACCGTCCTGGTCAACCTCGCGACCGGCGCCAACAGCCGGCTCGTGGTGGTGTTCGCACTGGCGAACCTGAGCCAGGCCGGCCTCTTCATCTGGCTGTTCCGGCGCTGGCAGCCGTCGCTGTGGGGCGCCGGCGGCGAACAGGGACTGGCCCGTCTGCGTGACCTCTGGGTGCTGCTCGGCGCGGCTGCCGCGAGCACCGCGCTCGGCGCCACGATCGGGACCACCGGCATGTGGCTGATCAGCGGATTCTTCTCCTGGCCGTCGGCCACCGTGTGGCTGGCCCGCAACACCACGAGTGTGCTGCTCATCGGCGCCGTCGGGCTGCGGCTCGGCTACCTCTGGCACACTCGCCCCGCCGGGTGGACGTGGCGCCACGTGTGGCCGTGGGCCCGGACGGCGTGGCGGGCCACCTCGGTGTGGCGCGCCGCCGAGTACACCGCCCTGGTCGGCTCCTCCGCGCTGCTGTACTGGTTCACGTTCGGCGTCGTGCACGGGCTGCCGGTGGCGTTCACGCTGATCGCGGTGACGGTCTGGGCCGCCCTGCGGATGCCGACCAGTTTCGTCGTCTGCCACGACCTGTTCGTGGGCACGGTCGCGGTGCTGTTCACCCTCGCCGGCTCCGGGCCGTTCGCGAGCATCGGCAGCCACCCGACGCGCGCCCTGGTCGCCCAGCTGTTCGTCGGCATGGTCGCGGTGATCGGCCTGGCCCTCGCGCTGGGCCGCGACGAGCGTCAGACGCTGCTCACCCAGCTGGCCGCCGACAAGGCCGGCCTGGCGGTGCAGAAGGAGCAGGCCCAGCACCACGGGCGGCTGCTGACCGCGATCATCGACTCGATGACCGACGGGCTCACCGTCATCGACGCCCACGGGCATGTGCTGCTGCGCAACGCCGCCACGGCCCGGCTGCTCGGCGGCCGTACCAGCCCCGGCGACCAGATCACCGAGGCCGGCTACTACGGGCTGTTCCACACCGACGGGCGGCCGATGGGCGACGACGAGACCGCGTACGCCCGCGTCATGGCCGGCGAGCGGGACGCGCACCACGAGATGATCGTGCGCAACCCGGACATGCCCGAGGGCCGCGTCGTGGCGGTCACCGGCACCCGGCTGGAGGACGAACGTGGCAGGCCGCTCGCGGTCGTGCTGGTGCACGACATCACCGGCGAGCGCCGCCACCGGGAGGAGCTGGCGGCGTTCGCCGGTGTCGTCGCGCACGACCTGCAGAACCCGCTGACCGCCGTACGCGGCTGGACCGAGGCGGCCGGCGAGGTGCTCCAGTCGATGCCCGCGCACCCGCTGATCGCGGTGGTGGAGAGCAAGCTGCTGCGGGCCGAGCGCGCCGCCGACCGGATGCGCAACCTGATTGATGATCTGCTCGCGTACACCACCGCCCGCGACGCCACCATCCGGCCGGTGCCGGTGGAGCTCGAGGAGATCGTCGGCGACATCGCCACCGCACGTGCCGACTCGGCCGTCGTGGGGGACAACCCGGTGCCGTGCTTCGCGATCGGCCCGCTCCCCCGTGTCCACGCGGATCCGCCGCTGATCCGCCAGCTGCTGGACAACCTGATCGGCAACAGCATCAAGTACACCGCTCCCGGCGTCGTCCCGGCCATCAGCGTGACGGCCGCCGGCTCAGCGGGCGGCTACGTCACCGTCACGATCGACGACAACGGGATCGGCATCCCGGCCGGTCAGCACGAGGCGATCTTCGGCAACTTCCACCGCGCGCACGCGGGCTCCGCCTACGCGGGCACCGGCCTCGGCCTGAGCATCTGCCAGCGCATCGTGCAGCGCCACGGCGGCACCATCACGGCCGGCGACAACCCGGCCGGCGGCTCCCGCTTCACGTTCACGCTGCCCACGGAGACCGCCGACCGGCCGAGCCCGCAGCTGGCCCCGGTCTGATCCGGCCGCTGACCGGGACCCGATCAGCGCTGCAGAGCGGCCACCGGCTGGATGCGCAGGGCACGGACCGCGGGGAAGAACCCGGCCAGCAGACCGGCCGCGGCGCAGATCGCCGAGGCGACCAGGGCGGTACGCAGGTCGATGATCGGCACCCACCGGTTGAGCAGGGATATCCCGAGCGTGAGGCAGATGCCGAGGAACGCGCCGAGCATGCCGCCGAGCGCGCCCAGAGTGGTCGTCTCGCCGAGCAGTTGCAGGAAGATGTGGCGGCGGCGGGCCCCGATCGCCCGGCGCAGGCCGATCTCCTGGGTACGGGCGGCGATGCCGGCGGTGGCGGCGTTGGCGATCGAGACCGCGCCGATGGCCAACGCGATGATGCTGATCATCAGGCTGGAGCGGGCCACGTTCCCCTCGATCTCCTGCCGCAGCTGCCTCGGGTCGGGCGGTGCGATGACGCGCAGGCCCTGCGGTTCCCCCGGGTGCAGGGCGAGGGCGGCCTGCCCGCCGATGACCTGGGCGGCTCCGGGCGCGGTCTCGATGACCACGTCACGCTCGTTGTCGGTGCCGGGCTTGATCAGGCGCTCCGCGGTGGCCAGCGGCATCACCACGGACTGCAGCACCTCCGGACGGCGGGCCACGTCGCGATAGATGCCGATGACCGTGTACGGCTCGTCCTCGATGAAGACCGCGACCTGCGTACGCGTGATGCCCAGTTGCCCCGCCAGCCCCTCGGGAAGCATGACGACGCGCTGGGCGGCGGCCTCGATGAACGCGTCGTAGTAGCGGCCGGCGGTCAGCGCCGGTGCCATGACCTGGATCGCGCCGCGGTCGGCGCCGACGATCCGGGTCCGCACGTCGCTCTCGTCCGCCCGCGCCGAGCGGTGCACCTCCCACTCGCCGTCGAGCGAGATCCGGCTGCCCGCCGCGACGACACCGCGCAGACCGGTGAGCCGGTCCAGCGCCGCCGGATCCTGCCACGACGGATCCATGGTGACGTGCTCCGGGCGGACCACGACCTCGGTGGCGCGGCGCACGTCGAACGAGGACGTGACCTGATGGTTGAGCGTCGAGCTCAGGCCCAGCGTGCAGACGAACGCGGCCGCGCTGAGCACGGTGCCGACCGCCGTCAGCAGCGACCGGCCCGGGTGGCGGATCACCGCGAGCAGCGACTCGTGGAAGAAGTCGGCCGGCCGGAACCGGGGCCGGGAGACGCCCGCCCCGGACAGCGCCTCAGGCAGCCGGCTCATGTTCGGCCACGCTCCCGTCGGTGACCGCGATCCGGCGCCGCCCCTCCGCGGCGACGGCCCGGTCGTGCGTGACCACGACCAGGGTGAGGCCCTCGGCATTGAGGCCGCGGAGCGCCTCGAGGACGTTGTCGGTGTTCGCCGAGTCGAGGTTGCCGGTCGGTTCGTCGCAGAAGAGCACGCGCGGACGGCCGGCCACCGCCCGCGCGACCGCGACCCGCTGGCGCTCGCCGCCGGACATCATCCGGGGGTCGGCGTGTGCCCGGTGGCCGAGGCCAAGCCGCTCCACGGTCTCCCGGGCGAGACGACGGCGCTCGCGCCGGCCGTACGGGCCGTAGAGCATGCCCATCTCCACGTTCTCCAGGGCGCTGCGGCCGGCGAGCAGGTGGAAGTTCTGGAAGATGAAGCCGAAGACCTGGCCGCGTACGGCACCACGATGCGTCTCCCCCAGCTCGTTCACCGGGGTGCCGAGCACGTGGTACGACCCGGTGGTCGGCACGTCGAGCAGGCCGAGCAGGTTCAGCAGCGTGGACTTGCCCGACCCGGACGCGCCGGTGACGGTGAGATAGTCGCCCTCGCCGATGAACAGGTCGGTCTCCCGCAGGGCGTGCACCGGGTGCCCGTCGTCGTACGTCTTGGTGGCGGACCGCAGTTCGAGCATCGGACTACTCCGGGTTCCCGTCGCTGCCGACCACGACGGGTGTGCCCTCGACCAGTTCGCCCTCGGTGTCGGGGCGGATCTCGACCCAGCCGCCGGCAGTCTTGCCGGTCTCGACGGTGACCTCGCCGGTGGTGCCGTCGGGGCGGGCGATCGAGGCGAACGTGCTGCCGTCCGGCCGGGACCAGATCGCGGTGACCGGCACGGCCAGGACCTCGGCGTCGGAGCCGCTCACCGCGACGTCGATGCGCAGCGAGCGGCCGGCGGCCTTGTCGAATGTGTCGCCGTCGGCCCTGATCCGGACCTGGTATCCGGGCTGCTTGTCCTCGTCCTCGGCGGATCCGGCCGCGACCTCGTCGGCCACCGACAGGATGGTGCCCTCGGCCCCGGTGTCGCTGCCCTCGTCGGTGATGGTCACCCGCTGCTTCGGCGCGATCAGCTTGGCCTGGCGCGCGGTCGCCGAGGCGGTGATGTAGCCGGCCTGCCCGTCGAGTTCGAGAACGGGTTCTGCCGGGTCGGTCAGCACGGTGCCGACCTTGACGCCGACCTTGGTGACCTTGCGGCCGGCCCGGTCGAGCAGCAGCACCCGGGAACGCGGCACACCGGCGCCGGCGGCCAGGCGCGCCCCGGCCAGCGACCGGCGCGCGGCGTCGGCGGCGGCCTGCGCGGCGCTGCGGGCCGCCGCGTCGGGTGCGGCGGCCAGGGCGGCCTGGGCCTCCTGCAGGGCCTGCTCCGCGGAGCTCACCTGCTTGGCGGCGGCGCGGTCGCCGCCGATCGGGTCGTACCCGAGCCGCCGGTAGAGCCGGGTGAGCGCCTGCTGCGTCGGCTCGTCCAGCGTGGACGAGCGCGGCACGTAGAAGCCGAGACGCCGCAGCGCGCGCTGGATCTCCGCGACGTCCGGGCCCTTCATGCCGCCGACGACGTCGCGATACAGCGGGAAGGGCAGGTCCAGCGTGAACATCGGCTCGCCGGAGACGTCGAGGACCAGCATGCCCTCGTGCAGGCGGTCACCGGCCCGCACGGCGACGCTGGTCACCACGCTGTCCGCGCCGGCCGCGGCGGCCGGCAGCGCGAGCACCACCTTCGGGCCGGGTTTGACCTGGCCGCGCAGCACGACGGGCTCGGCGAGCACGCGCTGCTCGGCCGCCACGCTGATCAATGAGGGCGCCGGCGGCTCGGCGTCGGCGGCGGCCTGCTGCGGCGAGCGGAACTGCCGGCCGGCGACCACCCCGCCGGTCACCAGCAGGGCGGCGAGGGCCGCGCCTGCCAGCCCGGTGACCCAGCGGCGGCGGGCGGCCATCAGTTCGCCGCCAGCGTCGCGGCGGCGCGGGACAGCTCCTCCACCTTCGCGTTCAGCTCGGTGATCTGTGATTCGTAGCGGTCCACGTAGGTCTGCTGCACGGGCCGCGCGGCGGCCAGGTACGCGCCCAGCATGTCGGTCTCCTGGCGGCACCGGTACCAGTCCACCGCCAGGTCGGCCTCCTCCGGCGTCGGGACGTAGCGCCGGGCCGGGATTGCCGGGCCCACATCGATCGTCCCGGACCTGCGCCGGGGCTCCCAGTCGCGGGCGGTGGTCGGCTCCAGGTCGCCGAAGGTGACACCGAGCTGGTCGGGGTTCGGCGTCTTCAGGAACTGCTCCCGGTCGGCCGGCCGGTATCCGGCACCGGTGATGCATTCGAGCATCTTCCCGGCAAGGTCACCGGGGAGCTTGCGGTCCAGTTCCTTACGGTACGGGCCGAGCTGGTTGGTCAGCTCGTAATAGGCCCAGACGGTCTCGCGTGCGCCGGCTCCCAGGTCGTCCCACGCCTTCTCGTCACAGCGCTCGCCGGCCTTGTCGAAGTTCACGTCGTTGCTCACCAGGGCGGGCCGCTCGGCGTCCATGTCGTGCCCGAAGCCCTGCCGGCGGGCCTCGGCCTCGGTCATCGGGCCGAGCGAGCCGGCGCCGATGACCAGGCCCTCGAACGGGTTGACCGGCGCCGGGACCCCGATCTCCTGGTTCTGCGGATACCCGCTGTCGGCCATGCACCGGAACTGGAGCTTGGCCTGCGCGTGCTCGATCAGGCCCACCTTCTCGCCCTGCAGGATGTCGAAGGGCTGGGACGGTTTCGGCTCCGCGGCGGCCGATGCCACCGGTGCCGCCCCGGGCGTGGCCGGCTCGTCGTCGCCGAGGAACGAGCAGCCGGTCAGCGGCAGTACCAGCAATGCCGCGACCAGGCCGCGAGTGGTCCGCTTCATTCTCTCTCCCGTGGTGGGGCCGGGTGAGCCCGTACGAGACTCACCCGGCCTTGTCGTCACAGACCAGCCGGGCTGTTCGTGTTGCACCGGGAGTGGCCGTTGTTCCGGTCACCGCTGGTGTTGGTGAAGCTGCCGTAGTTGCGCGGCTGGCTGTGGTACGTGTACCAGTTGCCGGCGCCGTCGACGTCCCACAGCCAGACGGTGCAGGCGCTGTCTCGGTTGCGGAAGCCCTGCGCCTCGTCCATGACGTTGATGCCGAGCCGGACGTCGTTGACCGAGTCCCACCAGCGGTAGGCGCCGTGCGCGCCGTTGGCGTAGTGGTTCGCGCCGTTCCAGAACTGCTTGCCGTACTGGTTGTTGCCGAAGATGTACTGGAAGCAGATCTCGGTGTAGTTGCAGGGCTCGTTGCCGTCACCGTTGTCGTCGGCGAGCGCCGCACCTGGTACGGCGAGCGCGCCGGCGGCGAAGCCGGCCACGATCGCGCTCTTCAGGATGGTTCGCATCCGCATGTGTATGCTCCCTGGCGTGACGGGCGTCGGCTCGCGGGTCGCACCACTACCGACGCCACACGGATGTGCGGCGGCCTGAGGGTCGCCGCACCACCACTCCTCAGTGGCGGGTCCACTCTGGCAGAGCCTCTGCACACGGGGCGCACATTGATGTGCGTCGTTTCCACGGCTGTCAACTTATTGATTAACACCAATGAGTGCAGCCTGTGGTATCGAGGATCGTATATGATCGGCCACCACAAAGAGTGAGAACATGATCACGGGGGCGTGATGTTTCGCTTACATATTCTCGGCGAGGTACTCCTCGACGCGGGCCAGGTGCGTGTCAACCGCCGGATGGTCCGGGGCCTGCTCGTGGCGCTCGCCTTCAACGCGAACACGGCGGTCAGCGGCGACCGGCTGACGGAGATGCTCTGGGATTCCCCACCAAAATCGGCCATGGCGAACCTGCGTTCGCACGCTGCCGAACTACGCAAGCAACTGGCCGGCACCACGTTCGCACAGTCGTTACAACATGTCACCGCGGGTTACCGTCTCGATGTCGACCCGGCCGACTGCGACGCCACGGTTTTCGCATCGCTGGCCTGTAACGGACACCGTCACCTTCAGCGCGGTGACCTGACCGGCGCGGCGGCCCGCCTGCGCGAGGCTCTGCGGGTCTGGCGCGAACCGTCGTACGCCACCCTGCCGAGCAGCAGCTGGATGATCTCCGAGTTCGAGCAGCGGCACGACGTGATGATGCAGGCCCGCGACGACCTCCACGTGGCACGCCTGCTGCTGCACGACACCGAGGGCCTGCTGCCCGAGCTGCGCCGCAACGCCGCGCTCTTCTCCCACCACGAACGCACCTGGGGCCGCCTGATGCAGGTGTCCTACCTCAGCGGCGACCAGGTCAGCGCCCTCGCCGCGTTCCAGCGGGCCACCACCACCCTGTCCGACTCGTACGGCCTGGACGCCTCACCCGAACTCCACCGCCTCCACCTGGCCATCCTCAACCACGACGAGGAGGCCATCGCCGGATACGGGGTGCCCGTGGTGACGGCCGGCGCCGGTTGATGTCCTCAGTAGTCTGAACGGAAGATGGTCTCCGGCTCGGGCGAGGCGGCGATGGACGAGGAACCGGCACGGGGTGGGCCGGCACAGGGTGGGCCGGCCCAGCGCGCGCCGGTCGAGGTGCGGGAGTCGGCCGCGGTTCAGGTCGGCGACCACAACCGCATGCACCTGCACCTCGGCGGGCGGATGCCGCCCTGGTGGACCCGGTCCGGGTACATCGAGCAGGTCCGGGACATCGCGCCGGACGGCGGGCGGCCCGGCGGGCTCGTCGGCCGCCGGGCCGAGCTGGCCGAGATCGCCGCCTTCTGCCTGGGCGACTCGGAATACCTGTGGTGGAAGGCCGGGCCCTGGGCCGGCAAGTCCGGCCTGCTGTCCACGTTCGTGCTCAACCCGCCGCCGCAGGTCGAGGTGGTCTCGTTCTTCATCACCGCCCGGCTCGCCGCGCAGTCGGACAGCACCGCCTTCACCGACATGCTGATCGACCAGCTCTCGGCGATCGTCGGCGAGAGCGTTCCCAGCTCGCTCACGCCGGCCGCCCGGGACGCGCACCGGCGCGGGCTGCTGCGGGCCGCCGTCGAGAAGCTCCGTGGCGAGGGCCGCCGGCTGGTCCTCGTGGTCGACGGCCTCGACGAGGACCGCAGCGGCCGTGCGGGCTCGGGGCTGCCCAGCGTCGCCTCGCTGCTGCCCAAGATCTGCGGCGACGGACTGCGGGTCGTGGTGTCCAGCCGGCCGGATCCCGATCTGCCGGGCGACGTGCCCGCCGATCACCCGCTGCGCCGGTGCACGGCACGCCGGCTCACGGTCTCGCGCTATGCCACCGAGGTCGCCGTTCGCGCGGAGCGGGAGCTGCGGCAGCTGCTGCACGGCGACCACCTGCATCAGGAGGTGGTCGGGCTGATCACGGCGAGCGGCGGCGGCCTGACCCTCGCCGAGCTGGAGGAGCTGACCGGTGCCGCGCCGTTCCGGCTCAGGGACCTGCTGGGCGGTGTCTTCGGCCGGACGGTCGCCGGCCGCGACACCGGTGCCGCGGACAGCCCCGGCCGCGTGTACCTGTTCACCCACGAGACGCTGCGCGAGACAGCGATCGACGAGCTCGGAACGCAGCTCGGGGTGTTCCGCGACCGCTTGCACGAGTGGGCCGAGCGGTACCGGGGAACGTGGCCGCCCGACATCCCGCAGTACCTGCTCCGTGGTTACGCCCGCATGCTCACCGACTGCGGCGACACCGATCGGCTGGCCGTGCTGGCGACCGACCGGGCCCGGCACGAACGGATGCTCGTCGCCACCGGTGGCGACGCGGCGGCGCTCACCGAGATCCGCAACTCGCAGAACCTGCTCCTCAGCCGTCCCGCCATGAGCGAGTCCGGCCTCTACCGCCTGCTGCTGCTCTCCTACCACCGCGAGCACCTCGAGACCCGGATCAGGAACATCCCCACCGCGCTGCCCGCCGCGTGGGCGGCCGCCGGGCAGCCGACCCGTGCCGAGGCGCTGGCACGGAGCATCATGGACCCGTACCAGCAAGCACGCGCACTGGCCGGCGTCTCCGGCGCGCTGGCCGCCGCGGGCGACACCCGGCGGGCGGAGCAGATCGCCTGGAACATCTCCGTCTGGCTGGTGCATGACGAGGCTCTGCACAACCTGATCGGTGTCCTGGCAGGCACGCCCGCGCAGGAGCGTGCATACGACATATCAGCTAATATCCATAGTTACTATTGGCAAGCATTGGCGACGGCGACATTGGTCGCCTACGCCGGTGACTCGGAGCAGGCTTCGCGGTGGGCGGACGACGCGGAGTTGTATATCGCACGGATCAGCTCGCTGCCGGTGCGCGCCCGGGCACAGGCCGCTCTCGCCCGGGCTCTCGCGCACGGCGATCCGCCCCGCGCGCTGGCCCTGTGGGACGCGGCCGAGCGGATCTCCCGGGGAATCGCCGAGCCGGAGCGTCAGGTGGAGGCGCTGATCGGCCTGCTGCCGGCGGCGGCCGCGATCAAGGGCCCGTCCCGGGTGCGGGAGTTGCTGGACGACGCCGAGCAGCTCACGCGCCGCGCGATGGACTGGAACCGCCGGACCCAGGCACTGATCGACATAGCGATCGCGGCGGCCAGGACCGGTGACATCGACCGCGCCGAGAGCATGGCCCGGTCGATCCTCGACCCGTACTGGCAGGAGAACGCCCTGGTCGAGCTCGCACCCGCGGTGGCGACTGCGGGCGACGTCGCACGCGCTGAATCGATCGCGCGCGGCATTCCGAACCGCGAACGCCGGACGCGCGCGCTGGCCCGCCTGGCACCGGCGATCGCCGCGGCCGGCGAGACCGGCCGGGCCGAGGACATCGCCCGGGAGATCACCGACCCGGAGCGGCGGGCTCAGACCCTGGCCGAACTCGCCCCGCCGGTGGCCCGCGTGGCCGGCGCCGAACGGGCGGGGGCACTCGCCGCAGAGGCGGAACAGACCGCCCGAGGCATCGTGGACCAGGCCCGCGAGGCACAGATCCTGGAGGCACTCTCCTCAGCCGCGGCCCGCGCATCCGACCCGTCGCCCGCTTCCGCCACAGGGCCTGGCCCACCCCGGCCCGCGCCGGCCGAGGCGGCGCCGGCGAGCGATCCGGAACGCGGCGCGGCATTGGTGGACGAGGCCGCCGAGGTCGCGGACGCGATCGCGGATCCGAACGACCGGGACCGGGCCCTGACCGACCTGAGCTGGGCGGCCGCCGAGGCCGGCGAACTCGTGGCGGCCAAGGAGATCGTCTCGGAGATCAGCGACCGGGCCCGCCGTCAGGAGGCCCTGGTCGGCCTGATCAGGAGGCAGTCCGGGTTCGGCGATCTGCGGGAGCTGGAGAGGATCGCTCGCCAGATCACCTCGCGGCACTGGCGTACCGAAGCCCTCAGCCTGCTGGTGACCGCGACTGCCGGGGCCGGTGACGTCGCCCGCGCCGAACAGCTGGCACAGGAGATCGACGACTCCGCCCGGCGGGCCCGGGCCCTGGCCGACCTGGTCACCGTCGTGGCCGCGGCCGGCGACGTCGCCGACGGTGAGCGGATCGCCCGCACCGTCACCGATCCCGACCAGCAGGTGCGCGCTCTCCTGGAGGTCGCGCGTGCGAGCGGGCCGCCGTCGGGCGACCGGCTCCTGGGCGAGGTGCTGAGCACGGCCGCATGGCAGCTCGCGCTGCCGCTGCTCGCGGAGCGGCACCCCCGGGCGATCCTCCGGGCCACCGCGGATATCCGCGTTGTGACGTCCGGCGATCCCCGGCACGAATAGCATCACCGGTTGGGGTGACGGCCGGTGGAGGGCGGGGACGATGGCGGGCAGGCTCCTGCGTCCGGTCGTGCTGGCCCGCGACACCGGGCCCCTCTGGGCCGTCGATGAACTGCAGCCGGTCGCGGCCCTGCTGGATCCCCGGGACGGCGCGGTGACGCGGCTGGTCTCCTGGACCGGTCTTCCGCCGCCCCCGGCCGGGGAGAGCTGGCGTGTGCTCGCCGCCGGGGACGATCTGTGGGTGCAGCCGGGTCCGGGCGGGCCGGTCGCGCGGGTCGATCCGGAGGGTGGGGTGCACGCGGGCTACAGCGCGGGCCGCCGCCTGGTCGCGGCCGACGCGCGGGGCGCCTGGTGCGTGGACAGCCAGAACGACCAGGTGCTGGTCTCGGACCCGGAGGAGGAGCCGGGGCCGCTGCCCGGTGACCAGGTGATCGTCGTGACCGGGGACGGGAGCGTCCGGCGGATCGAGGTGGATCGGCCGGTCCGGGACGTGCGGGCGGGCGGGGAGGCGGTCCATCTGGTCGTCGACGACGAGCCCCACGCGGTGAAGCCGCTCGGCGGGTCGACCTGGGAGCTGACGTGGCGGCGGGCCTGGATGCGGGTGCCGCCGGGGCCGCTGCCGGAGAGCCTGCGCCTCGCCGACGCCGAGGTGGGCAAGCCGTCGCTGCCGCACGCCACCGTTCTCGGTGAGCATTGGATTCATGCCGAAGAGCCAGAGGGGTACGGCGTACGCGCCGGCGACCGCAGATGGGTTGCCTCGTCCCGGCCCGGCGACGACCGGTTCGTCGTCTTCGGGCACGCCGACGACGGTGACCCGCCGGCCCGCGCCGACGCCGGTCCGGGACAGGCTCTGGCGATGGTGGGCACCGGCACCGGCGTCTGGATCTCCATGCGGCGCCCGGACGGAACCGTGGAGGTGGTGCGCCTCGACCCCGGCACCGGCGCGATCGGGACAGCCCTCGCGAAGGTCGACATCGGCGACCACTGCTGGCCGATGTCCTCGCCACCCGCCGACGCCGAGTCGTACGCCCGCTACCAGCGCGACTGCTTCACCGACCTGGACAACGCCTGGCACGACCTGACGACCGGGACCAGCACGCCACTCGCCGGGCACACCAGCCGCTGGGAGTCCGACCTGGCCGGCTCGTGGCCGGACACGCAACTCGTGCTCTCGTTCGAGCACCAGCGCTACCCGGGCCTGCGCCTGCGCCGCCGGGTACGCCTCTTCGACGAGCTGGGCCGCCCGACACCGCCCGAGTTCGCCGACATCCACCTGATGGAGGACATCGACACCGGCAGCCTGCCCCCGGCCGCCGGAGCGGTGGACGGCCTGCTGGATGTGTGATCCTCGCCCCGCGCCGAAATAGCGGCGCCGGTCACGCGGTTGCGCGGGGCGTGAACACGGCAACCGTGGTGGTCATCGGGGCCGGCCAGTCCGGGCTGTCAGCCGGGTACCACTTGAAGAGGCGCGGCCTGGACTTCGTGATCCTCGACGCCGCCCCCGCACCCGGCGGCGCCTGGCGCGAGCGGTGGGAGTCCCTGCGGATGGCCACCGTGAACGGCATCTTCGACCTCCCCGGCTTCCCGAAGCCGCCCCTCGACCCGGCCGAGCCGAGCCGCACCGCCGTGCCGCGCTACTTCGCCGCCTTCGAGGAGGACGCCGCGCTGCCGATCCTGCGGCCGGTCCGGGTGACCTCGGTGCGGGAACACGACGGCGGCCTGCTCGTCGAGTCCGGCAGTGGGTCCTGGGCCACCGAGGCGGTCATCAACGCGACCGGGACCTGGGACAACCCGGTGCGGCCCGGCTACCCCGGGCAGGACACGTTCACCGGCCTCCAGCTGCACACCCGCGACTACGTCTCCGCGGATCAGCTCGCCGGCAAGCGGGTCGCCGTGGTCGGCGGCGGGATCTCCGCGCTCCAGCTGCTGGAGGAGATCTCCCGGGTGGCGAGGACCTTCTGGTACACCCGCCGCGAACCCGTCTTCCGCGACGGCGAGTTCCAGCCGGAGGTCACCGGCCGCGAGGTCATCGCGAGGGTGACGGCCGACGTGGAGGCGGGCCGGCCGACCGGGAGCGTCGTCTCGTACACCGGCCTGATCTGGACTCCCTACGCGGTGGCGGCCAGGGAGCGCGGCGCCCTGGAACGGCGGCCGATGTTCACGGCGATCGAGCCCTACGGGGTACGGGAGGCCGACGGCTCGTTCACCTCGGTCGACGTCATCCTGTGGGCCACCGGGTTCAAGGCGTCGCTCGCCCACCTCGACCCGCTGGGTCTGCGCAACGAGCGGGGCGGCATCCGGATGACCGGGACCGCGGTGGCCGCCGACCCTCGGGTGCACCTGGTCGGTTTCGGGCCGTCCCAGTCCACGGTCGGCGCCAACCGGGCGGGCCGCGACGCCGTGAACGCGATCGCGCGCTATCTCAGCCGGCGGACATCCTGATCAGGGCGTTGCCACCGAGCATCAGCACGTCCGCGCCGGCGACCAGCATCATGCTCAGGTTCAGGCGGCGGGCGGCCAGCTCCGGATCATCGGAACCGGTCATCCCCCGCACCGCGAAGTAGAGCGCCGCCAGCACCAGCGGAATGCCGCCGATGAGCGTGAAACCGACCTCGGACGGCGTGTTCCCGCGCGCGACGAGCAGCGAGACCATCACCGCCGGCACGATGCCGAAGAACACCACGGCCAATCCGGCATACCACCGCAGCGGCCCGATCGCGTTCGTCATCCACTCCCTCTCGACCCGGGAATGCTAGCCGGTGACGCGGATCCCTGTTCAGGGCCGGTTGGTCACCGGGATCTCGATGCGGATCGGGCGCGCCTCCGACAGGAACAGCAGCGCGGCCTTGCGGAGGAACTCGTCGAACAGCCAGTAGGCCTGGGGCGCGAGGGGGAAGGGCAGAAGACCTTCGCGTACGGCGATGAACGGCCCCCACGCGGTACGCAACAGCGGGTCCCACACCGGCTCCCGCGGTATCCGCAGCCACGAGGCGATCTGGTCGCCGAGCAGGAACCGGGTGAACGCACCCAGGATCGGCCGGCTCAGAATGCCGGCGTCGACCGGGGTACCCAGGTCGAGCAGGATGTCGGCCAGCTTGACGCCCTCGGGGGTGGCCGCGAGGACCGGGTCGAGGACCTGGCGCGCCTGCGAGTTCGCCTCGGACCAGGTGGCCGGGATGTACTCGTCGCGGATGCCGAGCAGGTGCGCGCCGACCTGCCACGAGTGCAGGAAGGCGTCGGACTCGGAGTCGGGGATCGGCACCTTCCAGGCGGTCAGCTTCTGCATGACCGTGGTGGGCAGGCTGTGCCAGGTGACCATCATGTCGCGCTGGCTGATCGGGATGTCCTCGTCGGCGGCCCCGGTCCAGTGCGGCGACTGCGGAAGCAGATGCCGTACGGCCGCGTGGACCAGGCGGGTCTTGACCGCGGTCACGATCATCTCGCCGCTCGGCAGGTACGCGTTGACCGAGCCGATGTCGTACCCCAGCTTTGCCGTTTTGGAAATGCGGTCCTTCATGTCCGCGCCGCCCTGTGAGTAGTAGACGGCGCGTGCCTCCTTCGGGATGACGGTGCTCATCATGCCGCTGGCCAGCCCGTAGAGGACGCCCAGATAGAGCCCGCGCTTCTCGTTGAACTCGACGGCGGTGGCGAGTTTGCCGGTGTCGGCCCAGGAGGGCAGGCGGCGCGCGCTCTCCATGAAGTCGCGCAGGTCGGCCGGGAGCCCGTCCGGCAGCGGCTGGCCGTTCCTGGTCCAGGTCCGCAGCAGCTGGTTGACCATCGGCACGTCGCCGCGCTCGATCAGGGAGGCGACCAGCGGATCGGCCTCGTCGTCCCAGACCCAGCGGGGATCGAGACCGGCGCCGGTGCCCGCCACCGACCCCGCGGGAGACCAGGTCCACGCGACGCCCATCGCGCCGACCGCTTTCAGAAGGTTGCGCCGTTCCATGGCCGATCACCCTCCCCTGAGACACTGATACACTTTCCGTCCTCGTGTATCAGCATGGGACCACGCGCGTCACCACGATCACAAGAGTCAATGTGATGAGCATCGATTGATACGCTGATACACGTCTGCGCTTGACGTCTCCAGCGGGAGGACGCATGGACTCGATGCTGGGACGGGCGATCGCCGAAGCCTTCGAGGGTTTCGACCTGGACGACGATCGAGGCGACGACGAGGTGACCACGCGCCTGCTGGACGCCGCACACTTCCAGTTCTGCCGCATCGGGATCCGGCGCTCCACCATGGAGGACGTGGCCCGCCGCGCCGGCGTCTCCCGGGTCACCGCCTACCGCCGGTTCGCCACCAAGGACGCGCTGGTCAAGCACGTGATCCGGCGCGAGTTCCGCCGCTACTTCAACCAGTTCCTGGTCGAGATCCAGCAGGCCCCCACCGCCGAGGACCGGGTCGTGCTCGGTTTCGTCAGCTCGCTGCGGGCCATCCGCCACAACCCGCTGATCGGCGGCCTGATGATCACCGAACCGGACGTCCTGATCCCGTCCATGATCGGCGACGGCGGCCTGATCATGGGCACGGTCCAGCGGTTCGTCGCCGGCCAGCTGCGCCAGGAGCAGCACGCGGGCAACATCTCCGCACAGGTCGACGTCGAGGTGGTGGCCGAACTGATGACACGGCTCTGCTGCTCGTTCCTGGTCACACCGAGCTTCGTCATCGACCTCGACAACGCCGACGAGCTGCGGCGGGTGGCCCAGCAGTTCCTGGCGCCGATGCTGCGCCCCCTCGATTGAGGCTTCCTCCACCGCCACCTGCGACAGAGCCGGAAAAGCCTCAACCGGCGCCTCAACGATAGCGTCGAGGCATGGAGCTCAGCACCGACGAGCTCCGCGACGTGGCGGCCTACGCTGCCGCCTGCGCGGAGCCGGCCCTGACGGTCTTCGAACAGGTCCGCCCGGACGACCGTCGGCCGCGGGACGCGATCGAGGTGGCGCGGACGTTCGCTGCGGGCGGCCGGCGCACCAGGGCGATCCGGGATGCCGCCTGGGCAGCGCAGAAGGCCTATCAGGAGTGCCGCGACGCCGGCGAGGAGGCGGCGGCCGAGGCGGCGCGGGCCGCGGTCGCGGCGGCGAGCGCGGCCTATCTGCACCCCCTGGCGAACGCGACCCAGGTGCTCCACATCCTAGGAGCGGCCGGTCACGCTGCGCGCGCCCTCGAGCTTCACACCAGCGACGGTACGGCGGGAGCCGCCCACCTGGAGAAGGCGCGCGCACTGGCCGGCCCCACCGTGGTCAACGTCCTGAGCCGATACCCGCAGGCTCCTCCCGGCCGCGGCCGAACCGGCGAGCTGGTGCGAACCCTGGACGCGGCGCTCAGAACAGCTCCCGGCTAGGCTCGACCCGCGTTCCTGACTTCGGGGAGTTGCCGATGCGCGTCACCGCCCGGCCGGGATCCTCGTCCGCCCGCCGGCCCGTGCTCGTCGCCGCCGTCCTGGCCGGTTGCTTCGTCTGGTCAATGATCATCGTCGGGCTGTCGTTCGCGATGGTCGAGCGAGGCAGCGGCCAGTGGTGGGCCATTCCACTCTTCGGCGCGTTCGTGCTGGCAGTCGCGGTGCTGGCCGTCCGCTGGATCCAAGCGCCCGCCTCCGGGCCCAGCGCCACACCCACCCCCGCGCCCAACGCCACACCCACCCCCGCGCCCAGCGCCACACCCACCCCCGCGCCCAACGCCACACCCACCCCCGCGCCCAACGCCACACCCACCCCCGCGCCCAGCGCCACACCCACCCCCGGGCCCAGCGCCGCGCCCACCTCCGGGTCCAGCGCCGCGCCGGCCTCCAGGGCCGGCGCCGCGCGGACGGATCTGCCCGCACCCGTGGCCGCTCCCGGTCCGGCGCGAGCCGGAGTGCGGCGCAAGCCCGCCGAGCCGCTGAGCTCGCGTGAACTGGAGGTCCTCCGGCACCTCGCCGCCGGCCGCACGAACGCGGAGATCGCCAAGGTCCTCTTCATCGCGCCCGGCACGGTGAAAGCGCACCTCAACCACATCTTCCGCAAACTCGAAGCGGCGAGCCGCCTGCAGGCCGTCACCCACGCCCACGAGGCCGGCCTGCTCGAATAAACCCCGTTCAACCCCCCGGTAGGCCATTCGGCAGATGCTGAGCCCCGCCGGCTCCTCCTAGCCTCCGGCGCATGAAGCAGCGCATTGACAAGATCGCACCGTACGCCCTTGTCACGATATTCACGGTCGTAGTGCAGGGCTTGTCCCTGATGGAGTTCCTCCCCCTGCCGCTCGCCCTCCTGGCCGGAGCCGGATGGGCCGTCCTCATCGGTCTCATCGCGCACTGGACCACCCGCAGACCCACATGGAGCGCCCGGGCGGAGGACGGCCTCGTCGCGCTGGGCTGCGTCACCATGGCACTGCTCGCATTCGGCGGCGCCATCGGCCTGCTGATGCTGGGCACCGCCCTGGACAGCTCCTCGATCACCGGCGAGTCCATGGTGACGATGTTCCTGCCAAGCATCCCCATCGCGATCGCCGCGAACCTCCCCACCGAACTGGTGATGATCCCGCTCCTGCTGGTCCTCGGATGGCGGCCGGGCACCCGCCGGCTCCTCTTCCTCACCGCCGCCGCGCTCTACTTCATCCACCGGATCTGGACGTATCTCGTCTTCGCTCCTGACCGCCTGGACTTCGCCGCGGCAGAACGCTCCACCACGCCGTTGACCGCGGCGCAGAAGGACGAGTTCGCCGCGGCCCTGCACGTCGACGACCCCCGGTGGATCCTCAACCTATTTGTCTTCGCGGTCTTCCTGGCTGCGGCGTTCATGCCCCGAATGCGGCATACCAACAGGTCCGCCGCCGCGTGAGCCGCGGTTTGTGTCAGCCGACCTGTCCAGCCTGCCGGGCGGACCAGTTCGTCAAGGTGGGACAGAGGGGGGTGCGGGTGCCGGCGCCCCGTCCAGACCAGGCCCGTGACGTTTTCGGGGTCCGCACCCGGGGTTGCCTCCTGCCCCGCGGCTCGGGTTTCCGCGAGGCGGGCCTGTTCTTCCGGGTGATGCTCCCGATGACCCGGCCCGGCCTGGTCAGCGTGGGCATCTTCAACTTCCTCTTCCAGTGGAACCAGTACGTGCTGATGCAGGGCGAGGGAACGGAGAGCCGGTGGGTGCTGGCGCAGGGGTTGACGGCGCTCGCGGTGAACGAGGGCTACCGGGGCGACTTCAGCGGCCTGTTCGCGGGCACGACGATCGCGATGCTGCGGTGCTGCTCGGCTACGTGGTCTTCCACCGCCAGGTCCAGAGCGGCTTGGCGGCCGGCCAACTCCGCTGAGCTAACGGTGCCGCCGGTCCCGCCGGCGGACGGCGGCGTCCTGAGTGACGCGCGGCCGGCGCCGCGCACCCACGCTCAGCGCCGAGCAAAACCAACGCGCCGCGCGGTCGTGACGGCCCAGCGCCGCCCGGCCGTGACGGCCCAGCGCCGCCCGGCCGTGACGGCCCAGCGCCGCCCGGCCGTGACGGCCCAGCGCCGCGCGGCGTGCTCCGCCCCGGGCGGCGACCCCGTTCAGGCCAGGTCCGTGACGTCCTCGAGGCCTGCACCCGGGGGTGCCGCTCCTGCCCGTGGCTCGGGTTTCCGCGAGGTGGTTGGTGGTGGTTCGGCTGTTCGCCGCAACGCGGAACATCGCTGCTGAGCTGGCGACCGTGAGTTTCCGCGTTCACGTGGTGTAGGGGTTATTTGGGTGACGGGTTCGGGCCGAGGGGCGTGAGCACGAGGGTCTGCGCGGGCGGGCCGGCGGCAGAGGCAGCCCTCGACTGGGCCATCGCCTTCGGCGAACCCCGGGATCGCCGCGCGGGTTGTAGTGGGTGTCGGCGGCGTGAAGTGCGATGGGTCTAGGTGCGGCGCAGGCCGTCCACCAGGAGATATGTGCCGAACAGGACGAGGCCGATGAGGGCGGCGCCGATCGGGTCGACGGCCATGGTGACCGATGTCGTCACCGCGACGTTGGCAGGTAGGTTCGAGGTCGACTCCGGTGGGAGGCTGGACGGCGGCAGCGGATCCGCCAGGCTTGACCAGGCTTCGGCAGCGGATGCGGCGCCGATGACCGTGAACGGGACGAGTATCGCGAGGCCCGTGAGGGCGGCGCGTGGCCGTGGCGGTGGCAACAGCACGAGCGACGCGGCGAAGGCTGTGCAGGCCAGCAGTTGCGCCGAGGCAGCGGCGACGGCTCCCAGCGCCTCCGCCCGCAGCCGTTGGGGATCGCTGTCGAAGGTGAAGACGCCCGAGCGGAGCGCGGCGAGCGAGGTCGCCAGCGTCCATGCCTGCAGCAGCGCCGCGACCGTGGAGCCGAGTAGCCCGGCCCGGACCAGCAGGCGGATCGCCTTCGGCTGGGCGCTGCCGGTCAGGACCGGGTGCAGGGCCAGCACAGCGAAGGCCACCACGTAGCCCGCTGCGAACAGCATGGGTGCTGCGAACAGCGCGCCGGACGCGGCAACCAGGCCGGCGGCGATCAGGGTTCCGGCGAGCGGGCGCGGCATCAGGACACGTTAGTCCGGGACGTACTCACGTGTCCGCGATCTCCGGAATTGTGCGTGGGCGCGCGGGATCTCATGGGCCGGTGGTGGCGACGGCTCGGGCGGAGGGCTGGGCGGTCCGAGCTTGCTGGGGTGAGGACGCGGTCGCGCGTACGCTTGCTTGGTTTTGATCTTCAGCGGCGGCGGTATTCGGAGACGACCAGTTCGGTGAGTTCCTCCAGGCTGGTTTCGGCGGCGGGTTTGTCGAAGGTTATTTCGCCGTGGCGGAGGAGGTTGACGCGGTCGCAGACGTCGAGGACCTGGGCGTAGTTGTGGGCGATGATGATGATGGAGACGTTGCCCCGCTGCTTGAGGTCGCGGATCAGATCGAGGATCAGGGCGCCCTCCTTCGCGCCCATCGCGGCCAGGGGCTCGTCGAGGAGCAGGATGCGGGCGTCGGAGTAGACCGAGCGGGCCACCGCGATGGCCTGGCGCTGGCCGCCGGAGAGTTTGGCGACCTCGACGGTGACGTCGGGTAGGTTGACGCCCATGTCCTTCAGGTGTTCCTCGGCCCGGCGGCGCATGGCGCGATTGTTCAACAGGGGCCAGCGGACGAGTTCGCGGTTGAGGAACATGTTGTGGTAGACGGAGAGTTCGTTGACCAGGGCCAGGTCCTGATAGACGGTGTCGATGCCGAGTGAGCGGGCGTGGTCGACGCTGCGCAGCACCACCTCGGTGCCGTCTACGACGATGTGGCCGGCGTCGGGGCGATGGAAGCCGCAGATGATCTTCATCAGGGTGGATTTGCCGGCGCCGTTGTCGCCGATCAGGCCGAGTACCTCGCCCTTGGCGACCCGCAGGTTCACGTCGCGCAGGGCGGTGAGCGCGCCGAAGCGTTTCGCCACGTTCACCACGCGCAGGGCGTCGTCGGTCATCAGGTCCTCCCCGCTCGCCGCAGTCTTGAGAGGTACTGGTTGGCGATCATCGAGATCAGGATGGCCAGGCCCAGGATCAGGTAGATCGTGTTGGCGCTGTAGCCGATCAGGTTGAAGCCGTTCTGCAGTTCGGCGAGCACGAGGGCGCCGAGGAACGCGCCGACGATGGTGCCGGAGCCGCCGGCCAGGGCGGTGCCGCCGATGACCGCGGCCGAGATGGCGTAGAAGGTCAGCGTCGTGCCGCCGCCGATGTTCGGGTCGATCGTGTTGATCCGGAAAGCCTCCATGATCCCGACCAGGCCGCCGAGGGTGCTGGTGATCATGAAGTTGCCGATCTTGATCCGGGAGGCGCGGATGCCCGCCTCGGTGGCGCCGACCGGGTTGCCGCCGACCGAGATGGTGTGCAGGCCCCACCGGGTCCGGGTGAGGATCACGTGGAAGACCGCGACGATCAGCAGCGCCCAGGTGATGCTCGCCCACGGCCCGGCGCCGAGCCAGGTCTGGAAGGTGCCCTTGGCGGGATCCGGGATCGGCACCGGGTACGCGTGCGAGGTGATCAGCAGGATGCCCTGGACCGCGAAGAACGTGCCCAGGGTGGTGACGAACGACGGCACTTTCAACTGGGTGACGATCAGTCCGTTGAACAGGCCGATGCCCGCCGAGATGACCAGGGCCACGAGCAGCGCGGGCAGGACCGGCACGGCGTACAGGTCGACGGCGAAGTGGAACAGGAACGGGGCGAGCGCGGCCACGATGCCGACGGACAGGTCGATCTCGCCGCTGACCAGGAGCAGGACGATGCCCACGGCGACGATCGCGACCGGCGCCGTGGCCTGCGCGATGTTGATCAGGTTGTTCTTGCTGAGGAAGACCGGGCTGGCCACCCGGAAGTAGATCATCAGTCCGATCGCGACGAGCAGCACGCTCGCCTCGCGGCGGCGCAGGAAGCCGTCGCGAAACCGGAGGCCAGCCCTGGTCCGGGTGGTCGTCTCAGCCATGCGGGATCGGCCCGCTGCGCTCTACGAGGACCTGGTCGGTGGCCGAACCCTGATACCGGGTCTTGGTGTCCTGGTACGGGCCGACGTTCTCCTTGGTGACGAAGAGCAGTCCGGTGTTCGTCTCGCTCGGTGACAGCAGCCCGCCGGACAGCTTGTAGAGGTAGAGCGCGACCACCGGCAGGAATCCCTGCAGGTAGGGCTGCTGGTCGATGGTGTAGTCGAGGCTGCCCTCCTGAATGCCGGTGAGGGTCTCCGGGATCAGGTCGAAGCCGCCCGCGACCTTCAGGCCCTTGGCGCGCATGTCGTACTTCTTGACGGTCTGCCCGACCGACGACGTCGAGCCGGCGTCCACGGCGAGCATGCCGGCCAGGTTCTGGTGGCCCTGCGCGTACGCGTCGATGATCGACAACCCGCGTGTCACGTCGGCGTTCGTGGCGACCGGCGTGAACGTGATCGGCTTGCCGGAATCCTTTATCGCCTGCTGGGCGCCGTCGATGCGGGGCTGGATGTTGAGGGCACCGGGTGTGGCGATGAACCCGGCCACCTCTCCTGACTCCAGCACCTGCAGTGCCCGCTGGCCGAGTGCGTAGCCCGAGTCGTACAGGCCCTGGCCGATGTACGCGAGCCGGTTCGAGCCGGTGTCGGTGCGCGCGCCGTCGGCGTTGTAGGAGACCACCGGGATCCCCGCGTCGAGTGCCTGGTCGACCGGCCCGCGGAACGCGTTCTGGTCGACCACGCAGACCGCGATGCCGTCCACCTTGGCGCTGACCGCGGTGTTCATCGCGTTCACCATCTCGGCGACGATCGAGTTCTGCGAGCCCGTCCACTGCGGCTTCTCGATGCCGAGCAGGGTGGCGGCGTCCTCCATCCCGTACTGGGTCGGCGTGAAGAACGGGTTGGTCGTCACGTGGTTGACGAAGGTGAACTTCCACTTCGGGGTGGCCGGGAAGTTCCCGGTGCTGCCCTCGGGCTGTTCCTCCTGCTGAGTGCAGGCGCTCAGCAGGGCTCCGGCGGCGAGGGACGCGCTGAACAGGCCGGTCCCGGACAGCAGCCTCCGCCGTGTGACGGGATTGAGGTCCAGGGTGGATACGGCCTCCTCGACCTTAGGGTGGATTTTGCGCATTTATCCTGCTCCGAATCGGTAAGTGGTCGTCGTCCGATAGGGCCGGTCGGGGCGGAGCACGGTCGACGGGAAGTTCGCGTGGTTCGGCGAGTCCGGGTAGTGCTGGGTCTCGAGCGCGAACCCGTCACCCTGGCGGTACGCTCGGCCGCTGGTGCCGTACAGGGTGCCGTCGAGGAAGTTGCCGGCGTAGAACTGCAGGCCCGGCTCCGTGGTGTAGATGCTGATCCGGCGTCCGCTGGACGGGTCGGTCGCCTGGGCGGCGAACCCGTACGCGTTGCGGTTTAGCACCCAGTTGTGGTCGTATCCGCGCCCGAACACCAGCTGCTGGAAGTCACCGCGGTTGCGCGCGCCGATCGGCGTGGCCCGGGTGAAGTCCATCGGCGTGCCGGCCACCCGGTCGATGGCGCCGGTCGGGATCAGCGTGGCGTCGACCGGGGTGTACCGGTCGGCGTTGATCTGCAGCTTGTGGTCCTCGATGGTGCCGGTGCCCTCGCCGCCGAGGTTCCAGTACGCGTGGTTGGTCAGGTTGACGATCGTCGGCTTGTCGGTGGTGGCGTAGTAGTCCATCCGGATCTCGTGCTGCGCGGTGACGGTGTAGGTGACCGTGGTCCGCAGCGTGCCCGGGTAGCCCTCCTCGCCGTCCTCGCTCGTGTAGCTGAGCCGCAGCCCGACGCTGTCCTTGCCGGTGACCGGCGTGGCGTCCCACACCACCTTGTCGAAGCCGACGTTGCCACCGTGCAGGTGGTTGGGCCCGTTGTTGGTGGCCAGCTGGTACGTGACACCGTCGAGCGTGAACCGGCCCTCGTCGATGCGGTTGCCGTACCGGCCGATGATGGCGCCGAAGTACGGCGCGTTGTTGCTGTCCAGGTATCCCTGGAGAGTGCTGAATCCGAGTGTCACGTTGGCGAGCCGGCCGTGCCGGTCGGGCGTCTCGACGGTCTGCAGGATTCCGCCGTACGTCAGGATCCTGACCCGGAAGTCGCCGTTGGTCAGCGTGTACCGCTCGACGGCCTCGCCGCCGACGCTGCCGAACGCCTCTTTCGTGATGGTGGGCTTTCCCTTGGCCTGTGACGACGGTGCGCCCAGGAGCCCGATGGTGATCGTCATGAGCACGACGATCGCCGCGGTCAGTGGCCCGCGGCCCTTGCGTAAGTGATCGGTTGCCGTCATGTCGTGCCTCGTTCCCTTGGGCATGTAGCCACGCCGCCGCCGGCGTGGCGGACGGATCTCGGGATGCGGGCCTCGACGGAGGTCGATGAACCGGCGCCGGGGCCGACCGGCTCGGAGCGCTAGCCGGTCCAGTAACGAGTGCTGTTCCGGAAGCTACCGCATACGTATGCGGTGGGGTAATCGGATGATCCGGCGGCCCGATGGGGTCAAGCGGAGGAACGCTCCCAGTTCAGGGGCCACTTCGCATGGCCGTCCCCGGTCGCCGGCGGGTGTCACCCTCGCTGCTGTCGCCAGGCTCCCGAGCCGAGCAGTTCCAGAGCGTGCCGGGACGGCGACGACGGCGCGGCGAGGAAGGCGATCAGCAGCTGGTCGGGGTCGCCGGGGAAGGTCATCGCCTCGGTGTCCAGAGTGAGATCGCCGACCAGCGGGTGACGCAGCGTCTTCGCCCCGCTGCTGAATCGGACGACCTTGCGCTGCGCCCACCACCCGCGGAACTCCCGGCTCTTCATGGCGAGCTCACCGACCAGCGCGGCCGTCCTCGGGTCGTCCGGGTGGCGGGCGGCGTCCATGCGCAGCGTGCCGACCATGTCCGAGGCGACCTGCTCCCACCCGTCGCCGAACAGGGAGCGGGCGCCCTCGTCGAGGACCAGCCAGCGGGTCGCGTTGCGATCGCGAGCCGGCATCGTGGTGAAATCGGCGAGCAGCAGCCGGGCGTTACGGTTCGCGACCAGCACGTCCGTGCGGCGTCCCAGGACCAGGGCCGGGGTGTCGCCCAGCTGCTCGATCAGCGCGAGCAGGCCGGGCCGCACCGACTGCGCCCTGGTTCCCGGGCGCCGCGAGGGCGGTGCTCGCCGGGCCACCGTGTGCAGGTAGTCCCGCTCGGCCGGATCGAGGTGCAGCGCCGTGGCGATCGAGTCCAGCACTGCCTCGGACGGCGTGATCGGCCGGCCCTGCTCCAACCGCGTGTAGTAGTCGACGCTGACCCCGGCCAGCGAGGCCAGCTCCTCGCGGCGGAGCCCCGGCACCCGCCGCCCACCCGGCGACGACACGCCCGCCTCCTCCGGGCTGAGCGCCGCGCGGCGTACCCGAAGGAATGTGCTCAGTTCGTCGTTGTGCGCCACCCGTTCATCGTCCCCCTCCCGGACCTCGCCCCGGGTGGCCCTGAGAGGGCCAGCTTCGCGCCTCCATCGGGCCTCACCGCGTGGGTTCATTGACGTGGCAACGACGAACAAGGGAGCAACACCATGTCCGAGACCTGGCTGATCACCGGTGCCACCTCCGGATTCGGCCGGCTGGTGGCCGAGCGCGCGCTGGCCCGCGGCGCCCACGTCCTCGCGGTCGGCCGCCGCGCCGACCGCCTCGCCGAGCTCGCATCCGGCGCACGAGTCACCCCGATCGCCCTGGACATCACCGCGCCGGACGCGCAGTCCGTGCTGCGCACCGCCATCGACGCCGCCGGCCGGCTCGATGTGCTGGTCAACAACGCCGGCTACGGACTGTTCGGCTCGGTGGAGCAGATCAGCGACGCCGACGCCCGCGCCCTGTTCGACACGAACGTGCTGGCCAATCTCGCGGTGCTGCGTGCCGCACTGCCGGCCCTGCGCGCCGCGAAGGGCCGCATCGTGCAGATGTCGTCGCTCAACGGCCAGTTCGCCTGGGCCTCCTCCGGCCTCTATTCGGCGTCCAAGGCCGCCGTCGAACTGTTCAGCGAGGCGTTGGCCCAGGAGCTTCAACCCACAGGGGTACGCGTGACGATCGTCGAACCCGGCGTCTTCGCAACCGAGTTCGCCGCCTCCCTGAACGTGGTTCTGCCCGACGACGTGTACGCGCCGACAGTCGGCCGATTCCTCCACGACTTCTCGCAGCTCCCGCCGAGCGCGTTCGGCGACCCGAACCGGGTGGCCGACGCGGTCCTGGAGGCGGTCACCATGGCCGAACCGCCGCTGCGTCTCGCCGTGGGCGCGGACGCCGTCACCGGCATCCGTACCTCCCTCCAGTCCCGCCTGGACGAACTCAACCGCACGGCGCCGAGCTAGGTCCCGATCAGCGCGGCCCTCGTCGGCGTCGTCCCGTTCGGTGCATACCTGCTGGTCGACGGCCTCCGACGCACCTGACGGGGACGCCGGCGTCCGCCGCGAGGCGGACCCGGATCTCTTCACCCGCCTTCCCCATGAGCAGCTTGCGCACCGTCTCCGCCCACCAGGTGGCGTGCCCTTCCGACGTGGGGATCCCGGCACGCTCCATGAAGGTGCCGATCTGCCGGAGCGACAGATTTTCCACCTGCCACAGCCGGGCGACCAGCTCCACGGTCTCGAGCGAGCACTGCCGCCGGCGGCCCATCACCGGCCCCCGCCGGTGCCGCCGCCCCCGGCCCCCTGGCTCGCGCTGCCCCCACCCGGGCCGGTGCCGACCCCCTCGGACGCCCGGTTGCTCCAGGCCTGGATCAGATTCTTGGTGCCGCCCCGCCCGCCGCCGTCGACGCCGACCAGGATCAGGATGTGGATGTCCAAGACGTGACGCCCCTTCACGTTTCACAGGGGCATCGCTGATCCCCTGCGAACCTCCGTCAAGACCGGCTGGGCGCGGGTGCGTGGATGAGCACCCTGCGGCACAGCCGGGTGGTGAGGCCGGAGTGCGGGGCTGGGCCCGCCGTTCCAGCGAGCACGCGGGCCGAAACCAACACGTGCCTGCCGGAGGGCGGAAACAGATCATCCTCCGGCGCGATGCAGGCGTCGGAGGTGCGAAGGAGATCGCTCAGCGCACCCCGACGATCACGCCGGAGGGCAGGCCAGGGCCACGAACCTGGCGAGCGGAACGGGTCGGGGTGTCGACCGTGACGAAGAGGGAACGGTGGGTCGGCCGCCGGCGGACCGTGAACAGGTCAAGAAAACAGGCACAGCAAAAGATGGCCGCGGCAAGGGCGGCGATCATCTTCTGCAACTGCCGGGCATGAAGGATCAAAGTCAGCCACAACCGGTCGACATCGCGGGTCGCAAACTCCCGGCAAGACCGCTGGGAGGGCTTCTCGGACCAGTCGCGCATGGAATCAGGCTAGACCCGCATTCGGCTGACAACCAAAAGTCTGGCACTCAGCGGAGTTGGCCGGCCGCCAGACCGCTCTGGACCTGGCGGTGGAAGACCACGTAGCCGAGCAACACCGGCAGCATCGCGATCGTCATCCCCGCGAACAGGCCGCTGAAGTCGCCCCGGTAGCCCTCGTTCACCGCGAGCGCCGTCAACCCCTGCGCCAGCACCCACCGGCTCTCCGCCCCCTCACCCTGCATCAGCACGATCGGCAGCACGTACTGGTTCCACTGGAAGAGGAAGTTGAAGATGCCCACGCTGACCAGGCCGGGCCGGGCCATCGGGAGCATCACCCGGAAGAACAGGCCGAAGTGGCCGCAGCCGTCGACCATGGCGGCCTCGGCCACGGAGGTGGGCAGGGTGCGGAAGAACGCGGTGAGGAAGAAGACCGTGAAGGGCAGGGAGTAGGCGGCGTACACCAGGGTTAGGCCGGGCAGGGTGCCGAGCAGGCCCAGGTTGCGGACGACGAAGAAGAGCGGGACCAGGGCCAGGAAGACGGGGAACATCATGCCGCCGACGAAGGCGAAGTACACGATGCGGCTGCCGCGGAAACGGTAGCGGGCCAGGACGTAGGCGGCCATCGCCCCGAAGAGCATGGTGATGACGAGCGCGCCGGTCACGACGACCGCACTGTTCAGGAAATATCGGCCTATGTGGGCTTCGTTCCATGCTCGCGCCCAGTTCGACCAGCGCAGCTCCGACGGCAGGCTCCACGGTGACGTCAGGATCTCGGTGTCGCTCTTGAAGGAGCTCAGCACCGCCCACACCAGCGGCACCGTCGTGGCGAGCGCCCAGAGGCCCAGGAACAAATGGGACAGAAACGCAGGGCGCGGTGACGACGGTTCAACCGGGGCGACCGGCGGTGCGGGCCGGGTTCGCGTCAGGACGGCCATCAGTGCTCCACCCGATCGCGGCGGGTGACCCGCAGGAACATGACGGCCACGGTCAGCGTCAGGAAGAGCATCGCCACCCCGATGGCCGAGGCGTACCCGAACTGCCCGTCCGCGAACGCCGTCTTGTACAGCCGGAGCCCCACCACGTCCGACGAGAACGACGGCCCGCCGTCCGTGATGATCTGCACGATCGCGAACCCGTCGATCGCGATGATCGCCAGATAGACCCAGGCCACCTGGATCGTGTCCCAGACCAGCGGCACCGTGATCCGCACGAGCGTCGTCAAGCGGTTCGCGCCGTCCAGCAGCGCCGCCTCGTACAGGTCGCGCGGGATCGACTGCATGGCCGCGCTGAACAGGACCACGTAGAAGCCGACGTTCATCCAGACGAGAACGGTCATCACGCACCAGAACGAGAACCGTGGATCACCCAGCCACGCCACCGCCAGCGAGTCCAGCCCGATCCCCCGCAACAGTCCGTTGATCATGCCGGTGTGCGGGGCGTACACCTCCTTCCACAGCACCCCGATGATCGCCACCGAGAGCACCTGCGGGAAGAAGTAGACGACCCGGTAGAAGCCCGCGCCGCGTACGCCGTGCACGCCCACCCGGTCGGCCCGGCCGCCCACGCTGATCATCGAGGCGAAGAAGAGGCCGAGCAGGATCGTCACGACCGGCAGCAGCAGGAGCAGGAGCGCGTTGTGCCGTATCGCGTTCCAGAAGTACCCGTCGCCGAGCAGCCGCCGGAAGTTGTCCAGCCCGACGAACTCGTACGACGGCGACAGCCCGCTCCAGTTCGTCCCGGCGATCTGGAACGCCTGGAGGTAGGGCGAGACGACGAAGACGACGTAGAGCAGCAGGGGCGGGAGCAGGAAGACGGCGATGAACAGCCGCTTGCCACGGAGCACGTCAGGGCCGCTCGTACTTCTTGACCGCCGGATCCTTGGCGAACTCGTCAGCGGACTTCTGCACCTCGTCGCACCACTGCGCCGCGTTGATCCGCTTCGCGAGCAGCGATGCCGTCGCCGCGTCCACCCGCTCGCGTTCCAGCTTGCGGTAGTACGACGAGTAGAGCCAGGTGAACGCCGTGCCGGACGATGCCTTGATCAGTTCGGTGACCGAGGTCAGGCCCGGCCCGAGTGTGATGCCGTCGCTGGATCCCTGGACACAGGTGAGGCTGCTGACCTTGCGGGTGAAGTCCGACGCACCCTTCTGGGACAGCATGACCCGCAGGTACTCGAGGCCGCCCCGGACGTTCTTGCCCTTGGCCGGGACGATGAACGGCTCGCTGCCCGTACCGCGGAACGCCTCGAACGGCATGGTGTCCGAGTTCGACAGGCGAGGAGTGGGCGCCACGACCATCTGGAAGTCCGGCGGTATGACCGCCTTCTGCTCGTTCTCCAGCCACGACCCGCACGAGACGAACGCCGCCTTGCCACGGCACCACTCGGTCTGCGACTGGACGTGGTCCATGCCCTCGGCGCCCGGCTGCAGGAAGCCGTCCACCGCGAGCTGGTAGTAGGCCTCGGCCGCCGCCCGGACCGACTCGTGCTTCCAGGCGTTCGGCTCCAGGTTGTCGATCGCCTTGATCACCTCGATGCCGCCCGCCTTTCCGGCCGCGGCGAGGATCGGCCAGCTCATGTACCGGGCGTGCTTGCCCGGATAGGTCCACGGCGCGATGCCCGCCGCCTTGATCGTCTTACAGAGGGCGATCATGTCGTCCCAGGTCTTCGGGTACGCCCACCCTTTCGAGTCGAACAGCTTCCGCGAGTACCAGATGCCGTAGGCCGAGTACGCGTAGTTCAGCGACAGGAACCTCCCGTCGTAGGAACCGACGTCGACGATGCCCGGCAGCAGGGTGTCGCGAACCTTCCGGGCCGGGTCGTCGAGGCTGGGCGCGTCGAGCAGTTGACCGAGATCGGTCAGGGCGCCCTGCGAGACCAGGCCGTTGAAGTCGATCTGGCTGCCGCCGGAGTTGTTCACCACGTCGGGCGGGTCGCCGGCCACGAAGCGCGGCTGCAGGGTCTCGGCGATCTGCTGGGTGGCCGAGTGCTTGATCTCCGCCTTCGGGTAGCGCTCGGAGTACATCGCCTCGTGCGCCTTGGCGTACTCCTCGCCGAAGCCGCCGTTGAAGATCACCACCTCGAGCGGCGCGTCCTCCTTCACGCCGAGCGGGTTCTCCGCGCTGGTCTCGCCCTTGGCGTCGTCGGTGGACTCGTCCCCGCCCATGGCGCATCCGGCCAGAGCACCCGCGGCGACGGTGCCGGCCGCGCCCTGGAGAAGGCCGCGCCGGCTCATCCGGTATCCCATATCGGCTCCCGATCAGTCAGTTGGTTTCCAGCCGTCGGCGGCGAGAACGGTGCGGCCGTCGACGAGGGTGGCTCCGGGCTCGGTGACGCGGAGCCGGTCGATGAGGACGCCACGCCCCTGCGAGGCGGCGTCGGTGCGGTAGACGAAGCGCAGCCGGGTGGTGCCCGCGGGCAGGCCGGCGGTCGCGCGCCACCAGCGGCGCAGACCGAATCCGGTCACGGTTCCGTCGCTCCCGAACCACGTGCGGCCGGCATGCAGGGTCATCGGCACCGGCGTCCAGGTCACACCGTCCGCGGACGACTCGACGGACGCCGTGTCAAAGGTGGGCTCAGTGTCGTACCAGAAGAAGAATTGAGCCCGCGCCCGCTCGCCTGCCTCGCGCCGCAGCGTCGCGGTCAAGCTCATCGCGGCGCTGTCCCGCTGATCGGTGCGCCAGGGCCTTTCGCCGCCGGCGGGGGCGTGGACCGGGTGGGCATTGGCAAGGGTACGGGCAAGAGCACGCCGAGCCACGGTGTTGGTTCCCCACGCCCGGTCCGGATGCACGCGGTTGCTCAGCAGAATGAGGAACGACTGGTCGAGCGGATCGATCACCACCGACGTCCCGGTGAAGCCGGTGTGCCCGAAAGTGATCGGCGACGCCATGCCGTCCATGTAGGTGTGCTTGGCGAGCTCGAAGCCCAGGCCGCGCGCGGTGTCCGGCGAGGCGGGCACGATGCCGGCGTTGTAGTTGACCAGCGCCTGCCGGACCATCGCCGCCGAGAGGATCCGCTTGCCCCGGTAGACGCCGCCGTTGAGCAGGCTCTGGCACAGCACGGCCAGGTCAGCGGCGGTGGAGAAGACCCCGGCGTGACCCGCGATGCCGCCGAGCGACCAGGCGTTCTCGTCGTGGACCTCACCACGGACGATCCCGCGGCCGACGTAGGGCTGGTACTCGGTGGCGGCCGTGCGCTCGACAGCCCGCGGCCGGTATCCGGTGTCGCGCATGCCGAGCGGGCCGGTGACCCCGTCGCGGACCGCGGCGTCGAGCGCCTTGCCGGTGACGCGCTCGACCAGCACGCCGAGCGCGATCAGCCCGATGTCGGAGTACACGTACTGGCGGCCCGGCACGGTGCCGGCGGTGACCGGCGTGGCGAGGGCCGCGGCCAGGCGCTCCTGCGGTGTCGGGTACCGGGAGTAGAACGGGGCGAACGCCGGCAGCCCGGACGTGTGGGTGAGCAGGTGGCGGACCGTGACCGCCTGCTTGCCGCCGGCCGCGAACTCCGGGACCGAGTCCGCGACCGGCGCGTCGAGGTCCACCCGGCCGGCCTCCACCTGCTGGAGCACGACGATCGTGGTGAACAGCTTGGAGATCGAGGCGAGGTCCCACAGCGTGTCGAGGCGGGCCGGGACGCGCTGGGAGTCCGGGAGTTCCTCGATCCCGGTGGCGCCGGCGGTGTAGCGGACCGCGTCGCCGACCGCGAAGTGCGCGACCACGATGCCGTGGTGCGCGGCGAGCACCGTGGCGCCCGCGTATGTGGGCCGGCCGAGATGGTCGGGCGTCTCCTCCAGGTAGGAGGCGGCGGCGCCCCGGAGCGCGGCGATCTCCTCCGGCAGCAGCCCGGCCTGGCGCGCGGTGCCCGGCCGCAGCACGTCGTGCCGGAACCGGATGTCGTCCGGGGTGACCGACGGTGCCGTGGCGGGCCCGGCGGGTACCGCGGCGGCCGGTGAACCGGCGGCCAGGCAGGCCAGCACGCAGAGCGGGGGCAGGAACCCGAGTCGAATCATCAACGCCTCTCCATACGTCGATCCGTCGAGAATGAATGTTTCCTTCACAACTCGCAAGAGTCATGAAGGTTATTGCCATAGCACGCCGGCCCGGCTACCTTCTGGCACCATGCGAATGCGTCCCGTCGCTTTCCTCGCACTCGTCGCCCTGAGCATCCCGGCGGCCGCCGCCCCGGCCGCCGGGAACCCGGCACGCTCACCCGTCGACGGAGTTCTGGCGCGGATGACGCTTCCGGAGAAGGTCGGGCAGCTGTTCACGACGTACGTCTACGGCAACGACGCGGCCACCCCGTCGGCTGCGGACGCCGCCCTCAACCAGCGTCTCTACGGCGTAAGCACCCCCGCCGAGGTCGTCGCGAAGTACCACCTGGGCGGCGTCATCTACTTCGCCTGGACGAACAGCCTGCAGAACCCTCGGCAGATCGCGACGCTCAGCAACGGGCTGCAGGCCGCGGCCACCGGCGTACCCCTGGCGATCTCCACCGACCAGGAGCACGGCGTGGTCACGCGCATGCCGGCACCGGCCACCCAGCTCCCCGGTGGCATGGCGCTCGGTGCCGGGCGCGACCCGGCCGGGGCGTACCGCGCCGGGCAGGTCACCGGCGCCGAGCTGCGCGCGGTCGGCATCACCCAGGCCTGGGCACCGGTCGCCGACGTCAACGTGAACCCGGCCAACCCGGTCATCGGGGTGCGCTCGTTCAGCAGCGAGCCGGCCCTGGCCGCCACGATGACCGCGAGCCAGATCCTCGGCCTGCAGCGCGGCGCGAACACCTCGGCCGCCGCCAAGCACTTCCCCGGGCACGGCGACACCGCCACCGACAGCCACACCGGCCTGCCGGTGATCACCCATACCCGTGAGGAGTGGCAGCGGATCGACGCGCCGCCGTTCCGCGCCGCGATCGCGGCCGGCGCCGACGCCATCATGAGCGCCCACATCGTGGTGCCGGCCCTGGACCCGGCCGAGGACCCGGCCACCCTGTCCCAGCCGATCATCACGGGGCTGCTGCGCGGCGAGCTCGGCTACCGCGGCGTCATCGTCACCGACTCGCTCGAGATGGCCGGGGTCCGGCAGAAGTACGGCGACGAGCGCGTACCGGTGCTCGCGCTGAAGGCCGGCGTCGACATGCTGCTGATGCCGCCGAACATGCAGGTCGCGTACGACGCCGTGCTGGGTGCGGTCGCCTCGGGTGAGCTCACCGAGGCCCGCATCGACGAGTCGGTGCGCCGGATCCTGACCCTCAAGCAGAAGCGCGGCCTGCTCACGACCGTCAAGCCGGTCGACCCGGCGGTGGCCGAGCGCTCGATCGGTACACCCGCGCACCAGCGCGCCGCGACGAAGGTCACCGACCGGACCGTCACGGCGATCCGCAACGACGCGAGGCTGCTCCCCTGGTCCGGTGCCGGCGAGAAGGTGCTGGTCACCGGGTGGAACTCCGGCACCTACAACAACGTCGCGGCGCTGGCCGGTGCGCTGGGCGGCACACCGCTGGTCGCGAATCAGCCGGACGCCGCGAAGATCACCGAAGTCGTGAACGCGGCGCAATCGCGGGATCTGACCGTGGTGCTGACCAACAATGCGACTGACACCCGGCAACAGGCGCTGGTCAAGGCCCTGGTCGACACCGGGCGGCCGGTCGTGGTGGTGGCGGTGCGCAACCCGTACGACATCGCGGTCCTGCCGGGCGTCACCACGTACCTGGCCACCTACAGTTACACCGGAGTCGCCATGGAGTCGCTCGCGAAGGTGCTGACCGGTGCCGTGCCGCCGCGAGGAAAGCTCCCCGTGGAGATCCCCGGGCTCTACCCGTACGGTCATGGTCTGACCTGGAGCGTGACGTGAGACGCCGTGGTCTCCTCACCGCGGGTGTCCTCGGCGGCCTGGCCGTCGCCGGGCCGGCGGCGGCGAAACCCGGCCTGCTCCCCCGTGTCCCGGTGCGGACCGGCATGGACCGGCTGGCCGCCGACGGCTGGAAGGCGGTCAAGGGCGAGCGGATCGGCGTGGTCTCCAACCCGACCGGGGTCGACCGCGAATACCGCCACCTGGTCGACCGGATGCACGCCGACGGGGTGACCATCGGCGGCGTCTTCGGGCCGGAGCACGGCTTCCGCGGGTCGGCACAGGCGGGCGGCAGCGAGGGCACCGGCACCGACGCGCGCACCGGGCTGACCGTCTACGACGCCTACCTGGCCACGCTGGACCGGTGGGTGCAGATGTTCACCGCGGCGGACGTGCGCGCGATCGTCTTCGACATCCAGGACGTCGGCGCCCGCTTCTACACCTACATCTACACGCTCTACGACTCGATGGCCGCCGCCGCCCGCCTGGGCCTGCGGTACGTGGTCCTGGACCGGCCCAACCCGATCGGCGGCCGCGCCTACGGCCCGATGATGACCGACGGCTTCACCTCCGGCGTCGGCCGCCTGAAGATCGTCCAGCAGCACGGGATGACCGTCGGCGAGCTGGCCCGCTTCTACAACGGCGAGTTCCTCGACGGCGCGGTCGACCTCGAGGTGATCACCTGCAAGGGCTGGACCGGGCGCCTGCGGGCCTCCGACACCGACCTGCCGTGGGTGCTGCCCAGCCCGAACATGCCCACCCCGGACACCGCTGTCGTCTACCCCGGCACCGGCATGTTCGAGGGGGTGTCGTCGCTGTCCGAGGGGCGCGGCACCACCCGGCCGTTCGAGCTGATCGGCGGGCCCGGTTTCGACTACCGCTGGTGCGACCGGGTGATCGCGCTGAACCTGCCCGGCGTGGAGTTCCGGGAGGCCTACTTCACACCCACGTTCAACAAGTTCAGCGGGCAGCTCTGCGCGGGCGTCGAGGTGAAGGTGACCGACCAGGCCGCCTTCGACCCGATCCGCACGGCCGCCGGGATGCTGGTGGAGGCCCGCAAGGAGGCGGCGTTCACCTGGCGGCTGGACTCCGCCCGTTACTGGATCGACCTGCTGACCGGTTCCACGCGACTGCGCACGATGATCGACGCGGGCGCGAAGACGGACGAGGTCACCGGGGCGTGGGCCGGCGAGCTGGCCGCGTTCGACGCCCGCCGCAAGCCCTACCTCCTCTATTCCCGGCTCGGCGCCTGATGGGCGCTGGTGAGCCGGGTGTGCACCACCGGCGGCACGGGGGCGCCGGTGAGCCGCCCGACAGCCAGGGCGGCGGCCCCGGCGGCGCCATCGAGCGCCTGCCGGGGAGGTACGGCGGTGCGCGCCGGGAGACCGGCGCG
>NZ_JBFAYE010000025.1:0-26043 GCF_040681145.1 Actinoplanes sp. NPDC051861
ACTCGACATAGGTCCAGGGGTTGGGAGTGCTCACCCGCTCGCGGCTACTAGGCACCAAGTCTGCCAACGGCTGACCCAGTAGCTCCCATTAGGGGTTTCGGTTGAGGCGGGTCAGGGCGGTTCGGGCGGCGCGTTTGCCGGTGCGCAGGGCGCCGCGGACGGCTGTGGCGGCGCGGCCCGGGACGGTGCCCTTGAGCAGGGAGATGACGCGGTGGGCGCGGGCGAGCTCGGCGTCGCGTTCGGCGAGCTTGTCGTCGTACCATCGGGCCTGGTCCTTGGCCTCGCGCAGCTCTCGCGCCAGACGGTCGTGCGCCGCGGTGAGCTCGCGCAACGCCCGCGCCGGAGGCCTCGCCGCGCCCGCGCCGATCTCCACCCCCGCGATCGCGCCCAGCAGCGCCGCGGTCTCCGAGGAGTCGGCGGGCGACGGCCAGAGATGCGCCAGGCCCTCGTCGTGCACCGCCTGGGCGAACCGCCGCAGCGCCTCCCCGGGTGACGCGGGGGAGGCGACCGCGTGCAGCCGGCCCTCGAAATCGACGATCACCGCGTCGGCGTCGACCGGAGCCGTCTCGCCGCCCTGCCAGGCCGTCAGCAGCGCCCGCAGCCGCACCCGGTCGTGGCCCCGGACCGCCGCCAGCAGGAGATCGTGCAGGCACCGCCCGGCCGGCACCGGCAGCCGCTCCCCGGTGCCCTTGTTCGTGAGGTGCCCCCCGGTCAGCTCGGTGACCGCGCCGGAGACCACGATGCCGTCCGGCAGCGCCGCGCCGCGACCCGCCACCACGATCCACCCCGGTGCCGTGGCGGCTGCCAGACCGTGGCGCAGCAGCTGGACGGCGAGCGGGCGCGGGTCCGCGAGCAGCGGTTTCCCGCCGTCGCCCGCCCGGCGCAGGGCGCTCGCGACGAAACCGTCGAGGTCCGGCGCGTCGAGCAGCCTCTCGTCGAGCAGCACCGACGGCGACTGCGGACAGGGGAAGGCGGCATAGGTCCGCAGCGCCGGCAGCCCACCCTCGTGGAGCCGCTCGCGCAGCCGGTCCGGGCCGGTCGGGCGGGTCGGGTCGAACGCCGAGCCCCACTCCGCGTCGCCGGGTTCGGCCGCGCAGGCCAGCATCCGGTGCAGGCCGACCGCGTTGTCCACGCCGAGCAGCAGCCGCCCGCCCGGGCGCAGCACCGCGAGCAGCAGGGACAGCCCCGCCGCCCAGGAGATGTCCGGGCTCTCGGCCGAGCCGGTCCGGTCCAGGCCGTCCAGCGCGATCACCGTGTCGTACGCCGGAACCGCCGCCAGCTTCTCCAGGCTCCCGCAGCACACCTCGAAGCCCGGCCGGGACGCGAACCGCGCGGCCAGCGCCTCCGCGTCCGGCACCCCGCGCACCAGCACCGTCACGTGCCGGGCCGGTACCGCCTCGATCAGCGCGGGGTCGTGCGGCCCGACGACCAGGGTGTGCCCGGACGCCGCGGCGACCAGTTCCCCCAGCGCGGCGCCACCGGTGGGCTCGCGGTCGGACCAGTGCGGCATCTCGCCGCCGAGCAGCAGCGGCGTCACGCGGCGGCCTCCTCGTGCCATCGGAACAGAAATCGCAGTTCGGACGGCGAGAGCAGCTGCTCGGCGCCCAGTTCGTCGGCGGCGATCTCGTACGCCACGCGGGGGTCCACCGACTTGCCGTGCATCGCCGACCACTGCCGCCGGATCCGCGGCCGCCCGCCGAACAGGTCCCGCTCACCCTCCAGCTGCATCGGATCGCCGTAGACGGCCGGCTCGCAGCCGGCCAGGGTTCCGTAGAGCAGGGCGCTGCACAGCCGGTTCGACGCGACCCGCCGGTGCCGGCGCTGCTCGGCCAGCTGGCGGTCGAGGAACAGCGGGTCGAGATCGCGCCACCAGCCGCCGCGGTACCCGTGGCAGATCACCCGGAACCCGGCCCGCTCGTAGCGGCGGCGCACGCGGGCCGTCCGGTACTCCTGCCAGTACAGGCAGACCGTGACCGGGCCGTCCTCGGTGTCGCGGATCTCCGCGATCAGCCGGTCGTGGTCACCCTCGATGTGCTGGCCCTCCCAGCCGTGGAACGGGTACCAGATCGTCCCCTCCCGCCGGGTGCCGCCGTCGTCGGGGGTCATGGCCAGCAGGTACGCCCACGGCGAGCCGGTCACGTACACCTGCCGCCGCCCCATCGACCAGGCCCGGCGGCGGGTCCGCTCGCTCCAGACGAACGCCGGGATGCCCGGCACGAACTCGTGGTCCGGTGCCAGCCCGTCGCCGATGTTCCAGCCGTGCTGCAGGTAGCCGTGGATCCGGGGCGGATCGGCGCCCTGGTACCCGCAGTAGCGGGCCAGGACGTACGTGTGGCCGTAGTAGTGGTTCGCGTGGTGCACGGCCCATCGCACCCCGGTCAGGCCAACGGCGGGCGAACCCCCGGTGAGCGCCGGAAGGTCAGCCGGTTACTTCGGCCAGCGTTTTCGCGTACGCCTCGTAACCCGCCGCGTTCGGGTGGAACGACTCCGGCAGCGTGTCGCGTACCGCGTTGATCCACGGATCGCCCGTGCACGCCTCGTGGCCCTTGAACGCCTCCCGCACGTCCACGAAGGTGAACCCCTCGTGCTTGCCCACGGCCGCCGCGATGCTCTCGTTGAGCGAGTCCGAGCCGTCGTTGAGCGCGCCGCGCCGGGCGTCGTTCAGCGACTCGCACCCCGTGCCGCCCGCGCCGACCAGGTGCGGATAGCCGAGCACGAACACCTTCGCCTCCGGCGCGCGCTTGCGGATCGCGGTGTAGAGCCCGTCCAGGTCGTCCGGCAGGGTCGCCTCGACGGTGCTGGTCGACCGCTCGACCGTCGACCGGCAGGTCTGGTCCGAGCCGAGCAGGCACTGCTGCAGCGCGCCGGTCCAGCCCGCGTCGTTGCCGCCGACGGTCAGCGTCACCCAGCCGGTGTCCGCGTCGACCGCGTCCAGCTGCGTCTCGCGGACGGTCTTGATCAGGGCTCCGCTGCAGGTCCGGTCGGTGATCGTGCCGAGGGTCCGGGTCTTCGCCCAGAGCTGCGGGTAGGAGCTGTCCCTGCTCTGATAGCACTTGGTGTCGACGTAGTTGCCGGCGCCGAGCCCGGCGGCGTACGAGTCCCCGAGCGCCACGTAGTCGAGCGGCTTCACGGGCTCCGCCCCGGCGCCGTCGTCCGAACAGCCGCCGGCCGCCACCGCCACCGCGGCCGCACAGACACCGATCCAGGCACGCTTCAACTGACACTCTCCCTGCTCGCGGCTTTTCCACCCATGATCATGCTGGAAGAATGCGTACTCGTGCCACAGCCCCGTCTGGAGATCGAGTACTGCACGCAGTGCCGCTGGTTGCTGCGCGCGGCCTGGACCGCGCAGGAACTGCTTACCACGTTCCCGCGCGACCTGGGTGAGGTAGCGCTGGTGCCCGGCGTCGGCGGGGTCTTCGAGATCCGCCTCGACGGCGAGACGCTCTGGTCGCGCAAGGCCGAGGGCGGCTTCCCCGAGCTGCCGCCGCTCAAGCGCATGGTCCGCGACCGGGTGGCGCCCGGCCGCGATCTCGGGCACTCGGACCGCCCACGGCCGGAGGCTGGCAAAGTTGACGAATGATGTCGAAGATCCTGACCCGTTGGACCCTCTATGTCCCGATTCTGGCACTCGCCGCGCTCGTCCTGACGTGGGGCCGCGACCTGCCGCCACCCGCGGTGGTCGTCGTCTCGCTGCTGCTCGGCGGTGCGGTGATGGCCGCCGTCCACCACGCCGAGGTGGTCGCGCACCGCGTCGGTGAGCCCTACGGATCGTTGATCCTCGCCGTGGCGGTCACCATCATCGAGGTGGCCCTCATCGTCACCCTGATGATCAGCGGCGGCGAGAAGTCGCAGTCGCTGGCCCGCGACACCGTCTTCGCGGCCGTGATGATCACCTGTAACGGCATTCTCGGCATCTCCCTGCTGGTCGGTGCCGTCCGCCGCCGCATCGCCGTGTTCAACCCGGAGGGCACCGGCGCGGCTTTCGCCACCGTCGCCGCGATCGCCACCCTCAGCCTGGTGCTGCCGGCGTTCACCACCAGCCGCCCCGGCCCGCAGTTCTCCCCGGCACAGCTGGCCTTCGCCGCCGTCGTGTCGCTCGGCCTCTACCTGCTCTTCGTCGCCGTGCAGACCCGACGGCACCGCGACTACTTCATGCCGATCACCACCTCCGGCGAGGTGATCGACTCCGAGGAGCACCTGGACCCGCCGTCGAGCCGGACCGCGCTGAACAGTCTCGGCCTGCTGCTCGTCGCCCTGATCGCCGTCGTGGGCCTGGCCAAGGGCATCTCCCCGGCCGTCGAGTCCGGCGTCGCCGCGGCGGGCCTGCCGCACGCCGTCGTCGGTGTGGTCATCGCCCTGCTCGTGCTGCTGCCGGAGACCATCGCCGCGGTCCGCGCCGCCGCCCGCGACCGCATCCAGACCAGCCTCAACCTGGCACTCGGCTCCGCGATGGCCAGCATCGGCCTGACGATCCCGGCGATCGCGACGGCGATGATCTGGCTCGACGGGCCGCTGCTGCTGGGCCTGGGCGGCACCCAGATGGTGCTGCTGGTCCTGACCGTCGTGGTGGGCACGCTCACGGTCGTGCCCGGCCGCGCCAACATCCTGCAGGGCGGCCTGCACCTGAGCCTGCTGGCGGTCTTCCTGTTCCTCGCCGCCAGCCCGTAGAGGTCACCCGGACGGTGTCGTGGAGGCGGGGGCGGAGCGGTCAACCGGTAGATTCCTTCGCCGTGAGGGTGACCGCTGATCGTGCCGGCAGCCGCGTCGGGTCCGTCGAGTTCCTTGCCGCGCTGCTGGTGCTGCTGGTTCTGTTCCGCGGGCGGTTGTCCGGGCTCGTGTCCGGCGAGCGGCTGCAGACCTGGACCACGGTGTTCGTGTCCGTGCTGGTCCAGGCGGTCCCGTTTCTCGTCTTCGGCGTCCTGCTGTCCGCCGTGATCGCGGTGTTCGTGCCGCGCTCCTTCTGGGCCCGCGCCCTGCCGCGGCACCCGGCGCTCGCCGTTCCGGCGGCGAGCGTCGCGGGCGTGATCCTGCCCGGCTGCGAGTGCGGCAGCGTACCGATCGCCGGCTCGCTGATCCGGCGCGGAGTGACGCCTGCGGCGGCCCTGGCCTTCCTGCTGGCCGCGCCCGCGATCAACCCGATCGTGCTGACCGCCACCGCCGTGGCGTTCCCGGACAACCCGGAGATGGTCCTGGCCCGCGGCCTGGCCAGCCTCGTGGTCGCGGTCCTGATGGGCTGGCTCTGGCTGCGCCTGGGCCGGGCCGACTGGATCAGGCTGCCGCACCGGGCCGACGAGGGCTCCTCGCGGGGCCGGGCGTTCTGGTCGGCGTGCCGCCACGACGTCGTCCACGCGGGTGGCTTCCTCGTGCTGGGCGCGGCCGCCGCCGCGACCATCAACGTGCTCGTCCCGGAGGCATGGCTGCAGACCCTGGCCGCCCGCCCGGTGCTGTCCGTGCTGGCCCTGGCGGTCCTGGCCGTCCTGCTGTCGATCTGCAGCGAGGCGGACGCCTTCGTGGCCGCCTCGCTGTCCCAGTTCTCGCTGACCTCGCGCCTCGTGTTCCTGGTCGTGGGCCCGATGGTCGACCTCAAGCTGATCTCGATGCAGACCGGCGTCTTCGGCCGGCGGTTCGCCGCGCGATTCGCCCCGGTCACCTTCGCGGTGGCCGTCCTGGTGGCCTCGCTGACCGGCCTGGTGATCCTGTGAACCGGCGGGCGCAGGCCGTGGTCCTGCTCCTGCTCGGCGGCGCCGTCCTCAAGGCCTCCCTGACCGACCTGTACCTGCGCTACGTCAAGGAGGGGCTGCGCCCGTTCCTGATCGCGGCCGGCGTGGTGCTGGTCGCGACCGCGGTGGCAACCCTGATCTACGAACTGAGGCCGCGAAACGACGACCACGGCCACGACCACGAGCCCTGGGTGGGCTGGCTGCTGATCCTTCCCGTACTCGGGTTGCTGCTGGTGGCGCCGCCGGCCCTCGGCTCGTTCACCGCCGGCCAGTCCGGCACCGTGCCGGTGAGCGCGTCCGACTCGGAGTTCCCGCCGCTGCCCGCGGGCGACCCGGTCCCGATCGGACTGCTGGACTACGCGGTCCGCGCGCTCTACGACGACGGCCGCAGTCTCGCCGGCCGCCAGGTCCAGCTGACCGGGTTCGTGGCGACCGGCGAGGACGGCGCCCCGATGCTGGCCCGGATCGTGATGAGCTGCTGCGCCGCCGACGGCCGCCCGATCAAGGTGGGGCTCACCGGCGGGCCGCTGATCGACGTACCGGCCGGATCCTGGGTACAGGTCACCGGCCGGCACAGCACTCGGCGCGGCACCGACCCGGTCAACGACGCCGACATCGCCTACCTCGAGGTGGTCCAGTGGCAGCCGGCCGCCGAGCCGAAACGGCCCTACGAATGACCGCCCGTTCGCACGTCGCCCTGGCGATCGCCCTGCTGGCGGCCGGCGCGCTGCTGGCCGGCGGGCTGCCCGAGTCCGGCACGCCGGCACCGGCCGCGCCGGTGCGCCCCGGACCGGGACAGGCGTGGCCCTCGGCGCAGCGGGCCGACCTGCCCGAACTCAACGTGGCACCGCTGCTCTTCCTGGACGCCACCACGGCCGTCGGCACCGTCACGACCGGCGGCACGCTGCGGCTGGTGATCGAGACGGCCATGGGCTGGCGGGAGCTGCGCAGCCTGCCGGACAGCGACATGTTCCGCTTCGACAACGTGACCGCGACCGACGACGAACTGCTGTGGACCGAGTCGGCGGGGGAGGGCGCGACCGAGATCTGGGCGGCGAAACTCGGCGGGCGCGACCAGCCGCGGATGGTCACCGCCGACACCGGGCGGGTGCTGTTCTACGGCAACCAGCACGACCTGGTCGTCGCCGGCGGGCGGGTGCACTGGGCGGCGGCCGGCGACGACGGCGAGGGCGTCACCGAGATCCGCTCGGCCGCGCTCACCGGCGGGCCGGTCCGGGTCCGTACCGAGAAGGGCCAGTGGGCGCTCACCGCCTGGCCGTGGCTCACCGACGACGTCGGCGGCCAGGCCGGCGCGATCCGGATGCGGAACATGACCACCGGCGAGGAGAAGCGGGTCACCGCGACCGGTCCCGAGTGGAACATGTGCGTGCCCACCTGGTGCCGGGTCATGGTGATGTCCGGCGACGGGCTGGCCCGGATCGACATGATGCGCCCGGACGGCACCGAGCGGCGGCGGATCGCCGGCGCCGGCACCCAGTCCGCGGTCAGCGACGTGGCGGTGCTGGATCGCTTCGAGGTGCTCTCCGAGACGCGCCCCGACTCCGATGTCACCGGAACCGCGGGTCTCGTCGTGCACGACCTGGTCACCGGGAAGACAGTTGTGCTGTCCGCCGCCGCCGATCTTGCCGCCACCCGGGACGGGATGCTCTGGTGGTCCACCGGCGATCAGGAAACAGCGATCTGGCACACATTGGATTTGCGGACTGTTTGATAGGTTGGGGGCACGCCGGAAGGATTTCCACAGTGCTTTCCCTGTTTCCGAGAATTGATCAGTCGACTCAATCCGTTCTCGATGACGGCGAATTGCTGCGACAACTCGTCGACGGCCTGGGTTCACCGGTCAACGTGGTTCTGCCGCAGCGCGTGGGGGAGAACGTCGCGGCGTTCCGCGCGGTCCGTCAGCGGCACCGGCTGGGCGGGCAGATCTACTTCGCCCACAAGGCCAACCAGTCCTCGGCGCTGCTGCGCGAGCTGGCCGCCGGCGAGGCTGGGGTGGACGTGGCCTCCCTCGGCGAACTGCAGCACGCGCTCGCCTCCGGCTTCACCCCGGACCGGATCATGGCGACCGGCCCCAAGGACCGGGAGTTCCTCTGGCTGGCCGCGCGCACCGGCGTGACCGTCAACGCCGACTCGGCCGCCGAGCTGCGCGAGCTCACCGCCCTGGTGTCGGCATATCGCCTGGCCAGGCCGAGAGTGACGGTCCGGCTCTCCGGTTTCGAGGCCGATGGCGTACGCGTGATGACCCGCCGCAGCCGCTTCGGCGTTCCGGTCGCCGCGCTCGACGAGGTGCTGGCGGCGGCCGGGAAACTCGACCTGGCCGGTGTCTCCTACCACCTCGACACCGTCGAGATCCGCGAGAAGGCGGTGGCGCTGGAGGGCTGCCTCGCCGCGCTCGACCGGTGCCGGGCGGCCGGCCTGCGCCCGTGGTCGCTCGACATCGGCGGCGGCTTCGGCGTCAACTACCTGGCCGACGGCGCGCAGTGGGAGACGTACACGTCCGAGCTGGCCCAGGCCGTCCTCGGCAACCGCCCTCCGCTGACCTGGAACGGTCACGGCTACGGCCTGCGCGCCGAAGCGGGCACCTTGAAGGGAAGTCTCGCCTTATATCCGTCATATCGCCCGGCCGCTGGACCTGACTACCTGGACAAGCTCCTCAGCACCGATGCTCCGGGCCGGCGGCGCCCGCTGGGCGAACTGCTCCTGGACCACATGATCGACCTCGACATCGAACCCGGCCGGGCCCTCCTTGACCAGTGCGGCCTCGTGGTGACCCGGGTCCTGGCGGTGGACGAAGACCGGATCCAGCTGGACATGAATGCCAGGGACGTGGGCCTGGAGGAGCACGGCGTCCTCATGGACCCGATCCACGTTCCTCAGCGGCCAAACCCGACAGATGCCGGTAAAGGCTTCTATCTCTTCGGCAACCTCTGCCTCGAATCCGAC
Source organism: Actinoplanes sp. NPDC051861 (assembly GCF_040681145.1). NCBI lineage: Bacteria > Bacillati > Actinomycetota > Actinomycetes > Micromonosporales > Micromonosporaceae > Actinoplanes > Actinoplanes sp. NPDC051861. Next base: position 8,688 of record NZ_JBFAYE010000025.1, read on the forward strand.
CTGATCACCCGGCGGCAGGTCTTCCTCCCGCACACCCCGCAACCCGGTGACCTGCTCGTCTTCGTCAACGCCGCCGGCTACTTCATGGACTTCACCGCCACCACGGCGCTGCGCAAGCCGCCCGGCCGCAAGGTCGCCCTCTACCGCTCCGGCGCGGCGTGGCGCTGGTGCCTCGACGAGAACTACTGGCCCGTCCACCCGCCGTCCCCGGAGGAGCCATGAGAGTCGACGACATCACCGAGGCCATCGGCGAGACCCCGCTGCTGCGCATCGACCCGGCCGTGCACGGTCTGCGCAACATCGACCTCTACGCCAAGCTGGAGCTTCTCAACCCGTTCGGGTCGCTGAAGGACCGGGCCGCGTGGAGCATGGTCCGCCCGCTGCTGGCCGGCGCGGCCGAGCGCGGTGACACCGTCGTCGAACTCTCCAGCGGCAACACCGCCAAGGCCCTCGCGCTGATCGCCGGGATGCACGGGCTGCCGTTCAAGAGCGTCACCAACCGGATGCGGATCCCCGAGATCAAGGATCTCCTGCTGCTGCTCGGCGCGGAGATCGACGAGCTGCCGGGCCGCTCCGAGTGCCTCGACCCGTCCGACACCGACGACCCGCTCACCCGGATGTACCAGGTGCTCAACGAGTCCACGGCCGGCTTCGTCCACACCGACCAGTACTTCAACGAGCTCAACGCCGAGGCGCACCTGAACGGCACCGGTCCGGAGATCATCAAGGATCTGGACGGGACCGCGCCGGACTACTTCATCGCCTGCGTCGGCACGGCCGGTTCGTCCACCGGGGTGGCCCGGGCGCTGCGCCGGTACAACCCGGACACCCGGGTGATCGGGCTGGTCGCGGCGAAGAGCGACTTCATACCCGGCATCCGGACCATCGACGAGGTGCACGAGGTCGGCCTCTTCGAGCCGGGCGTCTACGACGCCATCGAGACGATCACCGCGGACGAGGCCATCGACGGTCTGCTCACGCTGGTGCGCCGGTGCGGCACGCTTGCGGGGCCCACTGGCGGAGGTGCCTACCAGGGCGCGGTGAGCTTTTTGCGTACGCAAGACGCAGTTCTGAAATCCCGCAAGACGGCTGTCTTCATCGTCTGCGATCGCGTCGAACCGTATGTCAGCTACCTGCGGGAACGCCGCCCCGCCCTGTTCGGCCGACCACCGCGCCCGCACTCCGTCTCGTCGCTCAGCCCCGCCGAGCTCGCAGCCGCACCCGCGGTCTCCGTCGCCGCCGCACCGGATTTCGCCCGGCGGGCCCTGGTCGTGGATCTGCGTAACCCGTACGCATATCAGGCCCTGCACATCGACGGCTCGATCAACATCGTGGACGAGGTGTTCGCCGAGTTGCTGCAGGCCGGGCTGCCGTTCAGCCGCCGGCAACCGGTGCTGCTGGTCTGCCCGGTGGGGGAGAAGTCCGCGGCCTACGCGGCGCTGCTGACCCGGATGGGGCATCCGGACGTGCGGTCGCTCGACGGCGGGATCATCGCGTGGCGGGACGCCGGTGGTGAACTTGTTCGAGACTGACCGGGACTGGCAGGCCGGGCTGCGCAAACAGTTCCCGATGATCGAGGGCAACCCGGGCGTGGCCTATCTGGACAGCGCGGCCACCTCGCAGAAGCCGCAGGTGGTCCTGGACGCGGTCGTCGACTACCTGTCGTCCGCGAACGCCAACGCCGCCCGCGGCACCTACCCGTGGGCGAACCGGACGACGGCCCGGATCGAGTCCGCGCGTGATCGGGTCCGCCGATTCCTCGGCGACACCTCTGATGCTTCGGATGTGCACTTCGTCAGCGGCACGACCGAGGGGCTGCGGGCGGTCGCGCGGGACTGGCTCGCGCCCCAGCTCCAGCCGGGCGACGAGATCCTGGTCCCGCTCGCCGACCACAGTGCCAACGTGGTCCCGTGGACCGAGGTGGGTGCTGACGTGCGGGGGATTCCCTACGACGCCGCCCACGACTACGACCACCGGAACCTGGTGGCCGGCCCCCGGACCCGGCTGATCGCCGCCACCCACGTGCACCACGTCTACGGCGGGGACATGAACGTGCAGCGTCTGCGGGCCCTGGCTCCGGACGTGCCGATCTGCCTGGACGCCGCGCAGAGCGTCGGCCATATCCCGATTCATCTGGACGACCTGGATGTGGACTTTCTCGTCTTCTCCGGCCACAAGACGATGGCGCTGCCCGGCGTCGGCGTCGTCTGGGCACGGAACCGGCGCGGCCCGCGCTTCGTGCCCGGCGGCTGGATCGGCTCACCGAACACCAGCGGCATCGTGAGCCTCACCGCCGCCCTGGACTGGCTGGACGAGGCCGGCGTCGAGCGCGTCGCCCGCTGGAACCAGGCCCTGGGCGTACGCCTCACCGACGGCCTCTCCCGGATGCCCGCCTACGAGATCCTCGGTTGCCAGCGCAGTCTCACCACCGGCTCCAGCGTCCAGCAGCGGCACGGCATCGTCACCTTCCGGCACCGCTCGATCGGCTCCAACGACCTCGGTTTCATCCTCGCCGGCGACGGTCTCTACGTCCGCGCCGACGGCCTCTGCCAGGCCGGTCAGAGTGAAAGGACGACTTCCGTACGCGTGAGCCTGCACATCTACAACACGCCCGACGAAATCGACCGCCTCCTGGCCGCCCTAGCCCGGCTCGCCGACGCCTGACATGCAATTCTGCTGATATCTCGAACAGTGCATGAGAATTGATGAACGTATTGTCATCTCGTCATTAGACGATGATTGTTGAAAACCATTACCGTTTCGGCCGTGAAACTGATTTCAGCAGCTTTGACAGTCGTGGTGGGCCTGACCCTGGCGGGCTGTGGCTCGCAGAGCGACGCCGCGACCGGCACCACCCGGCTGGCCGTGGTGGCGACGACCCCGGAGGTCGCCGACTTCGTCCGCAACGTCGGCGGCGACCGGGTCACGGTCACCCAGATCATCAAGCCCAACGTGGACCCGCACGACTACGAGCCGACACCCGCCGACATCAAGGCGATCGGCGAGGCGGCGGTCGTCGTGAAGAACGGCGTCGGCCTGGAGGAGTGGCTGGACCGCACGATCGAGTCGGCCGGCTTCAAGGGCGCGGTCGTCGACTCCAGCCAGGGCGTGACCCTGCGCGAGGAGGGCGACGAGCACGACCCGCACATCTGGCACGACCCCCGCAACGCCAAGATCATGGTCGCCAACATCGAGAAGGGCCTGGCCGCGGCCGCTTCCGGCGACGCCGCCACGTTCACCACGAACCTGACCGCCTACACGGCCGAGCTCGACGCGCTCGACGCCGCCAACGCCGCCGCCTTCGCGAAGATCACCAACCGCAAGCTGGTCACCAACCACGACGCGTTCGGTTACTACGTGGCCCGTTACGACCTGGAGTTCGTCGGCTCGGTGATCCCCAGCCTGGACACCTCCGCCGAACTCTCCGCCCAGCAGCTCACCGACCTGGTCAACAAGATCAAGGCGACCGGAGCGAAGGCGATCTTCGCGGAGAGCTCGCTGCCGGCCAAGAGCGCCGAGGCCATCGCGCAGCAGGCCGGGGTCAAGGTGGTGGCCGGTGAGGACGCCCTCTACGGCGACAGCCTTGGCGCCGACGGCACCCCGCAGGGCACCTACCTCGGCGCGGAGGAGCACAACACCCGGGTCATCGTCGAAGCGCTGAGCTGATGACCGCGCTCCACTACACGGGGGTCAGTGCCGGCTATCGGGGCGCGCCCGTCGTCGCCGGGGTGGACCTCGAGGTGGGGCCCGGTCGGAAGCTGGCCCTCGTCGGCCCCAACGGCGCGGGCAAGTCCACGCTCATCAAATCCGCGGTGGGGCTGGCCGAGGTGCTCGCCGGCACCGCCCGGATCTTCGGCCGCAGCCCCGCGCGGGCCCGTGAGCTGTGCGGATACGTCCCGCAGGTCGGCGACCTCGACGCGGACTTCCCGGTCACCGCCGGCCAGGTGGTGCTGATGGGCCGGTACCGGCGGATCGGCTGGTTCCGCCCGACCGGCGCCGCCGACCGCCGTGCGGCCCGCGAGGCTCTCGGCCAGGTCGGGCTCGGCGAGCAGGCCGGGCGCCCGTTCGGGCTGCTCTCCGGCGGGCAGCGCCAGCGCGTGCTGCTCGCCCGGGCGATCGTGGCCGAACCCCGCCTGCTGCTGCTCGACGAACCCTTCAACGGGGTCGACGCGGTGAGCCAGGACGCCATCCTCAGCGTCCTGCGCGAGCTCACCGCGGCCGGCGCGGCACTCGTGCTGAGCACCCACGACGCGCGCCTGGCCGGTGACTTCGCGGACTCCGTCTGCCTGATCGACAAGACGGCGCCGTGATCGAACCGTTCACCGTGCCGTTCATGGGCCGCGCCCTGGCCGAGATCGTCCTGCTCGCGGTGATCTGCGGGCCGGTCGGCGTACTCGTGCTCGTCCGCAAGCTCTCCTTCGTCTCCGACGCGCTCACCCACACCGTCTTCCCCGGGGTGGTGGTCGGGTTCCTGGCCGGCGGGCTGGACGGCATCTTCCTCGGTGCGCTGGTCGCGGCCCTGCTCACCGCCGTCGTACTCACCCTCCTGACCCGTCGGGGCGCGCTCAGCGACGACGCGTCCACGGCGGTCGTGCTGACGGCCATGTTCTCGGTCGGCGTCGTGCTGGTTTCGAGGCGTAGCTCGTACACCTCTGATCTGACCTCCTTCCTCTTCGGGCGCCTCCTCACGGTGACCATGCAGCAGATCGCCGAGACCGCGGCCCTGGCCGCCCTGATCCTCGCCGTGCTGGCGGCCGGCGCCCGCGCGATGCTGCTGCGCGCGTTCGACCCGGCTGCCGCGACCGCCGCCGGTTACCGCGTCTTCTGGCTCGACCTCTGGCTGAACGTGATCGTCGCCCTCGTGGTGGTGGCCGCGGTCCGCGCCGTCGGCACCATCCTGGTCGTGGCCCTGCTGATCGTCCCGGCGGCGGCCGCGCGCCTGGTCAGCCACCGCCCGATGGTGATGGCGCTGACCGGAACCGGCCTGATCCTGCTCGCCGGCTGGACCGGGCTGCTGGCCAGCTGGTACGCCTCGGTCGAACACGGCATCGCCCTGGCCTCGGCGTCCGGTGTGGTGCTCCTGCTGGTCGCCGGGTACCTCATGCTGCTCGTGCTCTCGCTCGTCCGGGTCCGCTCGCTCGCCCGGATTCGCTCGCTCGCCCGGGTTCGCTCATGAGTTGGTGGGACGACGCGGTCCACCGGGCCGTCGCGGAGGTCGTCCTGGCCGGTGCGCTGGCCGGGTTCGTCGGCGTGCACATCGTGGTGCGGCGCCTGTCCTTCTTCACGATGGCCCTGACCCACGCCACGTTTCCCGGCGTGGTGATCGCCGCCCTGTTCGGCGTGGACCTGCTGCTCGGCGGCATGGCCACCGGCGTCCTGGTGGTCCTCGGTGTCGCCGCGCTGACCCGCCGCCCCGGCCAGAACGCCGCGGCCGCCACCGGGGTGGTCCTGTCCGCCGGCTTCGCGCTGGGCGCCGGGCTGGTCGCCACCCAGAACAGCTTCAGCCGCGACCTGTCGTCCTATCTGGTCGGCTCGATCCTGACAGTCACGACGCGGGATCTGGTCATCACCGGCGGTGTCCTGACAGCGGTCGTTGCGATCCTGTCGCTCAGCGCCCGCCCCCTGCTGTACACCGGCTTCGACCCGGCCGCCGCCACCGCCGCCGGTGTCCCCGCCGGGGCCTGGACCCTCCTCCTGCTGATCATCATCGAGATCGCGGTGGTCACGCTGGTCCCCGCTGTCGGCACCATCCTCGCGATCTCCCTGCTGGTGGCCCCGGCCGCCGCCGCCCGCCTCTGGTCCACCCGCCTGCCGGTGATCACCCTCCTGGCAGTCCTGTTCGCCGTGGCGAGCGGCCTGCTCGGCCTGTACGCCTCCACGCACCTCAACATCGCCGCCGGGGCGAGCATCGCCCTGGCGGCCACCACGATCCTGGTCCTCTCGGCCGTCCTGAGGCCCTTCTTCAAGGAGCGGAACTCGTGACCTCTGTCCTGATCAGCCGGGCGGTGACGGTGTTGCGGGGCATGGCCTACGAACACCGGCTGCACATCCTGGTGCTGCTGCGGGACAGCGAACGCACCGCCGGTGAGCTGTCGGCCGCGGTCCCGGCGGACCCCACGGCGGTGGCACATCACCTGCGCTGCCTGCTCGACGCCCGCCTGGTCCAGCGCCGCCGCCGGGGCCGCAACGTCGTCTACTCCCTGCCGGACGACGCCACCCGCCATCTGATAGCCGAGGTACTCCGCCACGCCTCCCGCCGTCCCACCTCGCCGTAGCCCGCCACCCAGCCGGCAATGAGTCAGGTGGGGACGGCCGATGCCGGCCGGACTACGGGCCCGTGGGCGCCGGACGGTCCGGAGTGGCAGCCGGTCGCGTGGTGGGCGGGACGCGGGGTCCGGCGGGGACGGTCGTTATCGCGTACCTCTGGAGCCGCGCAGGAAGCCGGCGGCGAAATCGATCAGCAGGAAGGCCGCCAGGGGTATTCCGAGAAGGGGCATCGCCCAGCCGACAGCGAAGACCACCGGCACACCCACCACGATCGCCCACGCGGGCAGGCCGAGCCAGGCTCCCCGGGCCGGTGGCGCACCGACCAGCGCGCGGCGCTCCGTGCGGGTGGGGCGCCGCTGCCACCACATCCGGTACCCCCAGAGGATCACGCACAGCAGGCCGACCGCCAGCAGTGCCAGCAGCACCTGGTTGACCACGCCGAACAGGATGCCCATGTGTGCCTGCACGCCCAGCTTGCTGAGCTTCGCGAGAACCGGCCAGTCCGCGTAGTCGTTGCGCGCCACGACGGCAGCGGAGGACGGGTCGACGGCGACGCTGTCCAGGCGGACCGGCCAGACGTTGTCGATGCCGGCGACGGTCCACGGCTGGCCGCCCGCTTCGGGGACCGTGAGTTCGACGGGCCCGGTCAGGCCGGCGGCGCGGGCGGTGCTCAGGACCGTGTCGGCCTCGGCGGGGGAGACGGGCGCGGCGGTGGTGCCGGAGCCGTGGTGGCCGCCGGCCGGGGCGGAGGAGGAGGGGATCGACAGCGTGGGACGGTGCGCGTCGAGCGAGTCGAGCAGGCTGGAGAAGTTCTCGCCGGCGTAGCGGGACCAGGTCAGGCCGGTGGCGGAGAGGATCAGCAGGCCGACGGCGAGCCAGACGCCGGTGGCGGCGTGCCAGCCGCGGGTGCGGCGTACGCCCTTCTTGGCGGCGAGGTCGGGGGTGAGCAGACCGCGGACGCTGCGCCGGCGCCGCCACCAGAGGACGATGCCGCCGAGCGCGAGTACCCACATCCAGCTGGCGGCGAGCTCGGAGTAGTGCCGGCCCAGGTCGCCCAGGTGCAGGTTGCGGTGCAGGTCGTCGAGCCAGGTGGTCACGGGCGTGGAGCCGTACCAGGTGGTGAGCTGCCCGCGCACCTCGCCGGTCGACGGCTCGACGTAGACGGTGTGCTGCTTCTCGCCGAGGTCGGGCTGGGAGAAGACGACGCGTGTGGTCAGGTCGCCGTCGCCGGGCTGGACCGCCGCGAGGGTGCCGCCGGGGTGGAACGCGCGGGCGGCGTCGATCTGGTCGGCGAGCGGCAGCGCGGTCCCGCCGGGGGAGGCGGCGGTCAGCCTGTCGCCGTAGAGCATCCCGTCGAGCTGCGGGGTGACCGTGTAGAGCAGGCCGGTGACGGCGGCGATCACCAGGAACGGCGCGACCAGCACTCCGGCGTAGAAGTGCAGCCGCAGCAGCAGGGCACCGATGGCGGATGGGCGGCGTACGGGGCGGGCCGGTGTCTCCAGAACGGCGAGCTCGGGCGTCGCTGTCATCGGCTGTCCTTCTCCTCGATTGAGAGCGTTGCAGCGTTGGTCGCCGATGGTGCTCAGATAGTTCCCAGGAAATTTCCGGGAACTGGAGATGCGCGAGTGGCGACTAAGGAGGCATGTTCAGTCGAGCTCCACGCCGTCCCGCCCGTCGAGCAGCAGCTCTGCCGGCGCTGTTCGCCCTGGCCCTGGGCGTGCTCGCCGGGATCGCCCCCGGCTCGCCGGCCTGGGCGCACAACGCGCTCGTCGACGCGTCACCGGCGAAGAAGGCGACGCTGACGGAGGCGCCCACCGAGATCACGCTGAAGTTCCTGCAGAAGCTGGATCCGGAGCGGACGAGCATCACGGTCAGCGACTCGGCCAAGCAGAAGGTGCCCGCGTCGGAGCCGGTGGTCGACGGCCCGACCGGCTCGGTCGAGGTGGAGGGTGTGCTCGCGAACGGGGTGTACACCGTCGCCTATTCGGTGGCGTCGACGGACGGGCACACGGTGAAGGGTTCCTACCAGTTCACGGTTGCCGCCCCCGCGACATCTGCCCCAGCCGCTACGTCTACCCCCGCCGCAACCACTCCCGCCGCAGAGGCTGCCCCCGTCGAACCGGCATCTGACAAAACCTCCTATGTCGGGATTGTCGTGGCTGTCGTTGTTGTACTGGCCGGCATCGCCGGTTTCCTGTTCGTCCGTCGCCGCAAGGCGTGAAAGGTCAGTGATGAAGCAAACCCTCCGGCGTACCGCGTCCGTCTCCGCCCTGGCGGCCGCTTTCGTACTCGCCCTGGCCGGTCCCGCGGCCGCACACGTGACGGTGAACCCCGGCACCGCCACGCAGGGCGGATACACCAAGGTGACGTTCCGGGTCCCGAACGAGAGCGACACCGCCTCGACCACCAAGCTGGAGATCAACCTGCCGGCCGACGCCCCGGTCGGCTCGGTCTCGCTCAAGCCGGTGGCGGGCTGGACCGCGAAGGCGGAGAAATCGAAGCTGGCCACCCCGATCAAGGTGCACGACAGCGAGATCACCGAGGCGGTCAGCAAGATCACGTGGACGGCCGGAGCCGGGGCGGAGATCAAGCCGGGTACGTTCCAGGAGTTCGACGTCTCGCTCGGCCCGCTGCCGCAGGCCGACCAGATGGTCTTCAAGGCGCTGCAGACGTACTCGGACGGCAACATCGTCCGGTGGATCGACGAGCCCGCCACCGACGGGACCGAGCCCGAGGCTCCCGCGCCGGTGCTCAAGCTCACCGCGGCGGCGCCCGAGGGCGCGCCCACCGCGTCGGCCGAGGCGGAAACGGTCACGGCGGACGCCGCGGGTGAGGAGGACAGCGGCTCGGGCAACGCGCTCGGCATCGCGGGTCTGGTCGCGGGCATCGCGGGCCTGGTGCTCGGGCTGCTCGCCTACCGCAAGGCGTCGCAGTCCTCCACGCCGTCCGCTCCCTGAGTCTCCGGGGCGGTCCCGGCGCTGCTGCCCAGCGCCGGGACCGCCCCGGATCCCGATCTATCGCGAAGCGCTGAGCGGCAGGCCCCGGACCAGCATCCGGTGCGACCGCCAGCCCGGGAACGGCACGAGATCGCCGACGTGCTGGAAGCCGATCCGCTGCAGGGCGTGCCACACCCGGGTGTTCGTCTCGGAGACGGCCAGCGAGACCCTCTCCTCCGTGCGCTGTTCCAGCAGGTCGTTCACCATGCGTACGCCCAGCCGGTGCCGCCGGTGCTCGGGAAGCACGAACGCCTCGCAGATCGCGAACGTGCGCCCCTCCCACTCGACCGCCAGGTTTGGGTCGTTGTTGTCGGTCAGGTCCCGCCACCACAGCGTCTCCGGCGGCAGCGGGCAGCCCATCACGGTCCCGGCCAGCTCGCCGTCCACGAAACCGAGCGCGGCCTGGAAACCGGGAGCCTCCGCGGTCCACACCAGGCGCTCCTCCACGGTGGGCGTGCTGTGGTCGACGAGGTGCAGGTCGGCGGCGTGCACCCGGCGGTAGACCGCGGCCAGCGCCTCGATGTCGACCTTCTCGGTGATCACTACCGCGCTCTCAAGGTCGTTGACGGGCGCGGCGAACTCCAATGTCATATCTCGAATCCCGTTCGTATTAAGGTAAGCCTTACCTAAACAGGACTCGTGATCATAGGCAACCCACAGGTTCGGGTGTTCTGAGGCACGTGAACAGCGAGAGCCGGTGCAGCGCCGCCCGCTCGACCGGCAGCTCGCGCGCCAGGCGCCCGAGCCTCGCGAACCGGAAGTCATAGATCATCAGCCGCCCGCCGGGCCGCAGCACGCGGATCAGCTCGGCCGCGGCCCGCTCCGGCTCGGGCCACTCGTGGGCGCTGAGCGTCGACACGATCAGGTCGGTGCTCGCGTCGGGCCAGGGCAGATCGGCGACATCCGCCACCCGGAACGCGATCCGCGCCGAACCGGCCGCCCGCTCGGCGATAGCCACCATGTCGGGGGAGAGGTCGGCGCCGGTCAGCGCGAGGTCGGGGCGCAGGCGGGCCAAGTGCAGCGGGAGCCGTCCGGGCCCGGTGCCGATGTCCAGGACGGCGGCGCCCGGCGGCGCGGCGGCGGCGACCTCCGACGCCACCCTGCGGTAGAGGCCGTTCAGGAGGCGGGTGGCCCGCCGATCGTACGAGGCGCTGGCGCGTGCGTCGAACATGAGCTCTCCCGGAGATGCGGTTGACAATCACCGGAATCTGCATCTTCATGTCGACATGAGGTCAAGCGCCACGATGTCGATCGGTGACCTGGCGGCGAGGTTTGGGCTCGCCCCGCACGTGCTGCGTCACTGGGAGGACATGGGCCTGCTCGCTCCCGCGCGTGACGGCGGGGGCCGGCGCGTCTACGGGCCGGCCGAGGCGACCCGGGTCGTGCTGATCCAGCTGGGCAAGGAGGCTGGGCTCAGCCTGGAGCAGACCCGTACGCTGCTGGCCCGGACCGCCGACCGCGCGGCTCGCCGTGCGCTCTACGAGGAGCACAGCGAGCGCCTCCGGCAACGCATAGCCGCCGCGCAGGCCTCGCTCGCGATCGTCGAGCACGCCGCGCGGTGCGAGGCCGAGGACATCGCGACCTGTCCGCACCTGCGGGCCGAGATCGCGTCACGGCTCCCGTCGAAGCTCCCTCGGGGTCAGATCCTCGGGGGCGCGCATCTGCCAGGCGTCGGTGATCAGTTCGGTGAGCCGCTCGACCGAGACCTCGGGTAGGCGCAGCATCACCAGCGGCAGGCCGTTGTACCCCGCTACGGTGAAGAACAGGGCCGGCTCGCCGAGCAGCAGCGCCTGTTTCTCCGCCTCGTCGCCGACGTAGAGAACGGCCACGTCGGTCCGGATGACCCGCGGCTTTCCGGGTATCCGCTCGGGGTACGACCAGACGAAACCCCTGTTCGCCACGCGGAAGTCGAAGCCGTCACTGTCGATCTCCACGACGTGCGGCAGCGCCAGCGCCAGGCGGCGCACATCATCAGCGTCGGCCATGTGAGAAGGCTATCGGGACCGAGAGCGGTCACAGCATGTGGATGCGAGCTTGCCCTCCGCCGCTCCACGTACTAATCTCCGACCCAATAAATAGGAAATACAGGCTTGGCATAACAGGTCGGCAATGACGCTGACGGGCGGACACACCCCCCTAATCCACCACTGGCGGTGAGACATGCAGAAACTCCTCCTTCTCGCTCTTGTCGGGCTAGGGGCCCAGCTCGTCGACGGCAGCCTGGGCATGGCCTACGGCGTGACCTCGACCACCCTCCTTCTGGCGATCGGCACGAACCCGGCGGCCGCGTCCGCCACCGTGCACCTCGCCGAGATCGGCACCACGCTGGTCTCCGGCCTCTCGCACTGGCGCTTCGGCAACGTCGACTGGAAGGTCGTGCTGAAGATCGGTGTGCCGGGAGCGATCGGCGCCTTCGCCGGTGCGACCTTCCTCTCCAGCATCTCGACCGAGACCGCCGCGCCGCTGATGGCGATCATCCTGCTGGCGCTCGGCCTGTACGTGTTCCTCCGCTTCACCTTCCAGGGCCTGCCCAAGGGCCAGCTCGGCAAGCCGCTGCGCAAGCGGTTCCTGGCACCGCTCGGCGTGGTGGCCGGCTTCGTCGACTCCACCGGCGGCGGTGGCTGGGGCCCGGTGGGCACCCCGGCGATCCTGGCCAGCGGCCGTCTCGAGCCGCGCAAGACGATCGGCTCGATCGACACCAGCGAGTTCCTGGTCGCGGTCGCGGCGAGCATCGGTTTCGTGATCGGCATCGGTTCCGAGAACATCGACTACGGCTGGGTTCTCGCCCTGCTCATCGGTGGCGTGATCGCTGCTCCGATCGCCGCCTGGCTGGTCCGGCACATCCCGCCGCGGGTGCTCGGCGCCGCGGTCGGCGGTCTGATCATCCTGACCAACACCCGGTCCCTGCTGCGCAGCGACTGGATCGACGCCTCCGACCCGGTCCGGTACACGTTCTACGCCGTGATCTACCTGGCCTGGGCGGCCGCGCTGGTCTACTCGATCAACCAGTACCGCAGCCACAAGGCCGAGGACGAGCAGATCATCGCCGAGGCCGAGGGTGCCGCCGCGGCGGGCGAGACGCCCGACGAGAAGGCGTCGACGCCGGCCTGACCTGTTCTAGCTAGCCCCCGGGAGTTCGCCGCTCCCGGGGGTTTTCTAATGGTCCGGGGTTCCGGGCGGCGCCATGATCCGCAGCGCGTTGGCGTCCAGCGCGATCCGCAGCGGCGTCTGGCCGCACGGCTCGCCGTCCACCTCGACGTGCGCCGGTCGGTCGGTCTCCAGCCACAGCTCGCCGACGGCGAGGAAGGGCCGCTCGTGCAGCGTGCGGCGGTGGCCGGTGAGCGCGTTGCGAGCGGTCTCGCGCAGCAGCTCCAGGCGAGTGGGCCCGCCCACCGGATACGCGACGAGCAGCCGGTCGTCGGCGTGGGCGTCGGCGGTGATCGGGCGCCCGGCGTGGAAGCCGCCGTTCGCCACGTACACCTGGTGGGTGGAGAAGACCAGCTCACGGCCGTCCGCGCGCACCGTCACCCGCAGCGGGCGGTGCCGGGCGAGCAGCCCCAGAGCGGTCATAGGGTACGCGAGCCGGCCGATCACCCGTTTCAGCCGGCTCGGCGCGCTGATCATCACCTCGGCGGACAGTCCCGCACCCACGTGGTTGGTGAACGGCATGTCACCGGCGATCCCCAGATCCACGTCGATCACCGCGCCGTCCACGAGCGTGGCGATCGCGGCGTCCAGGTCGGGAAGAATCCCTACCGTACGAGCGAAGTTGTTCGTCGTCCCCAACGGCAACAGCCCGAGCGCGATGTCCCGGTGCGCGAGCATCCGCCCAGCCGTGCTGATCGTGCCGTCCCCGCCGCCGGCCACCAGCAGATCCGGACTCTGCCCGATCGCCTCCGCCAGCGACTTCTCCAGATCACGCTCCACCGCATAGGCCCCGAGCACGTCGAACCCGGCCGCCACCAGCCGCTCCCGGGCATCCTCGTAGAGCTGCCGCCCCCGCCGCGACCGCGCGTTGACCACGAGCGCCGCCCGCCGCTCCCGCCGAATAGCCTCGGTCAACTCCTGCTTCGTCCGCACCGGCAGACCCTATCGCCCACCCCTGAGACGAGCCCTCCTCCAGCCGATCAAGAACGCCGCCGCGAGGGAGAAAGAACGCGCGTTCTGTCTCGCCGGGCGCGCTCGCCCGCCGGCCTGGCGTGAGGGAGAAAGAACGCGCGTTCTGTCTCGCCGGACGCGGAAGGGCGCGCGAACCTCGGGCGGCGAGGGCGGCTATCGGCGGTCGCGGCGCCCAAGATTGCTGGGCGGGATTCCTACCGCGATCCACACGTCGTCGACAGCGCCGTGGAACTGGTCGTTGGACTGCGACGTGCTCTTGCCGCCGATCATCAGCGGGTGGTCGTCGGCGATGAAGAGGCCGTTCGGTACGCCCGCCGAGCCTCGCTCCACCCCGTCGATCAAGACAGTCAGCGTCGCCGCCGTGCGCCGGCACTCCAGGTCGTGCCACCGGCCGTCGGAGACGATCGAGTCCGCTACGGCGCGCCAGATCTCGCGGTCCGGTGCGCCCACCAGGACACAGCTCGGCCGTCCCGCGTACCCGTCGATCTGCAGTTTGTACTGACTCCCCTCGGCGGAGAAGCCCTTCTGCAAAACGTTCTGCCCCTCGCTGGTGTGCTCCGGCGCCAGCTGGATGCTCGCGCCGAAGGCCAGGTCGCGGCTGCCCGGGTTCAGCTGCGGGCGGCTCGGCGTGCGCAGGACGATCCGCGGGCACGGCTTGACCAGGCACGGTGCCGGGAAGCGGACCGCGCGACCCCGCCCGTGTGGAACATGCCGCACCGTGCCCGCCGTGTTGCCCGCCACCGACAGGTCGGCGCCGTTGCCGGTGGTGTCCCGCCACTCGGAGTCCGCCTCGAACCCGTATCGCGCGACGGCACCCGGCGGCCCCGCAGGCACGACCGGCGTGCAGCCCGTCAACCCGACAAACAGGACAGCGGCCACAAAAAGCGCCGGGGAAGCGGAGATACGGCGGAACGTGGGAGGCACGTACCGGTCAACGCGCCGCCGTCGTAACAGCGACGGCCCGGTAGCCCCGGAGCACGAACGTCGGATGAAGTTCCGGCTCGGCCGCGAGCTCCAGGACGGGAGCGTGGTCGAGCAGGGCGGTCAGGGCGGCCTGCGCCTCGATGCGGGCGAGCGGCGCGCCCAGGCAGAAGTGCAGGCCCGCTCCGAAGCCGAGGTGCGGGTTCGGCACGCGGCCGGCGTCGAAGCGGTCCGGGTCGGCGAAGACGGCCGGGTCGCGGTTGGCGGCGCCGATGAGGACCGCCACCTCGTCGCCCTCGGGGATCGTCACGCCGTCCACCTCGACGTCGGCGGCGGCGGTGCGGGCGAACAGGTGGAGCGGGCCGTCGTACCGGATCATCTCCTCGACCGCCGTGGGGATCAGCTCGCGGTCCGCCCGCAGCCGGGCCAGTTCCTCGGGGTGGCGCAGCAGCGCGACCGTGCCGTTGCCGAGCGTGTTCACCGATGCCTCGTGGCCGGCGTTGAGCAGGAGTACCGCAGAGGCGATCACCTCGTCCTCGGTGAGACCGACCCCGACGAGGTGGCTGATCAGGTCGTCACGGGGGTCGGCGCGGCGGCGGGCGGCCAGGGCACGGAGGTAGTCGGCGAACTCCCGGCTGGCTTCCAGGGCTGCCGACTCGTTTGCCGGTGAGCGCGTCACCTCGTACATTTTGACGATTTTTGCCGACCAAGGCCGTAACCGGAATCGATCAGCTTGCGGCACGCCCAGCAGGTCTCCCACGACGGTGACCGCGAGCGGCTCCGCAAGGTCTCCCAGCAGGTCGAACTCCTTGCCCGCCTCCTTCAGCAGGCCCGCCGCCCGGGTCGCGACGCGCAGCCGCAGCCGTTCGACGTGACCGCGACCGAACGCCTTCGCCACCAGCGAGCGCAGCCGGGTGTGCACCGGCGGCTCGTTCTCCATCATCTGATTGCGGTGCAGCACGTTGAACGGCTCGAAGATCGCGGTCGGCTCGCGGTCACGCCAGACGCGGCCCAGTCGCCGGTCGCGCAGCACCGCGGCGGCTGCGGCATGGCTCGCGGCCAGCCAGCGCCCGGTGGGTCCGTGCCGGCTGAGCGGGGCGCTTTCCCGGAGCAAAGCCATGCGAGGGTACGGGTCGAGCACGAAACCGGCGTCTCCGAAATCGATCTCCACCCGTCCAGTGTCCGTTACCTGACGTGCTGTGGATAACGAGTGGTCGGCGGCCCTGCCCACTGGTGAGAATGGCGCCGTGGACATCGGGGTGGGCGTGCTGGGCCCGATCGAGTTGCGCCGCGACGGCGCGCCCGTCGCGCTGCCCGGCCTTCCGCAGCGCGTGCTTCTCGCCCGCCTGGCCCTCGCCGCCGGCCGCCCGGTCCCGGTGACCGACCTCATCGACGCGCTCTGGGAGGGCGAACCGCCGGAGAACGCGATCGGCAACCTGCACAGCTACGTGTCCCGGCTGCGCAGGCAGACCGGCAGTGACGCGATCAGCCGGGAGCCGGGTGGCTACCGGCTGGAGGCCGCCCTCGACACCTCGCGGGTCTCGCAGCTCGTCGCGTCGGCCCGGGTCCAGCCGCCGGACCTGGCCGCGGCGACCCTGGAGGAGGCCCTCGCGGTGTGGCGCGGGGATCCGCTCGCCGACGTGGCGGACCGGCTGGCGTTCGCCCCGGAGGTGGCCCGGCTCGCGGAGTGGCGGCGGCACCTGCGGGAGGAGTGCCTGGAACGCCGCCTGGACGCGGGCGACGCGGCGGCCGCCCTGCCCGACGTGGAGGCTCTGGCCCTCGCCTCACCGCTGCGCGAGAGGCCGCAGCTGTTGCTGATGCGAGCTCTGTACGCGACGGGCCGCACCGCCGAGGCCCTCGCCGTCGCCCGAGCGTTCCGCGACCGCCTCGCGGAGGGTCACGGCCTCGACCCGTCGCCCGCGCTGGCCGCCCTCCAGCAGCGCATCCTGTCCGAGGATCCCGCCCTGCGCCCCTCCTCGGCCGTGCTGTCCGAGCCCGTGTCGCGGCCGGTGGAACCGTCACCGGCGACCGGGAGTGCCCGGCGGCGGGCCGACCGGTTCTTCGGCCGCGACCGTGAGCTCGCCACCGTGCGCGAGGCCCTCGCCGCCGGGCGGATCACCACGCTGGTCGGTCCCGGCGGCGTCGGCAAGACCCGGCTGATGACCGAGGTCCTCACCGGCGGCGAACTCGTCGTCGAACTCGCCGAACGCTCCGTCCCCGCCGACGTGCCCGCCGCGGTCGCCGGAGCACTCGGCCTGCGCACCGCACCGCGCGGCGGCATCGCGGCCCTCGCCGAACGCCTCGGCGCCACCCCCGCCGTCCTCGTCCTCGACAACTGCGAGCACCTGCTCGACGCCGTCCGCGCGCTCGTCGAGGAGCTGGTGACCCGCTGCCCCGGCGTGCGCGTGCTCGCCACCTCCCGCCAGCGCCTCGACGTCTCCGGCGAGCGCGTCCTGCGGATCGGCCCGCTGCCCTCCGACGACCAGGTGGCCCTCTTCTGCGACCGCGCCGCCCTCCTGCGCGCCGACTTCACCCCCGACGCCCGTACCCGCGCCATCGCCGCCGACATCTGCCACCTCGTCGACGGCCTCCCGCTCGCCGTCGAACTGGCCGCCCGCCGCGAGTCGGTCTTCGGCCTGACCCACCTGCGCGACCGCCTCGGCGCCGGCCTCAACGTCCTCGACCCGGCCCGCGGCGGCGACCGAGCGACAGCGGTGACCGCCACCGTCGAGTGGTCCTACCGCCTCCTCGACCCCGCCGCCCAGCGCCTCCTCGACCACCTCTCCGTCTGCCGAGGCGGCTTCAACCTCGACGCCCTCCCCTACTTCACCCCCGCGCCGCCGGAGGATGTGTGTGGAGTACGGCCCGCCGGCGCACCCACATTCCACACACAATCGAGTGGTGACGCCGAGCGGCACGGTGCCGCCGCGCCGCCGGTGGGTGTGTGTGGAGTTCGGCCCGCCGGCGCACCCACATTCCACACACAATCGAGTGGTGACGCCGAGCGGCACGGTGCCGCCGCGCCGCCGGTGGGTGTGTGTGGAGTTGGGCCC
>NZ_JBFAYE010000025.1:26143-159120 GCF_040681145.1 Actinoplanes sp. NPDC051861
GCGGGCGCACCCACATTCCACACACAATCGAGTGGTGACGCCGAGCGGCTGCCTGCCGCCGTGCCGCCGGTGGGTGTGTGGGGAGTTGGGCCCGCGGGCGCACCCACATTCCACACACAATCGAGTGGTGACGCCGAGCGGCTGCCTGCCGCCGTGCCGCCGGTGGGTGTGTGGGGAGTTGGGCCCGCCGGCGCACCCACATTCCACACACAATCGAGTGGTGACGCCGAGCGGCTGCTGGCGGAGCTCGTCGACGCCTCGTTGGTGATCTCGGATTTGAGTGCGGAGCCGCCGCGTTACAGGCTGCTGGAGACCGTGCGGCACGTCGGGCTCGGGCACCTCGGGCCCGACGGGGAGCGAAAAGCGCGCGGCGCCCACGCCCGCTGGATGCTCGACCTGGCCGCCGAGCTGGTGGAGCGCGGCCGCGAGCGGGACCCGTGGACCACACCCACCCTGCGCCGTGAGCTGCCCAACCTGCAGGAGGCCCTGGCCTGGCTGGGGGAGAGCGGCCACGACGACGGCCCGAGGCTGGCCGCTCTGCTCGCCGTGATCGGGTCGGACGCGCCGGATCCCGGGTTGACCGAGCAGCTGGCCGGGTGGGCGCCGGAGCGGGTCGAGACCGAGAGCGACGTGCTGCGCGGGCTGGCGGCCGGGAACGCCGAGTGGCTGCGCGGCGATCTGGCGGAGGCCGACCGGCTGCTCAGCGCGGTTCTCGACCGGATGCCCGGTGATCATCCGCTGCGGTGGGGCGCGCTGATCGTGCGGATATCCAACGGGATGTTCGCCGGGCGAGCCGCCGATGTGCGGGCGGACGCCGAGCGGATGGCCGAGGATCCGGGCGCGCCGCGGTGGGCGCGGGCCACCGGGATCTGCTGCGCGGCGCTGATGGACGCCTACGGCGGGGATCCGGAGGCGGGCCGGCGGTGGCTGGAGAAGTACGTCGACCGGCTGCACAGCGATGGCCTTGACGGTTTTGTCCAGTTCACCCGCGGTGAGTTGCTGAGCGGCGAGGAGGCGCTCGCCTGGTACGACGAGTCGATCGCCGCGAGCGACCGGGTCAACCAGGTCTACACGGGCAACGTGGCACGGGTCGCGCGGGCCGCCGTGCTCATCCGGCTGGGGCGGTACGCGGAGGCCGTACCCTTCTGCAGTGATCTGATCCTGACCGTCCGCGACGCCAACATGACCGCCCAGGTCTGGACGATGATCCGCCTGATCGCCGAGCTTCTCGGCGCTCTCGGTGAGCCGGCCGCCGCCGCGAAGCTGGTCCGCGCCGCCGACATCGACCCGATGGCACCGGCCGTGATGAGCGCCGACGCCGAGCGGCTGGCCCGGCTGCGCGACGGCGCGGAGACGCCGCCGGCGGGCGACACCGCGACGATCATCGGGTACGCCCTGTCGGTGCTCAGCAAGGCATGGGCAAGGTACGAGCAAGGGCCGGCCGCCACTGTCGGTGCATGACAACCGATACGCAGAACAGTCCCACGATCGACGAGGCCCGCGTGGAGGCCTTCCTCGGGCAGCTGATCACCGATTTCGCCGGTGCGTCGAGCACGGCGATGACCGTCCTGGGCGACCGCCTCGGGCTGTACCGGGCGCTCACCGGTGCCGGGCCGGTCACCGCGGAGAAGCTCGCCGCGCAGACCGGCCTGCATCCGCGCCTGGTCACCGAGTGGCTGCGGCAGCAGGCCGTCTCCGGGTACGTGACGGTCGCCGGCGACACCTACGAACTGCCCACCGAGCACGCGCTGGCGCTCTCGGTGGTGGACTCACCGGCGTACGTGGTGGCGGCCGGCGAGATCATCACCGGTTACTTCCTGTCCATGGAGAGGCTGGAGGCGGCGTTCCGCGGCGACGGCGGCCTGGACCACGAGGAGGTGCCGGGCTGCACGTACCACGGCATCGAGCGCTACTTCCGGACCGCGTACGTCAACCAGCTCGCGCAGACCTGGTTCCCGGCCGTCCCGGGGCTGGTCGCCAAGCTCGAGTCGGGCGCGCGGGTCGCCGATGTGGGCTGCGGGCACGGCTTCGCCAGCCTGCTGATCGGCAACACCTGGCCCGGTGCCACGGTGTCCGGGTTCGACCGGCACCAGCCGTCGATCGCCACCGCACGGGCCCGCGCCATCGAGGCAGGCAGCCCGGCGAACGTCTCGTTCCACGTCGCCGACTCGGCCGCGATCGGCGGGCACGGCCCGTTCGACGTGGTGGTCTTCTTCGACGCCCTGCACGACCTGGGTGACCCCGCGGCGGCGTTGCGCGCGGCCTACGACGCCCTGGCACCCGGCGGCGTCGTCGTGGCCGTCGAGCCGTGGTCGGCCGACGACTGGACCAGCACGATCGGGATGCCGATCACCCGGATCGGGTACGCCTCCTCGGCCGCCCTGTGCACCCCCGGCTCGCTGAGCCAGCCGGGTGCGTACGGGCTCGGCACCCTCGGCGGTCCGGCCAAGCGGCTGTCGCTGCTGGCCGAGGCCGGTTTCGCCGACCCGATCCTGGCCGCCGACACCGGCTTCAACCTGGTGGTGTCGGCAACCAAGCGGTGAACTCGGGCGGCCCGGGGATCAGTTCGTGGTCTCCGGGCCGCCGCACACGAAGTTCGGCTCCGCGTCGTACTTCCACGTGAACTTCTCCCGCTTGGCCACCTTGCCGTCCTTGTGGAACAGGCGGAACGCGTCCTGGGTGAAGCCGATGAGCCCACCGGTCGCGATGCAGTCCGGTCCGTCCGGCAGGACGATCCGCTGCGGTGAGGTGATGTTGCGCCGGGGGCTGTACTCCGTGGTGACCTTGTCCCAGACCTTGGTGCTCCACATCGACACCGTGATCGAGTTGCTGGTGTACGCGGTGTCGATCAGCACGCCGTGCGGGCTGTCGTTCTTGAACTTGAAGTCGAGATCCGGGTAGAAGATCGTCGACTCGATCACCGCCGGGTAGCGGTCGAAGTAGAACGAGTGCGGCTTGTGCTCGACGTCCTCCAGCCCGGCGTAGTAGCTGGCGTTGAAGAGCGTCGTGGTGAACTGCGAGACCCCGCCGCCGACGCCCGGTGTCAGCTTGCCGCCGATGATCACCGGCGCGTCCTGATAGCCGGTCTTGTAGGTGCGCTCCCCGGTGTGCTTGTTCAGCGAGAACGTCTTGCCCGGCAGCACCAGCGCGCCCCGGACCTGCTTGGCGGCCTGCACGATGTTCTGGCTTCGCGACGAGGAGAGCCCGCCGGTGAACTTCGTGGTGAAGGTGGAGACCTTCTCCTTGACGCCGAGCTTCGCCAGGTCGGCGGCGCTGAGCTTCGGGGCACTGGTGACCGGGGTGGCCGCGATCGACCGCTCGCTCGTGGCGCGCAGCACGCCGATCATCTCGGGCGCCGCGGCGGCCAGGTCCAGCGCGGTGCCCTGGGCGCCCTCCACGATCTTCGGCTTGCCGGCGGCGAACGTGAACCGCGCGTCCTTGGCCGGCTTCTCCAGCTTCGCCAGTTGCCCGGCGACGGCCGCCCGCAGCTTCTTGTCGTCGATCCGCGGCTCGATCTTCCCGGCCCTGTCCGCGGTCAGCACCAGGCTCTTGGCGATGGCGGCCGGCGGGATGCTCAGCGTGCCCAGCGACGAGGTGACGGTGAGCGGGGCGGCGACCGCCGGGCGGGCCAGCGAGCCGACCAGCTCGTCGACCTCGGCCGCGGTCGTCGTCGCGAACACGTCGACCAGCGGGACGGTGACCGTCCCGCCGCCCGGCCAGGCGGCGCGCAGCGCCTCGGCGGAGCGTGCCGGGTCGATGTCGCGGCCCGGCTCCGGGTGGACGGCGCGGGGTGTGAGGCCGTCGAAGACCACGGCCGGCTTGCGCATCGGCGTGCCGATCTTGCCGGCCGCCTTGCGCAGGGCGCCGTCGAGGAGATCCGGGTCGACGGCGACGACCGGGGCCACCTCGCGGTCGGCGAACAGCGACGGCCCCCCGGTGGCCGCGGCGGTGACGGTCGCCTCCACATCGACGACCAGGCCGACGTCGGCCGGCTTGACGGTGACCTCCTTGCCGTCGACCTGGACCCTGACCGGCTCGGCGAGTCTCGGGTCCGCGGCGAGGTGGTCGCGCAGCGCCTGCGCCGCGGCGGTGCGGCTCAGCCCGCCCAGGTCGGCGCCGAGCACGGTGACGCCGCGCGGCACGTCGCCCCGGTAGGCCCACCGGGCCGCGACGCCCGCACCCGCGGCGACCAGGACAAGAGCCGCGGCGCCGGCGATCAGGAACCGGCGGCGGCCCCGGCGCGGCGGAGGAGCGGACTCGAGAACGTCGTGAGCCGGCACGGCCTGCGCCGGAACCCGGGCGGTGGCGGATTCCGAAACGGGCGGCTGTCGATCACTGGCGGTGGTCACCGGGCGTCCTTCCAGAGCCAGAAACACGGGGAGAGCTCACGTTATTTGACTACGGTTGTGAGCTTCCTGTGGATCAGCCGTGATGGGTCGCGTTCAGCGCCGACCGGACAGTGTTGACCAACGTCTCGCGGTTGTACGGCTTCGCCAGGATGGTGGAACCCGGTTCCAGGTTGTTGCCGGACTCGTCGAAGAGCGCCTCGGCGAACCCGGACACGAAGACGATGCTCAGGTGCGGCTGCCGCGAGGTGGCGATCTGGGCAAGCTGCCGCCCGTCCATCCCCGGCATCACCACGTCGGTGACCAGGGCGGAAACGTGACCGGGGTGCTGTTCGAGGACTTTGAGCGCCTCGGTGCCGTCGGCGGCGGTGAGTACGTGATAACCCGCGCCGCTCAGGATCCGGGCGGTGACCTGGAGCAGCGCCGCCTCGTCGTCGACCAGCAGCAGCGTCTCGCCGCCCGGGCATGCCTCGTGGGCGTTCACCGGGGGCGGGGCGGCGGGCGTGGCGACGACCGCGGGGAGGGCGAACGTCGCCGTCGTACCCTGCCCCTCCCGGGACAGCAGCGTGAGCTGCCCGCCGGCCTGGCTGACGATCCCGTGCGCGGTGGACAGGCCCAGCCCCGCCGTGCCGCCGGTGGGCTTGGTGCTGAAGAACGGCTCGCAGGCCCGGTCCAGCACATGCTGCGGCATGCCCGCTCCGGTGTCGCGGACGCGCAGCACGACGTGACCGTCCTCCACGGCGGTGGAGATCGTCACGATGCCGCCGCCCGGCATGGCCTCGGCGCTGTTGCGGACCAGGTTCTGCAGCGCCTGGGTGATCTGCGCCGGGTCGGCCTGCACGTCCGGCAGGCCGGGCGCCAGGTCGAGGGCCAGCTCGGCGCGCTCGCCGGCCGTGGCCCGCAGCGCCGCCTCGGCGTCGCGCAGCAGCGTGTTCATGTTGAACGCGGTGGGCTGGGTGATCTCGCGGCGGCCGAACGCGAGCAGCTGCTGGGTGAGCGTCTTGGCGCGCTCGCCGCCCTTGACGACCTGGCCGAGGTCGCCGAGCAGGGATTCGGCGATCCCGGCCGGTACGGAGCCGTCGGCCTGCCCGTCGGTGATGCTCTCGATGGCCAGCGTGGTGTAACCGAGGATGGCGCCGAGGATGTTGTTGAAGTCGTGCGCGGTGCCGCCGGCCATCCGGCGCAGGCTGTCGAGCCGCTCGGCGTCGCGGTGCCGGGTCTCCTCCTGCCGGCGGAGCGTCTCCTCGCGCAGCCGCTCCTCGGCGGAGACCAGGTCGGTGACGTCGTCGACCATCAGCACGCCGCCGGCCAGCTGCCCGTCATCGTCGTCGTGGATCTGCCGCAGGTGCAGCCGCAGCCGCCGGGCGGTGCCGTCCGGCCAGGTGATCCGGTGGTCGAACCGGAGTTCGGCGGCCTCGCCGGCGCCGTGCAGCAGGCTCAGCGCGGCGTCCTGGGCCGGTGTGTCGAGCCACGCCAGCCAGCCGAGGCCGAGGAAGCTGTCCATCGGCACCTGCATGATTTCGGCGAGGCGCGGGTTGATGTAGTCGGCGCTGCCGTGCCGGTCCAGGATCCCGATGCCGACCGGTGAGGCGATCGCCATTGCCTCGAACCGGCGCTCGGTGTCGTGCAGGGCGCGGACCTTCTCGATCAGCTTGGCGTTGACCGCGTGCAGGTGTGCCTGGGCGAACGTCTCGTCGGCCGCCGGGACCTCGACCGTGACCGGCCCGTGCGCCAGCGCGGTGTCCACGGCGTCGAGCAGCGTGTGCGGGTCCTGGGAGCGCAGCACGACCTGGCTCACCCCGCACGCCTCGGCGATCGGACGCGTCTCCGGCTCCAGGTAGTTGGCGGTGTAGAAGATCACCGGCGCCTGCGCCGCCACCGGATCCGGGTCGGTGCGCAGGCGGTGGACCAGCTCCAGGCCGTCGATGCCGGGCATCAGCACGTCCGAGACCACGACGTCGGGGTGGTGGACGTGGGCCAGCCGGAGCGCGTCGGCCCCGTCCTGGGCCTCGATGACGTCGTGACCCCGGTAGCCGAGCAACATGCGCACGATGTCCCGGTTCGCGGCCACGTCGTCGACGACCATCACTGTCGCCACGGCGCCTCCTTCTGCGGCGTCTGGAGAGCCTTTGTCCGCTAATAAGGCTAATGCAGAAAATCTTCACATGTACGGTGATGCAGAAGAGGAGGTAGCTGTGTCGGTCCGTCCGCCGGGGCGCACCCCCGCCCTACTGGTGCTCGCTGCACTCGCCGCGGCGGGCGTCACCCTCGGCGCCGAGGTGCTCCGCCACCGCATCGGGCGGCGCATCGACCGCTACTTCTATCTCGCCGCGATCCTGGAGCACACCGAGACACCGGCGTTCGTGAAGAGCCTGAGCGGCCGGTACCGCCTGGTCAGCGCGGCTTTCGAGCAGCTCGAGGGCCGGGTGCCGGGCACCGTGGCGGGACGTTACGACCGGGACGTGCACCGGCCGGAGCGGCTCGCCGAACTGCGCCGCCGGGACCGCGCGGTGGTCGCCGCCACCGGCCCGCTGGCGTACGAGGACGAGGTCGGCGGCCGCCGCTACCTGACCACCCTGTACGCGCTGCGCAACCGTCGCGGGCGCCCGTACGCGATCTTCGGGGTGGGCACCGAGGTCACCGAGTTGCGACTGGTCGAGGGTCAGGTGGAGCGGGAGCGGCGGCTGCAGGCGCACGCCAACGCCCGCCTCGCCGCGATCGTCGAGGCCTCCCAGGACGCGATCGTCAGCAAGGCGCTGGACGGCACGATCCGCACGTGGAACCCGGGCGCCGAGCGGCTCTACGGATACACCGCCGAGGAGATGGTCGGCAGCGACGTCACCCGGCTGCTGCCGCCGGACCGCAAGGGCGAGGAGAAGGAGCTGCTCGGGCGGGTGCTGGCCGGTGGCGCGCTGAGCCGGTACGAGACCCGCCGCCAGCGCAAGGACGGCACGATCATCGAGGTCTCCCTCAGCATGGCCCCGATGCTGGACACCGACGACACCGTGATCGGCGCCTCGACGGTGGCGCACGACATCACCGCCCGCGTGCAGGCCGAGCAGCGCCTCCGGGTCGAGCGCGAGCAGCTGGAAATGATCATGCAGGCGGCCAGCGACCCGTTCTTCACGATGGACGGCGACGGCGTGATCGCCGAGTGGAACCGGCAGGCCGAGCACGTCTTCGGCTGGCCACGGGCGGAGATCCTCGGCCGCACCGTGGACGGGACCATCCTGCCCCGCCGGTACCGGGGCGCGCTGCGGCGACTGCTCGACGGGCGCTGGGACTGGCTGCTGGACCGGCCGACCGAGATCGGGGCGACGCACCAGGACGGCCACGAGATACCGGTCGAGCTGACCATGTGGCGGCTCGGGCACGACGGCGGCGCGCACTTCCACGGTTTCGTCCGCGACATCACCGCCCGGCGGCAGACCGAGGTGGCCCTGGCCGAGGCCCGCGACCAGGCGATCGAGACGGCCCGGCTGAAGTCGCAGTTTCTGGCGTCGATGAGCCACGAGATCCGGACACCGATGAACGGCGTCATCGGCCTGACCGGCCTGCTGCTCGGCTCGGCCCTCGACGAGAAGCAGCGACGGTACGCCGAGGGCATCAGCGCGGCCGGCTCCGCCCTGCTCGCGGTGATCAACGACATCCTCGACTTCTCCAAGCTGGAGGCCGGCAAGGTGCTGCTCGAGGACGCCAACTTCGGCGTCCGCGACCTGATCGACGACGTCGTGTCGCTGGTCGCCCCGCCGGACACCCGGGACGCGGTGAGCGTCACCGCGCTCTGCGACCGGCGCCTGCCCGCCACGGTCTGCGGCGATCCGGCGAAGCTGCGCCAGGTGCTTCTCAACCTGGCCGGCAACGCGGTCAAGTTCACCGACCGGGGCCAGGTCATGGTGACCGCCTGCCTGGACGAGCGCCATCCGGCCGGCCCGGAAGCGGTGCCGATCCGGTTCGAGGTCGCCGACACCGGTATCGGTATCGACAAGCACCGGCAGCAGGAGCTGTTCGAGGCGTTCACCCAGGCCGACGCCGGAACCACCCGGCGGTTCGGCGGCACCGGCCTCGGCCTGGCGATCAGCCGCGACCTGGTCGAGCTGATGGGCGGCAGCATCGGCGTGGAGAGCGAGCCGGGCCGCGGCAGCACGTTCTGGTTCACCGTGACCCTGCGAGCCGCCCGCGACGACCTGGACATCAGCGACCGGCACTCGCTGGACGGCCTGCGGGTGCTCATCGTCGACCGTGACGAGAACGACCGCGACGTGCTCACCGAGCAGCTCACCGCCTGGTCGATGCAGGCCGCCGGCGCCGTGGACACGGCCAGCGCGGCGGAGGCGCTGCGCGAGGCTGCCGCGGCCGGCCGGCCGGTCGACCTGGTCATCGTCGACATCGGCACCGCGCGTGGCGACGGCATCGAGCTGACCCGGCTGACCTTCGCGCCGGAGGGCTGCCCGCCGCCCAAGACCATCCTGCTCGCCACGGACGCGCACCACCTGCCGGTGGAACCCGACCCGGGCCGGTTCTCCGCCGCGTTCGCCAAGCCGCTGCGGCAGTCGCAGCTCTACGACGCGCTGGTCGGCGCGCTCACCGGCCGGGCCGAGGACCAGGTCATCGGCACCACCGCGGCGACGCCGCTGGGCCTGGGCCACCTTCTGCTGGTCGAGGACAACGAGATCAACCGTACGGTGGCGCTGGGCATCCTGGCCAACCTCGGCTACAGCGCCGACGTCGCGGTCAACGGCGTCGAGGCGGTGGACCTGGCGACCCGGCAGGAGTATCAGGCGATCTTCATGGACTGCCTGATGCCGGAGATGGACGGGTACGCCGCCACCGAGGAGATCCGGCGCCGCGAGCCGCCCGGCCACCACGTGCCGATCATCGCGCTCACCGCGAGCGCCCTGCCGGAGGACCGGGCCCGCTGCCTGGCCGCCGGCATGGACGGCCACATCGCCAAGCCGCTCATCCCGGGTGACGTCGCGCGGGTGCTCCAGCAGTGGGGCAACCGGCTGCCGGTGCCGGACCTGGCATCGGTGACGGCCGAGATCGAGCAGCGTCTCGACCAGCTGCGCGGCCCCGACCCGGTCGCCACCGCGGGCGCTCTCAACGGGCTGCTCGGCTCGCTGGCGGCGAAGATTCCGCAGCACCTGGACCGGATGGCGCAGGCGCTCGCCGACGAGGACGCCGCCGCACTGCACGCCGAGGCACACCAGCTCAAGGGCATCATGGCGAACCTCGGCGCGGTCGCGGCCACCGACGCGTGCGACCGGCTGGAGACCGACGCCCGCGCCGGCGACCTGGAGTCCGCGGTGGCCTCACTGACGCGAGCCCGCCCAGCGGTGGCCATGGTCCACGACGCGATCACCCGCATCCGCCGCCGCTTCAGCGACGCGGACATGGTCAGCCGCTGACGAAGCGGTTGCGGCCGCTTGTCTGCTCCTGCTGTCGTACGGCATTCTGGTGGGCCCGCCGGTGACGTTGCGCAGGGAGTTGATCACCCGTGGTCGATGCCGGTGCCGCAGGTGGCGACCGCTACCGGGTCGAGGTGCCCGGTGGACAGGGAGTGCAGGTCGGCCCGGGCGGCATCCAGAACAACGTCTTTGTGGACCCGGCCGGGGTGCCGCCGCCACAGACGACCGGAGGCGGCGTGGTGCACAACCTGCCGCGGGCGTCCCGGGTGTTCCTGGGCCGGGATCTGGGGGAGCTTGCCGGGCAGCTGAGCGGCGATGACGTGGGTGTGGTGGTCGGGCAGGCCGGCGCCGTGCACGGTCTGGGTGGGATCGGTAAGAGCGAGCTGGTCAATCACTACGCCCGCGCGTACCTGCCGCGGTATTCGCTGGTGTGGTGGATCACCGCGGACAGTGATGAGAACGTGGGTTTGGGGCTTGCCGCGCTGACAGGCCGGTTGCATCCGGTGACGATGCTGGCTGACGCGCGGGCGTGGGCGGTGGGCTGGCTGCAGTCGCACACCGGCTGGTTGCTGGTGCTGGACAACGTCGAGGACGTCGGCGACATCAGCGAGCTGCTGGGTGTCGTCGGTGGCAACGGCCAGGTGCTGGTGACCACGCGGCGGGACCTGGGTGCGGCTCGGTGGGCGGTGTTGGGATTGACGCCGTTGCGGCTCGGGGTGCTCGCCCGGCCGGCGTCGATACAGCTGTTGACCCGGCTGACCGGCCGGTCCGATGACAGTGCGGGTGCCGGTCGGCTGGCGGCTGATCTGGGTGATCTGCCGCTGGCGTTGGAGCAGGCCGCTGCTTACGTCAGTCAGCACGCGGCGATGAGTTTCGACGACTACCGCAGCCTGCTGGCCGGGCAGTTCGCGCGCGTGGCCGCCACCAGCGGGTTCGGCGGGGACGACGGCCGGGCGGTGGCTTCGGTGTGGACGCTGACCATGTCCGCGATCGTCGAGTCGAGTCCGCTGGCCGGGCGGGTGCTGGACGTGCTGGCCTGGCTGGCTCCCGACGATCTGCCAGACGACGTGTTGACGCCGCTGGCCGACGACCCGGCCGATGTCGATGACGCTCTCGCTCTGCTGGCCTCCTACAGCATGATCAGCCGGCCCGGTCGGATGGTGAGCGTGCACCGGCTGGTCCAGGCTGTGACACGGCACCACCAGCAGCAGACCGGAGCCGTGGAAGAGGTGCAGCAGCAGACGGCCGGGCTGCTCAACAGTGCGATCCCGGACGATCCGATGAACAACGTGCAGGGCTGGCCACGATGGACGATGCTCCTTCCCCACATCGACGCGTTCACCACCAACCTCCCCGACGACCACCGGATCACCGATGTTCTCCATGTGGTGGCCAGGGCAGCTACGTTCCGGCACTTCCAGGGCCAGGTTCATACGGCGATCAGCGAGTTCGAGCAGGTGCTCGCCGGCATGCGGCGGCTGCTGGGCGAGGACCATCCGGGCACCCTGATGACGCGGCACAGTCTCGCGATCGCCTACCGCGAGTCGGGGCGGCCGGACGAGGCGATCAGCGAGTTCGAGCAGGTGCTGGCCGACGCTCGGCGGTTGCTGGGCGACGACCACCCGAACGTCCTGATCGCCCGAAACCAACTTGCTATCGCCTACCGCGAGTCGGGGCAGCTGGGGGAGGCGGTCAGAGGGTTCGAGCAGGTGCTCGCTGACCAGCGGCGGCTGCTGGGCGACGACGACCCGGACACCCTGGGCACGCGGAACAATCTCGCAGTCGCGTACTACGACGCGGGGCGGCTGGAGGAGGCGATCAGAGGGTTCGAGCAGGTGCTCGCCGGCCAACGGCGGCTGCTCGGCGACGAGCATCCCCCCACCCTGCTCACGCGGAACAATCTCGCCGCCGCCTTGCAGGCGGCGGGGCGGCTGGACGAGGCGATCAGCGGGTTGGAGCAGGTCCTCGCCGACCAGCGGCGGCTGCTCGGCGAGGACCACCCCTACACCCTGCTCACGCGGGACAACCTCGCTACCGCCCTCCTGCAGGCCGGCCGGCCGGACGAGGGCTGAGCCACTTCTCAGGTGACGTCCGCGGTCTCCCGGCGGTTGGCTACCAGGCTGGTGACGGTCACCGTGGCCAGGGTGGCGGCGATGACGGCGAGGGACAGCTCGGTCGGGATGTCCGGCACCTGCTCCCACAGCTTGTGCGCCCAGTGCAGCAGCAGCTTCACCCCGATGAAGGCCAGGATGATCGCCAGCCCGTAGTCCAGGTGCCGCAGCTTGTCCAGGACGTTGTGCAGGACGAAGTACAGCGCGCGGAGACCCAGCAGGGCGAACGCGTTGGTGGCGAAGACCAGGTACGGGTCCTCGGTCACGCCGTACACCGCGGGCACCGAGTCGACGGCGAAGACGATGTCGGTCATGAACACCGCGACCACGACCAGCGCGAGTGGCGTGAGCGCGTGCCGGCCGTCCTGCCGCACGAGCAACCTGCCGCCCTGGTAGGTAGCGGTCACCGGCATGATCCGGCGCAACAACCGGACGCTGCGCATGCTGTCGATGTCGACGTGGTACTGCTCGTCGCGCATCGCGTCGCGCAGCACCTTGACCGCGGTGGCCAGCAGTGCCGCCCCGAACAGCAGGAACGCCCACGCTCCGGTCCGCAGCACCGCCGCACCCGCCGCGATGAAGATCGCTCGCAGGACCAGGGCGCCGGCGATGCCGTAGAGCAGCACGCGCTGGGCCAGTGCCGCCGGCACCGCGAACGCCGCGAGCAGGAGCATGAAGACGAACAGGTTGTCGACCGACAGTGACTTCTCGACGACGTACCCGGTGAAGAACTCCATCGCCGGCGTCCGCCCGTACACCTGAAGGATGAGCACCCCGAACGCGGCCGGAAGCGCGAGATAGAAGAGTGACCAGCCGACCGCCTCGCGCATCGCGACCTCATGCGGTCGCCGCGTCACGGCGAAGTCGGCGGCCAGCAGGGCGAGCAGCACGACGATGGTGATCGTCCAGAGTTGCGTGGTGGCGATCGAGTTCAAGCGGGCCTCCTCGGACACGTGTCACTGTCCGAGGTCTCCCTCACCCCTGATCAGAATCCGCGGGTGAACGGACGGGGGCACGTTCGGCGCGCCCGTGGTGACCGCCACGCTTCTTCGGAGGTACTCCCCTCACCGGGCAGCTTAGGCACCTCCGCCCCGGCCAGCTATCCCAATCGCGCGATAAACCCGATTCTGGTTGACTCGCGGCTGCCCGCGGAGGACGGTGAGGGGATGGAATAGCTGGTCAAGGAGGGTCGGGGCATGATGATCGACATCCTGGTCGGCACCATGCTGATCGTCTGCATGCTGATCAGCAGTGCCGCGCTGCTACCACCACGCCGGCATCACCGGCATCACTGAACGGCGCTACAGAAGATCACGCAGGGTTGCGGCGAAGGACGCCGGCGCACGCAGGTGCGGGAAACCCGAGCGGGGCCGCGTCGGGGAGACCCGGTGCGGCCGCGCTTTCGCGGAGAACCAGCAACGGTACGCGCGGAGCAGCCCCGCATCCCGGCGCGCCACCGCGAACTGACGGTAAGCATCCGGGATCGCACCCAGGTCGGCCGCGGCCAGATGCTGGTCGACACAGTCGGACGGCTCCTCGACAGGCTCGTCGAAGGTGAGCACCGCCCGGGTCGCGTACGAGGCGGCGAACCCGTCGGCGAGCAGTGCCGACTCGGCGTGCCCGACCACCACCGGAGCCCGGTGCAGGTCGAGCCCGGCGATCAGGACGGCGAGATCCTGGGTGAGCGCGTCGAGGTCGTAGTCGCCGCGCGGCGCTGACTGACCGTGACCGGGCAGGTCCACCGCGATCACGCTGCACGAGCTGCTCAGCGCCAGGTCGGCCGCGACCGGCCACCACATCGTCCGGTCGTAGAGCAGGCCGTGCAGCAGGACCACCGGGCGGCCGAAGCTTCCCCAGCGGTCGTAGACGAGATGGTTACGGGGAGTTCCGTACGCGTGGGTGGTGCGGCGTGGGGGCTGCGGGTGCATGCGGGGATGTCTTCCTTGTCCGGGGGGCCGTCAAACATGCACTACGGACGGGATGATGTGCTCGATCACGTGACCGAGCAGCTTTCGAAGATCAATCCGTTGAGCCCGTGGCGCGCGATCGCCGGATTCGGGATGGTCAGCCTCGCCGCCGACATGGTGTACGAGGGCGCCCGCTCGGTGACCGGACCGCTGCTGGCCGCACTCGGCGCGTCCGCACTCGCGGTCGGCCTGATCAGTGGGGCCGGCGAGGCCGCGGCCCTGCTGCTGCGACTGTTCTCCGGTCCCTTCGCGGACCGGACCGGGCGCTACTGGGCGCTCACGATCTTCGGGTACGCGATGACCGCCGTCTGCGTGCCCCTCCTGGCCGTCGCGCCGCTTCTGGGCGGTGCCGGTCTCGCCGTGGCGGCCTTCCTGATCGTCGCCGAGCGGGTCGGCAAGGCCGTCCGCAGTCCCGCCAAGTCCGCGCTGCTCGCCGAGGCCGCCGGCGCGGTCGGCCGGGGCCGGGGGTTCGCCGTGCACAAGGCCCTCGACCAGATCGGCGCGTTCGCCGGCCCGCTGCTGGTCGCCGCCCTGGTGGCGGCCGCCGGGACGGTCTGGCCCGCGCTCGCCTCCCTCGCGATCCCCGGCGCCGTGGCGATGGTGCTGCTGGTGTGGCTGCGGCGGCGCTTCCCGGCGCCCGTCCGCTCCTCGCCCGCCACGGCGGTGCCGGACACCGGCGGGCTGCCCCGCCGCTTCTACTGGTTCGCCGCGTCGGCAGCGGCGGCCACGGCCGGGCTGGTCACGTTCGGCCTGATCTCGTACCACGCGAGTTCCGCCGGCGGCATCACGCTGGCCGCGATCCCGCTGCTCTACGCGGCGGCGATGGCGGCCGAGGCGATCGGGGCGCTGGTCACCGGCCATGTGTACGACCGCTCGGGCGCCCGCGTCCTCTACGCCCTCCCCGTCCTGGCCGCCGCCACACCGGCCCTCGCCCTGTCCGGCAGTGTCCCCGCGATCATTGCCGGAACGATGCTCTGGGGCGTCGCCGTGGGAGTGCAGGACTCGACCGTGAAGGCACTCGTCGCCGATCTTGTCCCGGGCCACCGGCGGGCCACCGCGTACGGGGTCTTCGCGGCGTTCCAGGGCGGCGCGGCCCTCGTCGGCGGCGCACTCGCGGGCGGCCTCTACGGCTGGTCGATCACCGCGCTGGCCGTGGTGGTCGCGGTCGTGCAGCTGCTGTCGGCGGCGCTGCTGGCGGTCACCATGCGCAAGAACTAACGATTCGCCGATCGTTCCGCTCCCGGCCACAGCGGTGTCGCCCCGCCGATCGGCCCCGGCATTCCCCTGTGTTCATGCGCATCGCGCTGGTCACAGAGTCCTTCCTGCCCGACGTCAACGGAGTCGCCAACTCGGTCGTGCGTATGGCCGAGCACCTGGCGCGTACCGGCCACGACCCGCTGGTGGTCGCACCCGAACCGCCCGCCGGCAGCCGGCCGGTGGGATCACTGCCGTACCCCGTGGTGCGCATCCGGTCCCTGCCCATGCCCGGTTACCCGCAGCTGCGACTCGGCCTGCCCGCCCCGGCCCTGCACGCGGCGATCCGCCGCCACGACGCGGACGTGGTCCATCTGGCCAGTCCGTTCGTGCTGGGCGCGTGGGCACAGGCCAGTGCCCGCTCACTCGGGCTGCCGTCGGTCGCGGTCTACCAGACCGATGTGGCCGCGTACGCCCGCGCGTACCGCGTCCGGCTCACCGAGCGCATGGCGTGGCGGTGGATCCGGACTGTGCACAACTCGGCTTCGCGTACGCTCGCTCCCTCCACCGAATCCATTGCCGCCCTCGCCTCCCACGGCGTCCGCCGCCTCCATCTGTGGCGCCGCGGTGTGGACGACGTCCGCTTCCACCCGGCCCGCCGCAGCACCGGCATCCGCCGGGCCCTGGCCCCCGGCGGCGAGGTCCTGGTCGGCTTCGTCGGCCGCCTGGCGGTCGAGAAAGAGGTGGACCTGCTGGCCGGCGCCGCCCGCCTTCCCGGCGTCCGCCTGGTCGTCGTCGGCTCCGGCCCCGCCGCACCCGCCCTCCGCAAGGCCCTCCCCACGGCGGTGTTCCTGGGCGCCCGCCACGGCGCCCAGCTGGCCCGCATCTACGCCAGTCTCGACGTCTTCGCCCACACCGGCCCGTACGAGACCTTCGGACAGGCCGTCCAGGAAGCCATGGCGTCCGGCCTGCCGGTCGTGGCCCCCGCGTCCGGCGGCCCGCTGGACCTGGTCTCGCACGGCCGCACGGGTTATCTGGTCCCCCCGCACAGCGGCGCGGACTTCACGGCCGCGATCGCCCACCTGGCCGCGAACCCACCCCTCCGCCAGGACTTCGGCGTCGCCGCCCGAGCCGCGGTCGAGGGCCGAAGCTGGTCCGCCATCGGCGACGAACTCATCAACCACTACCGAGCCGCCCTGGGCGCCCCCCTGACAACCCGCGTCCCAGCCGTGGCCGGCTGACCCCGGCGGTCACGCCCTGTCCCACCAGGTGCCCGCACTGTGCGGCCTGAGACAGTGATGGCATGGCCTTCGTCCTGGACACCGCGGGAATCCCGGTGCATGAGCGTGTGGAGGCCGTGCACACCGCCATGATGTACGCGTCCGCGCCCTGCCACGTGGTCCACGAGAACCCGGGCGGGCCGGTGTACGCGCGGATGGAGGTCTGGGACCTCGGCGACGCGAACGTGTTCACGCAGCGCTCGTCCGGGATCCGGCTGGTGCGCACCGCCAAGCTCGCCCGCCAGGACGCCATGCCGGTGATCGCGCTCTCCGTGCAGCAGCGCGGCACCGGGCGGCTGGAGCAGGGTGACCGCCGCGAGCTGACGCCACCGGGTGAGCTGCTCGGCGTCGACCTGTCCGGCTCGTACGACTACTGCTGGTCCGGCGACGGCGCGGCCGGTTGTGTCCAGATCCCCCTCGACCGCCTCGGCCTGCCCGTCGACGTCATCCGCCCGGCTCTCGGGAACCTGCACGCCAGCCCGCTGTACCGCCTCGTCACCAGCCACATCGGACAGCTCGCCCGCGACCCGGCCCGCATCACCACCGACCCGGCCGCCGCCACGGTCGCCGCCGCCACCATCGACCTGTGCCGCGCCCTGCTCGCCTCGGTCGGCCGCGCCGGGCCGCACACCCGGCAAGCGCTCGCCGACACGCTGCTCACCCGGGTACGCGCCTATGTCCGCAACCACCTGACCGACCCGGGCCTGAGCCCCGCGACGATCGCCGCCGCGCACAACATCTCGCTGCGGCACCTCTACAAGCTCTGCGCTCAGGCCGACCTGAGCCTCGAACAGTGGATCATCAGCGAGCGCCTCCGCGGCGCCCGCCACGAACTGCTCCGCACGGCCGCCCGCCCTCGCCCGATCGCCGCGATCGCCCGCTCCTGGGGCTTCCGCGACCCCACCCACTTCACCCGCCGCTTCCAGGCCCGGTACGGCACCACCCCCGGCCAGTTCCGCCGCACGTCAGCCGAGGCACGGGAGAGCGACACCATGCACTGACAGCCGTTGATCGTGCACGCACAGCAGCCGTCTCCCCGCCGGTCGATGGATACGGTTCCGGCCAGTCATGGGTCTCAGGGGGAGAGCCGCGGAGTGCCGCAGGCTTCGGGAGTTCACCGGAGCTCTGCGTGGCGGACGCGGCGGGGTGCTGGTGCTGCGGGGCGAACCGGGAGTGGGCAAGACCGCCCTGCTGAACCATGCTGTCCGCGGTGAGCGCACGATCCGGATCGAGGGCGTGGCCGCCGAGGCCGGTTTCCCGTACGCCGCACTGCACCGCCTGCTGCTGCCGTTCCTGGCCGAGGCCCCCCGCGCCCTTCTGGTCGCCTGCGGTCTCTCCGATGGCCCACCCGTCGACCCGCACCTGGTAGCCCTGGCCACCGCCGCCGCACTGTCCCGCGCCGGCACGCCACTGATGTGCTGTGTCGACGACGCACACTGGATCGACAGCCAGACCCTGACCACCCTCACCCTCGCGGCCCGCGAGGATCCGGCCATCGGTCTCCTGCTCGCCACCCGCGACGAACTTCCCGACCTCCCCTCATTGGAGGTCACGGGTCTCACGACCCCCGCCGCGACCCGCCTGCTGCGCGAAGCAACCACCTGTCCTCTGGACCACATGGTCGTCGCTCGCCTGGTCACGGCGACCGGCGGCAACCCGCGGGCCCTGTTGAACCTGACCCGCGAACTCTCCGCCGACCACTTGACCGGCGCCCGCACCCTGCCCGACCCGCTCCCGATCGACAGTCGCCTCGCCGCCCACCACCTGCACCAACTCCCCGAAACCACCCGCCGGCGACTCCTGCTGGAAGCGGCCGCGGAAGAGCCAGGCCTGACCGGCACCACCGCCGTCGAACGGATGGCCCGAGCCGCCGTCTACAGCAGCGCGACCGGTGCCGAACGCCGTCAGGCGCACGCCGTCCTGGCCGACGTGACTTCCGCCGCCGATCTCCGCGCCTGGCACCGGGCCGCGTCGTGCCTGGGCACCGACGACGCGATCGCCGACGAACTGGAACGCGCCGCTGACCTGGCCACGGCGCGTGACGGCCTGCCGGCCCGTGTCGTCTTCCTCACCCGCGCGGCCGAACTCACCACGAACGACCAGCTCAAGGCGGATCGATTGTTAGCCGCGGCCACAGCCGCAATTCCCACGGGAGCAGCGCCACGAGCTTTGCGGCTGGCCGAGAGCACGGCGGTGGCAGGGCCAAAGACCGATATCGTACGGTTGAAAGCGCACCTGATCCTCGGGCGAACCGACCCGAACGCCCTGCTCGAGGCCGCCCGCGCGCTGATCCACAGTGACCGGCGACTGGCTCGCGTGGCCCTCCTGGACGCCGCCGAGCACGCCCTCCGCGCTGTCCCCCGGATGCCTCACACCGTCCCCGCCGAGATCGCCGGCCTGGCCGCCACCCTCGGCGCCGACCCGACCATTCCCGGACAGCAGCTGAACGCCTTCGCCACGCTCGCCGTCTCGGGACATGAGGCCGCCGTCCCGCTGATCCGCCGCACCGTCCACGACCTGCTCAACCCCGGAACTCCGCCGGAGTGGCATCTGATCGCCACCGCCCTCAGCTCCCTGCTCTGGGATCCCGAGGCGACCCGTGCCCTGTGGCAGCAGGCGATCACCACCGCCCGCCGAACCGGCGCTCTCTGGCACCTGACCACCGCACTCCACGGCGCCGCCACCCTGGAGACCCGCCTCGGTGAGACCGCCACCGCCGAGCGCCTCCTCGCCGAGCACGACCGGATCCGGACCACGATCGGCATCCCCGCCCACCCGTTCCCGGAGCTGACCGCCTGGCGCGGCGGCGAACCGCCGGAGACACCGTTCGACCCGGTCAGCCACGTCGTCCTCGCGCTCGGCCGAGGCGACTACGCCCGCGCCCGCACCGCCGCCCGCGAAGTCCTCGACAGCGACCCCCTCGGCCTCCACCCACAGATCCTGGCCGACCTGGTCGAGGCCGCGGTCCGCGGCGGCGACCGGGTGCTCGCCACCGGGTCGCTGGCCACGCTCACCGAGCGGGCGCACCCCGCCGGGACCGACTGGGCGCTCGGCGTGCTCGCCCGCTCCCGAGCACTGCTCGCACCCGCCGCCGGGGCCGAGACGCTGTACCAGCGGGCGATCACGCTCCTGTCCGGCACCCCGGCCAGGGCCGATCTCGCTCGCGCGCACCTGCTCCACGGCGAGTGGCTGCGCCGTCAGCGCCGCCGCCGGGACGCCCGCGCCGAGTTGAGCACCGCGCTGGCGATGTTCGAGCGGATGGGTGCTGCCGGGTTCGCCGCACGCGCCGCGCAGGAGCTCGACGCCGCGGCCGGGCGCCGAGGCACCGGCGCGCGCCTCACCCCGCAGGAGACGGCGATCGCGCGCCTGGCCGCGGACGGCGCCACGAACGGTGAGATCGCCGCGCAGCTGTTCCTCAGCGCGAACACGGTCGATCACCACCTGCGGAAGGTGTTCCAGAAGCTCGACGTGACCTCCCGGCGCCAGCTACCTCCGGCGCTGCGGCGCTAGCCTGGGGTGCGATGAACACCTCTTGGATCGACCACGCGATCTGGTGGCACGTCTACCCGCTCGGCTTCACCGGGGCGCTCGGCTCCGGCCCCGGGCATCGGCTGACCCGCTTGGTGGACTGGCTGGACTACGCGATCGAGCTCGGCGCGAACGGGCTTCAGCTCGGCCCGGTCTTCGCCGCCGAGTCACACGGGTACGACACCGTCGACCACTTCCGGATCGACCCGCGCCTCGGTGACGACGCCGACTTCGACAAGCTGATCGCCGCCTGCCGCGACCGCGGGATGCGTGTGCTGCTCGACGGCGTGTTCAACCACGTCGGGCGCGGTTTCCCGGTGCCCGACCCGGCAACGTGGTACCGCCGCAACGACGCCGGTGACGTGCTGGTCTTCGAGGGCCACGCCGGCCTGCCGGAGCTGAACCTGGACGAACCCGCCGTGCTCGACCACGTCGTCCGGGTGATGAACCACTGGCTGGACCGGGGCGCAGACGGGTGGCGGCTCGACGCCGCGTACGCGATCCGCCCCGACTTCTGGCGCGCCGCCCTGAGGAGGGTCCGCGCCGAGCACCCGGACGCCTGGTTCGCCGGTGAGGTGATCCACGGCGACTACACCGGTTACCTGCGCGAGAGCACGCTCGACGGGATCACCCAGTACGAACTGTGGAAAGCCCTCTGGAGCAGCCTCAACGACCGGAACCTCTTCGAGCTGTCCTGGGCGCTGCAACGCCACGGCGACGTCCTCGCGGCCGGTACGCCGCTGACCTTCGCCGGCAACCACGACGTCACCCGGCTGGCCAGCCGCCTCGACGACGAGCGCCACCTCGGGCACGCCCTGGCCGTGCTGTTCACCACCGGTGGGGTGCCGAGCGTCTACTACGGCGACGAGCAGGCGTTCCGCGGCGTCAAGGAGGACCGGCCTGGCGGCGACGACGCGGTCCGCCCGGAGTACCCGGCGAGGCCGGCCGAGCTCGCACAGTACGGCTGGCCGGTGTACCACCTGCACCGCCGCCTGATCGGCCTGCGGCGGCGCCACCCGTGGCTGGTGCGGGCACGCACCGAGGCTGCCCACCTGACCAACGAGGCCGCCGCCCTCGTCTCCTCCGACGCCTCGAACCGGGTGGTCACCCTCCTGAACGTCGGCGACGACCCTTACACGTTCCCGATCGACACCTCCGGCCTGACCGTGGCGGAGTCCTCCGCGCCGCTGCGGGGCCTCGAGGTCCCCGCCCACAGCTGGGCGATCCTGACGCCTTGACCAGCCCTCCCGGCGCGGCCGAACGCGGCGGCCGGTGGCGTCAGTAGTCCGTGTCGCGGGGGAGGAGCGGGCGGTCCGCCGCCGGCCCCTCCGGTGGCAGCCGCCCCGTGCCGGACAGCCAGTGCCGCACCAGGGGCCAGAACCACAACGAGGTCCCGGCCTCCGGGGGCGGGAACGCGGCGTGCTCGGCCCGCCAGGTGTCGGCACGTGTGACGGTGACCCGTGCGCGGTGGGCGATCTGGTGCATGGTCACCATCTCCGGGTCGTCCGCGTCCCGCTGCGCCGCGCTCGCCCAGACGCTGACCTGTGGCTCCTCCCAGGCTCGGCCGGCCAGGGCCGCGAGCAGCGGCGACGCGGCGCGCATCCGGTCGCGCAGGGTTTCCCGGTTGATCTCGATGGTGTCCCAGACCGCGGCGTTCGCCGCACGGACGCTGCCGTAGTCGCCGATGTGGCCGAACCCGTACGGCCTCGTGCCGACGTGGGCGGACCAGACGCCGCGCGGGCCGGGCTTCACCGAGCCGAGGGTCATCGACGTGAACTCGGGCACGCACACCGGGCGTCCGCTGTCGCCCGCCAGGCGGCAGGCCGTGACCACTTCGGACACGGCCGTCGGGCGCGGCGAGCGGTGCAGGGCGGCCACGTGCACGGCGAGCCGCTCCGCCGCGCTCAGGCGCTGCCACCACAGGTCCCGCACCCGGTCCAGCACGTCGTCCAGCGCCGGCACACCGGCCACGACCGGCGGCGGGCACTGCCTCAGCACGGCCGACGTCAGGGCGGTGACCTGGGCGATCACCGTCTCTTCAAGGTCATCGCCGGGCCGCAGCCCGGCCGCCGGATCCAGCGGCGAGGTCAGCGTCATCGTCCACCCCCCATTCGAACACCTGTTCCATTATCCTCCTCGCGGCGCTCCCCGTCTGTCCCGTCCGGGGGACGACTGATGTCAGGTGTCCGACCGTCCATCGACCGGGATGGGTAGCATTCCGGCAGGTCTGGAGGGGGAACAGTGCCGAAGATCGTCGATCACGACCAGCGGCGGGACGAGATCGTCGAGGCGTATCTCACCGTCGTCGCACGGGACGGGCTGCCGGCGGCGACGAGCCGCGCCATCGCCGCTGAGCTGGGCGTCGGCACCGGCGCCCTGTGGCATTACTTCGACGGGTACGACGCGGTCGCCGCCGGCGCCTACCAGCGGATAACCGAGCGGACCAACACGCGGATCGCCGCCGCCACCGCCGACCTGCGTGGCCTCGACGCGGTCTACGCGATGCTCCGCGAGATCCTGCCGCTGGTGAAGGAGACCGTCGACGAGGCGTACGTGGTGGTCGGCTTCTGGGGCCGTCTCGCCGCCAACGACAAGATCGCCGCGACCCGCGCCGACGTGGACGAGCACTGGCACGAGCTGCTGCGGGCGCACCTCACCGACGAGGTCGCCGACGGCGGGCTGGACCCGGGCATCCCGCTCGAGGATGTCATCGACGTGCTTCTGTCCATCGCGGTCGGCCAGCAGGTGCACGCGATCATGGGCTCCGATCTCGCCGAGCCGGACCGGCAGATTCGAATGATCGATCTGTGTCTTCGCCCATGGCGGCGCTGATCTGCGCTAAGGATGAGTCATGAGTGATTTCAGACTGAGCCGCAGACTGCTCTTCACCGCGGGATCCGGCGCTCTCGGCGTGACCGTCCTCAATACCCTGACCGGCTGTTCCACCTCGGAGTCGTCGCCGTCCACCGGAGCCTCCGCACCCGCTCCGGCGACCTCCGCCGTCCAGGGGTCGCTCGGTGACTGGCAGCGGGTGAACCTGTCGTACGTCTCCGCGTACCTGCTGATCCGCGGAAAGGAGTCGCTGATCGTCGACACCGGGACGCCGGGTTCGGAGACCGGCATCGGTGACGCGCTCAAGGCGGCGGGCAGCGACTGGTCCACCGTCAAGCACGTCATCCTGACCCACCTGCACGACGACCACGCCGGCGGCCTCGCGGGGGTGTCGCCACTGGTCAGCGCGAAGCTGTACGCGGGGGACGCGGACGTCTCCGGCATTCTGTCCGACAAGCCGCTGACCGCGCTGAAGGACGGCGACGAGGTCTTCGGGGTACGGATCGTCGGCACGCCCGGGCACACTCTCGGGCACATCTCGATCTTCGAGCCGTCGACCGGCGTCCTGGTGGCCGGCGACGCGCTGCGCAACCAGAACGGCCTCGAGGGGTCGGCCCCGGAGTACACGGCCAACCTGCAACTGGCCGCCTCGTCGGTGAAGAAGATGGCCGGCCTCGACGTCAAGGTGATCCTGCCCGGTCACGGCGACCCGGTGACCGATGGCGCCGCCGACAAGTTGAAACAACTGGCCGCCTCGGTTTAGGCAACCGTCCGGCACCCCACGCCCGTCATGGTGAGCCTGCCAGACAGGACGACGGAAGGGCTCGCCGGTGTACCGGTTGTCGGAGGAGACGGTGGTGCCCGGGTGGCGCCCCCGTGCCTGGGCCTGGTGTGTGCTCATCGGCCTGGTGGTCGCGATCGTCGCACCACTGCTGGGCGATCTGGGGCGGCAGATCGCGTACATCGCCGCCGCCGGCACCGCGCTGCTCGGCGTCGCCGCCGGGATCCGGCTGCACCGGCCGTCCCGGCGGTGGCCGTGGTGGGCGATCGCGGCCGCCATGGTCGGCTCCGCGGTGGCCAACGCGGTCTGGGCGGCCGACCTCGCCACCGGACGGTCGATCGCCCTGCGGATGTCGTGGGTCGACGTCGTCTACCTGAGCCAGTACGTGCTGGTCATGGCGGGTCTGTTCGGCCTGACGCAGGGACGGCTGCGCACGTTCTGGTCCGGGATGACCGAGGCCGGGATCGTGCTGTGCACCGGGTCGGCCCTCGTGTGGGTGCTGCTGTTCGACCCGTACGTCGACGACCGCGGACCGTGGCCCGGCGCGACCAGCGTCATCGCGTACCCATGGCTGGATCTTCTTGTTCTTGCCGCGGTGACCCGGCTGATGGTCACGCTGCGCAGGCTCAGCGGGTCCGACCTGTTGCTTGCCGCCGCCGCTGTCGTGCAGACCTGCACCGACGTGGTGTATTTCGTCTCCGTCGCGGACGGTGGCGCCTGGGCCGGGCCGCCGTGGAGCGCGACGGGATGGGTGCTCAGTCTCGTGCTGATCGGCGCCGCGGCGACGCATCCGTCCGCGGGTGCCCCGGCCCGCCCTCAGGACGCGGCGACCGGCCAGGGGTGGCGCACGGTCCTGCTCAACGTGGTGCTGGTGCTGATCGGCCCGGCCGCGACCGCCTACGTGGTGGGGCGCACCCGCGACGACTTCGACTTCCTCGACGTGGCCGTCTCGCTGACCGCGACCGCGCTCACCGCGGTGCTGCTGGTCATCCGTTCCACGCACAGCACCCGGCTGGCGAACGGGCGGGCCGCGCGGCTCCGCGCGTCGCTGCGCGAGCAGGCCGAACTGCAGCGGTCGCTGAGCCACCAGGCCCGGCACGACGCGCTCACCGGCCTGCCCAACCGCGCCGAGATGAAGAACCTGATCGCCGAGGTGGCCGGAAGTGGCGGCGGCCTGCTGCTCCTGCTCGACCTGGACGGGTTCAAGGACGTCAACGAGCGGCTCGGGCACCCGACCGGCGACGCGCTGCTGATCGCCGTCGCCGACCGGCTGCGCGGCCTGCTGGCCACGAGCGAAA
This sequence comes from Actinoplanes sp. NPDC051861, assembly GCF_040681145.1. NCBI lineage: Bacteria > Bacillati > Actinomycetota > Actinomycetes > Micromonosporales > Micromonosporaceae > Actinoplanes > Actinoplanes sp. NPDC051861. The sequence goes on from NZ_JBFAYE010000025.1 coordinate 50,889, forward strand.
ACGGGGGTGAGGTCGCCGCGCGGCTGGGCGGCGACGAGTACGCGCTGCTGCTCCCCGGCGTCACCGCCGTCGAGCGTGGTGACCTGCTGGTCGGCGCGATGCGCAGTCCGGTCCCGGCCGGCGACCAGGTGCTGCGCGTGACGGGCAGCGTGGGCGTACGCGTGATCGAACCCGGCGCCGACGCCGTCCAGGTGCTCGCCGACGCCGACCTGGCCCTGTACGCCGCGAAGGCCGCCGGCAAGGACTGCGCCGCGCTGTTCGAGGTCGCCATGCGCGACGAGCAGGCCGAACGGATCCGCCTGCTGGAGCGCCTGCGCGCCGCTGTGGACGCCGGCGAGTTCGCCGTGCACTACCAGCCGATCGTGTCGCTGGAGAACGGGACGCCCACCGCGGCCGAGGCTCTCGTCCGGTGGATGCCGCCAGGTCGGGCGCCGGTCGGGCCGGACCAGTTCATCCCCGCCGCCGAGGACAGCGGCCTGATCGTCGCGCTCGGCGAGTGGGTGCTGCGCCAGGCCTGCCTGGACGCCGCCGCCTGGTACCGCGCGTGGGGCACCACGCTGACCGTGAACGTCTCCCCGCGCCAGCTGATCGACCCGAACTTCACCCTCAAGGTGGTCACCGCGCTGCACGACAGCGGGCTGCCGGCCGCCGCGCTGACGCTGGAGATCACCGAGGGCGTGCTGGTGCGCTCCGGGGCGCACGCCCAGCAGGCGCTGGTCCATCTCTCCGCGCTGCGCGCCGAGGGGGTACGCGTGGCGATCGACGACTTCGGCACCGGCTACTCGTCACTGGCGTACCTGCGCGATCTGCCGATCGACGTGCTCAAGATCGACCGGTCGTTCATGCCCGCCGGCGACGGCGACAGTCCCCAGGACGCGCAGCAGACCGCGCTGGTGCGCACGATTGTCGATCTGGCGCGTAGCCTCGGACTGACCACTGTTGCCGAGGGGGTGGAGACCGCGTACCACGCCGATCTGCTGCGCGACCTCGGCTGCGACCGCGGCCAGGGTTACCACTTCGCCCGCCCGATCCCCGCACCGGACCTCGCTGTGATGTTCGCCGGCAGTGCGATCGTTCAGGTCGGCCCGCTCTCAGCCGATCAGCAGAGCGACGCCGGATGCGGAGTGAGTGTGTAAGTGACGAACGATTTGACCGACCTCGAGGTCATCGAGGAGATCGGCCGCGGCGCTTTCACGATGGTGCACCGCGCCCGGCGCGGTGAGCAGTGGTACGCGGTCAAGCGGCCCCTCGGTGACGCGCAGGAGGATCCGGAGATCCGGGCCGCCTTCCACCGCGAGGCGGCACTGCTGGCCTGCATCGACGACCCCGGTGTGGTCGGCGTGCACGCGGCCGGTGAGCTGGACGGCACGCCCGCTCTGGTGCTCGAGCACCTGCCCGGCGGCTCGCTCGCCGACCTGCTCGCCGGTGGCCTGCTCAGCCAGGAGCGCGTCGTCGAGATCGCCGCTCAGCTTGCCCGCGGCCTGGCCGCCGCGCACCGGCTCGGCCTGGTCCACCGCGACATCAAGCCCGGCAACATCATGGTCTCCGGCGACCGTCCGGCCAAGCTGATCGACTTCGGTCTGGCCCAGCTGGCCCGCGACGAGCGCGGCCGGTCCGACGAGGCCGTCGGCACCTTCCTCTACGCGCCGCCGGAGCAGTCCGGCATGCTCAAGCGCCCGGTCGACGGCCGCTCCGACCTGTACTCGCTCGGCGTCGTGCTCTTCGAGTGCCTGGGCGGCCGGCTGCCGTTCGAGGCCGACGACGTCGGCGAGCTGCTGCGCCTGCACCTGGCCGCGCCCGTGCCCGACCTGGCACAGCTGCGTCCCGGCCTCGATCCCGCCCTGGCCGCCGTGGTGTACAGGCTGCTCGCCAAGGACCCCGACGACCGCTATCCGGACGCCGCGGCGCTCCTGGCCGACCTGCGCGATTGTCCCGGTGGCGAGGCTGCCGGGCGCTCCGCGGTCACCGGATGGCCGCTGTGCGGCCGCGACGCCGAGGCCGGTCGCCTGGCACGACGTTGGGAGAGGGTGCGGGCCGGGCAGGGCGGCGTCGCGGTGGTCCGTGGCGGACCAGGATCCGGGCGTACGCGACTCGCCGCCGAACTGGCGTCGCAGGCCACCGCCGAGGACGCGCCGGTGCTCTGGGCCACCTGCCGCCCGGACGAGGAGTCACCGCTCGCCGCCGCCCGTGAGGCCGTCGAGGGCTGGCTGGCCGTCGTACGCCGTCTCCCCGCGGCCCGCCGTGCCGTGGTCGAACAGCAGATCACCGAATCGGTCTCGGTCGCCGGGCCCAGCCTGATCGGCCGGCTCTTCGGCGACCTCGTGCCGCTGCCCGCCGACGCACCCGCGCCGGCCGCCGGCGGTGAGGAGCACGTGCTGGCCGCCGGTGTCGCCTTCATCGGCGAGCTGGCCACCCGCGCCGGCGGTCTCGTCGTGGTCGTCGACGACGCGCAGGAGCTCGACTCCGGCACCCGGCAGCTGCTCGGCAAGCTCGTCCCCGAGCTGCCCGGCCTGCCGATCCTGCTGCTGCTCACCGCGCCCGACGGCGCACCCGACCCGGCCGACGGCCTGGGCGGGCCGCCGCCGCTGGAGGTGACCTGCGGCCCGCTGCCCGGCCCGGCGGTCGCCGAGCTGATCGGCTCCCGGCTGCCCGGCGCCACGGTCGCCCCCGAGCTGTCCCGGCACATCGCCACGCGTACCGACGGGACGCCGCTCGCCGTCGTCAGCTACCTGATGCGGCTGCTCGACGCCGGTCTGCTCAGCCCGTTCTGGGGCACCTGGCGGCTGGACACCGCGGGCGCCGATCTGCTGCCCGCCGCCGCCGGCCTGCGCGAGCTGCTCGCCACCCGCCTCGACGGGCTCGCCGGCCAGGAGCTGGACTGCCTCGCCACGGCCGCGGTCGCCGGCGTCCGGTTCCGGCCCGAGCCGCTGCTCACCATCGGCGAACCCGACCGGGTCGTGGCCGCGCTCGCCGCCGGTGTGGACCGGCACGTGCTGGAGGCCCGGCCGGGCGGCTGGTACGCGTTCGTCCACCCGCAACTGCGCGACGTGCTGCTCGACCGGATCGGCGAGAGCGAGCTGCGCCGGCTGCACGCGGCCCTGGCCGGCGCGCTCGACGCGCTGCCCGAGGACCTGCGCGACGAGGGACACGCGTACGCGGTGGCCCGCCACCACCGCCGGGCCGGTGACCTGATCCCGGCCGCGGACCGGCGGCGCGGTGCCGCGGCGGCCGGGCTGCGCGCGCTGCAGGACCAGGCGGCGGCGGAGGCCATCGACTACCTGACCGAGGCGGTCGACGGCGATCCCGAGCCGAGCACGGAGCTGCTGCACCTGCTGGCCCGGGCGTACCTGGGCGCCTGGCGGTTCGACGAGGCCGGCGAGGTCCTCGACCGGGCACTGGCCGCCGAACCGGACCGGTTGCGGCGGGCGCGCCTGCTCACCACCCGGATCGAGCTGCACCACACGCTCTGGGACGACGAGCGCGCCCTGGAGGCGGCGCGGTCGGCCCTCGCCGAACTGCGCCGGCCGCTGCCCGGGCGGGGACTGCTCGTCATCCTGTCGACGCTGTGCATCGCGATGGCCGGTGGGCTCGTTCGGCGTACCCGAATCGGTTTTGGAACCGCACGGGGCCGGCGGCGCGAAACGCTCGCCGCACTCACCGCCGTCCTTGACGCCGGCGGCTATGCCGCAGGGATCGGACTGCGCCTGCGCGAAGCCGGCATCCTCAGCATGCGCGCGCTGTACGCGGTGAACCGGATCGGACCCTGCCCGGAGTACGTCCGGATCTATGCGCTGATCGGCTACGTGACCGCGGTGATCAAGCTGCGCGGCACCTCGGAGCGGTGCCTCAACCGCGCCGCCGAGGTCGCCGCCGGGCTCGGTGACCCGGCGCTGGTGGCCTATGTGGAGTGGCTGCGGGGCGTGGCGCTGCTGTTCGGCGGCTACGACGACGGCACCGCGTGGGAGAAAGTGATCACCCGCAACGTCCGGTGGTACTCACCGGCCCAGCTCATCCCCGGCTACGCCACCCTCGGCCTGCGCTTCCTGCTGCGCGGATACGTGGGCGAGAGCGAGCGCGAGTACGAGCGGGGCATGGCGCGTATCGAGCAGCCCGAGCAAGCGCTCGGTACCTCGCTCGGCATGCTCAGCGTGATGATCCCGGCCGGTCAGAGCCGCTTCGGCGACGCCGCCGCGGCCCTGAAGCGGCTGCGCGAGGCGTTCCCCGCGGGCGCCGGCACCCCGGTGCAGCGCGCCAACATCCTCACCGCCGCCGCGTGCGTGCTGCTCGAACAGGGTGAGGTCGGCGCGCAGCTGGAGGAGGTGCTCGCCGAGTTCCACGGCCTGGGCCTGCGCCCGGCCGACCTGATGCCGCAGCACAAGTGGATCTACGTCTACGAGGCGCACTCCCGGCTGATCCAGCTGCGCTACGCCGCCGACGACGAGCGCGCCGAGCGTCTCGCCGTCGCCGCCAAGGCGATCAAGGACCTGGGCAAGGTCGGCGGCACCCCGCTGCTGAAGGCGGTGCACCTGACCACGAAGGCCTCGCTGTTCTACGTCATGGGCGACCACAAGCGCTGCATCAGGACCGCCGACGAGGCCGAACGGCGGCTGCGCGCGATCGACGCGCCGTTCATCCAGTACGAGGTGTGCCGCATCCGGGCGCGCGCGTTCCGGGCGATGGGCATGGCGAACGAGTCGGACCGGCAGGCGCGGTTCGCGCTCGGGCTGGCCGTCTTCCACGGCTGGGAGCAGCGGCGCCGGCAGACGCGTACGGAGTTCGGCGTGGACGAGGGCGCCGGCACGCATCGGCGTACCGTCGCGGAACGCCGGCCCACCTCCGGGCGCAACCGGCACCTCGACGCGCTGCAGCAGGTCGGCACGGCCGCCGCGACCATCCTGGACCCGCGCCAGCTGGCCCAGGTGGCGCTCGACGAGATGCTGCGGATCCTCGGTGCGGAGCGGGCGCTGTTCTTCCTGCTCGACGACGCCGGTGAACCCGTGCGCTACGCCGGCCGGGACGCGAACGGCGACCTCGGCGACACCACCGCGTACGGCGCCACGCTCGTCCGCCGGGTCGCCGAGACGGGCGAGCCGCTCGTGGTCACCGGCACCGAACAAGGCGCCGCGCTCGGCTCGCGCAGTGCTGTCGTACACGGCCTGCGCAGCATCCTGGTCGCGCCGGTGCAGTTCAAGGGACGTCTGGTCGCCGTCGTCTACCTGGACAGCCGCCTCGCCCGAGGCATCTTCACCGACGACGACGTCGCCGTGCTCACCGCGGTCACGAGCCACGTCGCGGTGTCGCTGGAGACCGCCCGCGCGGCACAGCTGCACTCCGCGGTCGAGGCCGCCCGCCAGCAGCAGGCCCTCGCCGAGATGCTGCGGGCCACCCTCGCCGAGCTCAGCGCGATCCTCGAACCGGACCAGCTGCTGCGCCGCCTCGGCGAGACCCTGCAGACCCAGCTCGGCGCCGACGCCGGCTGCCTGCTGAGCCCCACCTCCGAGGTCCTGCAGGTGCTCGGCGACGCACCCGCCGCGATGGTCGGCGGCGTCGCGCCACCGGTCGACGTGGACTCCGCCGCCCCCGCCCTGCTCGACCCGGCGGCCACCGCCGCGCTGCGCGAACGCCTGCTCAACGGCGCCGCCTCGGTGCTCGCGGTGCCGCTGCGCGCCCGCGACGAGAACGCCGGCCTGATCCTGCTCGGCGGTGCCGGCCTGGACGACACCAGTCGCCAGGTCGCGGCGGCGCTGGCCACACAGGGCATGTCGGCGTACGAGAACGCCCGCCTGTTCAGCCGCGTCCGCGAACTGGCCACCACCGACGAACTGACCGGCCAGCACAACCGCCGCCACTTCTACGCGATCGCCGGCGCCCTGGTCCAGGCCGCCTCCCGCAACGGGCGCCAGCTCGCCGCCGCCATGCTCGACATCGACAAGTTCAAGTCCATCAACGACACGTACGGCCACGGCGTCGGCGACGAGGTCATCCGCACGGTGGCCGCCCGCATCCGCAGCCGCATGCGCCACTCGGACGTCCTGGGCCGCTACGGCGGCGAGGAGTTCGCCGTCGTGCTCCCGGACCACGAGGGCCACGCGGCCGAACTGGCGGAACGCATCCGCCAGGCGGTCTCGGAGTCCCCGGTGCTGACGGCCGCCGGCCCGGTGCCGGTGACGATCAGCGTGGGGTTGACCCGTCTGGAGGCGGAGGATCGCACCCTGGACGAGCTGCTGGCGCGGGCGGACCACGCGCTCTATCGGGCGAAGGAGGCCGGCCGCAACCGCGTGGTCAGCGGCTGACCTGGGCGGCTAGGAACTTCGGTGCCATCTCGCAGTAGCTGTCGGTGACGAGCTCCGTGATCTCGGTCCAGTCGGTGTGGTCACCGAGTACGGCCACGGCGACGTTCCGGCCCCAGCGGGCCCGCAGGTACGGAAAACCGGGCGCGGTCAGGCCGAGCAGGTCCTCGACAGGCACGCGAAACGCCATCACGGCCGGCGGCTCCCCGTCGACCAGAAACGGCGCGTAGACAGGCGCCCGTCCCACATCCGGAGTGTAGACATGGGCGACCGTCCGCTTCCGGACCAGCCAGCGCACGCCGAGCCATCCCGGTTGCTCATGCACGTCAGGCAGCCCACTACAGATCAGCCGCAGCCGCTCCATGATCTCAGGCGCCACATCCCCAGGCTCTGACACACCCCCACCATAACGGCGCCTCGCCGGCCGTGACGTGTCCCACCAGCGCGGTGCGGTGAGCCGTGCGCCAGGCGCCTTCTCGGCCGACGGGAGGGCTCTGTCGCACGGCTCGCGCGGCTGAGCCGTGCGCTAGGCGCCATTTCGGCCGGCGGGAGGGTTCTGTCGGACGGCTCGCGCCGTTGACGGGGATCATGAGTGGGCGATGGCGCCGTAGGCGTCGATGAAGACGGCCTTGGCGTCCGCGCGCCACCTGGTGATGGGCACGAGGCCGGGATCCACCTGGGTGAGTCCGCCGAAGAGCAGGCCGATCTCGTCCGGGCTGCGCAGGATGTACGGATCCCCGCCGCTCTCAGCGAGGCGCCGAGCCCCCTCCACCACCGCCGGCGTCGTGTTCGTGCCGTCCCACAGCACGAGGTAGCTGCCCGGCGCCGCGGCCGCGAAGGTGCGGGAGACGATGGAGCGGACCTCGTCGAGATCGGGCTCGTAGCCCAGGACGCCCATGAACATGACGGCCACCGGGCGGTCGAAGTCGAGGGTCTTGGCGGCCTCGGCGAGGATCAGTTCGGGGTCGTGGTAGTCGGCCAGGAGGAAGGTGGCGCGGTCCGGCAGGGTGGCGGCGTAGGAGAGGACCAGCGGGTCCTTGTCGACATAGACCACGCGGGCGGACGAGGCGATCTCGTGGGTGTTCTGCATGGTGGGCAGGCCGGTTCCGATGTCGAGGAACTGGCGGATGCCGGCCTCCTCGGACAGGTAACGGACGGCTCGGGTGAGGAAGCCGCGCGACTCGCGGGCCATGTCGACGATCTCGGGGTACACCTGGGCCACCGCGTCTCCGGCGGCCCGGTCGGCGGGGAAGTTGTCCGTTCCGCCCATCCAGTAGTTCCAGATGCGCGCGGGCAGCGGGCCTGTCATGGATCTCTTTCTATGCAATCGGCCCCGGGCGGGCAACCCCCGGCGAGGGAACTTAGGGTGATCACATGGGGCCCACGCTGAGTGCCAGGAAGTCGAAGTCCGCCCTGCGCAGCGCCGCGATCATCTCGCTGGAGATGTTGCTCGTGCTGGTCATGGCGTGGGTGGCCCTGTGGCTGCTGGGTCAGATGTGGTCGGTGATCTGGCCGCTGGTGGTGGCCCTGCTGCTGACCACGCTGACCTGGCCGGCCGCGCGGTTCCTGCGCAAGCACAGGTGGCCGCCCGCGCTGGCCGCGTCCGTGGTGACCGTGCTGTTCCTGCTGGTGGCGGCGGGCACCCTGGTCGGCATCGTGGCGCCGGTGGCGTCGGAGTCCGGTGAGCTGGCCAAGGGCGTGACCGACGGTATCCAGACCGTGCGGGACTGGGCCGCCGGGCCGCCGCTGAACATCGGCGACGAGGAGGTGACCAGCGCCTCGAACGCGGCGATCGACCGGATCCAGAGCAGTGTCGGCAGCATCGCCACGGCCACCCTGACCGGTGTGACGACCGTCGTGAACGGACTGGTCACCACGATTCTGGCGCTGTTCCTGATGTTCTTCTTCCTGAAGGACGGGCCGCGGTTCCTGCCGTGGCTGTCGCGCCAGCTGCCCGGGCGCCTCGCCGTGGACGTGCCGATCGTGGCGGCGCGCGGGTGGGAGACGTTGGGTGCTTTCGTACGTTCCCAAGCGTTCGTCGGCCTCCTCGACGCCGTGGCGATCGGCATCGGCCTGTGGATCGTCGGCGTGCCGCTCGTGCTTCCGCTGGCCGTGCTGACGTTCGTGGCCGCGTTCGTGCCGATCGTCGGAGCGCTGTTCGCCGGTTTCGTCGCCGTCCTGATCGCGCTCGTGTCGAACGGCTGGACCGACGCGCTCATCGTGCTGGCGATCATCGTCGCCGTGCAGCAGTTGGAGGGCAACGTCTTCCAGCCGATGGTGCAGAGCCGTGGCCTGGGCCTGCACGCCGGCGTGGTGCTGCTCGCCGTGACGCTGGGCAGCAGCCTGTACGGAATTGTCGGCGCCCTGCTCGCCGTTCCCGTGGCCGCGCTGATCGCGGTGCTGTGGAACTACCTGCGCGAGCAGCTCAGCGATGCCCCGCAGCCGCCACCGGAGGATCCCGCCGACGAGGCCGCGCTGGACGCCGTCGCCGAACCAGAAGTCGCCTGATTGACACCCATGAACGCTTGAAACGTCCTAAAGTATGCGGGTGCAGCAGGGATCCACCGATGTGGACTGCCGGCTCCGCGATCGCCTCGTCTTCGGCGACGAGGACGCCTTCGGAGAGGTGTACGAGCGTTACAGCGCGCTCGTCTACACCGTTGCCGTGCGCGTCACCCGCGACGATCGTGCGGCCGAGGACGTCACCCAGGAGGTGTTTCTCTCCTTCTGGCAGCGGCCGTTCGCGTTCGACCCGGCCAAGGGGAGCCTCCGTGGCTGGCTGGCGATGATCGCCCACCGGCGGGCGGTCGACCTGGTGCGCCGCGAGGAGGCGCACCGCCGCAGCACGCGCGAGCCGCAGCTGAGCATGGACGCGCTGAACGCCGGTGACCCGGTCGGTGACCAGGTCACGGACGCCGACACCACGCGCCGCCTGAGGGTAGCGTTGGGAACCCTGCCGGAGCCGCTGCACAGCGCGATCACTCTGGCCTATCTGGAGGGAAGAACCTACCGCGAGGTCGCCGCCGAGCTGGGCCTGCCGGAGGGCACCGCCAAGTCCAGGCTGCGCGAGGCGCTGCGCAGGCTTACCGTGGCGTTGAGCCCGCATGCTCACGACTGAAGAGGAACGATGACAGCCGACCACGAGACCGTCTCCCAGCTCATCGGGGCGTGGGCCGTGGACGCCTGCTCGCCGGAGGAGGCGCATCTCGTCCAGGGCCATCTGCCGGGCTGCGCGGATTGCGCGGGCGAGGCGCGCACGTTGCGCGCGACGGCGGAGGAGCTGCTGTTCGCACCTCCGGCGGGCCTTCTTGCCCGGTTGCGGTCGGAGATGCCGGTCCGGCGCCGTCCGGCTTTCAAGACACCGGGGTACGCGAAACCGTACGCGGCTCAGGTCGCCGCCCTGGACCTGATGCTCTCCGACCTGGCCACCGACGACTGGCGGCAGGTCGCGGCGTACGAGCAGTTGAGCGTCCACGACCTCCTGGCCCACCTGATCGCCGTCGACGGGATGGTGGCGGACGCGCTCGGGGTGCCCGGTTCGCTGCCCGTCCGGCCCGACATGGACGCCGAGGCCCGTACGTCCGCGGTGGTGGCCGCCGAGCAGAGCCGTCCGGTGTCGGACACCCTGCGGACCTGGCGCGACCAGGCCGACGCCGTCTGCCGTGCCCTGCCGCGCCGCCCGGACACCTCCACGACGGTGACCCTGGGCTTCACGATGCCGGTCCCGGACGCGCTGCTCGCCCGCGCCTTCGAGACGTGGATCCACGCCGAGGACATCGCGGGCGTGACCAGCAGCCCGTCGATCACGCCGCTGCCCGAGCACCTTAATCCCATGGCCGACCTGGCCGTCCGCATGCTCCCCAGGGTGACCTCGCACCGGCTGCCGGAGGCGTCCGGCCGCCAGATCCGCCTGCTGCTGACCGGCCCCGGCGGCGGGACGTGGACGGTGCCGCTCGGTGAGCCGGCCGGTTTCGACACGGACGCCGAGGTGTCGGTGGACGTGGTGGAGTTCTGCCGGCTGGTCGGCGACCGCCGGGACCCGGCGGTGATTCCGGCCGAGGTGAGCGGCGACGAGAGGCTGGCACGGGAGTGGCTGAGCGTGGTGCCGGCACTCGCGCCGTACCCGTGACGGTGGCGTACCTCGCTCGAACGTGAGCCCGGTTCGGTCAGGTGCCCGCAGCGGGTGCCGATGAGGCATGCATGCGGTCAGGCTGGGCACGGGTGGTGGATTACCTGCGCCACGGTGTCGAACCGATCATGGTCCTTGCCGTCGTAGCCGTGCTGTATCGCCTGGGTCTGGCCGGCCACGCCCCGTTCTGGCTGCTGACGGTCGTCCTGTTCGCCGGCATGGTCTATCAGCAGCCCGGGTTGCAGCGCCGCCTCGCCGGTGGGGACCTGACACAGCGCGTCGCCCCGCGTGTCGCTGTCCACCTGCTGTTGGTGAGCCTGACGATGTACCTGGTCGGCTGGGGCCCCGTGCTGGCGGTCGCGCACCTGCAGATCGCGTCGGTGCACCTGGGCTGGTCCGGATCCCGCGCTTGGCGCCCGGCCGCTCTCGCCAGCGCCGCCATGCTTCTCCTCGGCCAGCTCGCCATCGCCGCGGGCTGGGTGTCCTCGTACCTGCCGCAGCCCGCGGTGCACGGGGCCGCCGCACTGATCGCCATCGGCACGGTCACCACCTGCCGGGTCCTCGGCCTGAGCGTGCACCGCAGCGAGGAGGCCGAGCTGGCTCTGCGCCGCAGTGAGGAGCGTCTGGAGGCGCTCCTGCACGACGGAACCGACATGATCGTGGTCTGGTCGAGCGACGGGGAGATCACCTACGCCAGCCCGGCTGCCGGAGCGATGATCGGGCATTCGCCGGAACGGCTCGTGGGCCGGCCGATAGCGGAGTTCATCCACCCCGACGACGCCGGTGCCGTCGCGGCGCTCGGGGAGCGCGCCCAGACCACCGACAGCTCCACGGCCCACCGCGCCGAACTGAGGGTCCGCACCGCCGGAGGCGCGTGGCGCTGGCACGAGGCGACTGTACGCAACCTGCTCGGCAATCCCGCCGTGCGCGGCATCGTCGCCCACCACCGGGACATCACCGAGCATCGCGCCGATCGGGAGCGCATCGCATACGCCGCGACCCACGACGGGCTTACCGGCCTGGTCAACGCCACCGCGTTCAGCCGGTCGGTCGCGGAGGCGCTCGATGCCGGCCGGCGGCGGGTCGGCCTGCTCTTCCTCGACCTCGACGGGTTCAAACCGGTCAACGACACGTACGGGCACGAGGTCGGCGACCAGGTGCTCCGCATGATCAGCGAGATGATCCGGGCCGGGGTGCCCCGTCCGGACCTGGTGGGCCGGCTCGGGGGCGACGAGTTCGGTGTCCTGCTGGACGACCTCGACGATCAGGGCGGCGAGGAGGAGGCGATCGCGGTGGCGCGACGTCTCATCGACGCCTTCGACAGCGATCTCGTGGTGGACGGGCGCCGGGTCCGGGTGGGGTGCAGCGTGGGCATCGCCCTGGCGTCACCGGGCGCGGGCGACGCCCCCGAGTTGCTGCGGCACGCCGATCAGGCCATGTACCGGGCCAAGCGGGCCGGCAACAACCGGTTCACGGTGCACGCCGAGGCGACCGCCTGAGCGGTGACCCAGGTCACTGGACTCGGCTATTCTGGATATGTAGTGTCCAGGATATGAGGATGAGCGAGGGCGTCGAGTGGGCACTGCACACGTGCCTCAACCTGACGTGGCTGCCCGACGGCCAGGCGGTGCCGACGGGGAGGCTGGCGGCGTTCTACGAGCTGCCCCCGGCGTACCTCAACAAGCAGATGCAGGCCCTGGCCCGCGCCGGCATCGTCTCCTCGACGCCCGGCCCGCGCGGGGGTTTCCGGCTCGCCCGCGAGCCGGAGCGGATCACCCTGCTGGACATCGTGGTCGCCATCGAGGGGGCCGACGAGGCGTTCCGCTGTGCGGAGCTGCTGAAAAAGGGGCCCGGCTCCGACCCGGCCACCGACTACCGCCAGGCATGCCTGATCTCGCAGGCCATGCACCGGGCCGACCTGGCCTGGCGCCGCGAGCTGGCCGGGCAGACCCTGGCCGGGCTCAAGGCCTCGGTCGAGACGACCTATCCGGACGCGCCGTCCGGCACCACTGACCGGCTGATGGGGAGATGACCATGAAAGATCTCGTCCGGGGGACCGTCCACCTGCCCGGCACGCCCGGCTTCGACGACGCCCGCCAGCCGTGGAACCTGGCGATCACTCAGCCGGTCGACGCGGTCGTGGAGGCGGCGGACGCGGCCGACGTCGCCGCACTGATCCGGCACGCGGCGGCCACCGGCCGGACCGTCACCACTCAGGCTCGCGGGCACGGCGCGACCGGGAACACCTCGGGTGCCGTGCTGCTGCGCACCCGTCGTCTTGACGGTGTCGACATCGATCCGGTCGCCCGCCGCGCCCGGGTCGGCGCCGGGGTCCTGTCCGGCCGGCTCCAGGCCGCCGCCGCGCCGCACGGCCTGACCGGCATGCCCGGCAGCTCGCCGGTCGTCAGCGTCGCCGGCGTGGCACTCGGTGGCGGGCTGAGCTGGTTCGGCCGCGCGCACGGCTGGGTCTCCGACAACGTTCTGGCCTTCGACGTCGTCGACGCCACCGGCACCGAGCGGCACGTCACCGCCACCTCCGACCCGGACCTGTTCTGGGCCCTGCGCGGCGGTGGCGGCGACTTCGCCGTGGTGACCGCGCTCGAGCTCGCCCTGCACCCGGCGCCCTCGCTCTACGGCGGCCGCGTCCTCTGGGACTTCGCCCACGCCCCCGCGGTCATCGACGCGTACCGGCGGATCGTCGCGACCGCACCCGACGAGCTGACCGTCTGGCTCGACCTGCTGCACTTCCCCGGGGCGGCGCCCATGGTCGCGGTCGACGCGACCTACCTCGGGCCCGCCGACGCCGCCCGCGAGCTTCTGGTTCCGCTCGACGCCCTGCCCGCGCCCGTGTCCGACAGCCGGCGTGTCATGGCGGTCGACGAGCTGGGCTCGATCACCGCGGAGCCGACCGATCCGAGTGCCGGACTGTCCCACGCTGAATTACTCACCACGCTCGACGACGCGGTCGTGGCCGCACTGCTGAAGGACCCGATCGCGCCACTGTTGAGCGTGCAGATCCGCCACCTCGGCGGCGCGTTCACCCGGCCGTCGGACAGCCCGCACGGGCCGCTGACCGAGCCGTTCGCGCTGTACCTTTTCGGTCTCCCGATCGACCCGGAGGCGGTCCTGGCCAAGCAGGCCGGCTACGCGGCGGCACTGCCGGTCAGCGGCCGGAAGCCGTTCACGTTCCTCAACCCCTCCGAGACCGTCGCCGACGCGTTCGACTCGGCAGCTGTGGCACGGTTGCGCACGATCAAACAGGCCGTAGACCCGAAGGGCGTATTCCGCGGCAGCTTCCCGGTCTGACCTCCGGTTTCCCCCGAACCTGGAGAACTATGTGGAAACTCCCGCCGGTGCTGCTCACCGCCGTTCTCCTGTTCGTTCCGACCGCGCCGGCGGCACCGGTCAGGGCGGCCGGTCCCAGGCAGGCCGCACACATCATCCGGCCCGGCGACACCCTCACGTCCATCGCGGCGCGGCACGACGTCAGCGTCGCCAACCTTCGCCGGTGGAACAGCCTGCCCGCCGGCTACACCCTCCGGATCGACGGCATGCTGCGGCTCACCGCACCTGCCGCACCCCTGCCGGTCTGGCGCACCCGCACCGAAACGGTCACCGCCACCGAGGCCAACGGCGACCCGAACAAGAAGTGCCCGGTCGCCGCCTACGACCTGCGCCGCATCTGGGTCCGCTACCTCGATTTCCAGGGCGTCGCCCGAGACGGCAACCTCATCATGCACCGCGAACTGGCCGTACCCACCCAAAAGGCATTCGCCGCCCTCTACCGCTGGCGCTTCCCCGTCCTGGTGATGCAGCCGGCCGCCGTGAACATGCCCGGCCTGACCGACAAGTCCATCCTGACCAGCGGTTATGAGTGCCGCTACGTAGCCGGGACGACGACCTGGTCGCAGCACTCCTACGGCCGGGCCATCGACGTCAACCCCCGCCAGAACCCCATGATCCGCGGCGACTACCTGGACCCACCCAACAGCGCGACGTGGCTGGCCCGCGACCACTACTGGCCAGGAATGCTCCACGCCGACGGCGGAGTCCCGGCCTTCACATCAAACGGGTTCGCGTGGGGCGGACGCTGGATCACCTTGAAGGACTACATGCACTTCAGCCCGAACAACCGCTGACGCCCTGCGTGCCGGCTGGTTGGGGGTTCGGGTCGCGGGGAGCGGGGGGAGCTGACAGGGTGAGCCGGTGCTGAATGAGGTGGCGGACGGTGTCTGGGTGCGGCAGAGCGAGTGGGTGTGGAGCAACGCCGTCGTGGTGCGCGGGGACGGCGGGCTGATCGTTGTGGACCCCGGGATCGGCGGGGCTGATCTCGAACAGCTCGCTGACGAGGTGGAGCGGCTCGGGATACCGGTCGTGGCCGGGTTCGCCACTCATCCGCACTGGGACCACCTGCTGTGGCATTCGCGGTTCGGGGATGTGCCCCGATATGCGACCGCCGCCTGCGCCCGAATCGCCGGTGAGGCGCGGGAGCGGGCGCAGAAGATGGCGGCGGATACCGCGCCGGGGATCCCTCTCGAACTGGTCGCGCTGCTCACCCCGCTGCCCGCGGGCGGGGCGCCCGTGCCGGGGGAGATCATCGAGCACGACGCGCACGCCGTCGGCCACGCGGCGATACTCCTCGCGGACCGGCGCGTCCTGATCGCCGGTGACATGCTCTCCGACGTGCTGATCCCGCTGCTCGACCATCGTCGCCCCGGGCAGGTGGACGCCTACCGGGCGGCGCTCGACCGGCTGGGTCAGGCAATCCAGCACGTCGATGTGCTGATCCCCGGTCACGGTGCCGTCGCCGAGGGCCCGGAGGTGCTGGGCCGCCTCGACGCCGATCGTGCCTACCTGGACGCGCTGCGGCGGGGAGAGGAACCGGCCGACGTGCGCCTGAGTCAGGACTGGCTGTCCGGCATCCACAAGTCGAACCAGGAGCAGGCCCGTCAGAGCCGTTGAGATCGGTCCCCCGCCCGGCTGATGGGGAAGGAGCCGGGCGGGGGAGACAGGCGGGGCTCAGTAGGACAGTGCGAACTTCAGGAAGTCGCCCATCCGGAACTGGCCGGTCGAGGGGGCGATCGGGGCGGCAGGGCGGAAGGACGGGTTGACGCGCAGGTAGCTGTTCTTGTCCGCGTCGAGGATGCTCAGGATCACCTCGCAGACGATGCGGGCGCCGAGGGGGCCGAGTCGTTCGCCGGCGTGGGTGAGTTCGGCTTCCTTGAGGATGTAGAACCAGAGGGGCGCCTTGCCCTGCCAGTCGGCGTTGTCCGGGTCGGGCAGGCCCAGCTGGGTGTTGGTCAGCGGCGTGATGCCCATGCGGCGGGCGACGTCCTGGCCGGCGGGCAGGCCCAGGCGTTTGCCGCGGATCAGGTTGCGCTCGGCCAGCGACGAGGTTCCCTCGGTGACGACGGTGACGGGCAGGTTGAACAGGGGCAGGGAGAGCTTTCCGTCGATGCGCCGGGCCGCGTTGCGAGGCGTCGCGGGCTTTCCGGGTACGTCAAAGAAGTGCCACCAGTCGATCTCGAGCCGGGCGGGGAGTGGGCGGTTGCCGCGCAGGTCGCTGCCCTCGGCGCCGAAGATGGGCCCGACCGCGGGCGGGGTGGTTCGGGCGTTCATCAGGTAAGCGGCGCGGACCATGCTGTGGCCGAAGCGGTAGGCGGCGACCGAGTACTCGATCGGCATCATCGGCCGGTGCGGGTTCTTCGGCTTGTAGTACTCGCGGTTGACGCGGCCCTTGCCGTCGAGGAAGCGGCCGACGACCTCGGGGCCGGCCACCTTGTCGAGGAAGTCGTGAATGATGATCCACTGGAAGTGCCAGCGGGTCAGGCGCTGGGCTTCGGCGAGGTTGCGGGCCTGGCCGGTGTCGAGGCAGCGGTTGTGGAACTTCGCGAACGCCAGGTGCAGCTGAGCGACGATCAGGTTCTCGTCGTTGCGGGCGTCGCCGATGATGGCGCTGCCGTCGGCGCGGCGGGGCAGGTCGTCGACGCCGTTCACGTTGCGGACGACCTTCATCCGGGTCTTGTCGGCCTCGTAGAGGTCCGGGTCGGTGTCCGGGCCGCGGCCGTAGAGCGAGCCCAGGTCGAACAGCGGCGTGTCGAAGTTGGTCAGGGCGTGCGGGTCGGCCTCCTGCTCGGGCAGCGGGGTCCGGTCCAGGGTCATGTCGTGGTCGATGAACTGGCCGAGGAACGTGAAGCCGGCGGGGATGCGCGGGTTGTCGAGGTCGCTGCCGGCCGGGCCGGTCGGCTCGCCCATCTGCCTGGCGAGCGATTTGATCAGCTCGTCCGGCGGGGAGTACGCCTCGGCGTTCTTGAACATGACCCCGAAGCGTCCCTCCTGGGCACGCCCGGCCTTGACCGCGATGTCGCTGCCCCGGGTGCCGGCAACCGCGTGTTTCCAGTCCTGGGAAGCCGGCGGCACGGCGGCCGCCGGAGCGGTCACGGCGGCTGGGGTGGAGGCGGCCGCGGAAGCGGAGGCGGCGGTGGAGCCGGCGCCGACCGACGCCGCGACTGCCGCGCCCGCGCTTGCGGCGAGCAGTGTCCGCCTGTCGAGGCAGGCCGATTCGTCGCTCATGGAGTTCCCCTTCGCCAACAGCTGGACCGATGCCAGCGAAGGTAATAGGAAATCTACAAAAAGCGGATACTGAAGGAAATTCCAGGCTGGACGGATTAATCCGACTCGGGACCCTGCGGCCCGGAAGAGGTAGCCGCCCGCATCCGCCCGCCACGTCCCGCGTTGTAGGTCAGATACCCCGTCGCCACCAGCGCCAGAGCCGCCGTCCCCGCAGCGCACCACATGATCGCCGTGAACGTGTGCGGGACGAGCCACGCGGCCACCACGAGGATCCCCGTCGCGACCCACAGCGGCGCCGACGGCCACTTCGCCCCCGACGCGACCTGCGCGTTGACCAGCACGAACACCAGTGCGTAGAGCGCGCCGGTGAGGGCGAACACCGGCGCGTACCGCCCCAGCTCGACGTAGTCCTCCCCGCCCGCGAACCGGAACGCCAGCCCTCCGGCCAGCGCCGACATCACGACGAGAAGCGTGCCCGAGCCGGTCACCAGCCCGATCGACACCGTCAGTGCCCGGCGGCTGCCCTGAGCGAGCCGGGGGAGCGCGAGCACCGTGACCACCTGCGGCGCCCAGATCGCACCTTTGGTCAGGACGGTGCCGACCGCGTACGCGCCGGACACCGACGGTGGCAGCAGGGCACGGGCCAGCAGCAGGTCGGCGTAGGAGACCACGAGCATGGCGAGCGTCGCCGAGGACGCGGTGAGGACGTGGCGCGGGGTGACGCCGCGGGTGCCGCCGCCGGAGCCGCGGGCGACGAACGACAGCACCACCGGGATGAACAGTGACACCACGGTGCCGATCAGCACCGACTCGGTCAGGCCGGCGCCCAGCAGCAGGCCGGCGACCAGACCGCCGTAGCGCCCGGCGGCCAGCACCGCCATGCCCAGGGCGAGCCGCAGGAACCGCTCGTCACCCTGGAGCTGCCCGAGCCAGCGACCGGCCACCACGATCGCGCCGGTGTAGACGGCGAGCAGCAGCATCACCGTCGGCGGCAGGTCGAACGCCGCACCGGCGAACGGCGTCAGCAGCGCGACCAGGGCGGCGCAGGCGGCGGCGGTGATCCAGCCGACGTACCGGGCCGTCGAGCCCGGGTGCTTGGCGCGCTGGACCGCGACCGCGATCTGCAGGCCCATGCCGGGCACGGTGACGATGGCGACGATGGCCAGCACGGTGGCGAGCGCGCCGAGGTCGGCGGCGTCCAGCGTACGGGCGCCGAGCACCGGCACGACGTACCCCATGCCGCTGGAGACCGCGCTGGCCACGGCGACCGCCGCGCCGCCGATGCCGATGACGCGGCCGGACGGACGTCGCGCGGCCAGCTCGGAGAGCTCGGCGGCGGCCTTGGGCGGAACCGGCGAGGAGGAGCCGCCTACAAGCGGCCGTCCTCCACTGCCTGCCTGATCCACGGAATCACCTCGTCGAGCATCGCGTCGAGCGTGGTCTCGGCGGTGAAGCCGAGAACCTCCTGTGCCTTGGTAACGTCCGGCACCCGCATCGCGACATCGTGCGCGAACGGCTCGTCGCTGACGAAGCGGAACGGGACGTCCGTTCCCTTGATCTTGTGCCAGATCAGCTCGGCGAGCTGGAGCACGGTGGTGGACTCCGCGGTGGAGAGGTTGAAGTCGTCGTTGCCGGCGGCCTCGTGCTCCATCGCCGTGACGATGCCGCGCGCCAGATCCCCGCCGTACGTGTAATGCCGCACCTGGTCACCGGCGCCCAGAATGTGCAGCGGGTCCTGGCCCTTGAGCACCTTCTGCACCAGGTCCGGCACGACGTGCGACATGGCCAGCTTGACGTTGCCGGAGAGCACCTCGGCCTCACCGAGCGCCCGGCCCTCGCCCACGCCGACGCAGTTGAACGGGCGCACGATCGTGTACGGCAACCGGTACTGATCCCAGGCGGCCCGCGCGTAGTACTCCACGGCCAGCTTCTGGAAGCCGTACGACGAATGCGGCGGCGGGATGAGCCGCTGGTCGCCCTCCTTGCTGGGCCAGCGGTCGGTGGACTCGAAGACCATCGACGAGGACACGTACGTGACCTTCTTGAGAGTCCCGTTCCGATGTGCGGCGATCGCGGCGTCACAGGAGGACGCCATGATCCGCTCGTTGGTGGCGAGCAGGTCGTACGCGTACGCATGGAAGTAGGAGATCCCGCCGATCATCGCCGCACCCGCGATGAAGTGGTCGCACCCGTCCAGCAGCGACGTGACCAGCTCGACGTCACGGGCGTCGCCCTCGACGAACCGGAAGTTGGGGTGGTCGTCGTAGCTGTGCGCCACCGGCCCGTACTTGGAGAAGTTGTCCAGGCCGACCACCGAGTGGCCACGCCCGAGCAGCTCCTCCACCAGGTACCCGCCGATGAACCCGGCGGAGCCGGTCACCAGTACCTTAGTCATGCCGGTGTTTCCTCCCTATTCTGCGAAATGTCCGAGATGTCGGACAGGACAGTGGGCCGGTGCGCCGCCCACCGAGCCGCGAGCTGTTCGGCAGACAGCGTCCGCCCGAACGCGAAAAAGTACCAGCGCAGATAAGACGGCAGGAACCGCCCCACATCGAAGTGTGACTCCCCGAGCTGCCGATCCAGCCAGATCGTCGGGATCTCCGCAACCGGCCGCCGCGACCGGGTCGCCTTCGCCGTCAGCTCGATACCGATCTCGAACCCGGTGTTCGACTCGATGCCCACCTCACGCACGAAGTCCGTGTCGTACGCCTTGAAGCTGTTGGTCGCGTCCCGGGTGCCGACCCGCGCGAACCAGTGCAGCGTCCGCCCCGCCCACTTCGACGCCATCCCCTTGAACCGCGGCCCGCCGACCTGCTGCCCGCCCGGCATGTACCGCGACGCCGCCGCGACCACCACGCCCCGGTCCACGAGCCGGGCCAGGTCGTCGATCTGCCGCGGGTCGTCGCAGCCGTCGGCCATCGTCACGACCGCCACCGGCGCGCGGGCCGCGTCGATGCCGAACCGGATCGCGTTCGCCGGCCCCCGCCCGTACGTGTTCAACACCGTGCGCACCCGCGGATCGGTCCGCGCGATCTCCAGCGCGTACGGCACCGTGGTGTCCTCGGGCATGTCGTGCACCACCAGGATCTCGGCCGGCAGCAGCACCTCGCGCAGGATGCGCTCCAGGTGCTTCACCACGCCTTCGCCCTCGTTGTAGACCGGAATGACCACCGAGACCCGTGGTGTCATACCAGCACGCCCTTTCCGGTCAGGCCCCACATGTCGATCAGCGGCTGGGTCGGCGCGAGGCCCGCGTAGTCGGTGTGCGGCGCCGCGATCACCAGCAGGTCGGCCCGGGACAGCACCTCGTCCAGCGGCAGCAGCCGGTCGTCGGCCACGTACGGGTCGGTGCAGAGCGTCTCCCGCGCCTTGAGCGTCAGGATCTTCTTCAGCTTGTACGCCAGGCTGTCCCGAGGGTCGTCGCTGCCGCCCTTGAACGCCATGCCCAGGATGCCGACGGTCATGTCCGCGAGGTCGAAGCGGTCCTCGAGCCGGGACACCAGATAGAGAGGTAGGCCCTCGTTGATCAGCATCGCCGAGTGGCCGAGCACGAAGTTGTTCCGGTTGAACGCCGCCAGCTGCATGGTGTCCTTGAGCAGGCAGGGCCCGGCGGCGAACCCGGGCATCGGCAGGTCGTCCGCGCGCGGGTAGTCGAAGGTCACCGCGTGCCGGATCTTCGCGAAGTCGAGCCCGAAGTCGTTGGCCATCATCCAGAACTGGTTGGCCGCCGCGAACTTCAGATAGCGCCAGGTGTTGGTGTACAGCTTCGCCAGCTCGGCCTCCTCCGGCTCCAGCCGGACGATCGAGCCGGTCAGGTTGCGGAAGAGCTTCTCGGCCCGGTCCATCGCCTGAGGTGTACGCGCCGCGACGATCTGCGGCAGTGTGAACAGCTCGGTCATGGCCTTACCCTCGGCGATCCGCTCCGGGCAGAACGCCACGTCCACGGTGAGGCCGTGCTTGACCAGCAGCTTCTCGGTCAGCGCCGTGACACCCGGGTAGACCGTGCTGCGCAGCACGATCAGCTGCCCGTCGTGCAGGTGCTCGACGCAGCGCTCGATGGCCCGCGGAACCGCGCCCAGATCCGGGTTGAGGTGCTCGTCGACCGGCGTGCCGACCACGACGACCAGGGCGTCGGCCCGCCCGACGCTGGCCGGGTCGGTGGTGGCGCGCAGCCGCCCGGCCCCGGTCGCCTCGGCGAGAAGCTCGGCGGCGCCCTCCTCGGCGAACGGCATGACACCGCTGTTGACCCGGTCGACCGCGGCCGCGTCGATGTCGTAGAGGACGACCGACAGCCCGCGCGCGGCCAGCGCGATGCCGAGGGGCAGCCCGACCCGGCCGCAGCCGCCCACCACACAGATGTCGACCGCGTTGCTGGGTTGTGTCATCTCGCCTCGCATATCCCCGCTTTGGTGCTGGCCCGCGTAGGTTACTGGTGAGGAAACTTCAGGTCTAGTGGTCGTTCAGGCACAGCGGGCAACCAGGGGCTCCGCAGCCAAACACGAAGCGGTTTATGGCACCCTGCTGTCGTGTCCCTGGCCGAAAGCCCCACAGAACAAGCGCCACAGCCGACCGAGAACGCGCCGGCCGTCGGCATCACCATCACGACGGTCGCCGCCGTGCTCATCGCGGCGAGTGTGGCCGCCCGGGCCGCGATCGCCCAGCGTGGCTACCTGTCGTACGACGACTTCCCCATGCTGTCGCTCGCCGAGGCGAACGCGCTGGTGCCCAACTATCTGTTCGGCCTGTTCAACAACCACCTGATGCCCGCCGGGCACGCGGTCAACTGGCTGACGCTGCGGTTCGGCGGGTTCGACTACGCGCCGTTCCTCGGGCTGCTGATGGCCGGTCAGGCGGCGGTGAGCATCGCGCTGTACCGGCTGTTGCGCCTGATGCTCCAGCCCACCTGGATGCTGCTGGTCCCGCTGGCCGTCTTCCTGTTCAGCCCGCTGACGCTGGAGGCCTCGTCGTGGTGGGCCGTCGGCATCAACATGCTGCCGATGCAGCTCGCCATGGTCCTCGCGGTCGGCGCCCAGGTGAAGTACATCCGGACCCGGCGCCGCAAGCACCTGGTGACGCTCGCGCTCTCGGTGCTGCTGGGCCTGATCTTCTTCGAGAAGGCCCTGCTCACCGTCGCGCTGGTCTTCCTGATGACGCTCTGCCTGTACGCACCCGGCGGCCCGGTGCGCGCGGTGATCACCACGATCCGCCGGTGGTGGCCGTCCTGGGTCACACTCACCCTCATCTCGCTGCTGTTCCTCGCCGGGTACCTGTCGCGCTCCACCTCGTCGCTGCGCCGCCCGGCGTCGGTGAACGAGGTGGTCGAGTTCGTCGCGCAGATGTTCACCCACACGCTGATCCCGGGTCTGCTCGGCGGCCCGTGGTCGTGGTTCCCGGCCGGTGACGGCGCGCCGATCACCGCGCCCGCCCAGCCGATGCGCTTCGCCGCGATCGGCGTCGTGCTGGCGTTCGTGGCGTTCACGATCTGGCTCCGCGGTGCCGCCGCGGCGCGCGCCTGGCTGCTCGTGCTGCTCTACACGGGGCTGGTCGCGGGCCTGCTCGGCGCGACCCGGATGGGCTCGGTCTACAGCGCCGTGGCCGGCGCGGTGCCCCGGTACATCGCCGACGTGATGGTGGTCGCGGCGATCGCGATCGGTGCGGCGCTGTGCGGGCTGCGGCGCGAGGGCGTCGAGGAGGAGAAGCGCGCGCCGCGCAGGCTGCCGGCGTTCACCGCCCGGTTCGCCCAGCCGGCCCTGCTCGGCACGCTCGCGGTGCTGCTGGCCAGCGCGACCGTCTCCGGCCTGAGGTTCGGTGACGAGTGGTCGCTCAAGGCCGGCCGCGACTACCTGGCCAACGCCCGCGCCGACCTGGTCACGATGCCGGCCGGCACGGTGTTCATGGACGAGCCGGTGCCGGAGGAGGTGGTCGGGTCGCTGTCGCAGCCGTACAACCTGCAGTCGAAATTCTTCGCGCCGATGGAGAACGGGCCGGTCTTCGTGACGCAGTCCCGGGAGGTGTCGGTCTTCGACGAGAGCGGGCACATCCGGCCCGGCTGGGTCAGCGGCGTCAAGGCCGAGCCTGGCCCGCTGTCCGGCTGCGGCTACCAGCTGGGGTACGGGAAGACCACCGACATCCCGCTGGAGTCCGAGGTGCCGGCGTACTGGCACGTGGTGCGGATCGCGTACCTCGCCGACCGGGACACCTCGGCGCGGCTGCGGATCGGCATCGACAAGCCGGTCGCGTTCGACGTGCGGCGCGGCCTGAACGCGATGTTCCTGATCGTCTGGGGCAGCGGGTCGAGCGTCCAGGTGGAGATCGTCGACAAGGCGGCCAGCGTCTGCTCCAACGAGCTGCACGTCGGGGAGCTAGTCCCCGCACCGAAGTAGTGAGACTCAGGGCGTTGGCGGCCGGGATCACCGCGGTGGTCCTGGCGCCGCTCGTGCTGCCGGGATACGTGCTGCGCTACGACATGGTGTTCGTGCCCCGGCAGCCGCTGAGCTGGGAGATGATCGTCCCCGCCGACGCGCTGCCGCGGGCGGTGCCGCTGGACGCGCTCGTCTCGCTGCTCAACGTGGCGGTGCCGGGCTGGCTGCTGCAGCGGATAGCGCTGGTCGCGGTCGTCTACCTGTCCGCCCTGGGAGCGGCCCGGCTGGTGCCCACGGACCGGGCGCTGACCAAGGCGGTGGCGGCGTTCGCGTACGCATGGACGCCTTTCCTGGCCGAACGGCTGCTCCTCGGCCAATGGGCGCTGCTTCTCGCGTACGCATGCCTGCCTTTCATGGTGGCCGCCGCGCGTGACCTGCGCGCCGGGCGCCAGAAGGCACTGCCCCGGCTGATCATCGCCGCCGCGCCCGCCGCGGTGACCCCGACCGGCGGCCTGATCGCGCTGGTCACCGTGGCCATCCTGCTCCCGCTCCGGTCACGCGCCACCGCGATCGCCCTGGCCGCCGTGACCGCGCTCAACGCACCCTGGCTGCTTGCCTCGCTGGCCAGCGCCGCGGGTGGCCGCTCCGATCCGGAAGGCATCGCGCAGTTCGCCGCGCGCTCGGAGAACTGGGCGGGCACGCTGGTCGCGCTGGCCGGAACCGGCGGCATCTGGAACGCGCAGACCGTTCCCGCCAGCCGCGTCACCGCCGCGGCCCCGGTCGTCACCCTGCTGTTGCTCGCGGTGGCCGTGGTGGGGCTGCGGGTGCTGCGCACCCGGTGGCCGGGCGGCGCGGTCCGGCTGTTCGTGCTGGCCGCGGGCGGTTTCGTGCTGGCCGCGGCGGGTGCCGGGCCGACCGCACCCCTGCTCGAGTGGCTGGTCACCCATGTGCCGGGGGCCGGCCTGCTGCGGGACGGGCAGAAATTCTTGATTCCGTACGCGCTGACGCTGGCTCTCGGATTCGCACTCGGTGCGGAGGCTCTCGCCGAGCGGCTGTCCCGCCGGTTCGAACCGGCCGCCGGGCTCGTGGTGCTGGCCGGCGCGCTGCTGCTGCCGATCGTGGCGCTGCCGGACCTGGCGTTCGGCGTCGGCGGCGCGCTGCGGCCGGTGCGGTACCCGGCTGACTGGGACCGGGTCGCCGCGATCGTGGCCGCCGCTCCGGGCGAGGTGCTGTCGCTGCCGTTCGAGGGCTACCAGCGCTACCCGTGGAACCGGGACGTCGTGGTCCGCGACCCGGCGCCGCGATACCTGGACGCACCGGTGCTGATGAACGACGCGCTGCGGGTCGGCGCGGTGATCGTCGACGGGGAGAACCCCCGGGCCGCGGCCGCCTGGGCGCACCTGGAGGCCGGCCGCCCGGCCGCCTCGCTCGGTGTCAAGTGGGTGCTCGTCCGCGGCGAGGTCCCGGTCGCCACGCTGGCCGGTCTCCGTCTCGTCCACGAGGGCCCCGACCTGCGATTGTGGGAGAATCCGGCGATTGGGGCAGGTGTCCGGCTCTCCGCGGCGTCCCGCCGAATTCCGTCGCTGACAGCACACCTACTGGCCGGTACGGTGGTCGTCGTCGCAGTTCTCGCGCTGCTGCCCGTCCGCAGAAGATCGTGGTACGGTCCGCGCACCCACGAGTCCGGGGAGGAACAAAAATGGCCAAGTTGGCCACGTTCGTCATCGCTGCCGTCGCCGGGGGTGTCCTCGGCATCGTCGGTGTAGTCGCGACCGTCGGTGCGGTGAGCCCGTCCGCCGAGCATGTCGCCAGTGAGAACGCCAGCAGCACGGCGGATCTGGAGAGCTCGGTTTACGGAACTCGCTGATCAGCCGGCTTCGGCTGTTCGCCGGCGAGCTGTCCGGCGACCACCTGGGAGAACGCCTCACCGGCTTTCTCCCAGGTGAATCGCCGGGCATGCGCCGCCGCGGCGGCGCCCATCGCGTTCCGCCTACGGGCGTCGAGCACCAGTGAGCGCACCGCCCGGAAGAATTCGTACTCGTCCTCGACCAGCATCCCGGTCTCCCCGTCGACCATGGCGTCCGCGACGCCGCCGGCGGAGCGGAACGCGATCGACGGTGTGGCCCGCGCCCCGGCCTCGACGATGGTCAGGCCCCAGCCCTCCTTGAGCGAGGGCATCAGCATCAGCCAGGAGCCACAGAGCAGCTCGTGCTTGTGCTCCTCGGACACGAAGCCGGTGAACCTGACCCGGTCCTCGATACCCAGGTCGGCGGCGAGCCGGGTCAGCGGCTCGTCCCACCAGCCCTGACCGGCCACCACGAGCTCGACGTCGGGCAGCTCGGTGGCGAGCAGCGCGGTGGCCCGCAGCGCGATCTCCACCCGCTTGTGCGGCACCAGCCTGCCGAGAACCATCAGGCTCGGGTTCGGCGTACGCGCCACCGGCGCTCCGGTCACCTCGGGAGTCCCGTTGTGCACCACCGAGATGCGGTGCCGGTCGACGCCGAGCCCGACCAGCTCCTCGCGGGTGGATTCGGACACGGTGATGTAGCGGCAGTTGCGGTAGACGCGTACCGCCAGGCGTGACTCGATCCACCAGCCGATGCGGGCGACCCGCGGGCCGAACACGACCGGCCACTGCTCACGGTGCACGTGGTGGACCAGTGCGATGACCGGACGGCGGGTCCAGAGGCGGCTGAGGAACGGCATGCCGTTGCCGACGTCGACGATCAGATCCGGACGGCCGAGCTGGCGGCGCGACAGGGGGCCGAAGCCCAGGACGCCGAGCAGATATGTCAATGCGGCGCGCAGATATACCGTGTGCCGTCCGCCGCGGCGGACGATACGCATGCCGTCGGAATTGATCTCTTCGGCCGGGGCGGAACCATACGCCTGGCAGAGAAGAGTGACCCGGTAGCCTTTCCCGATCAATTCAGCGGCGATCCGTTCCAGGAACAGCTCGGAGCCGCCACCTTCCGGGTGGTGGGTGTCCCGCCAGTTCAGGAACACGATGTGACCGCTGGAGGCGTCCGTCATGGTCTACTCTGCACCCCTACTAGCGAGTACGATTCGCGGTCGCGTCACACTAGGGCAGCCTCGGGAATAACCGCAACGGTGGCGTAACAAATGGAGGAGACCGCGTGACCGATGGGAGCCTCCGCTCGAGACCGGAATTCTGGCCGGTCACGCTCCTGAGCGTCGCGTTGATCGCGGTACTGGGCGGCTGGGCCGGAGTCACATACGTCGAGCGGACCCGCAAGGACCCGCCGTGCGCCGAACGGACCACCCTGCGGGTGGCCGCGGCGCCGAGCATCACCCCGCCCGTGCGGCAGGTGGCCACCCGGCTCACCGAGCGGCAGCGGTGCCTCGACGTCATCGTCGAGGCGCGGGAGTCGGCGGAGGTGCTGCGGACGATCGCGAACTCCGCGCCGGAACGGCTCGCCGCCGCCTCGGCCGCGCCCTCGCCCAGCGCTTCCGGCGACGGCGCGGCTGTCACCGAGGCGCCGGACGTCTGGCTGCCCGAGTCGACGCTGTGGCTGCGGCGCGCGCGGGCCGTCGGCGCGTTCCAGGTGCCCGCCGAGGGTGTCTCGGTGGCCGGCACCCCGATCGTGCTGGCGCTGGACCCGAAGACCGCCGGCCGCCTCGGCAAGGGCGGCGACCTCGCCTGGAAGGGGCTCGTGGACGCGGCGAAGCCACCGGTGGCCGTGCTACTGCCGGACCCGGCGATCAGCCCGCTCGGCTTCGGCGGCCTGGTCGGCATCCGGTCGCTGGCCAAGTGGGACGAGGCCGGCACGGCGCGGACCATGCGCCGGCTGTCGAAGGACACCGTCTCCACGGCCGGCGAGGCAGCGCCCGACCCGACCGGGCCGGGTAAGGACGAGACCGCTGTGGTCAGCACCGAGCAGCAGGTCCTGCTTTCCACCACCGAGAACGGCGAGCCGCAGGTGGCGGTCTACCCGCCGGACGGCGTGCCCGGACCCGACTACCCGTACGCCGTACTCACCTCGTCCACCGAGGCCCGGGACACGGCGACCGCCCTGCTGCGCGCGATGCTCGCCGCCGACGGCGCCGCCGCGTTCACCGAGCACGGGCTGCGCACCCCGGCCGGTGCGGCGCCGGCCGAGATCCCGGCCGGCACCGGGATCAGCAAGGCCGACCTGCCGCCGACCGCCCTGCCCGCCGAGGCCGACACCGAGGACCTGCTCAACGCGTGGGGCGGTGTGCACATCAGCGCCCGGATGCTGGCCGTCTTCGACATCTCCGGCTCGATGGCCGCAGCCGTGCCCGGCTCCGGTGAGACCCGGATGTCGGCCACCATCAAGGCCGCGCAGGAAGGCTCCAACCTGCTGCTGAGCACCACCGACCTCGGTGTCTGGGAGTTCTCCATCGACCTCGACGGCAAGCGCGACTACCGCGAGGTGATCCCGGTCGGCCCGCTCGGCCCGCGCCGCGCGGAGATGCTCAAGCGGGTCGGCGAGATCAAGGTCAAGCCGGACGGCGGAACGGGCCTCTACAACACGACGCTCGCGGCGTACCAGAACGGCACCCGGAACTGGACGCCCGGCCGGATCAACATGGTCCTGATCCTCACCGACGGCGCGGACGACAACGCCGACGGCATCACCCGGACCGCGCTGCTGCGTGAGCTGGGCGGACTCGTGGACCGCAAGCGGCCGCTGCCGATCCTGTTCATCGGCGTCGGGCCGGACATCGACAAGGACGAGCTGAACCAGATCGCCAAGGTCACCGGTGGCAGCGTCGCGCTGACCGCGAAGCCTTCCGGAATCCGGGAGATCTTCTACACTGCGCTGGCTCAGTTCAGCTGCCTGCCCCCGGAGTGCCGACGATGACTGCCGCCCTCCGGGAGCGGACGCCCGCCGTGGCTGACGTACCACCCGCACCACGCCGCCGTTCCTGGCTCGCGGCCGGCGGAGCCCTGCTGCTCGTCGCCGCCGCGTTCCTGCAGCGCCCGGGCGAGACGACGTTCGACACGAAGCTGGATCTGGTCGAGAACCCGATCGGCTTCATGGAGCGGGCCCTGCACCTGTGGAACCCGGTGGCCACCTCGGGCGAACTGCAGCAGCAGGCGTACGGCTACCTGTTCCCGATGGCACCGTTCTTCGCCGCCGGTGACCTGCTCGGCGTCCCCTCGTGGATCACCCAGCGGGTGTGGAGCGCGCTGCTGCTCCTGGCCGCCTACTACGGCGTGCTGCTGCTGGCCCGGGTGCTGCGGATCGGCAGCGAGGCGGGACGGGTGATCGGCGCGCTGGCGTACGCGCTGGCACCCCGCATGCTCACCGAGATCGGCCCGCTCTCCTCGGAGATGCTGCCGGTCGCCGCGCTGCCCTGGGTGCTGCTGCCGCTGGTCTGCGTGCACCGGATCGGCTCGGCCCGCCGTGCCGCCGCGCTCTCCGGCCTGGCCGTGCTCTTCATGGGCGGCATCAACGCCGCCGCCGTGGTGATGGCCCTCGTGCTGCCCGGCATCTGGCTGCTCACCAGGCAGTGGGACCGGCGCCTGTTCTCGCTGATGTTCTGGTGGGTGCTCTGCGTCGTCGGTGCCACCCTGTGGTGGATCGTCCCGCTGCTGCTCTTCGGCGAGTACAGCCTGCCGTTCCTGGACTTCATCGAGTCGTCCGGCACCACCACCGCGGTGACCTCGCTCTTCCAGGCGCTGCGCGGCACCAACCAGTGGGTCGGCTACATCGTCTCGGGCGAGCCGTGGTGGCCGGCCGGATGGGTGCTGATCGACAACCCCGGCCTGATGATCGTGACCGCGCTGATCGCCGCGATCGGCCTGTTCGGGCTCGCCTCGCGCGGGCTGCCGGAGCGCCGGTTCCTGGTGCTCGGCGCGCTGACCGGCCTGACGCTGCTGACCGTGGGCTACGTCGGCACCCTGGACAGCCCGTTCGCGCCGCAGATCCGGGAGCTGCTGGACGGCCCGCTCGCCCCGCTGCGCAACGTGCACAAGTGGGAGCCGGTGCTGCGGCTGCCGATCGCGCTCGGTGTCGCGTACGCCGCCACCCGCGCGCTGACCTGGCGCCGCTTCCGGATCCGGATCCCGGCCGCACCGGTGATCGCCGTGCTGGTCCTCGTCGCCGCGACGCCGGCCTGGACGGGCGTGCTGCGCCCCGGGCCCGGCTGGTCGTCGGTCCCGTCGTACTGGACCGAGGCCGGCGACTGGCTCGCCGACCGGGACGCGCAGGCCCGCACGCTGGTGGTGCCCGGCGCCGGTTTCGCCCAGAGCACCTGGGGCCGCACGGTCGACGAGCCGCTCCAGCCGCTCGCCGGCGCGCCCTGGTCCACCCGCAACCAGATCCCGCTCAGCTCCGAGGGCAACATCCGGGTGATGGACGCGGTCGAGACTCTGCTCGCCCAGGGACGCGGCTCACCCGCCCTGGCCGACTTCCTGGCCCGCAACGGCTACAAGTACCTGCTGGTCCGGCACGACCTGGACCGCGCCGCCACCTCGGCGCCACCGATCGCGGTGATCCGCCAGGCGATCAGCGGCTCGCCCGGCCTGGCCGCGGCCGCCACGTTCGGCCCGCGGGTCGGCGCGGGAGGCGCGGCGCCCAGCCCCGCCGACACCGGGGTCTCCGTGCCGGCCATCGAGATCTTCGAGGTGCGGCGGGACGTGCCGGTGGTATCGGCGACCCGGCTCGCCGACGTGCCGGTGGTCAGCGGCGGCCCCGAGTCGCTGCTCGAGGTCATGGACAAGGGCCTGATCGACAGCCGGCAGCCGGCCGTGCTCACCGGCGACGTGGACGGCGACCTCGGGCTGACCGAGGCGGCCGGGCCGGCGATCGTCACCGACGGCCTGCGCCGCCGCGAGCTGAACATCGGCCGGATCCGCGACAACGTCAGCCAGACCCTCACCGAGGACGAGAAGACCCGGCAGGACCGGGTCCGTACCGACCTCATCCCGTTCTCCGCCAAGGGCCACCTGACGGTCGCCGCCTACCAGGGCATCCGTACGGTCGAGGCGTCCAGCTCCGCCAGCTTCGCCGACTCGCTCGGCGCCGGCGACCCGTCCGCCCTGCCGTTCGCGGCACTCGACGGCGACCCGGCGACGGCGTGGCGCGCCGACCAGTACCAATCGCCCGCCGGCCAGTGGCTGCAGGTCGAACTGGAGACGGCCAAGCGGGTCACCTCGGTGACCGTGGACTTCTCCGACGACCTGCGGATCGCCGCACCGGTCGCGATGGTCCGCCTGATCACCGACCAGGGCCCGGTGGACCGGGACGTCCCCGAGACGCCCGGCCCGCACGAGCTCGCCACACTGCCCGGCCTCACCACCTCGGTACGCGTGATCGTGCTCGCCCTCCGCCAGGGCTACCAGGGCAGCGTCGCGCTGCGCGAACTGGGCATCCCCGGGCTGGAGGCGCAGCGTGGCCTGCGGGTGCCCGCCGACACCGGCACGGCCGCCGCACCGGTGTTCGCGTTCCGGCGCGCGCCGCAGCAGCGGGCCGCCTGCTACGCGACCGGCGCGACGGTCCGCTGCGACCAGTTCCTGGCCCGCGCCGGCGAGGAGCCCCTCGGCGTGGACCGCTACTTCACCGCGCCGGTGGCCGCCGCCTACGACCTGCGACTGACCGCCCTGCCGAGGCCCGGCGCCGCCGTGCCGTTCGACCGCCCGATGCACGCCGCCGCCTCGTCGACGCTGACCGGCGACCTCACGGTCGGCGCACACGCCGCGGTCGACGGCGACCCGGCGACCAGCTGGCTGGCCGAGCCCACCGACGAGAAGCCGATGCTGCGCCTGTCCTGGACCGGCGAGCGGCGCATCGATCGGGTGCGGCTGGTGACCGCGGACGCGCCGGCCACGGCCAAGCCGCAGCACGTGCTCGTCGCCAGTCCGTCCGGGCAGACCGAGCAGCCGGTGGACGCGAACGGCTGGGTGCGCTTCCCGGCGGTGACCACCGACCGGCTCGACCTGACCATCACGTCGACGGCCGAGGTCGAGGCCGACAGCCGCGGCAACGGCTGGCGGGCTCCGGCCGGGGTCGCCGAGATCGAGGCGCCGGCGCTGGACGATCTGCTCACCCCGGCCGCGACGGCCACCCCGATCGCGGCGCCGTGCGGGAAGGGACCCACCGTCGAGCTGGACGGCGTCGCCTACCCGACCTCGGTCACCGGCACGCTCGCCGACGTCCGGGCAGGCCGGGCGCTCCCGGTCACGATCTGCGACGACTTCGCGAGCGAGTCGGTGCAGCTGACCGCGGGGGAGCACCGGCTGCGCACGGTGCCGTCCGAGGCCTTCCTGGCCGAGTCGGCCACGCTGGTCCACGACGGCGCGGCGGCCACGCCACCGGTCGTCACCCAGCGGGCGGTCACGGTCGAGCAGTGGGACGCAACCGAGCGCCGGGTCACCGTCGCCGCCGGTGAGGCCGCGCTGCTCGTGGTGCCGGAGAACCTCAACGCGGGCTGGACGGCCACCCTGGACGGCCAGGACCTGCGCGCGGTACGGGTGGACGGCTGGCAGCAGGGTTTCGCCGTGCCCGCAGGTGCCGGCGGTGAGGTGACACTGCGGTTCGCGCCCGACGAGCCGTACCGGGCCGGTCTCGCGGCCGGCGCGGCCTGCGTCGCGCTGGTCGTGCTGCTGGCCCTGGTGCCGGCCCGCCGCCGGGTGGTGGTGAGCCGCCCGCTCGCCCGGACCTTCCGGGCGATTCCCGGCGGCGAGGGCTGGATCATCGTGCCGCTGCTGGCGCTGGCGGTCGCCCTCGGCGGCGCGGCGGGCGCGGTCTTCCTGCTGCTCGGGCTCATCGTGCGGCAGCTGCGGCCCAGCCTGCTGCCCGGCCTCGCCCTGGTGAGCGCCGGTACCGGCATCGCGGTCGCCGTCGCCGGGCGCCAGCTGGGACATGGTCAGGAGTGGGCGTACGGGCTGAGCGTTCAGCTGGCGATGCTGGCGGCCGTCTGCTGGGTGGCGGCGACCGTCGCGCCCGCGGCCGGCCACCCCGAGGAAAAGGTGCGAGTGGACGAACCGAACATCGAGCCGGATCCGGACCCGCACCGGGCGACACTGGGCCGCTCGGTAGCCCTGTTCCGGGCGTTCCTGGTCGAGCAGACCGATCCCGACCGGTTCTACTCGCACCTCGCCGCCGACTCGGTACGCCAGCTGCGCTCGTACGTGTCGCTCGACGGCGCGCGGGTGCTGGACGTGGGCGGCGGGCCGGGTTACTTCGCGTCCGAGTTCCGCCGCGCCGGTGCCGCGTACGTCGGTATCGATCCCGCCGTCGGCGACTTCGCCGCGGCCGGCGCCGAGGTGGGCGGGATGGTCCGCGGCAGCGGCACCGCCCTGCCGATCCGCACCGGCGCCCTCGACGTCACCTACTCGTCGAACGTCCTGGAACACGTCGCCGACCCGGAGGCGATGCTCGACGAGATGGTACGGGTGACCCGCCCCGGCGGAACGATCTTCGTGTCGTTCACGCCGTGGCTCTCACCGCACGGCGGCCACGAGACCGGGCCGTGGCACCTGCTGATCGGCGGCAACCGTGCGCGGCGCCGCTACCAGCGGATCCACGGCCGTGAGCCGAAGAACCGGTACATGGAGTCGCTCTTCCCGATCAGCGCGGCGCGCACCATGCGCTGGGCCCGGGCGGCGCGCCGGGCAGGATCGGTCACCGTGGTCGATGTCCTGCCCCGGTACCACCCGGGATGGGCGAAATGGGTTGCCCGGGTACCGGTCCTGCGCGAGGCGCTGACGTGGAATTTCACCGTCGTGCTGCGGCGCACGGGGACGTCCGATTCAGCAATCGTTCAGGAAGATCTGGTCCAGGTCTCGCGTCCGCATGTGACTCAGTAGTAACCTTCCGCCAGCTCCGCAAACGGAACCCTTTCGAATTCTTGTTCTTACCTCGTGTTAATTACCTCGTGGAGGCACTATGAGGTCCCGCGTCCTCGGCTCCGTGCTGTTCGGCTTCGGTGTCCTGGCGTTGGTGTTCGCCGGCGGACTGGCGTTCGTCGTGGCACCCACGGCAGCGCAGTTGCCGTACGACATGGAACTCACCCAATCGGTCGCCGAGGCGCCGAACGCGCGCTTCCTGCAGATCAAGGACGGCAAGGCGACGATCGAGACCGGCACCGCCCGGTCGACGGTCACCGTCCAGCCGGACTCGCAGGCGACCGCGAAGCTCGAGGGTGACCTCGACGGCACCGCCCTTGTCTGGCTGGCCGGCCAGGAAGTCATCCGCACTGACACCAACGAGGTGATCAGCGCGTACAGCACCTCCCTCGCGGTCGACCGCAAGTCGGGCGAGGCGCAGGACTGGAAGGGCCAGTGGCTCGACACCGGCAGCGACCGGGAGGACATCAAGTACCAGGGCCAGGTCTACAAGTTCCCGTTCGGCACCGAGAAGAAGACCTACCAGTACTTCGACCGGGACACCCTCAAGGCGTACCCGGCGCAGTTCGTCGAGACCGAGGAGATCGAGGGCCTGGAGACGTACAAGTTCACGTCCCAGATCCAGAACGGCACCCAGGTCCTCCCCGAGGACCGGGTCCAGCTCCTGCTCGGTCAGCTGATCCCCGGCGCCACCGCCGGCAGCGTCACCTACAACAACACCCGGACCCTCTGGGTGGAGCCGGTGACCGGCCAGTACATCAAGGTCGAGGAGCAGCAGCAGAAGACGCTGGTCGCCTCCGACGGCCGCTCGGTGGAGCTGCTCAACGCGGTGTTCACGTACACCGGTGACACCAGCAAGCGTGCCGCCGAGACCGCGAGCGAGAACAAGTCGAAGCTGAACCTGGTCGGCCTCTGGGGCCCGCTGGTGCTCGGCATCGTCGGCCTGATCCTCGCGATCGCCGGCATCGTGCTGGTGTCCCGTGGCCCGAAGTCCTCCGGCGGCGCCGTGCAGGGCGGGCGCCACGCGGCTCCGGCCGGTGGTGCCGCGAGCGAGCAGCGCACCGAGGAGATCGCCACCGCCGGCGCGGACAAGTCCGACCGGTAGCCCCCTCACAGCACCGATTCACCGCCCCATCGGCTTCGGCCGGTGGGGCGGTTTTTTCATCGTGAAGATCAACTGCCGGTTCGGTCAATGAGGAGTGAGTACCTGATCGACCGAGGGGAGCCGGATGGGCCCGGGAGTTGACGTGGGTCTGGACGACGCCGAATTGCTCAGGCGGTCCCGGGCCGACGGAGAGTTGTTCGCCGCGCTGTTCGACCGCTACTTCACCGCGCTGCACGGATACGCCGCTCGGCGGCTCGGCGGCGCGGGTGGCGACGACGTGGCGGCCGAGACGTTTCTGATCGCGTTCCGGCAGCGGGAGAGTTTCGACCCGGACCGCGGGACAGTGCGCGCCTGGCTGTACGGGATCGCGACGAACCTGATCCGTGAGCACCGCCGTGCCGAGGAACGGGGCTACCGGGCGCACACCCGGGCGGCCGCCGAACCCGTGTACTCGGCGGATCTCGACCGTGCCGACTCGCGCATGACGGCGCAGGCGGCCCGTGACCGGCTCGTCGCCGCGCTGGCCGGCCTCGCACCGCAGGATCGCGACGTGGTGCTCCTCGTGGTGTGGGGCGAACTGTCCCACGAGGAGGTCGCGTCCGCGCTCGGCATTCCGGCCGGGACCGTCGGCTCCCGGTTGCATCGTGCCCGCAAACGCCTGCGGGCCGCCCTCGACGACCACGCCATCGAAAGGTGACCTGTCATGGATGAACTGGAACTGCTCGGCGCCGCCCGCCCGGTCGAACCACCGTCGGGACAGACGGTGGACGACGCCCGGAACCGCCTGATCCGGCAGATCTACGCGCTGCCGGCCCCGCGCCGGCGGCCCCGTCGCCGCCTCCTGCCGCTCGCCGCCGGAGCGTTCGCGATGTCCGCCGGGCTCGTGTTCGGGGTGCATGTGCTGAGCCCGGCCCCACCGGTCCCGGCGACCAACCCGGACAGCGGCACGGCGCAACCGGGCGATCGGCCGGCCCGGGTGCTGCTCCTGGCCGCCGCCGAACGCGCGCTCACGCAGCCGGAGCCCGGCGAGGGCGCGTTCTGGACCGCGACAGTCGAGGAGGGCAACCTTCTCCAGGTCGGCGAGCCGGGCAACCGGTACGCGATCATGGGCACCACCACCGAGACCAGGTGGACCCCGGCCGCCGCGGGCCACCCGGTCATGGACATGCGCTGGGCCGGTGCCGAACCCGCCTCCGCGGCCGACCGGGCCGCCTGGAAGAGGGCGGGCTCCCCGGCGTCATGGCCCAGGGACCCGCTGCCCGGATGCCCGGTGGATCCAGACGACGCGTACACCGTCGCGCCGGCGGGGACGAGCCGGGTCATGCCGGCCGACGCGCAGTCGGGCGTGTTCGACGTTCTCGGTGTGAGCCTGACGGCCGAGCAGATCCGGGGGCTGCCGTCCGACCCGGCGGAACTGAAGACCTGGCTGACCGGTGTCATCGAGAAGCAGAACCTGCCGCGCGGTACCGGCGTCCAGCTCGGCGAGTCCCTCTTCGACGGCGTGCTCAACCTGCTCTTCGACACTCCGGTCACACCTCAGGTCCGCGCCGCCGCGTACCGGGTGCTCGCCGGTGTCCCGGGAGTGGAGTCGCAGAACGCGGTCACCGACGCCACCGGCCGGCGCGGTGCCGCGGTGTCGGTCGTCCGCAACGACACGGTCGAGGAGCAGCGGGCCGACCCCAGCGGCCCCTACCGGCTGAGCCTGATCTTCGACCCGGACAGCGGCCGGACACTCGCCCAGGAGAACCGGGCCCTGGCCCCCGCCGACTACATGGCGTGGGTGCCGAAGGACGCGCTCTTCGGCTACCGGGCTCTGATGTCGGCCCGCTGGACGGACGACCGTCCGCCGGCGGCGAACGAGCAGCAAGGGGGGCAGGGCTACGGCAGAGCGGGCGAATCGCGCCGGGACGCGCAGGCGCCGGAGGAACAGTGCTGATGCGCCGCTCGGTACGGATGCTGATGGTGGGCGTGCTGATCGCCGCCGGAGCGGTCACGACGCCACCTTCGACGACCGCCGTGCACGCCGGCACGACCGACGCGGCGGCGGCGGACCATCGATGGGTCACCCTCGTCACCGGCGATCGCGTGCTGGTCCGCCTGACCGGCTCCACCTTCCGGGTCGTCACCGTCGACCCGGGCAAGGGCCGTGACGACATCACCTTCCGGCACCGCGAGAACCACGTCCTGCCCAGCGACGCGGTGCGCCTCGTCGACAGCGGGCGGGTGGACCGGCGGCTGTTCGACGTCGCGCTGCTCGTGCGGTCGGAGTACGACGACCGGAACCGCACCACACTGCCACTCATCCTGACCGGGGCGGTCGCCTCCGGAGTTCCGGCGGCGCAGAGGCTGGCCAGTGTCGGCGGCGGCACCACCGAGCTGAAGAAGACCGACGCGACACGCTTCTGGACCTCGGTCACGGGCGACGGGGCGGCACGCCTGGCCGCCGCCAAGAGCCGGATCTGGCTCGACGGCAAGGTGCGGGCCCACCTGGACCGGAGCGTGCCGCAGATCGGCGCCCCGCGAGCCTGGAAAGTCGGCCACACCGGCCGGGGCGTCACCGTCGCGGTGCTGGACAGCGGCATCGACACCGGGCACCCGGATCTCGCCGGCGCGGTCGTGGGCGAGCGGAACTTCACCGACAGCCCGACGGGAACGGCCGACAGGCTGGGCCACGGCACCCACGTGGCCGGCATCATCACCGCTTCCGGCGGGCGGTACACCGGTGTCGCACCGGACGCCGGCCTGCTCAACGGCAAGGTGCTCGCCGACGACGGCTTCGGCTTCGAGTCATGGGTCATCGCCGGCATGGAGTGGGCGGTCGAGCGCGGTGCCCGGGTGGTGAACCTGAGTCTTGCCGCGCTCTTCACCTCCGAGGAGGATCCGATGGCCGCCGCTGTCGACCGGCTCACCGACCAGTCCGGCACGCTGTTCGTGGTCGCCGCCGGGAACAACGGGCCGAAGGCCGGCTCGGTCGGGAGCCCGGGAACCGCGGACCGGGCGCTCACCGTCGGTGCGGTCGACCGCGACGACGTGATCGCCGAATTCTCCGGTCGCGGTCCGGCCGGGCCGGACGGCAGGCTCAAGCCCGATGTGACCGCACCGGGTGTGGGCATCGTGTCCACGCTCGCCGAGGGCTCGGAGATCGCCGAGTCCGAGCCGGCGGTGGACGGCCGCTACGTGGCCCTGTCCGGTACCTCGATGGCCGCACCACACGTGGCCGGGGCGGCCGCGCTGCTGGCCGGCGAACATCAGGACTGGACGGCGACCGAGTTGAAGCCGGTGCTGATGGGCACGGCCGATCCGCACGACGGAACCAGCGTCGACGCCCAGGGCGCCGGCCGGATCGACGTCGGCGAGGCCTCCGATCGCTCGGTGTTCACCACCCCGCCGAGCCTGAGCGCCGGCGTCGCGAGCTGGCCGCACGACGACGATCGGCCGGTCACGACGGCGCTCACGTACCACAACGACGGCGACAGCGCGCTGACGCTGAACCTCGGCACCCGGGTGCAGGACCCGGCCGGCAACGCGGCTCCGGACGGCATGTTCCGGCTCTCGCAGTCCGCCGTGACGGTGCCGGCTCACGGGACGGCGACCGTCGACCTCGTCACCGACACCCGGGTGACCGCGCCGGACGGCCGGTACCAGGGCTACGTCGTCGCGACCGGCGGGGACACCGAGATCCACACACCGGTCGGACTGACCCGTGAGGTCGAGAGCTACGACGTGACGGTGCGGGCGATCGGCCTCGACGGGGCGGCGCCCACCGAGTTCTCGGCGTCGTTCAGCAACGTGGAGACCGGCGCCTACGAGTCGTCGGACGGCAGGACGGTCCGGCTGCCCGGGGGCACCTACTTTCTGCGGAGCTGGGTGGTGACCTCCGCTCGGTATGTCCTCGCCGCGGAGCCGTCGTTCGTGGTCGACGGCGCGGAGACCCTCGTGATCGACAGCCGGGATGCCCAGCCGATCGGGTTCCGGCTGGACCGGCCGGGCGCCGAGCTCGCGGGGAACGTGAACATCGGCTTCTTCCGGACCACTGCCGAAGGGATGAACAGCGACGAGGGCATCGGCCGTCCGAGCGGCTTCCTGGTCGTCCCGTCACGGACGTCGGCGCCCGCCGGACAGTTCACCTACCGGGTCGTCGGCTCCACCGGCCGGGCTGACGGCGAGGGTTCGTTCCGGGACTCGCCGTACGCGTACGCGATCGAGTTCAAGCACGACGGCAACGTGCCGGCCGACCTCAACCCGCGCCTGCACGACAGCGCGTTCGCCCGGGTCGAGCACACGATCGCGGCGAGCGCTCCGGACCAGCAGGCCTGGCTCGGGCCGGTCGGCCCACTCAGCGCGCCGGCCCGCATCGTCGAGTTGGTCACGCCGGGCCTCGAGCACTGGAACGCGGTCGGCCTGTTCGACGGGGGCGACGATCCGCACACTGTTCTCTACGCACTGCCGAAGACCTACCAACCCGGGGCTGTCACCCGGCTGCGGTGGAACAGCGGAGTCTTCGGTCCCGGCCTGGCACCGCATCCGCAGTACGCACCCTTCCTTGTGCGGCATCGGGACATCATCTACGCGGGCATCCCGCTGCACGGCGACCAGGCGGCAGACCGGATCGGCTGGAGCGCGACCGACGAGATGCGGCTCGCGCTGTCGAAGGACGGCAGGCTGATCGGCGAGTCCGTCGCCGCCATCGACATCTTCACCGTCCCCGACGACACCGGGACCTATCGCCTCGAAGCCGACGCGATCCGGAGCAACTCCCGGTTCACCACGCGGCTCTCGGCAGCGTGGACGTTCACCTCGTCCCGGGCGAGCGACACGCCCCTGCCGGTCCTCGCGGTGCGGTTCGCCCCGTCGCTGGACGACGGGAACCGCGCCCCTGCGGGGCGGACGGCGAGGTATCCGGTCTACGTCCAGCAGGGCGGGGGCGCCTCGTACGGCAACCTCACCAAGCTCACCGTCGACGTGTCCTACGACGACGGCGCGACCTGGAAGCCGGCCCGCGTCACCGGCACCGGGCTCAACCGCACGGTTGCCGTCGACCACCCGGCCGGGGCTCAGTTCGTCTCGCTGCGTGCTGCCGCGGCCGACGAGCACGGGACCGCGGTGACGCAGACGATCATCCGGGCGTACGGTCTGCGGTGACCGGGTGAGGCCGGGGCCTCACAACGGCGGCGGGGGTCCGGTGAGAAGCGGGTAATCGGGGGACGCACTTTCGGTTGACCGTTCCGAAACGGCGGCTTTCTAGCGTGAGATTGCCGGACTCAGCTGGAAGAGGTGCGTGTGGCTGCCGATGTCACGCAGGTGCGAACCGTGTGCGGGTACTGCGGCGTCGGGTGCGGCATCGTCCTCGACGTGTCCGGCGGCCGGGTCGTCAAGGCGAGCGGCGACAAGGCGCACCCGGCCAACTCGGGACGTCTGTGCACCAAGGGCGCGACCAGCGTGGAACTGCTCGCCGCGCCGGGACGCCTGAGCACCGGCCTGATCCGGCGGCGGCGCGGTGCGGAGCCGGAGCGCCTGGATACCGCGGCCGCGATCAGCGAGACCGCGCGCCGGCTGCGCGCGATCATCGACGAGCACGGGCCGGACGCGTTCGCCATGTACGTCTCCGGTCAGATGACCCTGGAAGCGCAATACCTGGCCAACAAGCTGGTCAAGGGCTTCATCGGGACGAACAACATCGAGTCCAACTCGCGGCTGTGCATGGCGAGCGCGGGCACCGGTTACAAGCTGTCGCTCGGCGCCGACGGGCCGCCCGGCTCGTACGACGACCTCGACCACGCCGACGTCTTCCTCGTGATCGGCTCGAACATGGCCGACTGCCACCCGATCCTCTTCCTGCGGATGATGGAGCGGGTCAAGGCCGGCGCCAAGCTGATCGTGGTGGACCCCCGGCGCACCGCCACCGCCGAGAAGGCCGACCTGTTCCTGCAGATCCGCCCCGGCGCCGACCTGGCACTGCTCAACGGCCTGCTGCACCTCATCGATCCGGACCCCGACTTCATCGCGGCGAACACCGAGGGCTGGGAGGCGATGCCGGAGTTCCTGGCCGACTACCCGCCGGACCGGGTGGCCGAGCTGACCGGCATCCCGGAACAGGACATCCGGACCGCGGCGCGGTGGATCGGCGAGGCCGCCGACTGGGTGAGCCTCTGGACCATGGGCCTCAACCAGAGCACCCACGGCACCTGGAACACCAACGCGCTGATCAACCTGCACCTGGCCACCGGCGCGATCTGCCGTACCGGAAGCGGTCCTTTCTCGCTGACCGGCCAGCCCAACGCGATGGGCGGCCGGGAGATGGGCTACATGGGCCCCGGCCTGCCCGGCCAGCGGTCGGTGCTGGCACCCGCCGACCGGGAGTTCACCGAGCGGGTCTGGGGCGTGCCGTCCGGGACCCTGCGCACCGACGTCGGCAAGGGCACCGTCGAGATGTTCGAGCAGATGGCGGCCGGGCGGATCAAGGCCTGCTGGATCGTCTGCACCAATCCGGTCGCCTCGGTCGGCAATCGGCGGACCGTCATCGCCGGGCTCGAGGCCGCCGAGTTGGTGATCACCCAGGACGCGTTCGCCGAGACCGAGACGAACGCCTACGCCGACATCGCCCTCCCCGCGGCCATGTGGTCGGAGACCGACGGAATCATGATCAACTCCGAGCGCAACCTCACGCTCGTGCACCCCGTCGCCGAGGCGCCGGGCGAGGCGGTGCCCGACTGGAGCTTGATCGCCCAGGTTGCGGCCGCGATGGGCTTTCAAGAGCATTTTTCGTACGCTGACGCGTCCGCGATCCTCGACGAGATCAAGCTGTTCGCGAACCCGCAGACCGGTTACGACCTGACCGGCGTGTCCTATGAGCGGCTGGCCCGGGGACCCGTGCAGTGGCCCGCCGCACCGGGTGGGCCGGACCGCAACCCGATCCGCTACCGCACCGCCGACGGCGGCCTCCGGTTCGCCACCCCGAGCGGGAAGGCGGTCTTCCACGCCCGGCCGCATCTCGACCCGGCCGAGATGCCCGACGACGACTACCCGTTCGTGCTGAACACCGGCCGCCTCCAGCACCAATGGCACACGATGACCAAGACCGGCAGGATCGCCAAGCTGAACCGCCTCAACCCGGCCCCGTTCCTGGAGATCAACCCGGACGACGCCGAGCGGCTCGGCATCGCGGCCGGCGATCAGGTGGAGATCGCGTCACGTCGCGGCCGGGCCGTGCTGCCCGCCGTCCTGACCGACCGCGTCCTGCCCGGCGGCTGCTTCGCCCCGATCCACTGGAACGACCTCTTCGGCGAATACGTCAGCGTCAACGCGGTCACCAGCGACGCGGTGGACCCGCTGTCCTTCCAGCCGGAACTCAAGGTGTGCGCGGTCTCCCTGACCCGCGTCGCGGCGCCCGAACCGGCGGCCGAGCCCGCAGCGATGGTCCCGGCCGCGGACGCCCGGCCGTTGCTCGGGCTCGACCTCACGCCACCGGTCCTCGATGACGACCAGAAGCGCTATCTGTCCGGTTTTCTCGCCGGTGTCCCGGCGGGACTGCCGGTGCCACCCGTCCTTCCCGCGAACGCGCCGTTCGACCGCGGGACGGCGAGCTGGCTCAACGGGTACTTCGCGAGTGCTTTCGCCGTGCCCTCGCATGCTCTTGATCCGGAAACGTCTCGGCCCGCCGGGCCGGCGGCGGGTCGCCTGCAGATCCTCTGGGCGTCGCAGACCGGGACCGCGGAGGACTTCGCGCGCGGCCTGGCCGACCGCCTCGCCGGGACCGGGCGGCAGATCACCATGCTCGGGATGGACGGCGCCGCCGGGGAACTGCTGGATCCGAACGCCGACCTGCTCGTCGTGACCAGCACGTTCGGCGACGGTGACGCGCCGGACAACGGTGCCGTGTTCTGGAAGTCGCTCGCGGAGGAGGGCGCACCCCGCCTCGACGGCCGGCGTTATGCGGTGCTGGCCTTCGGCGACTCCAGCTACGACGACTTCTGCGGGCACGGCCGCCGCCTCGACGAACGTCTCGCGGAACTCGGCGGGGTCCGGCTGGCACCACGCGCCGACTGCGAACCGGACTATGAGGACACGGCTCGCGGCTGGCTGGAGAGTGTGGTGGCGGCGCTGACGGCACCGCCCGTTCCGGCGCCGACCAGGGCCTCGCCGTTGACGGCACGGTTGAGCGGCAACCGGTTGTTGAGCCTGCCGGGGTCGGCCAAGGAGGTGCGGCGGTTCACGTTCTCCACCGGTGGGCTGGATTATCGGGCGGGGGACGCGCTGGGGGTGTGGCCGGTCAACTGCCCGTCCCTGGTTTCGGAGTGGCTGACCGTCACCGGGTTGTCGTTCGACACCGTGGTCGTGGTGGGGGACGAGTCGGTGCCGCTAGGCCTAGCCTTATCCCAATATTTGGATATCAGCCGGATAACTGGGGATTTAATTAGATTTGTGGCTGAGCGGGGTGGGGCTGGGCATCTCAAGACGCTGCTGCGGGCGGACAACAAGGGTGAGCTTGCCAAATGGTCGTGGGGCCGGCAGGCCGCCGACCTGATCGCCGAGCACCCGGTCCGGGCCTCGGCGCAGGAGTGGGTGAGCGTGCTGAAGAGGCTGCAGCCCCGGCTGTACTCGATCAGCTCCACCCATCTGACCGACCCTGACCAGGTGAGCCTCACTGTCTCCGTGGTCCGGTTCGACAGCCGTGCCGGACATGCCCGCAAGGGCGTCTGCTCGACCCACCTGGCCGACGCGGAACCGGACGCCGAAGTACGGGTGTTCGTGCAGAAGGCGCCCCACTTCCGCCCACCCGCCGACCCGGCCACTCCGATGATCATGGTCGGGCCGGGTACCGGGGTGGCGCCCTTTCTCGGCTTCCTCCAGGAGCGTCAGGCCCTCGGCGCCACCGGTGCGAACTGGCTGTTCTTCGGCGAGCAGCGGCGGGATACGGACTTCTACTACTCGTCGGAGCTCGAGGAACTGCGGCGGTCCGGCACGCTGACCCGGCTTGATCTCGCGTTCTCGCGGGATCAGCGGGCGAAGGTCTATGTCCAGGACCGGCTGCGGGAGCACGGGGCGCAGGTGTGGGCGTGGTTGCAGGAGGGCGCGCACTTCTACGTCTGTGGTGACGCGAGCCGGATGGCGCGGGATGTGGACCAGGCCTTGCAGGAGATCGCGGTCCATCATGGGCGGCTCAGCCCGGAGGCGGCGGGGGCTTTTCTGAAGCAGCTGGCCGCCGACAAGCGCTACCTCCGGGACGTGTACTGAGCGCCCGTTTCAGGTCATGCGGCTCACGGCGGTTCGCAGG
The DNA here is from genome assembly GCF_040681145.1 of Actinoplanes sp. NPDC051861. Classification (NCBI taxonomy): domain Bacteria; kingdom Bacillati; phylum Actinomycetota; class Actinomycetes; order Micromonosporales; family Micromonosporaceae; genus Actinoplanes; species Actinoplanes sp. NPDC051861. The sequence goes on from NZ_JBFAYE010000025.1 coordinate 94,460, forward strand.
CGCAGCAGGTCGCGGCGGCGCTGTTCCATCGTGGTCGCGATGACCAGCAGGAGGACGCCGCCGAGGGCGAGTGGAGCCCAGCGGGGTACCAGGTCCCAGAACTGGATGAGCTCGTGCAGGGCGATCAGGCCCAGCGCGCCGGCGCCGACCACGACCGGGGCCTGGGAGCGGGCCCGGGCGCCGAGCACCAGCACGGCCAGGGCGCCGAGGCCGATCAGGAGGCGCCGCAGGTACTCGGGTTCGGCCGGCGAACTGTAGCTGATCACGGCGAACGTGGGCAGGAACGCGGCGGCCAGCGCGGGACCGTAGGCGGTCCACGACGGGAGGCCGGGCCGTTCGTGGCGGGCCAGACGGCCGACGGCCAGGGCGAGGGCGGCGGCGGGCAGCGTGTAGATCTCGGCGGTCGCCACGTCCCTCGACTGCAGGAAGAGCCACCAGCCGACCAGGACGACCACGGCGGCGGCCAGCGCGTAGCGGAACCGGGCCCGGCGGCTCTCGTTCGGCAGCAGCGCGCGGACGACGAGGACCATCGCCCAGAGGGTGCAGATGACGGCGGCGCGGCCGGTGCTCCCGGCGAGCAGCAGGGCGACGAACGCGGTGGAGTGGGCGACGGCGGCCACGGCCGGGGCCTCGGCGGGGCGGCGGCGGGCCAGGATCCACTCGAGCGCGGCGGCTGCGGTCGCGGCGGCGAGCACGCTGCGGGAGACACCGCCGTCGGAGAGGCCGAGGGTGTCGGCGGTGGTGTAGGCGAGTACGGCCACCGAGCCGCTCCCGGTCATCCAGGCGACGATGCGGACGGTCTGGTCGCGGCCGGCCACGCCGATCACGGCGGAGGCGATCAGCAGCAGTCCGAAAGCGGCCAGGGTGGCGCCGTGGGTGGGGGTGGAACCGGCCAGTCCGACGGCTACGAGCCAGCCGGAGATCGCGACGGTGGTGGTCGCGAGGGCGGTGGTCATCGCGGTGCTCGCAGAGCCGGTGGCGGTGGCGGACCCGGTGGCGGTGGCGGAGCCGGTGGCTGACGAGCTCAGCAGGGCGGCGAGGATGAGGCCGGCCAGGCCGGTGATCAGCGTAGACATCGGAAGGGCGGGCCAGGGGGCGCGAGCGGCGGCGAAGGCGAGGGGGACGGCGATTCCGGTGAGAGGGGCGGCTGCCCATCCGGCCCGGCGGAATCGCGTGGGCCAGGCGAGGGCTGGGCGCGTTGTCAGTGCGGCCACCCCCGCTGCCAGCGCGGTGATCAGGATCGCGGCGACTGTTGACCAGGACACGGCCGGGGCCGGCGGGATCGTGCCGGACCAGGCTGACCGGAGGTCTTCGAAGGGATCGAGGAAGACGGCTGCCAGGTCGGGCGCCGACGACACGACCAGGACCGCAGCCGGGATCAGGGCGGCGGTGAAGGTGGCGCCGGCGGCCTGTGCCGGGAGCAGGGAGGCGATCAGCAGGAGTGCACCGGCCGCATACAGCGCCACCGGGTCGTCACCGGCGACGGACCACACCGGACACGCCGCGGCGAGGAGGAGGGTTACCGCTGCTGTCGTCGTCGCGTACCCCCGAAGCAGCCGGACCACCGCATGAGTGACCGCGGCCAGCAGGGTGATCATCGCGAAGCTTGCGCGCACCTGATCGGTCACGGAGACCTCGGCGGCGATCAATACCTGCCAGACAGCCGCCGGCGCGGCGAGGAGCCCGGCCGCCCAGCCGATCGCGCCGGCGAGCCGGGGATGCGCGATCACGCCGATGCCCAGCCCGATGATCGCGAGTGCGGCGCTGACCGCGGCACCCACCGCCGGATCACCCAGCCCGATGATCACCGCGTAGCCGGCTCCGACGAAAGCGATCACCAACCTGAGTGCGGGGTTCCGCGAGGTGCGGGTGGCCGTCAGGAGCGCGACGCCGGCGGTCAGCACGCCGGTGATCGCGGGGGTCCACCAGGGCAGGCGATAGGCCGCCGGCACGAGAAGACCCACCACCAGCAGGGCGATCAGCCCGAGGTCCGTGCGGCTCCTGGCCGGGAGCAGGACAGCGTACGCGAGAACGACCGCGACCGCCCCCACCAGAACGTCCCATCCCGGCCCGGAGAGTGTGGTGGTCGAGAAGGCCGCCACGATCCCCTGCCAGGCGGCGTCGACCGCTCCCGCCACGACGCCGGCAGCCGGGACCGCGGCGAAGATGTGCGCCCCGATCATCGGCCCCCGGAGTTTGCCGGCCGCCCTTCCTCCGGCCGTCGTTTTGGCCTTGGCACCGTCGGCTGGCGGTGCCTTGCTCGTCGGCCCTGCCTCGCCCGCTGGCGTTGCCTCGCTCGTCGGCCCTGCCTCGCCCGCTGGCGTTGCCTCGCTCGTCGGCCCTGCCTCGCCCGCTGGCGTTGCCTCGTCGGTCGGGTTTGCGCTATCGGTCGTTTTTGCGGCTTTCGCGTGCCTTGTGTGGTCGACTGTGCTTGCCTCGTCGGCTGTGCTTGCCCGGCCGGCTCTCTTTTCCAGAGCGAGCCGGATCCCGGTCACGACTCCGGCGAGGAGCAGCGCGACGACCGCGGCGCACAGCAGCCCCCGTCCCGGCCACAACCGCGCACCCGGGACCGCGAGAGCCGCACCCAGCGCGACCACCAGGACCCCACTCGTGATCGACCGCGCCACGGCGTTTCCGGACAGCACCGCCGCCACCAGCGCCAGCGCGCTGACCAGCACCAACGCCGCGCCTGCCGAGGCCGCCCCGGCCGCCGACCCGGTGGTACCCAGTTCAACCGCCGTCAGGGCCGCGGAGAGCACAGCGGCGCCACCGCCGAAGACATAGGCCACGATGCCGGTCAAGTCCGGCGTGAAGCGGGCCCGCCGGAACCGGAGGACCGCGAGGTTCAGGGCGGCGGCCGCGGTGAGGGTCAGCGACCAGCCGATCACGTCCGCGTCGGCGGCGGCCGCGGCGAGCGGGAGCACGGGCTGGACGACCAGGAGAGCGGCGATCCGCGGTCCGGGCAGCCCGACGAGCCACCCGTATCCGAGAGCCGCTGCGGCCGTGATCGCGCAGACCGCGGCCGCGTACCCCTGCGGGGGCAGGCTTGCGACGCCGAGGAAGTCGACGGCCCAGGCCGCGTACCCGTCCAGCAGGATCATCAGCAAGCCGACCGCCGCCAGGGTCTCGGCGGCGGCGGTGAGCCCGCGACGCGCGGCAAACGGCGGGATGGCCAGGATCGCGCCGGTGGCCGCACCCAGCAGCAGGGCGCGACCGGTGACCCCGACCTGGGCCCAGGCGACGGCCGTGAAAACCGCCGCCGCCACGAGAAGCAGCAGGCCCCCGAGGGCGAACAGCACGTTCTGGACGGTCAGGGTGGTGAGAGGGCGCTCGGCGACGGCGGTGCTGATCTCCGGCGCGCGGCTGCGCTGTTCGGCCTCGGTGCGGGCGGCGTGCGCGGCTGGTGCCGGCGGCCGTGACGACGCGGCGACCGCCTGCTGGATGCGGAAGGCCGTGGCGTTACGCCGGGACGTCGTGTCGAACAGTTGCCGCTCCAGCCCGGACACCTCAGCGCGCAACGCCTGCAGCCGCTCGTTCATCCCGGCGATCTCCGCGTTCAGCCGGAGCACCTCGATCGCGTCGGCGTCCGGCCCGCGCCCGCAGGAGGGGCAGCCGGACTCGGCGGACGCGACCGCACCGCAGTGCGGGCAGGGATATGTCGATGGAGCGGGTGTCACGGGCGTTCCCTGTCTCGTCGGGTGTGCGTCACAGTTTCCGGCACGTCCGCAACTTTTCGGATACGGGCAACCTCGCCGGGGTGCGCGCGTGTTCGAAGGAGTGGGACAGCGAGGAGATGTCGTGGGAGATGTCGATGAGTACCGCGAGTTCGTCGCCGGCCGGATGGACGGCTGGCGGCGCACCGCGTACCTGCTCTGCGGTGACTGGCACGCCGCCGACGACCTGGTGTCGATCGCGCTGGTGCGGCTGTACCGGCACTGGGGACGCGTGTCCCGCATAGAGCATCCGGAGGCTTACGTCCGGCAGATCCTGGTACGCGCCATGCTGAACGAACGCCGCCGTCCCTGGCGCCGGGAACAGCCGGTCACCGCGGTCCCCGACAGCCCGTCCGCCGTGCCGGGTCCGGACCGGGTCGCCGACGAACAGCGCTTCATGGCGCTGCTCAGCGAACTGCCACCACGGCGCCGGGCGGTACTGGTGCTGCGCTACTTCTGCGACCTGTCCGTGGAGGAGACGGCTGCGCAGCTCGGCTGTTCGACAGGGACGGTCAAGAGTCAGACATCCCGGGCATTAGAAGCTTTACGGGTGCGCCTGGACGCCGTGCTCGTGGCAGAGGAGGTCTGACCGATGGGGCCTTCTGCCGTGCCTGTGTGTTCCGCGTCTGTGTGTTCCGTGCCTGTGTGTTCCGTGCCCGTGTGTTCCGTGCCCGTGGGTTCCGTGTCTGTGTGTTCCGTGCCCGTGTGTTCCGCCCCCATGTGTTCCGCGCCTGTGGGAGAGGTCGTCTGATGCCGCACATGTCTGACTTGATGCGCTCCGCGTCCGCGGGTGCGCCGGTTGCCGGGATCGACCTGGACGCCCTGATCGCCGGCGAGAAGCGCCGCACCCGGCGGCTCCGCTGGGCCGGCGGGCTGGCGGTGGTGGCACTCGTCGTTTCGGCTGTTCCGATGGCGCTGGGTTTCGGGGCCGACGAGCATCGGAGCCCCGCCGCCGCCCCTGCGCCGGCCGATTGCCCCGCCGCCTCTGCGTCGGCGGATTGCCCGGCCGTCTCTGGGCCGGCGGATTGCCCCGCTGTACCCGAGGATCCCGGCGAACGGCCCCAGCCGCAGCAGTCCCACCCTGCGCCGCGCCCGACGGAGGACTGCGCGGCAGCGGTGAAGAGGCTCGCCGGGGAGATGTCCGAGGCGCTGGCCGTTGTGCCGGGCGTGCGGCTCGAATCGGTGTATCCGACGACCTTCGCCTACAACAGCCGGCGCCTCCAGTACGAGGCCCCGATGAAGGTGACCGGCCCGAACGGCTCCAGCGGCTCATTGTTGGTCCGGATCATCGCCGCCCACGAGTACCCGGACCGGTCCATGACCCAGTGCCCCGAAAAGGCCGACCAGAATTGCCTGTACCGCCTGTCCGGCGACGACACCATCGTGGCCGCCGTGGATCACGGACGAAGTGATCAGGTCGAGGCGTACCGGAAGGACGGAACAGCCCTGCTCGCGGTCCTGACCGTGGACAAGGGCTCGAAGGCGCCGATGACATTGGCGCAGTTGGCCGAGGCCGCCTCATATCCCGGCTTGACGCTCTTCCCGTGAGGCGGCGGCCGCGCGAATTCGTGCAGCCTGATCCAACTGCATCCGGCGCCCGACCCGGAGAAAGTCGACGATCAGCGTCAGCTCGGCGGGGGAGTAGGCCGTGAGCAGCCGATGCCCGGCCTCAGCGATCGGACCATAGGCCAGGTCGAGCATCGCGCTGGCCTCCGCGGTCACCCTGACCACGGCCCGGCGCCGATCGGCCGGGTCGACGTCACGCCGCAGATGCCCAGCGGCCGCCAGCCGCTGGATCGCCGCCGTTGTCGCAGCCGGGCTGAGCCGCGCCCGCACGGCGAGAACGCCCGCGGTCATCGCCCCCGCCGCACTGACCAGCCCCAATATCCGCAAGTCAGTCCGATTGACCCCGAGCAACCCGGCGGCAGCGTCATCGACCTCATCAGCCGCCGCCCCGAACTCCGCAGCCGCATCCGCCGCACTCTGCCGAATCTCCCCACCACGCCCCGCCGCGCCGCCGCTCTCGCTCTCGTCGTGCCCCGCTGTGCCGTCGCCCTCGCTCTCGTCGTGCCCCGCCGTGCCGTCGCCTTCCCTCTCGTCGTGCCCCGCCGTGTCGCCGCCATCACTCCCGTCGGCGCTCTTCACCAAGTCGGCTGTCGCGTCCTCTTGCAGCGGCGTGACATCCGAGCGCGCCGACCATCGCCCGCTGATCGGCTTCAGCCCTGGGTCGTTCGGCCACGTCTCCGGTGATTGCTTCGACACTCGAAGGAATATACCGTGGAGAGAAAGCTTCGATCGTCGAAAGGATTTCTGGTGGCTGACACCGCTCTCCGCCTCCCGGGTTGGCTCCCCTTCGCCAACCGGGTCGTCCGCTTGTTGAACCGCCTGGGTCTGCGGCTCGGAACCATCCACGTACTCACCGTTCCGGGCCGCCGCACCGGGGAACCACGCGCCACCCCGGTCTCCCCGCTCACCGTCGCCGGCCGCCGCTATCTGGTCGCCGGACTGCCGGAGGGCGACTGGGCCCGCAACGTCCGCGCCGCCGGCAGGGGCGAACTGGCAGCCGGCCGGCACCGGACTGCAGTGACCCTGATCGAGGTGGCAGCCGTCGAGGAGCGCCGCGAGGTGATGCGCGCATTCCCCGTCGAAGTGCCCAGTGGCGTCCCGTTCTTCGTACGCCTCGGCCTCGTCACGAAGGCCGACCCCGCCGAATTCGCAGACGCCGCGGACCGGGTTGCCGTATTCGAGATTCGCCCCTGATCAACGACTTCCGCACTAGGATTGCCGCTGCTCAGAGCCCCTGCCGCTGGCATTCACCCGATCGCCGGAATCGCGCTTTCACCCGACCTATGGTGAGGCGATGGGGATTCTGAGAAAGAAGCTAATCGCGTACTCGGCCGGTTTCCCGGTAACGCTCGCACTCTCAGCCGGAATGGCGCTGCCGATGGCGGTGGCCGACGTCGCGCTAACGGCCCGTCCCGCCGCCGCGGCCCCGATCGCACCGCGCCCCGCGCTGGACCTGAAGGACGCGCTACTCACCACCGAGGACCTGCCACCCGGTTACGCCGCACTCGACTTCGACCCAGGCGCAATCCTCGGTGCTGTCATCGACCCCGAACAACTGGGCAGCGACCCCTGCGCCGTCCAAGATTCCCTAAACCTCACCGACCTCTCACCAGATGCCGACGCCGACGACGCCGAATTGCCAATGCGCCCAGTCAACCCCGTCAAGCCGATCCACCCAGGACACCCGAGCAAGCCCGTCAAGCCGATCAAGCCCGTGAAAGGCGACAAAGACCAGGACAAACCCGTCAAGTCCAAGCCGGTCAAGGCCGACAACCACAAGCAGCTCGACCACCACGCCGACAAGGACAAGGTCAAGCCTTCCGACGCGACCAAGCCTTCCGACGCGACCAAGCCCGCTGACGTGGCCAAGCCTTCCGACATGACCAAGCCCGCTGACGTGGCCAAGCCTTCCGACATGACCAAGCCCGCTGACGTGGCCAAGCCCTCCGACGTGACCAAGCCGTCAAAGGACAAGGTCAAGCCCGCGAGCGACGGCAAGCCCAGCGGTGACAAGGGCAAGCCCAGCGAAGAGAAGCCAGCACCGGTCCGTGACATGGCTCTGCCGGACGTAGCGGGCGTCGGCTTCATCAAGGGCGCCGAGGGCCCGGTACTCATGGAGACGCTCTACGACGCCGGCCGCAAGGGCGCCCGCGACCTGGTCAAGAACGCCAAGGATGCCCTGAAGCGCTGCCCCGATGTCGACACCGAGACCGTACAAATCAAGCAGCAACCCCTCAAGTTCCCAGCCCTGGGCGACTCCTCCGTCGCGGTCTTGATGACAGTCACCCTCAAGCAGGACAACTACGAGATCTCCATGGACGGCAAGGTCGTAGTCGTAGCCGTCGACGACGTCTTCGCCACCCTGGCCCTCGTCGGTCTCCCAGCGCCGAGCACCAGCGAACTCAAGAAGATCGCAAAGACCGCGATCCGTAAGTTGGAACAGTCCCAACGCGACTGAAGCACTCCCCATTCGAATCTGGTCAGCGGCGGTCCGGCCCCCTTCCTGCCGGGCCGCCGTCGCGTGCCGGCCGTTCGAAGTCGCGGTGGTGGCCGCCACCGGTGATGCTGTCGGCGGGGAACTCCTCGGTGCCGACGACCCGCAGCAGCTCCAGTCGATCACGGCTCTCCACGTCGGCTGGCGTGAGCACGAGCAGCATCTGGCCCTGGTCCGGCGTGACCAGGGTTTCGCAGTCCATCAATAGGGGCCCCACTTGTGGGTGCACCAGCGTCTTCTGGTCGTCGCGCCGGACCGCGACCTCGTGCTCGGCCCAGAGCCGCCGGAAGTCCTCGCTCGCAGCCTCCAGCCGCTCGACGAGCCCGGTCACGATGGGATCGCCGGCGCGGCGCCCGGCTGTTGCGCGCAGGTCGGCGACCATGTGGCGCGCGTGGCGTTCCTGCTCGGCGACCGGGTGGATGGCGCGTGCCGCAGGATCGGTGAACCAGCGATAAATCATGTAGCGCCGGTCGTCGGTGTAATCGCGCAGCCCTCCCGTCAGCAGTGCGGACGTCCGGTTCTGAGCGAGGATCTCGCCGAGGTCCGAGAGCACCATGGCGGCCGCGTGCTCGCTCAACAGGTAAAGCATGCGCACCAGACCGGACCGAGCCAGGCTGGCCACCCCGTCGGCGGGCGGTGGGAGGTGACCGGCGAGGTAAAACAGGTGGGTGCGCTCGTCGTCCGTGAGACGCAGCGCCCGGGCCAGCGCGCCGAGCAACTGGGCCGAGGGCTGGCTGCTGCGGCCCTGCTCCAGGCGGACGACGTAGTCGACGGACATCCCGGCCAGCATTGCGACCTCCTCACGGCGCAGGCCGGCCGTGCGGCGCCGGGTGCCCACGGCAATGCCGACCTCGGCCGGGTGGATCGCCTCTCGGCGCCGGCGAAGGAAGTCGGCAAGCTGCTCACGCTGCATGAAGTACATGTTGCCTCGGGCGGCGGGGGCGAGCCAGGGAGCGTCTCTCCCACGATAAGCGCTCTCTCCCTGCGAAGCCGAACCCGGAGCAGGGTGGTGGCATGCAGAAACGAACTCTCGGAAACACCGGACCAACCGTCTCCACTCTGGGGCTCGGCGCAATGGGGATGTCGGCCGGGGTCTACGGCGCAGTGGACCGGGCGGAGAGCATCGCCACCGTGCATGCCGCGCTCGACGACGGCGTGACGCTGATCGACACCGGCGACTTCTACGCCATGGGCCACAACGAGATGCTGATCGCCGAGGCGCTGCGCGGCCGTGACCGGGACACCTATCAGCTGAGCGTCAAGTTCGGCCAATTGCGCGGGCCCGGCCACGAGTTCGGTGGCGCGGACGGGAGACCCGAGGCGGTGAAGAACTTCTTGGCCTATTCGCTGGTCCGGCTGGGCGTCGACCACATCGACATCTACCGCCCGGCCCGACTGGATCCGGCGGTGCCGATCGAGGACACGGTCGGCGCGATCAAGGAGATGATCGACGCGGGCTACGTGCGGCACGTGGGCCTCTCCGAGGTGGGCGCCGAGACGATCCGCCGGGCACACGCGGTTCATCCGATCGCCGACCTGCAGATCGAGTATTCATTGTTGTCCCGCGCGATCGAGCCCGAGGTTCTGCCCACGCTGCGGGAGCTGGGCATCGGCCTGACGGCATATGGGGTGCTGGGCCGCGGGCTCCTCTCCGGCCATTGGAAGGCCGGCCAGTTCGCGCCGGGCGACATGCGTGCCTATTCACCCCGGTTCGCCGGTGACAACGGCACGCACAACCTTGCGCTGATGGAGGCTCTGCGCGAGGTGGCCGAGGCCAAGGGCCGCACCGTCGCCCAGCTGGCCATCGCCTGGGTCGCCGCGCAGGGCGAAGACATAGTGCCGCTCATCGGGGCTCGGACCCAGCAGCGGCTCGCCGAGGCACTGCCCGCCGCGGAGCTGAAGCTGACTGCCGAAGACCTCGCCGAGATCGAGAAGGCGATCCCGGCAGGAGCAGCCCACGGCGACCGTTATCCGTCGGCCTTCATGTCCAGCTTGGGGGTGGGCAACTGACCGCGTCGATTTCCCGGGCAGCTCGAGCGGCGCGGGCTCAAGGACGAGGGCGGGTCTTTGGGTGGTGGAGCGCGGAAGACGGCTGGCAACGCAGTGGTCGGGCTCTACACGGGCGGAGGCCCTAGCCGCTTCGGGTGGATGGAAGGGCAGTGCGGCTGGTGGATGGAAGGGCAGTGCGGCGGTGGGTGGTGCCGCGGTGGGCGGTGGGTAACGCGGCGGTGGGCGGTGGGTAGTGCGGCGGTGGGCGGTGGGTAGTGCGGCGGTGGGTGGTGCGGCTAATACGTACCCCTCAAAGGTCTGAGCGCAAGCCGCTGCGGGCCAGCCAGCGGCGCAGTTGCTGGTGCACCGCCTCGGCGCCGTGAAGTTCGCCCTGGTCGAGTAAGTCGTCGTCGATGGGCCAGTCGTGGGGATGGACCAGGATCGGGTGGTTCTGCCAGCCGCCCAGGCCGCCGTGGCAGCCGACTAGTTCTTCGAAGGCGTGTACCTCATCGGTGTTCGGATCGAGGGTGGAGTGGACGTAGAGGTCGGGAGCTTCGGGGAACGAGGCCACGCGTAGCAGGTCGGGTGCGGCGCGTGGGCCGAATGTGGTGAGGGGGTCGTGGCCCTGGACGGTGCCGTCGGTGAGCAGGTGGACGCCTTGCGGACCGATGGCGATCGGGCCGCGGGCGCTGTCCGCGACGAGGAAGGCGATGCCGGGTTCGGTGAGCAGGCCCGGAATCAGGCCGGGGAAGTGTTCGCGCAGGTCTTCGAAGGTGAGGCGAGAAGGGTGGCGGGGGAACCAGATCAGGCCGAGGTTGCCGGAGCCGACGACTACGAGGTCTTTGCCGGTGCCGCTCTGTTCGGTGGCGGGTGGGCCGACGATCATGCCGCCGCGTTCGGTGGTGGAGCGGCGGGCGGCCCAGCGGCCGACCGCGCCGCCGGTGCCGAGGAGGTCGGCGAGCAGGGCGTTGACGGGGCCCCAGCCCTCCACGTCGCTGGTTGCGCTCAGCGTCGCGGGCGCCGGCATGTGCAGGTGGGCGCGCACGGCGTCTTCGAGGGTACGGCCGGCGAGCTGGCGGAACGTCGGACCTTGGCTCTGGCCGTGGTCGGAGAGGACGACGAAGCGGTAGGGGCGGGGTGCCGCGGCCGCGATCTGTTCGAGGGTGCCGAGTACACGGTCGACGCCGGCCAGTGCGTCCATCGATTCGGGACGGGCCACGCCGGCGTGGTGGGCGATCTCGTCGTAGTCGACGAAGTCCACGAATATAACCGGGGCGCCGCGCATCATGTGTTCGGCGACCAGGGCGACGTTGAGGTCGCGCAGCAGGACGTTCGTGAGGCCGCGGAGCAGTGGGTAGGAGCCGTGGCGGTGGATACGCGGTTCGATGCCGCGCATCCGCTGCTGCCGGCCCTGGTAGATCTCTTTGACGATCTCGCCGGCGGTCAGTACCAGCGATCGGACCAGGATGAACGGGCGCGCGAAGAAGCGGAGGTAATCGCTGCCGGGGCCGAGACCTCCGCGGCGGCCGGCGCGGCTCATCACCATGAGGGCGGTGGTGGCGTCGCCGCTGAACATGTTGGAGATGCTCACTCCGCCGTCGGCCAGCAGGCCGTGGCCGTCGGAGAGGCGTTTTTCGATCAGTTCGGCGTCGGCGGGGCGGTTGGCGACGACGAGACGGCCGAGGGAGCGGTCGTACCAGCGGAACGCCGGGATGCCGTCGCTGCGGCCGTGGAGCAGACCGGCCTGGCTGGCGGGCGTGGTGGACGGCACTCGTGCCCACCACGAGGTGGCGTCGTGGCTGCCGGAGCGCACCCACCGTGAGACGGTCGGCAGGATCCCGCTGAGGATGCCGTGGCGCAGCAGGGGATAGGGCAGCCCGTCGACCTGAACGATCACCACCCCGGCAGGGACGCCGGGCGGTGGTGCGGTGCCGGGTCGGAGGCCGCCGGAATTGGGCGCGGTGCCGGGCGGCGGGGTGGTGGCTTGGCGGCGGGACTCGGGCTGTGGGGTGGTGGCTTGGCGGCGGGAACCGGGCGGCGGGGTGGTGGCTTGGCGGCGGGCGCGGCGGAGTAGGTCTGCTACCAGGTAGGAGCTGTCGTTTACGCCGAGTACCCAGTGAACGACCGCTGAGACCAGGCCGACGACGCCGAACGTGGCGAAGACGGTGTGCCAGCCGTCGACTCTGATCATGGGGGCGCTGGTGAGGGCTATGCCGACGATCAGGACTTGGGTGGCTACGCCTAGGACGAGGGCGGCTACGGCGCCGCACCAGCGGGCTAGGAGGCGGAGTACGGGGCGGGTGAGGCCGTCGGCTGTGGCTACGACGGCGGCCAGGGCTAGGCCGACCCACCATGGGCCGAGGTCGAGGCCGGTGAGCAGCCAAGACGCCGCGGTCAGGGCGGCCGCGGTGGGGAGCAGTCCCAGGACGGCGTCGCGCGTGTCGCGGTGGGTGATCACCGCTGCGCGTCCGATCACACGTCCTGACGGTACGCGGATCTTGTGATCAGGGGGCCTGGTATCTAACATTTCAGTGTGGAGAGCATTGGACGGCACCTGTTGCGGGACGCCGCATACGGCCGGATCCGGGGGGCCATCGTCGACGGGACGTTGGCTCCGGGGGCGGCGTTGCGGCCGGACGAGCTGGCGGAGCGGCTCGGGTTGTCGCGGGCGCCTATTCGGGACGCGATCGCGCGGCTTGCGAGTGAGGGGCTGGTGGAGACGAAGCCGCAGAGCTACACGCGGGTCACCGAGGTGAAACCTAAGGACGTCGAGGATGCGGCAGCGGTGCTGGGGGCCATGCATGACCTGGCCGTTCGTAATGTCGCGGGGAGTTTGACCGGGGAGGTGGTGGATCGGATGAGGGAGGCCAACGTGCGGTTCGCCGCTGCGGTTGCGGCGGGTGACGTCGAGGGGGCGCTGGCGGCCGACGACGAGGTGCACGCGGTCCCGCTGCTGGCTTACGGCAATGCCGCGGCGACCGGCACCGTCGAGCGTTACACGCCTCTGGTGCGGCGAGCCGAGCGTCTCCTCTTCACATCGCCGCAGGCGACACGGTCCGTCCTGTTGCACGACCAACTGATCTCCGCCCTGGCCGCGCGCGACGTCGAGGGTGCCGTCGCGGTGAACGCGGAGATCTGGGGCCATCTGCACCACAGCGTCGATCTGTAGGAGTTGTCATGCCGCTCGCTGACTTCAACCGTCATCCCCTCCTGTTCGGGCCGTCGCCGGTGCACCGGCTCGATCGGCTCACGCGCCACCTCGGCGGCGCGACGATCTGGGCGAAGCGGGAGGATTGCAACTCCGGTATCGCGTACGGGGGTAACAAGACGCGCAAGCTGGAGTATCTGGTGGCCGACGCTCTGAAACAGGGTGCGGACACGCTCGTGTCGATCGGTGGGGTGCAGTCCAACCACACCCGGCAGGTCGCCGCCGTGGCCGCCGCGACCGGGCTGAAGTGTGTGCTGGTCCAGGAGAGTTGGGTGGACTGGCCGGACAGCGTCTACGACAAGGTGGGCAACATCCTGATCAGCCGGCTGGCCGGTGCGGACGTGCGGCTGGTCAAGGCGGGTTTCGGGATCGGCTTCAAGGAGAGCTGGGAGGCCGCGCTGGCCGAGGTCACGGCGTCCGGGGGTACGCCGTATGCGATCCCCGCCGGCGCCTCCGACCACCGTCTCGGCGGGCTGGGTTTTGCGAACTGGGCCTATGAGGTGATCGAGCAGGAGCGGGCGCTGGACGTCTTCTTCGACACGATCATCGTCTGCTCGGTGACCGGCAGCACGCAGGCCGGGATGATCGCCGGGTTCGCCGCGGCGGGTGGGCGTCCGCGCCGGGTGATCGGTGTCGACGGGTCGGCCAAGCCTGTGGAGACGCGGGATCAGGTGGCCCGGATCGCGCGGAACACCGCTGCGCTGATCGGTGTCGACCGGGATCTGACCGAGGACGAGATCATCCTGGACGAGCGGTATCACGCGGGGATCTACGGCATTCCGGACGAGTCGACGCTGGACGCCATGAAGACGGCCGCGCGGACTGAGGGCATGGTCACCGACCCGGTGTACGAGGGCAAGTCGATGGCCGGCCTGATCGATCTGGTCCAGCGCGGCGAGATCGGGAAGGACTCGAACGTTCTCTACGCGCACCTGGGTGGTCAGCCGGCGCTGAACGCCTACTCGGCGCTGTTCTGACGCGGGCAGAGGCGAGGAGGGGCAGGGCGCGGGCGGGCGCGGCAGGACGCGGGCGGGGCGCGGGCGGGCGTGGCGGGGCGCGGGCCAGCGTGGCGGGGCGCGGGCGGGGCGCGGGCGGGCGCGGCGGGGCGCCGGCGGGCGCGGCGGGGCGCGGGCAAGTGTGGCGGGGCGCGGGCGGGCGTGGCGCGTGTGGGGCAGGGAGGTGGGAGAGGGCTACGGTTTGCGGCCTACGGCGCCGTAGATGGCTATGTCCTCGCGGGCCGGCAGCTGGTCGGGCGGGACGGTGGGGTGCCACTCCGAGACCGCCACGATGCCCGGGTCGACCAGGTCCAGGCCGGTGAAGAACTCGGCGAACTGGTTGCGGGTTCGGGGGTGGGCGTCGGATTTGCCCTGGGCGATCATTTCGCGGGCTACGGCGGCCTGGGCGGGAGGGGAGTAGTCGAGGGTGAAGTTGGAGGCGGCGAGATAGCTGCCGGGTGGTAGGGCGTCTATCAGGCGGTGGACCACGGTTCGGGCCTGGTGGTGGTCGGGGATGAAGTGGAGTACGGCTACGAGCATGAGGGCTACTGGGCGTTCCATGTCCAGTACTTCCTTGAGCTCGGGGTGCCCGAGGATCTCGGCTGGGTTGCGGAGGTCTTCCTCGAGGTAGCGGGTGCTGCCCTCGTCGGAGCTGGTGAGCAGGGCGCGGGCGTGTACGCCGACCATGGGGTCGTTGTCCACGTAGACGACGCGGGCGCGTGGGTTGATCCGCTGGGCTACCTCGTGGGTGTTGTCGGCGCTCGGCAGGCCTGTGCCTACGTCCAGGAACTGGTCGATGCCTGCCTCGCCGGCCAGGTAGCGGACGGTGCGCTGGAGGAAGGCGCGGTTCTCCCGGATCGTCACGCGGACTGCGGGATGGGCTCGTTCGATCATGTCGCCGGACTCGCGGTCGGCGGCGAAGTGGTCCTTGCCGCCGAGCCAGTAGTTGTAGCGGCGGGCCGGGTGGGCCTTGGAGGTGTCCAGGCCAGCGGGCGCGTTCTCGTCCGTCACCGTCTCGTCTCCCCGTGTCGACGTCGTGCGATGCATCGACCTTAATCGAAACGTTGCAATGATGGCGATCCGGTTCTAGGGTTCAGATATCGAAGCGCTTCGACATCCCCCCAATCTAGGAGTCGAGGCATGCGCAAGTTACAGATCGTTCTGTCCCTGCTGGTGGCGTCGGTGCTTCTGGCCGTCGGGCAGTCCCCGGCCCGGGCCGCCGTCTGGGGCTCGTCCGACCAGTGGGCGACGTGGAACAACGGCGGGTACGCGCTCTACAACAACATCTGGGGTTCGGGTGCCGGGCCGCAGAGCATCTGGGCGAACTCGTACAGCAACTGGGGTGTGTGGGCGAACCACCCGAACACCGGTGGCGTGAAGTCGTACCCGAACGCGAGCAAGAGCGTGAACATCCGCCTGAGTTCGCTGCGGAGCGCGACCAGCAGTTTCAACGTGACGGTGCCGTCGTCCGGCGCGTACACCAGCGCTTATGACATCTGGGCGGACGGTCACACGTACGAAATCATGCTCTGGATGAACAAGCGGGGGGCTGTCGGTCCGCTGGGGTCGTTCCAGACGAACGCGACCGTCGGTGGGCACACGTGGGCTGTCTACCGCGGGTCCAACGGATCGAACGCGGTGTTCTCGTTTGTGCGGACGAGTAACGCCAACGCCGGCACCGTCGACATCCGCGCGGTTCTCAATTGGATCCGGAGCCGGGGCTGGTACGGCGATGTCACGCTCAGCACGATTCAGTTCGGTTACGAAATCACGTCGTCGAGTGGTGGCCTGAACTTCGTCACCAACAGCTACTCAGCCACGGCGAGCTGAAAGGGCCCGGCCGGCCCCACAGGGGTCGGCCGGGACTATCACAGCAAGTCCCAAGATTGCGGTGTTTGCATAGTCCCCGTGAGCAGATTTCCGACCTACGAGGGCCGCCCTCTTCCGCACCCCGGCGAAGAGGTGTTCGACCAGGGGCTGGGGTTCGACCTCGGCACGCTGATGGGCCGCCGCCAGGTCCTGCGGGCGTTCGGCATCGGCGCGGCCGCGCTCGGTCTGGCCGCCTGCAGCGACACGTCGCCGAACACCTCGTCGGCCGCCACGACGACCACGACCGGCGAGATCCCCGACGAGACAGCGGGGCCGTACCCGGGGGACGGGTCGAACGGGCCGGACGTGCTCGAACAGAGCGGCATCGTGCGAGGCGACATCCGGTCCAGCCTCGGCGGCGCCGGTGGCACGGCTCAGGGCGTACCCATGACGCTCGAATTGACGATCAAAGACCTGGCCAATGGTGGGGACGCGTTCACCGGGGTGGCCGTCTACGTCTGGCACTGCGATCGGGACGGGCGCTACTCGATGTACTCCGAGGGGGTCACCGAGGAGAACTACCTGCGTGGTGTGCAGATCGCCGACACCTCCGGCAAGGTCACCTTCACCAGCATCTTCCCCGCCTGCTACCCGGGCCGGTGGCCGCACGTGCACTTCGAGGTCTACCCGGATCAGGCGAGCATCACCGACTCGGCCAAGGCGATCGCGACGTCGCAGGTCGCCCTCCCCAAGGAGTACTGCGAGGCGGCCTATCAGGAGGCGGGGTACGAGCAGTCGGTGGCCACCCTGTCGGACCTGACCCTGGAGAGCGACAACGTCTTCGGCGACGACGCGGGCGGCAGTCAGCTGGCCACCGTGACGGGCGACGTGAGCAGCGGATTCACCGTGGCGCTGAGTGTGGGTGTGGACACCCGGACGAAGCCGGGCCGTTCCTGATAGATTTCGCGCTACGCCGACGAGAGCCTGGAAGGAGGTCAGAACCATGTCCGATGTTCTGCGCCCCCTCCGTGGCCCGGCGTCACCGCGGATCTGATCCGGGGCGCGCGCTGCCCGGAGGTCTCGCCATGACCGATCTGATCGTCCGCCCGCTCACCGCGGGCGAGGAGCAACTGTTCGATTCGATGCCCGATCCGCTGCCCGAGCTGCGGCAGGTGAGCTACGCCGACGGTCTGGCCGGCGGCGGCTACCGGCCGGAGCACACCTGGGTGGCCCTTCGCGACGGCCGGGTGGTGGCCCGCGCGGCCTGGCTGCTGCCACCCGGCGCCGTCGGCGAGCCGTGGCTGGAACGGTTCGAGGTGGCCGCCGAGCCCGAGGTGGGTGCAACGCTGCTGCGCGCCGCCCACGAGGCGCTCGGCGGTCCGAAGATCTACTACGCGGCGGCGCCGGCCTATTGGCGAAGGCGCACAGAGGTACGCGAGGCGCTGTCCGCGCCGATGACCGCCGCTCGCCTGGCCGGGCTCACCGAGACCGGCGAGCGGCTGCGGCTGACCTGGACGCGTACCCCGTTGCCGGCGGCGTCCGGCCGGTACACGTTCCGCGCGGCCGAAAGTGATCAGGAAGTCGAGGAGCTGGTCGCGCGGATGACTGACCCGGCCGTGCTGACGGGTGTGGAGATGGCTCGCACTGCGGCGGGGGTCGATCTGGCCCGGGATCCGTTGAAGTGGGTCTCGGGTACGTGGCGGGTCGCCCTCGACAGCGACGTCCCGGTCGGACTGGCCGGCCCGACCGGCGACGCGTGCTACCCGATGATCGCCTACCTGGGCGTGCTCGAGGAGGCGGCGCTCAGCGACCTGGTCGCCGACGCGGCCGCCACCCTCGAGGAGCAGGGTGCCTACGAGGTGGTCGCCGACGTGGACGCCCACCGGGTCGCGGTGGTCGCCGACCTCGAACGGCTGGGTTTCCGCCGGGTCCGTTCCCGGGTGGCGTTCATGCCGGAGTGACGGCCGGGGCGGTCATCCGTCGCGGATGACGACACGACGTGATCACGCCGTGAGGGTAGGACCATGGCACGCACCGGACGGGTTTCCCTCATCGGACTATTGACGATCATCGCGGGTGCGGTTCTCTTCGTCGCCGGCGTGATCACGTACACGACCGTCAGCTCGACGCTCTCCGACCAGCAGATCACCGTGTCGGAGGACGCCGACAACTTCGCGGGCAGTCACGTCGACCAGCCGTGGGAGGCGTACGCCGAGGCGATGGTGATCGCGGAGCACGCGGACGAGATGGCCGGCGGCAAGACCTACGCCCAGCTGCCACGTGACGACCCGAACCGGGAGAGCGTGATGAACGCGTCGTTCCTGCAGGCGTCGCTGTTCACGTCGGTGGTCGCGTTCGGGGTGGCGGCGCTGGCCGCGGGCCTGGGCATCATCTTCGTCCTGATCGGCATGGCGCTGCGGCGGGTGGCGACGGTCTGAGGCCCATCAGAAACCAGCGTCAGAGGGCCGTGGACTCTCGCGGGACCAGGCGGCACGGGAGCTGTTCGACGCCCGAGCCGAGGGTGCCGTCGAAGGCCGCGGCCAGCCGCTCCGCCGCGACCCGGCCGAGGTTCTCCAGGTTCATGTCGATGCTGGACAGCGGTGGCCGCGAGCTCGTAGCGAAGATCTCCCAGTTGTCGAAACCGATCACCGCTACGTCTCGCGGCACCTCGAGCCCCGCCTCGTGGAGCGCGTCGATCACCCCTCGCGCGATCTGATCCGATCCCGCGAAGACCGCGTCGAGCGCCGTGTGCCGCCCGAGCAGCATCCGTGTAGCGCTGCGTCCCCACGCCTCGGTCCAGGTGCCGAAGTAGACGCGGTCGCCGGCGAGGCCGAGTCCGCGATCGGTCAGCTCGGCCAGGGCGCCGGTCGCGCGGTCCTGCGCGGCGCCATATGTCGCATCACCCGTGATGTGCGCGATCGAGCGCCGTCCCAGCTCGACGAGATGCTCGATTGCCATCCGCCCGGCGGACACGTTGTCGCTGACCAGGGAGAGGTCCGCGGGGTCGGCGGACGGCGCGTACGCGTACACCACCGGCACCGGCAGGTCACGCCCGATCGACGGCCGCGGGTCGGGACGGGCCCCCACAACGATCAGCCCGTCGACCCGGCGGCTGAGCAACGTCCGAAGGTGATGACCCTCCCGGATGGCGTCGCCGCGCGCGTCGCAGAGCAGAACGCTGGTCCGGTCCGCCCCGAACGCGTCCTCCGCACCCATCAGGATCGGGATCGACAGGCGGCCCTCCAGGTCGGATGTGATCAGCCCGACCATGCCGGTCCGCCCGGCGACCAGACCGCGGGCCAGGGTGTTCGGCGAATAGGAGAGCAGCCCGGCCGCCTTCAGCACCTCGGCCCGGGTAGCGGCCGAAACATGTTTTCGGCCGTTGAGCGCCTTGGATGCCGTGGCGATCGAGACCCCGGCCAGACGGGCCACGTCGTGCAATGTGGCCGGTCGCCAGACGGTGTGCGGTTCGGTAGAGGTCACCCCGGTTTCCTCCGTCCCGGACGTATCAGGCACTCACCGTAGCGCCTCGACCACTCTTGATTCTCGATGTGACGCGCGTTACGTTCGGAAAGCGTTTTCGGAACCTGCAAGATCACGTAGTGCAGGGAGGGGGAACCAAGACCATGTCCAGAGCCCGGCGCCTGATCGCCGTCGCCATGGCCGCCGTCCTCGCGGCCGGGATGACGGCGTGTGGCGGGGATTCCGATGAGAACGGCGGCGCCGTCGACACCGGCGGTGTCGAGGGAACCGACGACGGCGCGAAGCTGACACTGTGGACCAGGGCTCCACTGGAGTCACAGGCCAAGCTTCTCGTCGACGCATACAACAAGAGCCACAAGAACCAGGTCGCGCTGACCGTCGTCCCGAACGACGACTACGTGGCGAAGGTGGGTGCGGCGGCCGGCAGCGGCGGTCTGCCGGACCTGTTCGCGGCGGACATCGTCTACGTGCCGAACTGGACCGAGGCGGGGCTGTTCGCGGACCTGACGAAGCAGATCGACGCGCTGCCGTACGTTGGCCAGATCAACAAGGGGCACCTGGACGCGGGCACGCGTGACGGGAAGAAGTACGTCCTGCCCTTCGTCCTGGACCTGTCGGTCATGTTCTGGAACAAGGACCTCTACCAGAAGGCGGGCCTCGACCCGGAGAAGGGGCCGACGACGCTCGCCGAGTTCAAGGACCACGCCCTGAAGATCCAGAAGATCGCGGGCAAGGGGCAGTACGGGTCGTACTTCGGCGGCAACTGCGGTGGCTGCGGCGTCTTCACCTGGTTCCCCATGATCTGGGCGAGCGGCGAAGAGGTCATGAACCCCGAGGGCACCGAGTCGCTGCTCGCCGGGACCGCCGCCAAGGAGGTCTACAAGACCTGGCGCGAGCTGTGGAGTGCCGGAGCGGTCGACCCGGGCAGTCGGGACGAGACCGGCGCGACCTGGGTGGCCGGCTTCCAGGAGGGCAAGATCGGCGTGATGCCGTACCCGGCGACCCTGCTGCAGACCGCCGACAAGACCGTCAAGGTCGGCGTCGCGCCTCTGCCCGGCGTCAGCGGCGGAGGGTCCACCTTCGTCGGCGGCGACGGCATCGGGATCTCCAAGGACTCCAAGGCCACGGCTCAGGCGTGGAACTTCCTCTCCTGGATGATGTCCGAACAGGCCCAGGTCAACGTCCTGGCCGCCAACAACACTGTGGTGTCCCGGTCGGACCTGGCCGACAACGAGTTCTCCCGGAAGGACCCGCGGGTCCTGGCGATCAACAAGGTCGCGGCCGAGCCGGCCAGCAAGACCCCGGTGGCGAAGAACTTCCAGCAGGCCTTCAACGCGGCCGGCAGCCCCTGGGTCACGCTCTTCCGCAACCAGGTCTTCTCCGGCGCCACCGATCCCACCGCCGACAACACCGCGATCACCGAGGTCCTCGGCCAGTGACCGCGACACTGCAGGAGTCGCCCCCGGCCAAGCCGGGGGCGGCGCACGTTCCGCCACGCCGGCGGCGCCAGGCGCTGACCGGCTGGGCGTACGCGTCACCCACCGCGCTCTTCGTACTGATCTTCTTCGCGATCCCGGTCCTGCTGGTCGGGCAGATGTCCGTCTCCGACTGGGGCCTGTTCGCGGGCAATCGTGGCGTCAACGCGCCGGAGAACTTCGTCGACGCGGTCGACCAGCGGCTGTTCTGGCCGGCGGTCGGCTTCACCGTCAAGTACACGGTGATCACCACGGTCCTGCTGATCGCCCTGGCGCTCGGGCTGGCGCTGCTGGTCCAGGAGTCGACCCGGTGGTCGGCCTTCCTGCGCACCGCGATCCTGGTGCCCAGCGCCCTGGGCCTGGCCAGCGCGTCGCTGCTGTTCTACGCGCTGTACTCGCCGCAGAGCACGCCGCTCGGCTTTCTCGGCGTCGAATCATTCTTGGGTACGCCGACTCGCGCTCTCTGGTCCACCGTCGCGCTGATCGTCTGGCGTTTCGCCGGCTTCTACATGCTCCTGCTGCTGGTCGCTCTGCAGGGCATCTCCGCCGACGTCTACGAGGCGGCCGAGATGGACGGTGCCGGTAGGTGGCGCACCTTCCTCTCGATCACGCTGCCCCTGTTGCGCTCCTCGCTCGCGCTCTGCACGATCCTCTGCGTCACCGGCTCGCTGCTGGCGTTCGACCAGTTCTACATCCTCACCAAGGGCGGCCCGGACAACAGCACCGTGACGATCGTCCAGCTGATCTACAACGCCGCGTTCGCCGGTGCCAACAACCTCGGCCTCGCCGCCGCGCTCTCGATCATCGTGCTCGCCGCGCTGCTGGTGCTGAACATCGGCCAGTTCCGCTGGCTGCGCGGAAAGGAGAACTGAGCCGATGCGGCGGATGCCCTACTACGTCTTCACCGGCTCGCTGGCGCTGCTGTTCCTATTCCCGCTGGCCTGGGCCGGCGTCGCCTCGGTCTCCCCGCAGGGCGGCACCGCGCAGACCGGCGGCTGGGGCTTCGCCAACTACGGCACCCTCGCCGACTACCAGGCCGGCATCTGGGTGTATCTGATGAACAGCGTCGTCGTCTCCGGCCTGACCGTCCTCTTCACGCTGACCGTCTCGCTGCTCGGCGGGTACGCGTTCGCCCGCTTCCGCTTCCCCGGCAAGAATCTGCTGTTCCTGGTCACCCTGGCGATCCTCATGGTCCCGTACGCGACCCTGCTGATCCCGCTCTACGTCCTGCTCAACCGGATGGGCCTGCAGAACTCGCTGGTCGGCCTGGCCCTCGTGCTGACCATGTTCCAGCTGCCGTTCGCCACGTTCATGATGCGCATCTCGTTCGAGGCCGTCCCCGCCGAACTGGAGGAGGCCGCCCTCGTCGACGGCTGCGGTTCGGTACGCGCCCTGGTCGACGTGATGCTCCCGGCCGTACGCCCCGGACTCGTCACCGTCGGCCTCTTCGCCTTCCTCGCCGCCTGGAACGACTTCATCACCCCGCTGGTCCTGATCAGCGACGCCGACAAGGCCCCACTGCCGCTCGCCGTCGCCAACCTCCGCCAGCAGGTCATGGGAATCATCGACTACGGCGCCACCGAAGCCGGCGTGGTCGTGCTCGCGCTGCCCTGCGTCGTGCTGTTCCTGGCACTCCAGCGGCAGTACATCCGCGGATTCATGTCCGGCGCACTCAAGGGGTGAGCGATGATCGACGGACCGGTACGGCCACGCCGCTCGCGACTCCGGCCCGTCGGGCCGGACCGTGTCCGCATCACCGGCGGTTTCTGGGCCGAGCTGCAGGAACGCAACCGCGACGCGATCCTTCCGCACATCGCCGAGTGGCTGGACCGGACCGGCTGGCTTGCCAACTTCGCGAACGGGCCCGCCGAACGCCGCGGCCGCGAGTTCTCGGACAGCGAGATCTACAAGTTCCTGGAGGCGCTGGCGTGGGAGCTGGGCCGGGAAGAAAACCCCAAACTTCAGGAAATATACGATAAGTCGGTGAAAGCGGTCGCAGCTGCGCAGAAGACCGACGGTTATCTGAGTACGAGATTCGGCCGCGAAGGACAGGAACCCCGCTGGTCCGACCTCGAATGGGGCCACGAGCTCTACTGCATCGGCCATCTGATTCAGGCCGCTGTCGCCCGCGCCCGCACCGGCCATCCCGGCGACCTGCTGGTCCAGGTCGCCCAAAAGGCCGCCGACCTGGTCTGCGACACGTTCGGCGCGGACGGCATCGCCTCGATGGACGGCCACCCGGTGATCGAACCGGCGCTGGTCGAGCTGTACCGGGTCACCGGCGAGCAGCGCTACCTCGACCAGGCGCGGCTGTTCCTCGACCGGCGTGGCACCCGCATCCTCCCGGACATCGAGTTCGGCCGGGCGTACTGGCAGGACGAGGTGCCGGTCCGCGACAACACGGTCTTTCACGGCCACGCCGTCCGCGCCGTCTATCTGGCCGCCGGCGCGATCGACCTGGCTGACGAGACCGGCGACGAGGAACTGCTCGACGCGGTGACCCGGCAGTGGCGGCGTACCGTGGCGCGCCGCGTCTATGTCACCGGCGGCATCGGCTCACGCCACCAGGACGAGGCGTTCGGTGAGGACTTCGTGCTGCCGCCCGACCGCGCGTACTCGGAGACCTGCGCGTCCGTCGGCTCGATCATGGTGGCCTGGCGCCTGCTGCTCGCGCACGGCGATCCGGCCGCCGCCGACCTGATCGAGCGGACCCTGTTCAACGTGGTGGCCACCTCGCCGGCCGCCGACGGCAAGGCCTTCTTCTATGCCAACACGCTGCACCGCCGGGCGATCGGCCCGCTGCCCGACCAGGATCGGCCGAATCCGCGCCCCACGGCCACCGTGCGCGCACCCTGGTACGAGGTCTCCTGCTGCCCGACCAACGTCTCGCGGACCCTCGCGTCCGTCGCCGGCTACGTCGCGACCGAGGATGACGACGGCCTGCAGCTGCACCAGTACGTCCCCGGGACGGTCGCCGGCCGGGTCACCGTCACGACCCGCTATCCCGCCGACGGTGAGATCCACATCCGGGTCGACGAGGACGCGGACGAGCCCTGGTCGCTCTCACTGCGCGTGCCCGCGTGGGCCGGCGACGGCGCCACGCTGACCGTCGGCGGTCACACCTGGGAGGTCGAGCCCGGTTACGTGACCGAGCGCCGCCGCTGGCGCCGGGGTGACGAGGTGGTCCTGTGCCTGCCGGTCGAGCCCCGCTTCACCCACCCCGACCCCCGGGTCGACGCGATCCGCGGCTGCGTCGCCGTGGAACGCGGCCCGCTCGTCTACGCCCTCGAGTCCGTCGACGTCCCGGGAGCGGACTCGGTGGACGAGATCCGCATCGACCCCGAACACGCCCCGGTCCTCCGCGGCGGCCAGGTTCTCGTCCGTGCCCGCCGTCTGACGCTCTCCGATGAGGACTGGCCTTATGCGGCCGCGCCGCCCCGCCCGGCCGCCGAGGATCTGGGCGAGGTGCCGCTCATTCCGTATCACACCTGGGCGAACCGGGGCCCGTCCACCATGCGCGTCTGGCTTCCCACGCTCTGCTAGTCTGAATCCCAACTAGTTGGGATTGCGAGGACCGGTGGACGCGGAATCGGGCTGGGTGCGGGCCACCCTCGAGCTTGCGGTGCTGGCCGCCCTGACCGAGGGCGACCAGCATGGGTACGCGCTGGCCCGCCGCCTGTCCGACCAGGGCCTCGGCACCGTGCGCGGCGGCGTCCTCTATCCGGTGCTGAACCGCATGGAGGCCGACGCTGTGATCGCCGCGACCTGGCACGCCGGGCAGGGCGGCCCGGGGCGCAAGGTCTACGCGATCACCGAGGCCGGCCGGGAGCGGCTGGCCGGGCAGCGGGCCGCCTGGGCGCGGTTCACCGCGACGATGAGCGAGTTCCTGAGCCAGACGGAGGCACGATGATGACGTCCGACCGCACGTTCGACCGGTGGGAGCTCGCGGCACGGCGCGAGCTGGCCGACCGCGGCATCGGGTTCCACGAGGCCAACCCTCTGATCGAGGACGCGCGCGGCTATCACGCGGAGAGCGGCCAGGACCCGTGGACCGCGCTCGGCGATCCGGCCGAGTTCGCCGCCGAGGTGGCCGCCGCCGTCCCCGCCGGCCTCGACGTGCACGGCAAGAGCCCGCGCGACTACTTCAGCGACGCCGCGTTCGCCCTGGCCTGGTTCGCCGTTCTCGGTCTGGTGCTGGGCGCTGTCGTGGCCGGTGGCCTCACCATCCCGGTCACCGTCGCCGGAGCGGCCGGCGCCCTCCTGAGCGGGCTGGCCGTTCTCGCCGCCGCCGTGCCGGCCGCGGCCCGCGCTGCCGGGCGCCCGGGACTGGCACCCTGGGGTTTCGTCCTCTGTGGTGTCCTCGTCGTCGCCGCAGGCTGCGCGTTCACCCTGCTCCCGCGCACCCACATCGGCGATCTGCCGGTCCTGCTCGCCCTTCTCCTGGCAATGGTGGGGGCGGGCTGGCTGCTGCGCCCCACGCCGGAGCCGAAAGCCGAGCCCGGGCCCGCGCCCGCGGCCGCCGACGACCCCGGCGATCCGGACGCGTGGTTCGCCCGGCTGGAAGCGGTGCTGATCGGCCGCCACGACGTCCCGCCGTCCCGCGCGGCCGAATTGGTCGCGGAGGCACGCGCCCACGTCGCCGACGCTGGTTCGCAGCCGGCGGACGAGTTCCCGTCGCTCGCTGAGTACGCCCGGGATCTGGCCGCCAGCGAGTCCGTCCGCCAGGGCCCGTGGTGGCGCGGCCCGCTCGCCATGTTCGCGGCGACCGCGGCCGTGGTGCTCTGCTGGCTGGTTCTCGTCATCGAGGCCGCGGTCGACGGCCAGTGGTGGGTGGCCATCCTCGGATCGTTCGCCGCGCCGCTCGGCGCCCGCATGCTCGTCGAGCGATACCAGGCGGTCAGAGCACTTTAGTTCCGTACATCTCACCCAGCGGATCCGCGATCAGCTCGATCCTGGCGCCGTCCGGGTCCTTGAAGTACACCGACACCCCGCTGTGCACCACGTGCTCCACGCCCGCCTCGGCGAGCCGTCCCACCAGCCCTTCCCAGCGTTCCGGCGCCACCGAGATGGCCATGTGGTGCAGCCCGCCGAGGACCTCGGCATACGGGCCCAGGTCCAGGCCGGGCAGGTCGAAGAAGGCGAGCAGGTTGCCGTTGCCGATGTCGAAGAAGAAGTGCGACGAGCCGGGATAGTCCCGGTTCTCGATCAGCTCGGTCAGCGGGAAGCCGAGCAGGTCCTGGTAGAAGCGGACCGTCGTCTCGACGTCACTGCTGATCAGCGCGGTGTGGTGCAGCCCGCGGGCGGTGGACTGCGGGCGGTCGGCGGCCGGGCGCAGGTAGGCGTCGCGGATCCGGTGTCGTGCGGCCTCCAGTGAGGCGAGGTCGGTGCTCATCCCTAGTGCGTATCCGAGAAGTCCCGGCCGGTCAACGCCCCGGCGGCCACCTCCTGCGCCTGGTCGCAGGCGTCGCGGAGGCGCTCGGCCGGCACCGGGCGGCTCAGCGCGTACCCCTGGGCGTAGTCACACGCCATCTCGCGCAGGCGCACCAGCGTCTCCACGTCCTCGACGCCCTCGGCGACGACCCGCAGGCCCAGGTTGTGCCCGAGATCGATCGCGCTGCGCACCATCACCGCGTCCGGTGTGCCGGGTGAGAGGTCACGCACGAACGTCCGGTCGATCTTCAGCTCGCCGGCCGGGAGACGGCGGAGCTGGGCCAGTGAGCTGAACCCGGTGCCGAAGTCGTCGACCGACACGCTCACACCCTCGTCGCACACCCGGTGCAGGGCGCGGATCGCGCGTTCCGGGTCGGCCATGATGCTCGTCTCGGTGAGTTCCAGGCGCAGCAGACCGGGCGGCAGGTCCACCTCGGACAGGGCGGCCAGCACGTTCGGGACGAAGCCGGCGTCGGCCAGGACGCCGGGGGAGACGTTCACCGCCACCCGGCAGGGCCAGCCCTCGTCGCGCCAGCGGGCCGCCTGCCGGACCGCCAGCCGGAGCAGGTGGTAGGTGAGCCGGACCTCCAGGCCACCGCGTTCGGCGGCGGGCAGGAAGGCGGCCGGCGGGAGCAGCCCCTGCCGGGGGTGCTGCCAGCGGACCAGAGCCTCCGCCGAGGTGACCTTGGCGTCGGCCAGGCGTACCTGAGGCTGGTAGTGAAGCAGCAACTGGCCGTCCGGGTCGCCGGTGTCGAGCAGTCCGCGCATGTCACCGAAGAGCTGAAGGCGGTCCTGGTGCAGGTCGGCGTCGGCGTCCGCGTCGTACACCGACACACCCCCGCCGTTGCCCTTGGCCCGGTACATCGCGGCGTCGGCGTGCCGGAAGAGCTCGTCGCCGGACCCGTGCGCCGGGCCGTACGCGATCCCCAGACTGCCCCCGATCGCCGCCGTACGCCCGTCCGGGGTGAAATCCCGGCGCAACTCGGCCACCAGGCATTCACCCAGCGCCCAGGCCGCGTCCCGGTCGTGCACGAGCGGCATCAGCACCGCGAACTCGTCCCCGCCGAGCCGGGCCACCAGGGCCTCGTTCCCGGCAGCCGCGGTCAGCCGGCGCCCGGCCTCCTGCAGCACCTGGTCGCCGGCGTGGTGACCCAGGGTGTCGTTGACGGCCTTGAACCCGTCCAGGTCGATCACCATGAGGGCGGCCTCGTGGCCGCTGTCCACGGCGCCGGTCAGCGCGGTCTCCAACTGCCGTGTGAACAGCGAACGGTTCGGCAGGCCGGTGAGCGGGTCGTGCAGGGCCTGGTGGCGGCTCTCGGCGGCGTGGTCGACGAGCCGTCGCTGGTAGCCGAGAGCCATCTTGAGGATCATCGCGACCAGGACGAGGCCGGCCCCGAAACCGACCGACGTGCCGACCAGCAGGCGCACCTGGGTCTGGCGCAGCTCGGCCACCCGCCGCTGGGCGTCGTCGTGATAGGCCAGCGAGACCTCGTCGACGTCGTTCTGCAGCGCGTAGAACGCCGGCGTCACCTCGAGCCGGTCGAGGGTGACCTGTTCCGGATCGCTGTCGGCCACCATGACGATCAGCTTCTCGGCGAGTGCCCGGTAGGCCCGCTGCTGCTTCAGCAAGCGCTGCGCGTCGCGCTGCGCGTCCGGGTCCGACCCGGAGGCGATCGCCGTGAGCGTCGCGTCCGCCTTTTGCGCGACCTGGTCGAAGCGCTGCTTCACGGCGACCGACGGCTCCACCTCGTAGTGCCGCAGGTTCACCTCCTGCATCGCGATGGCGATCCGTGCCTCGATGAACTGCAGGTCGACCGCGAGGGCGCGGCTCTGCTCGTCGGTGACCCGGGTGGTGTGCAGCGTCCCCTGGATCACGTAGGCCGCGAGCGCCAGCAGGACGCCCGCGAGGGATGCGGTCATCACGACGCTGGGTCCGCGCAGTCGCCTGATCACGTCTTGCCATTCGGCACGTACCGGCGGGCAGTCAAGGAATCGGGCTCAGCTATCCGGGAGCCGGACCGATACGACTGTCATGGGGTCCCGACGCACGCTCTCCGTTGCCGCAGTCGGCGCTGTGCTGGCGCTTCTCGTGGGCTGCGGGGACGGCAGCGAGCCTGCGGCGGCGCCTGCCGCGTCAGCGGGGGCCGACACCGTACGCCTGGCCGCGCTGGTCCCGCTCACCGGCCGTAGCAGCCAGTCCGGCGAGGCTATGTCGCACGGGGCGAAGCTGGCCGTCAGTGAGGCCAACGCCGCCGGGGGAGTGCTGGGCCGCCAGGTCGAGCTGATCGTCGAGGACGACGCCTGTGAAGCCGGCACGGCCGTCACCGCGGCGCAAAGCGTGCTGAAGAGGGACGTTGCTGTCTCGGTCGGCGGTTACTGCAGCAGCGCGGTCGTTCCCACGCTCAAGATCTTCCATGACGCCGGCGTGCCGATGATCGTCGCGCAGGCCAACTCGACCGACCTCCTGGAGGCCGGCTACAACAGCGTCTTCCTGCTCTGCGGAACGGTGGTGGCCGAGGCGGACTTCGCGGTGAGCTGGATGAGCCGGCTCGGCGGCAAGCGGGTGGCGGTGGTGCATGACGGCACCAGCTTCCCGGTCACCCTCGCCGACGCCACGGTCAAGGCCGCCGAGCGTACGAGGAAACTCGCCGTCGCCGCGGAGCTCAAGCTCAGCCAGGGCGCGCCCAGCTATGCCCGGACCGCCGGCGCGATCGTCGACGCGAAGGCCGACATCGTCTACTACACCGGTTACTACAGCGAGGCCAGCCAGCTGATCAGGGATCTGCGCGCGGCGAACTTCCGCGGCAAGATCGTGGTGGGCGACGGCGCGGCCGACGAGTTGCTGTTCCAGGACCTGACCGCGGAGCAGACCCGCGACGTGTACGGCACCGCGCTCATCTTCCCGCAGTTCATGCCCGAGCTGGCGGCGTGGTCCGAGCGTTACCGGGAGGCGATCGGTTCGGCCCCGGGGCCGTCCACCGTCGAGGGTTACGACGCGGTGAAGGTCGCCCTGGACGCGATCGCCCGTGCGGGCTCGCTGGACCGCGAGGCCATCCGCACCGCGATCGCCGCCACGGACACCGTGGTCACGTCCGGCCAGGTCAGTTTCAACCCTGACGGTACGCGTACCAAGCCCACGTTCCTGCTGTTGCAGGCGAAGGGGACGGCGTTCGCGCTATTCAGTTCGGCCTCTTGACAGTAACGCGCGTCGATGGGTGAATGTGTTCGACCCTGATCGGAGTCGTTCGGCTCTGATGGGTTATGCCGGCGTCCTCCGGCAGAACGACCACGTTCCCCTGAAGGAGTCCGATGCGCCTCCTGCTCGCACGCGCCCTCTCCGTCCTGACACTCGCCGCCGCCGGACTGGTCGCCACCACCACGCCCGCGTCGGCTGCCGTACCCAAGACCCCACCGCTGACCACTCCCTGGACCAGCCAGGTCAACCCCGCGAACCCGCTGCCTGAGTACCCTCGGCCGCAGATGCTGCGCCCCGACTGGCAGTCGCTCAACGGTGAGTGGCAGTTCTCGAACCCGGCCACCGACTCGGCCGGCAACGTCAACCGCAACGCGGCCCCGCCGATCGGGCAGACCCTGCCGGAGCGGATCAATGTGCCGTACCCCGTCGAGTCGGCGCTCTCCGGAATCATGCGCAACGACAACCGCGACCTGATGTTCTACCGGCGGACCTTCACGGTCCCGTCCGGCTGGAACGGCCGCCGCGTCCAGTTGCACTTCGGCGCCGTCGACTACGAGGCCACCGTCTGGATCAACGGCACGCAGGTGACCACGCACCGGGGCGGTTACGACCGTTTCGAGGTGGACATCACCCCGCAGCTCAACGGCGGCACCAACGAGATCGTCGTCCGCGTTTACGACCCGACCAACGGCCGCGGCGAGGAACAGCCGGCCGGCAAGCAGGTCAACAGCCCGAGCGGCATCTTCTACACCCCGACGTCGGGCATCTGGCAGACGGTCTGGCTCGAGCCGACCGCCACCTCGTCCATCTACTCGGTCGACATCTATCCGAACATCACTGCCCAAAATGTACGCGTACGCGTCTTCACCCGCGGCACCGTGAGCGGCCACAGTGTCTTCGCCGAGTCGCTGAACGGCTCCACGGTCGTCGGCTCCGCCACCGGCGGTTTCACCGAGTTCACGGTTCCGGTCCCGAACCCGCGGCTCTGGTCGCCGGACGACCCGTTCCTCTACAACCTGCGTGTCGGCCTGCGCAACAGCAGTGGTGCCACCGTCGACCAGGTGACCAGCTATTTCGGCATGCGGGAGGTCGGGACGAAGCTGGTCAACGGTGTACTGCGGCCCACCCTCAACGGCGAGTTCGTCTTCCACGCCGGCACGCTCGACCAGGGCTTCTGGCCCGACGGCCTGTACACCGCGCCCACCGACGCGGCGCTGGCCTTCGACATCCAGAAGCACAAGGACCTGGGCTTCAACATGATCCGCAAGCACATCAAGGTGGAGCCCGCCCGCTGGTACTACCACGCCGACCGCCTCGGCCTGCTGGTCTGGCAGGACATCCCGTCCGGCGGTGACGACACCAAGTCGGCGGCGCAGATCGCCCAGTTCGAGACCGAGGCCCGCGAGATCATCGACGAGCACCGGGCGTTCCCGTCGGTCGTCACGTACGTGCCGTTCAACGAGGGCTGGGGCGAGTGGAACCTCGCCGACACCCAGCGGATCACCCGGGACCTGGAGAACTACGACCCGACCCGCCTGATGAACCCGCACAGCGGCTTCAACTGCTGCGCCTCCAAGGGCGACCCGGGCACCGGCGACATGATCGACTGGCACATGTACACCGGCCCGGAGGCGCCGAACCCGAGCTCCACCCGGGTGTCGATCCTCGGCGAGTTCGGCGGTCTCGGGCTGCGCACGCCGGGACACGAGTACAGCCCGAACGGGCAGTTCTTCGCGTACGAGCAGATGTCGAGCAACGCGCAGCTCAACGACCGGTTCACCGGCATGATCCGGGACTCGCAGAAGCTGATGACGCAGAAGGGGCTGTCCGGCTTCGTCTACACCGAGATCACCGACGTGGAGGGCGAGTACAACGGGCTGCTCACCTACGACCGGCAGATCCAGAAGGTCGACACCAACCAGGTGCGCACCGCGCTGACGAACCTGATCCGCGCGTCGAAGAACCAGAACGCGAGCGTGCCGCTCACCCTCGGGCATGTCCGGTCGTTCCAGGTGACCACGGCCGGCTACACGAACCGGTTCCTGCGGCACGCCAACTCGCTCGCCCGCACGGACGTGATCAGTGGGGACGGGCCGCGGCAGGACGCGTCCTTCCGTACCCTTGCGGGCCTTTCCGATCCTCGCTGCTACTCCTTCGAATCGGTCAACTTCCCGGGCCGCTACCTGCGGCACGCCAACAGCCTGGTGCGCCTCGACGCGGACACGGGCGGCACGTTCGCGGCCGACGCGACCTGGTGCTCCCGGCCCGGCCTGGCAGCGGGCGGTGTCTCGTTCGAGGCTGCCAACCAGCCCGGCCGCTACCTGCGGCACGCCAGTGACCAGGTACGCATCGACGCGAACACCGGCGGATCCTTCGCCGCGGACGCCACCTGGAGCGTCTCGGCGCCGGCTCAATGGCGCAGCTCGGTGATCCTGCCGTTCGACGTGCGGCGCTCACTGCAGGTCACCACGTGGAACTTCACCGACCGTTATCTGCGGCACGCTGACAGCCTGGGATGGACCGAGGTGGTGAACGGGTCGAGCGCGGCGCTGCTGAAGAACGACGCCACGTTTGTCCTGCGCCGCGGTCTGGCCGACAACTCCTGCTACACCTTCGAGTCGGTCAACGTCCCCGGCCAGTACCTGCGCCACGCCGCCAGTCGCATCCGTCTCGCGGCGAACGACGGCTCAGCCCTGTTCGCCGGCGACGCCACCTTCTGCGCCCGCCCGGGCGTCGGCGGCACCGGCGTGACCTTCGAGTCGATCAACTTCCCGGGCTCCTACCTGCGCCACTTCGAGGCCCAGGCATGGATCGCGGCGGGCAACGGCGGCACCTTCGACCGCCCCCAGACCCTGTCCGCCGACAGCAGCTGGAACGTCGTCTCCCCCTGGGCGCCGTAGTCCGCAGTTCGCGCAGCCCGGATCCGTCGCTGGCAGCGGCGGGTCCGGGCTGACCTGTTTCCGTGGCCATGCCGAAAGTTGCGGCCAATTGACGGGTTCCGCAAAGGGGTCCGACCGGTAAAATGAACGTCAATTGGGAGCGCTCCCATGACCGACTTTCCGCCGACCGGCACCGTGCCGGAGCGGCTTACCCGCCACCGGGGAGGAACTTTTGCGCTACGGGCATTTTGACGACGATCAGCGCGAGTACGTGATCGAGCGGCCGGACACTCCGCTGCCGTGGATCAACTACCTCGGCACCGAGGCCTACTTCGGCATCGTCTCCAACACCGGGGGTGGGTACTCGTTCTACCGCGACGCCCGCCTGCGCCGGCTGACCCGGTACCGCTACAACAACGCGCCGCTCGACGTGGGCGGCCGCTACGTCTACGTCCGCGACGACGCCAGCGGTGACTACTGGTCGCCCTCCTGGCAGCCGACGCCGGAACGGGAACTCGACTCCTACGAGGCCCGGCACGGCATGTCGTACACGAAGATCGCCTCCGCTCGCGGGGGCATCGCGGCCGAGACTCTCTACTACGTTCCGCTCGGGCAGACCCTGGAGGTCTGGCGTGTCCGGGTGACCAACAACCGTGACACCGCCGCCGAGCTGTCGCTGTTCTCGTCGATCGAGTTCTGCCTGTGGGACGCGCAGGACGACGCGACGAACTACCAGCGCAACTTCAACACCGGCCAGGTCGAGGTCGTCGACGGCGTGATCTACCACAAGACCGAGTACCGGGAACGCCGCGACCACTTCGCGTACTTCGCCTGCTCCGAGCCGCTCGCCGGGTTCGACACGCAGCGTGAGGCGTTCCTCGGGTCGTATCGGGGCTATGACCGCCCGGTCGCGGTCGAGCGGGGCTCGGCGGGCGACTCGATCGCGCACGGCTGGCAGCCGATCGGCAGCCACCACGTCAAGCTGGCGCTCGGGCCGGGCGAGACGCGCGAGGTGAACTTCGTGCTCGGCTATGCGGAGAATCCGCGCGACGCCAAGTTCGATCCGCCGGGCTCGCAGACCCTCAACAAGACCAACGTGCGGCCGGTCATCGACCATTGGTTGCGCTCCGAGAGCGTGGAGGAGGGGTACGCGGAACTGCGCGCGTACTGGGACTCTCTGCTCGGCGGGTTCCGTGTCCGCACCCCGGACGGCGACACCGACCGGATGGTGAACGTCTGGAACGCGTACCAGTGCATGGTCACGTTCAACATGAGCCGGTCGGCGTCGGGTTACGAAACCGGCATCGGGCGGGGCATGGGTTTCCGCGACTCCAACCAGGACCTGCTCGGCTTCGTGCACATGATCCCGGAGCGGGCCCGTGAGCGGATCCTCGACATCGCCGCCACCCAGAAGGAGACCGGCGGGGCGTACCACCAGTACCAACCGCTCACCAAGCGCGGCAACAACGACATCGGCGAGGGATTCAACGACGACCCGCTGTGGCTGATCCTCGGTGTGGCGGCGTACGTCAAGGAGTCCGGCGACCTCTCGATCCTCGACGAGCCGGTGACCTTCGACAACGAGCCGGGCAGTGAGGTGCCGCTCTACGAGCACCTGCGCCGCTCGCTGCGCTACACGCTGGACCGCCTCGGCCCGCACGGCCTGCCGCTGATCGGCCGCGCCGACTGGAACGACTGCCTGAACCTCAACTGCTTCTCCGACACCCCGGGCGAGCCGTTCCAGACCACCGAGAACGCCTCCGGCGGCGCGGCCGAGTCGGTCTTCATCGCCGGCCAGTTCGTGCTCGCGGCCAAGGAACTCGCCGCGCTCGCCGCGATCGTGGGCAAGGACGGCGAGGAGGCGATGTACCGCTCGGCCGCCGAGAAGATGGCCGGCAGCATCGCCGAGCACGGGTGGGACGGCGCGTGGTTCCGCCGGGCGTACGACTTCTACGGCCACGTGATCGGCTCGTCGGAGAACGACGAGGGGCAGATCTTCATCGAGCCGCAGGGCATGTGCGTCCTCGGCGGGGTCGGCCTCGAGGACGGCCTGGCGGTGAAGGCTCTGGACAGCGTGGCGGACCGGCTCGCCACTGCGCACGGCATCGTGCTCCAGCAGCCGGCGTACTCGAGCTACCGCATCGAGCTGGGTGAGATCTCGTCGTACCCGCCGGGCTACAAGGAGAACGCCGGCATCTTCTGCCACACCAACCCGTGGATCATGATCGGCGAGGCGATCGTCGGGCGCGGCGACCGGGCGTTCGACTACTACCGGCGGATCAACCCGTCGGCGCGGGAGGCGATCAGCGAGGTGCACCGCACTGAGCCGTACGTCTACGCGCAGATGATCGCCGGCAAGGACGCGCCGACGCACGGCGAGGCGAAGAACTCGTGGCTGTCGGGCACGGCCGCGTGGAACTACGTGGCGATCACGCAGTGGATCCTGGGCATCCGGCCGGACTTCGAAGGGCTGCGCATCGATCCGGTGCTTCCGTCCGAGTGGGACGGCTTCGAGGCGACCCGGTCGTATCGGGGAGCCACCTACGAGATCACGGTGAGCAAGCCGGCCGGGGCCCAGGGCCGCGTGACCCACCTGCTGGTGGACGGTGAGCAGGTGGACGGGAACGTGGTCCCGGTTGCTCCGGCCGGCGCTGTGGTGCGGGTGTCGGCGGTCATCGCCTGACCTGTTTTCATCGAGGCCCGTCGCCCTTGGGCGGCGGGCCTCGATCTGTCAGTCGACACGAACGAGCGCAGTTGACGGCAGTTGAGTCGAGCTGAGTTGACTTGCATCAAGTCAACTCGACTCAACGACCGTGGGTTCAGTTGACGAAGACCGGCGCTCCCGCCTCGTCGGAGACCGGAGCATAGCGGGCGGTGAAGAAGGCGTTCGTGATGCAGGCGGACGGGCCGCTGGTGCGGTCGAACTGCTGCTCGCTGAACGCGATCGCGTTGTCGGTGTTGTCGGCAGTGCCCGCGATGTCGTTCTTCTCCGCCGTGAAGACGCAGGTCACCGTGCCGAGCAGGGTGCGCAGCACGAGCGTCGCCTGGATCGGGGCAGCGTCCGTTCCCGTCACGCTCACGGTGCCGTCGCTGTTCACTGCGGTCGCAAACGGCTGATTGTTGATGGTCACGCTGTTGACGCCGAGCACGCCGAAGATGCCGCTCACGGTGCAGTCGGCCAGGGTCAGTGTGGAGGCGGCGGTGGCGCTGCCCGGCGCGGCCGGGTTCTCACCCACCACCGAGCTGATGCTGGACGTCTTGCAGGTCATGCCGCTGCTGCCGCCCGCGGTGCTGGCGAAGACCGCGGTGGTGCCGGTGGCCAGCGCCGACGAGATGGTGGTGCCGGCGGCGACCGCCGTGCCGGCCGCGCTGCCGGTGGTCAGGACCGTGTCGTCGAAGGCCAGGGCCGGCGTCGCGGTGAGCGTGGCGGCCAGGACCGCGGCGGAGACGGTGGCGATGATCCGGTGCTTGCGCATGGGGGATGCCTTCCGGGAGAGGGGGATTCTCTTCCGGTCGTCCGCAGTGGACCGGGTATCGACGAGAGTGATACTGAGAAGCACTCCGTCGTGGAACATCATCGAGATCCGTACCGAACGGCTCTCGAAGTTATAAACCCGGTCGTTTCGACGTGTCAATACATCGAGGTTTGCCGATGAGTGGTCCGCTTTCCGCCCCGCCGCCGCTGCCGGGCGCCCGTACCGGCCGGGACCCGGCGCGGGCGATCAAGCGCGGGCCACGGCAGGTTCCGGCCGAGGTCGTGGCGGCCACGCAGCGGGAACGGCTCTTCGACGCACTCGTGCACACGGTCGCGGAGAAGGGTTACGCCAGCGCCCGGGTCAGCGACATCTGCACGGCCGCGGGGGTCACCAGGCCGGCGTTCTACGCACTCTTCGCGGGCAAGGAGGACGCGTTTCTCGCGACGTACCGGCACGGCACGGGGGTGCTTCTGCGGGTGATGGATCAAGCGTACGCGGACGCGCCTGACTGGCGTTCCGGTGCGCGCGCCGCGCTCGGCGTCCTGCTGGACATCCTGGCCAGTGTGCCCGCCTTCGCCGCGATGGCCATCGTGGAGATCGACGCGGCCGGCCCGCTCGCCCGCCGCGAGCGCTCCGACCTGCTCGGCCGGTTCGCGCGGTTCTTCGCGGAGGCGCCCAAGCCGCTGCCGGACGAGCTGGTGGGTGCGGTGGT
Source organism: Actinoplanes sp. NPDC051861 (assembly GCF_040681145.1). Classification (NCBI taxonomy): domain Bacteria; kingdom Bacillati; phylum Actinomycetota; class Actinomycetes; order Micromonosporales; family Micromonosporaceae; genus Actinoplanes; species Actinoplanes sp. NPDC051861. Next base: position 130,885 of record NZ_JBFAYE010000025.1, read on the forward strand.
CGGCGGCGTGTACGCGACGATCTACCGATACGTGTCCGACGGCCGGGTCGCGGAGCTGCCCGGTCTGCTGCCGGTGCTGAGCTACTTCATGATGGCGCCGTTCCTCGGCCGGGACGCCGCCGATGCCGAGCTGGGCGTGCCGGTGGACCCCTCGGCACAGGTCAGCGCGCCGTGTGCGGAGCCGCAGCGCTAGTCGGATACCGCTGAGGTTTTTCACCTTCCGGAATGCCGGGATCCTGCCTTGACGGCCCGGGTTACTGGGGCGTAACTTCGCCGCAATCATCGAGATCCATCGATCGGCCCCTCGATGCCGGGCGCGTATCCGCAGTGCGTGCCCGGCCTTTGGAAAGGGAGTTTGAGTGTCCACCGCTACTGTCATCCCTGCCGGGCGGACCCGCTGGCGCCGGTTCGGCGCCATGATGGGCATCGTCACCGCTCTTGCCGCCGCGCTCGTCCTGCTGACCGGCAAAGGCGTGCTCGCGGTGTCGTTCTCCATCTCGGGCATGCCGTTCACGGTCGCGTCGCCCCGTCTGCACGGGACCGGGTTCGAGCAGTTCGCCACGCTCGACGAGATGGCGCCGGACAGCCCCAACGCCGGCGACACCGGTGGCCAGATGATCCTCATCGTCTCGGCGATCAACGAGGCCGAACTGTACGGCCTGTGCCAGAGCATCAACCTGGGCGGCACCAACCTGCGGATCACCGCGGGCAGCGACCGGATCCCGGTGACCGCGCGGCGTCTCGTGGTCGACTCCGACCTGATCACCGGCGACGCCGAGTTCAACAAGATCGATATCGGCCAGGACGCCAGCACGCTGAACAAGGTCCCCGGCGTCAACGGCGGCCTGGGCGTCTTCGGCCAGCAGGCCGACGAGGTCACCATCACCAACCTGCGGCAGAACAACTACGCGACCACGGCGGCGACTTTCCGCCTGCCCAACCTGCGCATGGAATTCAGCGATCGTGCCTGCTGAGTGGCGGCGGCGGTGGCGGCGCTGGCGGCGGTCCCGTCCGTTCTGGGGCGGCCTGTTCGTGCTGCTCGGCGGCATCGAGATCTTCGTGACGGTGTGGGCGCCGCTCCCCGTGGTGCTCAAGGTGGGAATGCAGAGCTTCCTCGGCTACCTGATCCCGCTCGTGATCATCCTGTGCGGACTGCTGCTGTGGTTCAACCCGTCCCAGCGGGTGTTCTACTCGCTGGTCGCGATCCTGCTGTGCCTCAGCTCCTGGATCACGTCCAACATGGGCGGCTTCGTCGTCGGGCTGCTGCTCGGGCTGGTCGGCGGGTCGCTCGCCTTCGCTTGGACACCGTCCGCGGACGAAGCGCGGGCCCCGGTCGTGGACGATGCGCGGGCCCCGGTCGTGGACGATGCGCGGGCCCCGGTCGCGGACGAAGCGCGGGCCCTGGTCGTGGACGATGCGCGGGCCCTGGTTGTGGACGATGCGCGGACCCTGGTCGTGGATGTCGGGGAGGGGCGGGCGCCCGTGGAGGACGAATCCGCGAGCACCCGGCCCAGCGCCGCCGACGATCTCAGGGGCCGGTGACGCCGGTGGCGACGCAGCTCGTGCCGTCGGGGCCTTCGCCGACCTTGGTGGGTTCGTCGCCGGTGTCGTTGCCCTCGAAGAGGTCGCAGAGGCTGATCTCGTCGCCGACCAGGGTCACGCCGTCGATGGTGAGGCGATCGCCCAGGTTGACGTTGATGCCGGCGAGGGTGTCGCCGGGTGCGGTGGCGGTGATGTCCTGCATCGTGACGGTACGGGCGGCCTGCGTAGAACAGTTGCCGCACGACCGGTAGAGCTTGCCGAAGTCGGAAACCTCGAAGTTCCGGATCGTCACCGAGCCGCCGGCGCCCCGGTTGTCCTGGAACACCTTGTCGTCGGCCGCGGTCGCGCTGCCGTTCTCGATCACCACGGTGGCGTTGGTGCCCCGAAACGTCGCCGCGTCCTCGCCCACGTCCTCCCAGTGCACGCCGCTCAGCGTGCAGCTTCCGGAGCAGTGCACGCCGTCGGCGGCCGGGCTGCCCAGGATCACGTTGCGCAGGGTCGCGCCGTCCGCCAGCTCGAACAGCGGGTCCTGGCCCTCGTCCTGGCCGCCGTCGCCGAGGTCGCCGCCACCGATGAAGCGCTTGTTCTCGCCGTCGAAGACACCACTGACCTCGATCGTCGCGGTGACGACCTCCTGGCCGGTCGCCGGCGGCACATCGGCCGCCGCGAAGTTCGTGAACGCCACCGCCGCGACCAGACCGACTGATACGGCCGCCGCTGCGATCACTCTGCTCCTGGTCATACCGTGCCTTTCCCTAGCAGGGCGCCTCGAAGGCGATGTCTGGGGAGTAGCACGTATGCAGGAGGAAAGCGGTTTCCCAAAGATTCTTTACTTAATCACAACTTAAGAAATGCTCCACTCTCCGTGACGGCCGGCGGGGGCGCTGGACGAACGCCCGGGGGACGAGGTGAGCCACAAAACGGGACGGCCGGGATTCTGCGTGGGTGCCGGCCGGGTTGCGGGGGCCGGCGGTGAGGCGGGCTCGGGCGGCCGGAATGCTGCGTGGGTGCCAGCCGGCCGGGGCATCCGCCCGAGTCGTGCGCGGCTCAGCCCTTGACGACGCAGCGCTGTCTGCCCAGGCCGTCGATCTCCATCTCGACGACGTCGCCCGCACGCAGGTACGGGAAGCGCCCCGACAGGGCCACCCCCTCCGGCGTGCCCGTGTTGATCAGGTCGCCGGGTTCCAGGACGGTGAACTGGGACAGGTGCCAGACGAGGTGGCCTACGTCGAAGATCATGTCCTCGGTCGTGGAGTCCTGGCGGGGGGAGCCGTCCACCCACGACCGCAGCCGCAGCGGGAGCGACACCTCGTCCGGCGTGACCAGCCACGGCCCGAGTGGGTTGAACGTCTCGCACGACTTGCCCTTGGACCACTGCCCACCGGACCGTTCGAGCTGGAAGTCCCGCTCCGACACGTCGTTGGAGATCACGAACCCGGCCACGTGCGCGAGCGCCTCCGAGGGTGACGACAGATAGCGTGCCGTCCGGCCGATCACGACTCCGAGTTCGACCTCCCAGTCCGTGCGCACCGAGTCGCGCGGCAGCAGGATGTCGTCCTCCGGCCCGATCACCGTGTTCGGCGCCTTGTAGAACAGGATCGGCTCCTTCGGCGGCTCGGCACCCGACTCCTTGGCGTGCGCCGCGTAGTTCTGCCCGATGCAGAGCACCGCACCCGGCCGGGCGATCGGCGGCCCGATCCGGGATCCGTCGACGCGGGCCGGCGGCAGCGCCGACGGGTCTCCCTGGAAGCCACCCGCGGCGAGGAAGGCGCCATCGATGTCGCGGGTCACTCCGGACAGGTCGAGCAGCTCACCCTGGTGATACAGCACCGGGCGCTCCTCACCGGGCGGTCCGACACGCAGATACCTCATGACAGCTCCAATCGAGGGAAGGGGGTCAGGGAACCGGGACGGTGGGGTCGAGCAGCCACGCGGCGACCAGGTCACGCCAGAGGCCGCCGGGAATCGGGACGCGGGCCATCGCCACAGCATCCGCTGCCTCCTCCGGCGACCGCACGCCGATCAGCACCGCCGCAACCGCCGGATGGGCGAGGGGAAACTGCAGAGCAACAGCACGAAGAGGTACGCCGTGACGCTCGCAAAGTCGTGCCATCGCCTGTGCCCGCGCGACCACCGCGGGCGGCGCCGGCCTGTAGTCGTAATACGCCCCCGGACGCGGATCGGCGAGCACCCCCGAGTTGTACACCCCGCCGGCGATCACCGAGATGCCCCGGCGCTCGCATTCGGGCAGCAGGTCGGCGAGCCCGGACTGGTCGAGCAGCGTGTAACGCCCGGCGAGCAGCAGACAGTCGAACTGGCCGGTGCGGGCGAACTCGGTCAGCATCGCGGACTGGTTCATCCCCGCCGAGACCGCGCCGATGGTGCCCTCGGCGCGCATCGAGACCAGCGCCGGCAACGCCTCGGTGACCGCTTGCACATAGTGGTCGTCCGGGTCGTGCAGATGGAGCACGTCGACGCGGTCGAGGCCGAGCCGTTCCAGGCTTTCCCGGTGTGACCTGCGCACCCCCTCACCCGAGAAGTCCCATGTGATCTCCTGCGGCCCCTCGGACCACATTCCCGGATCCTCGGTCCTGCCGGGGGTGACGAGCCGGCCCACCTTGGTGGACAGGGTGAAATCGTCCCGGCCGGAGAGCGCCGCCCCGGAACGCCGCTCGGAGAGCCCCGAACCGTACAACGGGGCGGTGTCGAAGAACCGCACCCCGTGCCGCCAGGCCTCGTCGATCGCCGCCGTGGCGGTGTCGTCGCCGACCGCCGAATACAGCCCGCCGAGAGGCGCGAGCCCCATGCCGAGCCGGGTGACCGTGACGCCGGTGCGGCCGAGCGCCACTCTTTCGAACGGGTCCACGAGCGGGATTCCTTTCGTAGACCTATAGGATCTACAAAACTGTTTATCGCCTGCCGGCGCCCCGCGTCAACCGATCAATTTCGCCGGGTTTAACAGCCGTCGCTTATAGAAATGATTTTCTCGCGCTCGGATTCGATTTCACGCAGTCGCGCGCGAATTCCCGCGATGCGGGCGGCGAGAGCGGTGCGCACGTCGCGTACGCGCTTCGCGGTCCGGCCGATCCGCTCCTGCGCGGTGCCGATCTGGTTGCCGACCGACACGTCGGTGAAGATGTTGTCGAACCACACGTCGATGAGGCGGGTCGTGCCGTCGACGCCGAGCCCGGCCGCCACGGGCGCCACGACCCGGCTGTCGCCGAGCTCCTTGCGCAGGACCTCCAGCTGGCGTTCCGCACCGGACACGTGACCGGCCGCCTCCTCGAGACGCTCGTGCTTGGCGTGGCTGCTGATCGCGCCGCCGCCCAGGAACGTGTCCGCGGCCGACCAGTTGCCGGCCGACTCCAGCAACTCGTTGGCCTGCCGCAGGGCTTCCGCGGCCCGGCCGGCCGCCGTCGCGGCGCGCGTGAGCCGTTCCAGCTGGGCGCCGATCGTGGCCTTCTCGGCGGCGAGCGCCGCGAGTCGCGTACCCGAAAGGTGTCCTGATTCTTGAAGAAGTCGTTCCTTCTCGGCGATGGCCAAGGCATAGGTCGCGGGCGCGGTGTCCGTCGCCGCAAGCCTGGCCTTCACATCGGCGAGTTGCGACTCCAGGGTGTCCAGTCGCGTCATCGCCTCCGCGACCCGCTCCCGCGCCGCCTCGGCCTCGGTACGTTCCCGGTCCAGACTGCGGCCGTGCGCGCCGCGCAGCGTGGTGAGGACCCGGCCGACCGAGAAACCCTCCAGCTTCTCGACGTCGCGCTGCTCGGCCTCCTCCCGGCGGCGCAGCACCTCCAGCTCACCGGTCAGCTTGGTGATCGCGGCGACGACGGCCGCCCGGCGGGGCTCGAGCCGGGCGCGCTCGCTCAGCGCGGCGGCGAGTCGGGCGATCTTGGCGTCGAGATCCTCGGGGCCGTCCGGTACGTCCATACCCTCCAGGAAAGCCGGGCCGTGCAAGCCCTCGCTAAGATCACTCGATATGTTCGCCGGTCAATGGCACCCGGACCCGTACCGGAACGCCCGCATCGCGCTGCAGCAGGGTGACACCGCCCCGGCGCTGCACCTTCTCGCCGCCGCCCGTGGTGACGCCGAGGCGCGGATCCACGCGCTGTGCAGCCTGTCCCGGAACACCATCCCGCGGCTGCCGCAGCTGGAGGCCCAGCTCGGCCAGGACCCGTGGAACCCGGACCTCTGGCTGCTGGTCGGCACGCTGCAGGAGGAGTCCGCCTGGAAGGCCCGCGGTGCCGCGGTCATGTCCGAGACCAGCCGGGCGCAGGTCGACGGCCTGATGCACCACATGACGCGGGCACGCGAGTCGCTGCACCGCGCCGCCGAGCTGCTGCCCGAGGACCCCGCGCCGTGGCGTCGGCTGATGGGTTGCGCGATGGCCGCCGGCAAGTACTCCGGCGAGGTCCACGACATGTGGGCGGAGCTGGTCAAGCGCGGCGGCGACATCTCCTACGACGCGAACCGGCTGCGCCTGGTCACGCTCACCGGCAAGTGGCACGGCAGCGAGGCCGAGTGCTTCGCGTTCGCTCGCGAGCGCACCCGCGACCTGCCGCCGGGCCATCCGATGCACGCGCTGGTCCCGCTCGCGCACGTCGAGGCCTACATCGAGTTGCGCAGCGACGACAACGTCTTCACCCGGGTCCGGGCCGCCCTGCGGTACTTCAGCCGCAAGGAGGTGCGCCGGGAGGTCGACGCCGCGTCCGACCGGCTGATGGCCGGCGCCGACGCGTATGCCGCACACCCCGCCTCCCCGGAGGCGCACCAGGCCTTCGCCTTCGTCTTCAACGACCGCGGCGACATCAAGCGCTCCCGGCCCCACCTGGAACGCTCCGGCGACGAGGCCGACTGGCCGTGGGTCTACCTCAGCGACGACGACGAGAGCGAGGACCAGCTCCTCGACCGGGCCCGCATGCGCGCCGGCCTGCCGAAGTTCCCCGGCCGCTAGTCGCGGATCTGCAGGCCCAGCGCGGCCGCCACGGTGATCGCCTGGTCGCCCGTGATGATCGCGTTGCGGACCTGGGCGGTCAGCGGGTCCAGCGCCGAGAGGTCGGTGCCCCGCAGGTCGCACCCGGTGAAGTCCACCCCGGTCAGCGTCGCAGCGGACAGGTCCAGGTCGCGCATGGTCGCGCCGTGGCAGCGCGCACCGGTCAGGTCCGCCTCGCGCATCCGGGTGCCGGTGAACGTGGTGCTCGACAGGTCCGCCCGGTGGAGCACGACGAACGACCAGTCACCGCCCTCGACGGTCATGATGTCGAAGGTGCACCGCTCGAAGCCGCTGCCCACCATCTTGCAGTCGGTGAACGTCGCGTCGAAGAACGTGCAGTTCACGAACGTGCAGTTCAGGAATGCCACGTCGTCCTGCTGGGAGCAGTTGAACCGGGCGTCGCGGAACGTGCAGCCGGAGAACTCGACCCCGCGTACCTCGGTCTCGCAGAGGTCCAGGTCGGCGAAGGTGACACCCTCGTGGCTGCGCAGTTCCGACGCTCCCGCGTCCCAGTCCCGGGTCGTCACGTACCGCGTCATGCAGCCGAGTCTCGCAGGCGCGGCAGCACCTTCGCGCCGAAGGTCTCCACGAACGGCATCAGGTCCTGCCCGACGTGGTGCAGATAGATGCGGTCGAAGCCGAGTGCCGCATAGCCGCGCAGCAGCTCGACGTGCCGTTCCAGGTCGGCCGAGATGTGCACGACCCGCGCCACCTGCTCCACCGTGACGTGCTCGGAGACCACGTCGAACTCCTCGGCGGTCGCCAGGTCCCAGCAGACCGGCGGTTCGAAGATGTTGCTGCGCCACTGGTCGTACGCGATCCGCTCCGCCTCCGCGTCGCTCTCCGCCCAGCTCAGGTGCACCTGCAGGCAGACCGGCCCGCGGCCGCCCGCACCCCGGTACGCCGAGATCATCTCGCGTAGGTGCTCCTCCGGGGCGTTGACCGTGACCAGGCCGTCCGCCCACTCCGCGCACCACTTCGCGGTGGCCGTGCTGACCGCGGCCCCGATCAGCGCCGGCGGCGTCTCCGGCCTGGTCCACACCCGTGCCCGGTCGACCGTCACCAGCCCGTCGCGGGACACCTCCTCGCCGTTGAGCAGGTCCCGGACGACGTCCACGCACTCGCGGAGCCGGGCGTTGCGGACCTCTTTGCGCGGCCACTTCGCCCCGGTGATGTGCTCGTTGCTGAACTCGCCGGTGCCGAACGCGGTCCAGAACCGCCCCGGATACATCGATCCGAGAGTGCCGATCGCCTGCGCGATGATCGCCGGGTGGTAGCGCTGGCCGGGCGCGTTCACGACTCCGAACGACAGGTTCGTGGCCTGCAGCGCGGCGCCGAGCCACGACCAGGCGAACCCGGACTGGCCCTGCCGCGCGCTCCACGGCGAGAAGTGGTCCGAGCACATGGCGGCGCCGAACCCGGCCCGCTCGGCCGCGATCACCGCCTCCAGGAGGGCGCCGGGCGGGATCTGCTCGTGCGAGGCGTGAATGCCGTACTCCGTCATGCCCTTCCCGTTACCCACCGATCGGGCGGGGCGTAACCACCGACTTGGGGCCTCCGGTCCAGGAGGCCCCGAGTCGTGCCGGGTCAGGTGGTGGCCGGGGCCATCACGAGGATGCCGAGGCACATCTCGTCGCTGGTGCCCTCGCCCCAGACGACGTAGCGGGACGGGAGCTGCTTGAGCTGCGGGAGCTTCTGCCGCAGCGTGGCGTCATGGGTGCAGGTGACCCGGATGTTGTCGCCCTTGCCGATCGAGATCGGCTTCTTCAGCGGTACGAGAGCCTGGTCGTCGAAGTTGTACTGCGGGATGTCGATGATGGTCTGCGCCTTCGGGGTGCCCGGGTTGAGCTCCACCTTGATCGCGCGGCCCAGCAGGTGCATGTGACCGGCGGCCATGTAGACGGTGCCGGCCTGCTCGATCGGCTGGTCACAGGTCTGGGTGTTGCCGGGCTTCGGCCGGCCGCCGCTGCAGAACTGGACGAGCTGGTCCACGGTCTCCCGCGACTCCTCGCCGAAGCGCTTGGCGACGTCGGCGACGGCGGTCTCGCGGTCGCACAGCGGCCCGGTCCCGCCGGGTTCGCAGGGTAGCTCGATCGGGCCCATCACCAGGCCGGTCTCCAGCGGCTTGAGCGGGGCGCCCGCCGAGGCCAGGCGCATCTGCATGCCGGACTGGTCGGCGTTCCCGGTGCCCTGCGCGCCGAGCAGGTTGTAGTGGATCTGCATGACCAGCTTGCTGCCGGGCGGCATCTCGAAGCCGAAACCGTCCGGCATCAGCGTCTCGCCGGCGCCGGGTGCCCAGTGCGCGACCCAGGCGGTCTGGCCGTCCACACCGGTGTCGCCGAAGCACGTCCAGCCCTCGCCGGGCGTGCCGGCGTCGGTCTGCTCGGCCGACTTGGCCTGCTCCGGGCCGAGGCGGTAGAAGATCGCGTGGTGCACGATCGCGGCGTTCTGCGGCAGGAAGCGGCTGCCGGTCAGGTACGCGGGCTCGGTCAGGTTCGGGTCGATCAGGAAGCACCGGTACTCATCGGTGCCGCCGTTCGGCGCGGCCGGTGTGTACGGCTTGTCGAGCCCGATGTCGACGAACCGCTCGTTCTGCCGCAACGGTGACGGCGGTGGTGCGGATCCGCTGTGCGAGGCGTGCGGGTTGGTCGTGCTCGGTTCACTGGTGGCGGTGCCGGCCGGGTCGTTCGCACACGCTGCGACGAGCAGCAGAGCGGCGACCGCGCCCGCGGCGCCGAGACGGCGGAATCTCATGACGGCCTCCCCAAGGCCAGGCGACGAGACCGCTAATCATTGCAACAGCCGCACACCTGACGGATCCGTGACAACCCGGAAGGCGACCCTGAATCGGGGAGTGCACGCGTCAGGGGTATTACCTAGCATCGGGGTGTGGGCGTTCATCCGCCTTACCTGTTCGACGCGGAGCCCGGATCGGTCGCGGTCCGCAGCGAGTTCGACGCCGAGATCACCGTCGTCGCCGTCCGGGACCGGTGGGGCCGCGGGCTCTGGCACCGGGTCACGACCACCTTGAACAAATGCTTCAGCCAGCATCCGCGCGGCCTGCTGCTCGACCTGTCCGGCCTGGACGACGCGAGCGGGCACAGCGTGCCGACGTGGCTGAACGCGTACCGCCGGGGCGAGCACATGGACCCGGGCGTGCCGGTGGCGCTCTGCGCGCCGGACGGCGGTGTGCTGGCCGGGCGCCTGCGCCGGACCGGCGACGGCCTGCCGGTCTATCCACGTGCCGACAGCGCGCGGGAGGCCCTGGCGGGGCGCCTGCCACAGCCTCGCCGGCTGTTCATGCGGATCACGCCCGAGTCGCTCGCCGCGCGGCGGGCCCGGCGGCTGGTCCAGGACGCGTGCGAGGCGTGGGAGCTGCCCGATCTCGAGTTCCCGGCGCAGCTGGTCGTGTCGGAGCTCGTCTCGAACGTGGTGGAGCACACCGGTTCGGAGGGGCGGCTGCTGGTCGCCCGGCGCGGGGACGGCCTGCACATCGCTGTCGCGGACCGCAGCCCGCATCTGCCCCGGCCCCGCGAGAGAAACGGTCCCGACCTGAAGGAGGGAGGGCGTGGCCTGCAGATCGTGCACCGGCTGTCCGCGGTGTGGGGCGCCATGCCGATCGACGACGGCAAGGTCGTCTGGGCCACCGTCCAGGACCCGATGCCAGGATGAGAACGGGCCGGGGCAGCACGTGCCGCCCCGGCCCGGCGGCGTCAGCCGGTGATGCGGAACGTGGCGTCGGCCCGTTCGGTGGCGGTGCTGATCGGGTCGACTCGCAGCAGATAGTTGTAGTGGCGCAGGTAGCGGGTCGGGTAGTTGTACGACTGGAACGACGACCAGGAACTGTCGGCCAGACCGGCCACCTGGCGGAACGTGGCATCGCCGGCGAACGTGGTGGAGCCGTCGTTGGCGGCCAGGACCAGGTCGTAGTTGTAGTGCCGCAGGTAGTACCCGGGGTAGTTGACCGACTCGAAGGACACGTACCCGGAGGTGTTCGCCAGCCCGGGGACGACGCGGAACTGGGAGTCCTGGACGGGGCTGACCGAGGCGTCGATGCGGATGTCGAAGTTCGAGTGGCGTACATATCGGGTCTGGAAGTTGTAGGACTGGATCCGGTTGAGCACCGCAGACGGGCCCCACTTCGCGAGGACCCGGCTCTCCTCGGCCGCGGTCAGGTTGAGGATCGACCCGTGCCGCTTGCGGGTGGTGCCGAGGCTGTAGTCGCTGCGGGTGGCGAAGTTCTGGGTGCTGCCCAGGTTGGTGGAGCGCACCGGCATGTATCCGCGGCCGGTGGCGTACTGGTCGAGCCAGAGGTGCCACTCGTTGGTGCCGTTGGTCTGCGCCCACATCGGGCCCTCGACCACGTTGCCGCCGGTGGCGCCGTTGGAGATGCCGAGGTGCTGCAGGTCGCCGATCCGCGTCCAGCTGCCGAGGACCGTGTTGCTGCCCTCGACGGTGATCTGCCCGTCGGCCGAGGCCCGGTAGTACCGGTAGCCACCGAGGCTGTTCGCCACCTCGATGATCTGGGTGTCGATGATGCCCTGGCCGGATCCCCGGTCGATGTAGAGCTGCGGTGCGGTGACGGTACGGAAGTCGCTGGTCCGCACGTACCAGATGCGGTGTTTGGTCACGCCGTTGAGCGCGGAGTTGGTGGCCCAGTAGACGACGTAGTCACCGGTCGCCGGGTTGTAGATCGCCTCGGGGGCCCAGGCGTCGCCGGCGCCGGAGATGCCGCCCGCCACGTTGAGCAGGCGGGGTACGGACCAGTTGGCCAGGTCGCGGGACTCCCAGACGACCAGGGACCTGCTGCCGCGGTTGGCGGCGTCGCTCCACGACGTGCCGCTGGCGATCCGCAGGTCGGTCGCGATGATCCAGTACCGGTCGCCGGCCGGTGACCGGACGAGGGCGGGGTCGCGGACGCCCTGGGTGCCGACGGTGGAGAGCAGGACCGGACCGCCACCGTTGAGGTCGGTCCAGTTCCGCCCGTCCCTGCTGTGGGCGAGGTAGATCTGCTCGCCGCGGGCCGACTCGCCGATGAAGTGGGCCATCAGGTAGCCGGTGAACGGGTCGAGCGCGGCCGCGGGCTGGGGAGCGGCCAGCGACCAGGAGCCGAAAAGGAGGACGGCGAGGGTGAGGAAGGTGCTGATCCTTCTGCGCATCGGATCCCTCTTGAGTGAGCGTTAACACATCGCTGTCGGTGGATTGTTTCGCAGTGTTGACGTCCGTAACCGGGTTGTCAAGATTGGCGTTCGGCGATCGCTGAATGTGAACGTTGCACTCGGACGGGTGTTCGCGTTTCTCATCTTTGGGCGGAAAGTGCCGAAGGATCTGACATGAGAACGAGCGACGTTCAGGTGACCGCCCGGCGCAACCCGATCGCCGGCCGGCTCGCGGACTTCGGGGTCGGCACCAAGATCTACGTCTCGGTGCTGGCCATCGCGATAGCCGCCCTCGCCATCGGCATCGTGGCGATCAACCGGATGAGCGAGCTCAACGACGGCGTGAACCGCATGAAGCAGCGTCACGTCGACGCGCTGGTGCAGCTCAGCACCCTGCGCGGCGCGGCGGGCGACGACGCCTCGGGCATGTTCGGCTGGGCCGTGGTGCCGCCCGAGCGGAAGGGTGACTCGCGCAAGGCGGTGGACGTGGCCGACGAGGCGCTGATGGCCGCGCTGGGCGCGTACCGCGAGCTGGCGTCGGACTCCCCGAAGCGGCTGGCCGCGGCGCAGAAGGTCGGCGACGAGTTCACGTACTTCCGCAACCTGCGCGCTGTCGCGCTGTTCCAGGAGCCGCCGGCCGCGGGCTTCGAGATGCCGCCCGCCGACCAGATCACCCCGGTGTGGATCAAGACCCAGGCGAACCTCAAGGCCGCGATCGAGGAGCTGCAGAAGGTCGAGGACAGCGAGTCGGCCGAGATGGCGGCGGACGCGCGGGACACGTACGAGGGCGCCCGTACCCAGATGATCGTGTTCATGGCGGTGGCCCTGCTGCTGGGCCTGGGCCTGGCCACGTTCGTCGCCCGGGTGATCGTCCGCCAGCTCAGCAGCGTCTCCACCTCCCTCGCCGCCGTCGCGCAGGGCGACCTGACCGTCCCGGCCGAGGTGCAGGTCCGTGACGAGCTGGGCGGGATGGCGATGGCCGTGAACACCGCCCGGGAGGGCCTGCGCGACATGGTCGGGCAGCTCACGTCGAGCTCGCGGATCCTGGGCCAGAGCACCCAGGCGCTCACCGGCGCCACCGAGCGGATCGGCGAGTCGGCCCGGCAGGCCGCCACCCAGGCCGACGTGGTCGCCGCCGCGGCCGGCACGGTCTCCTCGAACGTGCAGACCGTCGCGGCCGGCAGCGAGGAGATGGGCGCCTCGATCCGGGAGATCGCCGAGAGCGCGAACGAGGCGGCCCGGGTCGCCTCCGAGGCGGTCGGCGTCGCCGAGACCACCAACGCCACCGTCTCCAAGCTCGGCGACTCCAGCGCCGAGATCGGCAACGTGGTCAAGACGATCACCGCGATCGCCGAGCAGACCAACCTGCTGGCGCTGAACGCGACCATCGAGGCGGCCCGCGCCGGCGAGATGGGCAAGGGCTTCGCGGTGGTGGCCAGCGAGGTCAAGGACCTGGCCCAGGAGACGGCGCGGGCGACCGACGACATCTCCCGGCGGGTCGAGGCGATCCAGTCGGACACCGCCAACGCGGTCGCCGCGATCGGCGAGATCTCGACGATCATCGCCCGGATCAACGACTACCAGCTGACCATCGCCTCGGCGGTGGAGGAGCAGACCGCGACCACCGGGGAGATGAGCCGCAGCGTCGGCGACGCCGCGCAGGGCACCACCGAGATCGCCGGCACCATCACCGGGGTGGCGAGCGCCGCGCAGAGCACCACGGCGACGCTGGCCGAGGCGAGCGGCACGGCCAGCGAGCTGGCCGGGATCAGCGCCGAGCTGCAGCGGGTGATCGGCCGGTTCCGGATCTGAGGCGCCGACGGTGCAGCTCGCGGATCGCCGCGGGCTGCACCGCGGCTTCTACCCTATATAGAGTTCAGATAAAGTGGCCGCATGCGGATCACGATACCGACGGCCCGGGTCCTGGCCGCGCTGCTCGCCGAGCCGGACGCCGACCGGTACGGCCTGGAGATCATGCAGAGCACCGGCCTGGCCAGCGGGAGTCTCTATCCGATCCTGCACCGCCTGCAGGAGGCCGGCTGGGTCGACGCCCACTGGGAGCAGATCGACCCGTCCGAGGAGGGCCGGCCGGCCCGGCGCTTCTACCGTCTCACCCCGGACGGCGCGGTCCGGGCCCGCCAGGCTCTCGCCGAGCTGCGCGCCCAGACCGCGGTGCCGGGTGCGGCTCCCGGCACGGTCAATCCGGCCTGGTGAGCCCTCAGCTCACCGTCCAGTCCTGTACGTCGATCTGGCTCCCGCCGTACCGCGGGGCGAAGATGCTCAGCGTGCCGAGCGACTTCAGCCGCTGGTGGTCGATCAGCGGGTCGGAGTAGTAGATCGCCCCCGAGGTGTACCGGATCGTCCAGTCGGCCCAGCCGGACGCCTTCGAGGCCGTCTGGATGTGCAGCTTGCGCGTGCTCGAGTCGCCGCTGGCCACGTAGAGGTTGTCGCGGGAGTCGACCGCGATGTCGCCGCGCGCCGACCGTTCCAGGAACGGCGTGTACGTCTGGTGCCACACCTTGCTGGCCTTGTCCCGCCAGTAGTGCACCAGCACCGCCGTCTCCCGCGCGCTGGTGAAGTTGCTGTTGCTCGCGGCCGAGGCGGGCAGGTGTGAGGCGAGCACGTGCACGATGCCGCCGGCGTCGACCACCTGGGACTCCTGGTTGATCAGACCCCGGTTCTGCCCGATGCCCCACACGCGCAGGCCCGCCGAGTCCGAGCGCAGCGGGCTGGAGCCGCTTGTCGCGACGACGGTGCCGGCGTTGTTGCGCCAGGTCCGGCCCTTGTCCTTGCTGTACGCATAGAACAGGTCGTGATTCGTGCTGGCGTCCGACGTCTCCCGCACCGTCCACGTCACGTGCAGCAGTGGATTGGCGGGATCGTAATTGTCGTATTCGATGCCGAACAGATAGGCGTTGTTCCCCGCGGTGGTCCCGTCAATGAATTCCCCGATATAAGACCATCCACCTGATTTGTACTCGTACAGGACCTCGTCACCCGTGCCGCTGTAGCCGGTGCGGATCGCCAGCTGCAGCGTGCCGTCCGGGTGGGCGAAGAACTGCGGGTAGGTGACCACCGCCATGCTCGTGCTGGTCAGGCTGCTCTGCACCGCGCCGAAGCCGCCGGTCGTCCAGGTCGAGGACGTCGCCAGCCCGGCCACCGACTTGCGGTACCGGAACTGCGACGAGTGGGTGTCGAAGGCGAGGTGGATGGTCCCGTCCGCGGGCGCGATCCCGATGCTGATCGTGTTGTGCGAGTCCGTCGACGTCGTCACGTAGTCGGTCAGCCGCAGGTTCTGCCAAGCGCCGGACGGCACCTGCCGCCGGGAGATGTTGACGTAGCCGCTCTGGTCCCAGAAGGCCGCGTACTGCCGGCCGGCGTACGTGACGATGCCGTCCTGCTGGAACGACTCGCCGTTCATGTAGCCGGTGTAGGTCAGCGCGGTCCGGCCGCTGGTGGTGAGGACGGTGGTGGAGGAGTGCGTGACGGTGGGCGCGGCGGCCAGTGCCGGCTGGGGGACCAGCAGGAGGGAGAACGCTGCGACGGCGGCCATGAATCGTTTCATGAAAAGGCCTCCAAGGGGATGGGTGCATCGACGTTAGCCGATCCTGTCGGGCTTCGGATATCGCCGGGCGCGACCCGCGGCCAAGATGGAGCGCGGGGGCAACATGGAGTTCCGCATCCTCGGCCGGCTCGAGGTCGTCGACCGCGGTCAGCGTCGGGAGATCGGCGCCGGCAAGCCGGCGGCGCTGCTCGGTGTGCTCCTGTTGCACGCCGGCGAGACCGTGCCGGCCGGCCGGCTGATCGACGAACTCTGGGGCGAGACGCCGCCGGCCAGTGCCACGAAACTGATCCAGGGGTACGTGCACGCGCTGCGCCAGACGCTCGGCGCGCGCGTGGTCGGCACCCGCGCGCGGGGCTACGTGGTCCATCCCGGGACTCTCGACCTGACCGAGTTCGATCGGCTGGCCGCCGAGGGGGAGCGGTGCCTGGCCGCCGACCCGTCGAGGGCGGCCGGGCTGCTGCGGGCGGCCCTGGACCTGTGGCGCGGCGAGCCCCTGGAAGGGTTGTCGTTCCCGGCCACGGCACGCCATGAGGTGGATCGACTCGGCGAGCGGCGCCGGTGCGTACGCGAAAGTCTTCTGGAAGCCGGCCTGGCACTCGGCCGGCACGCCGCGCTGGTGCCCGAGTTGCAGCAACTCGCGGCCGCCCATCCCTACCGTGAGCGGCTCCGCGCCCAGCTCATGCTCGCTCTCTACCGCTGTGGCCGGCAGGCCGAGGCGCTCGCCGCCTACCGTGACACGCGCCGCCTGCTCGATGCGGAACTGGGTCTGGAGCCCGGCCCGGAGCTGCGTGACCTCGAACGCCGGATCCTCGCGCAGGACCGCGAGCTGGACCTCACGCCGATATCCGAACCGGTCACCGCCTCGCCGCCACCGCCGGAGATCGGGCACCGGCTCGTCACCGTCATCGCCGCCGGGATCACCGGGGACGCCGGGCCGGCCGAGCAGTTCGACCCCGAGATCGCCCACCGCCTGCTCAGCCGGCAGGCACGCCTCTGCGCGGAGATCCTCGAACGGCACGGGGGTTCGCCGCAGCCGGCCTGCGGTGACACCGTGCTGGGCGTTTTCGGTCTGGTCCGGCTGCACGAGGACGACGCGGTGCGCGCGCTGCGTTCCGCGGGGGAGCTGCGGATCGCGCTGGACGAGCTCGCCCGGGAGGCGGGTGGAGACCTGGCGGCACGGCTCGGCGTCGAGTCCGGACCGGTCTTCGTCGGCGCCGGCGCGGGTCAGGGGCCCGTCGCCACCGGGGAACCGATCGACCGCGCGCTCCGCCTGCGCCGGCTGGCCGCCCCGGGTGAGATCCTGCTCGGCCCCGGAACCCATCAGCTCGCCGGGCCGGCGCTCACCGCCGAAGTCCGATCACCGTCGGTCTGGTGCCTTGACAGCGTCGGCGACCCACCGCCCGCCGCGCCCACGACGCCGTTCGTCGGCCGCGAACCCGAGCTCGCCCGGCTCCACGACCCGTCCGCCCGCCTCGTCACGGTGATCGGCGAGCCCGGGATCGGCAAGTCCCGGCTGCTGCACCAGGCCACGACCGATTTCGACGGTCAGGTGCTCGCCGGGCGCTGCCTGCCGCACGGCGAGGGGATCACGTTCCACGCGCTCGCCGAGATCGTCGCCCAGCTGGACGGCGGCCTGGAGCAGGCGCTGCGCGGCGCGGACGGCGTGATCGCCCGCCGCGTGCTCGGCGCGATCGGCCGGGCCGGCGAGCCGTCGAGGGCCGAGGAGACGTACTGGGCGGTGCGCCGCCTCTTCGAGCACCTCGCCCGGCACCGGCCGCTGACCGTCGTGATCGAGGACCTGCACTGGGCCGAGCCGAGCATGCTCGACCTGGTGGACCACCTGGCCGCCTACCTCAGGAACACGCGGCTGCTCTGCTCGGCCCGCCCGGAACTCCTCGAGACCCGTCCGGAGTGGGCGGTGCCGCAGCCCGGCCGGCAGTTGGTCGTGCTGGACCGGCTCGGCGAGGCGGACACCCGGCTGCTGGTGGCGGACCGTGTCGCACCCGACGAGGCGAACCGGGTGATCGCCGCGGCGGACGGCAACCCGCTGTTCCTGGAGCAGCTCATCGCGGCCGGGCCGTGCCCGTCCGGCACGCTGCCGCCGAGCATTCAGACGCTGCTCGCGGCGCGGATCGACCGGCTCGGCGCGGGGGAGCGGCGGGTGCTGGCCTGCGGTGCGGTCGAGGGCCACCGGTTCCACCGGTCCGCGCTGGCCGAGCTGCTGCCCGAGCTCGATCTGGGCCCGGTGCTGCGCGGGCTGGTCCGCAAGCAGTTCCTCGCGGTCGACCGGCCCGCGAGCTCCCGCGACGACGCGTTCCAGTTCGCGCACGCGCTGATCCGCGACGTGGCCTACCGGGCTCTGCCGGGCGCGGCGCGGGCCGGGCTGCACGAGCGGCTGGCCGGGTGGCTGTCCGAGCGTCCGGGCGCGGCCGACGAGCCGATCGGGCACCATCTGGAGCGGGCGGCGCGGTTGCGTACCTCATTGGGCCTGCCCGGTGGCCCGGTGCTCGCGTCGCGTGCGTCGGCCCGGCTGGACGCCGCGGCCCGGACGGCGCTGCTCCGCGGGGATGTCCCGGCCGCGGCCCGCCTGCTGGAACGGGCGGTCGATCTGCTCGCCGAGGACGATCCGGCGCGGCGTGCGCTGCTGCCCCGGCTGGGCAGCGCGCTGCTCGAGTGCGGCCGGCTGGCCGACGCGGAGAAGAGGCTGGATCACGCGCCTTCGGCGCTGGCCCGGGTGGAGCTGCAGCGGGTCCGTCTCCAGGCCGATCCGAGGCGGTGGCTGAGCGAGGCGGACGATGCCGCCGGGCAGTCGCTGGGCGCGCTTCGTCAGGAGCATGATGCGTACGGGCAGAGCCGCGCCTGGTCCCTGCGGGCAACCGTCCGCTGGATGCGCGGCCGGGCCGCCGAGGCCGACGCCTGCTGGCGGGAGGCGGCCGGTCACGCCCGCCGCGCCGGCGACGACCGGGAGCTGTTCGAGATCCTCTGCTGGCGCGCGTCCGCCGCGGCGTTCGGCCCGCTGCCGGTGCCCGAGGCGGTGTCCCGCTGCGAGGGCATCCTCGCCACCGTCGGCCGCAGCCCGGTCGCCGTGGCCGCCACCCTGCACCCGCTCGGCCTGCTGCACGCCCTGCGCGGCGACATCGGCCGCGGCTCCGCCCTGATCGAGCGGGCCAACGGCATCCTCGGCGAGCTGGGCCGCCTGGAGTCCGCCGTCTCCCACCACGAGTGCCTGCTGGAACTGCTGGCCGGCCGCCCGCACGTCGCGGAACGGCTGCTGCGGCAGGGCTACCAGCGGCTGGAGGCGATGGGCGAGGGCGCGCTGCTGGCCACCACCGCCGCGATGCTGGCCCGGGCGCTGCACGACCAGGGCCGCGACGACGAGGCCGAGCACGAGTGCGAGGTGAGCCGCGGTCACGCCGCCCCGGAGGACCTGCCCACCCAGGTGATGTGGCGCGGCGTGCTCGCGCGGGTCCTGGCCGGCCGCGGCCGGCACGCCGAGGCGGTGGAACTCGCCGGGGAGGCCGTGCGCCTCGCCGAACCGAGCGACCTGCTGGTGATCCGCGCGGACGCCTGGCTCGACCTGGCCGCCGTCCGGCACGCCGCGGGCCTGCCCGGCGGCGACGCCGCGAGGCAGGCCCGTGATCTCTACGAACGTAAATCGGCCGCTATCGGAGGTACCCGATGTCCCTCTCCCAGATCGACGAGGTCCGCCTCGCACCGGACGGCCTGACCGTCCGCGCTGCCGGGCCCACCACCCGCGCCGACGACGACGGCGCCGAGGTGCACGTCTTCGTGCTGGTCGTCCAGGGCGAGGCGGTGGCCCGCGGGGTCGGCGTCTCCACCGGCGAGCGATGGAGCGCCGACCTCACGATCGAGCGCGGCGCCTTCGCGACCGGCCCGGTGGTGGCGTCCGCGTTCTCGGTGACCCCCGTTCCCGAGCCGCCGAGCGTGCGGGCGCAGCACTGGAGCCAGCAGCTTCCGCTGACGCCGTCCTGGTGACGGTCAGGCCTTCAGCTGCCAGTCGTAGACCACCTCGTACTCGCCGCCGTGGCCCTTGTAGCGCAGGGTGCCCTCGGGGCTGTCCAGGCTGTTGCCGGGGAAGCGGTGCGTTGCGGTCGGCAGCTTCACGCTCAGCGTGCGCGGGTTGAAGACCTCGTCGCCCCAGAGCGACTTGAGCCAGCCGAAGACCTTGTCCATCACGATCGACAGGCCGAGCGCGATGAGTGCCTCGATCGGGCCCTTGGTACCCAGCTTGACCAGTTCCTGGCGGAGGCGGTCGCGTACCGCGTCGGCCAGCTTGTTCAGGAAGCCGGCCAGGTCGCCCATGTCGTGCTCGATCATGACCAGGACGACCGTGTAGGTCTTCGGGAACTTGGCACCGCCCTCGCGGACGTTGAAGAAGGTGAACTGCCTCGGCGGCGTGTACACCTTCTTCTTGCCGGTGCTGAAGCTGTCCACCTTGAACGCCTTGACGGTCTTCGTGTCGGCGTTCTCGTCCACCGACGTGCCGCCCAGGTAGATCTCGTCCTTGCCGATCTCGCTGGTCTCGTCCTTGCAGGTCACCCGGTGGATGCGCAGCGCGAGCTCGCGGTTGACCGGGGTGGCCGCCGCCATGGCGTCCACGGACATCGTGTCGTCCTCGGCGATCTGCAGGCTCGACAGGTCGAGCGGCTCGGCGGTGGCCGCCAGCTGCTCGTCGACCGCCACGGCCGAGCCGAGGTCGATGCCGCCGAACTGCTTCTTCCACGCCGCCTTGTTGCCCACCAGCGCCAGCACGTTGGTCTTCGACTTCGGCCGGGCGGCGGCCGGCAGCTTCTGGATGCCGGTGCGCAGGACCTGCTCCAGCGACGTCGCCTGCTTGGGCAGCGGGTAGCGGGCGGGCTCGAACATGTTGGCCGTCGCCTTGGTGGCGGCGGCGTTGACGGCGGTGGCGACCCGGTCCGTCAGGGCCTTCATCGCGGGGTCGGTGGCCTTGGCCTGGTCGGTGACGATGATGTCGGCCATCTCTCGGCTCCTCTCACGGCCGGGACGAGGTGTCCCGGCGGTCGAGCAGAGCCTCGGGCGGCCCGGTTCAATGCCGGTGCAGCGCCGGTTCAACGGCGGTTGATTCCGCATTCGATTGGTGTGCTGTAAGGTCTGCCGTTGCCATTCCAGGCCCATTTGCCTCTTTCTTAGGAATAGCTTAAATAATGCGCCGGAAGAGTTTTGCGGTCGCCTTGGCCGCCATTGCCGCCCTCGCCGTGGGAGCGTGCTCATCGGATGAGCCGGAAACCGCGGGTGAGACTCGGGTCGCCGCCGCCGCGGCGGGCGCACCGGCCGGCAGTGTGCCCGCTTCCGTGGCGCCTTCCACCGCGCCCAGTGTCTCCGCGCCGGCCGTGAAGCCACCCGCCGCCACCGGCCCCTGCGGCCGCAAGGCGTCCGCCAAGCCGGTCGCCCAGGTCACCGATGTCAAACTCGGGGTGAAGGTCACCGGATACGGCAACGAGGGCGACACGGAGCCGCTGCCGATGGCGCTCGCGGCCCGCCCCGACGGCGGTTCCTGGCTGGCCTGGCGCGGCACCGACGGCAAGGTCTACCTGGGCCGGCTGGACTGCGCCGACAAGCTGGTCGGCAAGCCCACCAGCTTCACCGGGATCGACCTGCAGGACGTGCAGGCCGACAGGGCCGGCGGTGGCGCCCTGCTACTCACCCGCAAGGGCACCTGTGGCAGCGGGCCGCTCTGCGGCGGTGAGTCCAGCCCGTGCAACACCATGCACGTGGTCCGCTTCGACGACAACGGCAAGCTGGTCTGGGAGCGTCAGGTCACCAACCTGACCGGTGGCCGGGCCGGGTACGACGACGGCGCCCGCTTCGTCTGGTGGTACCAGCACCATGGCCGGCTCGCGACCGACGGCAAGAACTGGGCCGCGTACTTCGGTGTCGCCATCACCGTGAAGAACGGCGACTGCGTCGACATCCACCAGGGCGACCGGATCCAGGTGGTGAACGCGAGCGGCAAGCTGGTGCCGGGGCACAGGGACGCGGCCGAGGTCGGGTGCAGCCACGCGTGGACGTCGCGGATCGTCTGGGACCCCCGGACCAAGCGGTTCGTCGCGGTCTGCGCCACCGACAACAACTGCCGGATCGCGCAGCCGAGCCCGTACCGGACGGTGGCGGCGGGCACCTGCGACGGGACGCTGTTCGGCGGTGACCTCGTGCTGGCCAAGGGCAAGGGTTACTGGACGGCGTGGAGTCAGGGCGGTTCGGTGCGCCTCGAGCGCTTCACCACCGGCAAGTCGACCACCACGATCCGCACCGGCGCGTCGTCACAGCACCCGCACCTCGTCCCGTACGGCACCGGCCGGATGCTGCTCACCTGGCAGTCCGGTTCGGCGATGTCGGCGCAGGTGTACGACGCGGGCACCGGTAAAGCGGTCGGCGCCAAGTTCACGATCAAGGCGAAGGATCACGCATACCAGGCGTTCAAGGCGTACCCGGACGGCAGCGCCGCCTACCCCGCCGCCGGCTCCTCCAGCACCTCCATAAGAATCGCCCGAGTCCAACCAACAACCTAACCGCGTGTGGAGTTCGGGTGCGTAGGCGGGCCGTACTCCACACGCAATGGGGTGAGCCGATTGCGTGTGGAGTTGGGGTGCGTAGGTGGGCCGTACTCCACACGCAATGGGGTGAGCTGATTGCGTGTGGAGTTGGGGTGCGTAGGCGGGCCGTACTCCACACGCAATGGGGTGAGCTGGTTGCGTGTGGAGTTGGGGTGCGTGGGCGGGCCGTACTCCACACGCAATGGGGTGAGCTGGTTGCGTGTGGAGTTGGGGTGCGGAGAGAGGCCGTACTCCACACGCAATGGGGTGGGGGGTGAGGTTCAGACGTTGATGGGGACCCAGCTCAGGTACTTGCCGGTTCGGTTGTCGCCGGAGGAGCGGCCGGCGAGGCGCCGCTGGATCCACGGCAGGACGTGCTGCCGGTAATACCGCGCCTCGGCGAGCAGGCTCCGGCTGGCCGAGGGGCCCGGGTCGATCACGTGGGCCTCGGTCGGGTAGCCGAGCGCGCTGAGCACCACGCTGGCGACCCGGCGGTGCCCGGCCGCGTTGAGGTGCAGGCGGTCGGCCGACCAGTAGTCGCGGCGCTGGATCTCCCGGTCGTTGAACATGTCGACGAAGACCACGTCGTACCTGTCGCCGAAGCCGCGCACAGCCTCGGTGAGCTGCGCGCCCTTGGGCCGCATCCGGCTGCCGAACGGGAGGTGCCCGGACGGGTCGGCGCCGCTGAGCAGCAGCACCTTGACGCCGGCCTCGGTGCACCGGCGCACGGCGCGCTCGGTCAGGTGGACGAGGCGGTCGAGGTCGCCGCCGGGGCGCATCATGTCGTTGCCGCCGCCGTTGAGGGAGAGCAGCGTGGGCTGCGGCGAGAGCGCGAGGGCCGCGTCCAGCTGCTCGGTGACGATCGGTTCCAGCAGGCGGCCGCGGATGGCGAGGTTCGCGTACTGAATGGTGTCGCCCTCGCCCGCCGCGATGCCGGCGGCGACGAGATCGGCCCAGCCCCGCTCGGTGCCGTCCGGCTGGGTGTCGCCCAGTCCCTCGGTGAAGCTGTCCCCGATCGCGACGTACCGCGTTGCCATGTGGCGCCCCCGTTCTTCTCGCCAGAGACGCTACCCGGCGGTAGGGCTTTTTCGCCCGCTCACGTGGGCCAGGCGACACTCAGGTAGCGGGTCTCCTGGAACTCGCGCAGGCCGTCCCGGGCGCCCTCCCGGCCAAGGCCGCTCTGCTTGACGCCGCCGAACGGCGCGGACGGGTCGGAGACCAGGCCACGGTTCACGCCGACCATCCCGGCCTCGATCGCCTCGCCGAGACGCAGGGCGCGGGCCAGATCGCCGGAGAAGACGTACGCGGCCAGCCCGTACTCGGTCGCGTTGACCCGTTCCAGCAGCTCGGCCTCGTCGGTCCAGGTGACCACCGGCGCGACCGGGCCGAAGATCTCCTCGCGCAGGATCGGCGAGGAGGCCGGCACGTCGACCAGCACGGTCGGCGGATAGAAATAGCCGGGGGAGTCCGGCGTCGTGGCCCGGTGAGCGACGCGGGCGCCCGACTGCTCGACCGCGCGGCGCACCCGGTCGAGCGCCGACGCGCTGATCAGCGGCCCGATCTCGGCGCCGTCGGCGGCCGCGCCCACGGTCAGCTTCTCCACCCGCGCGCCGAACCGGGCCACGAACTCGTCCGCGACGTCCGCGTGCACGTAGAACCGGTTCGCCGCGGTGCACGCCTGGCCGCCGTTGCGGAACTTGGCGATCATCGCGCCGGCCACCGCCTCGTCCAGGTCGGCGTCCTCGGTCACGACGAACGGCGCGTTGCCGCCCAGCTCCATCGACGAGTTCAGCACCCGGTCTGCGGCGTGCCGCAGCAGCACCCGGCCCACGGCGGTGCTGCCGGTGAACGAGATCTTGCGGACCCGCTCGTCGTTGAGCCAGGCGCCGACGACGCCGGACGAGTCGGTCGTGGTGACCACGGAGACCACGCCGTCGGGCAGGCCGGCCTCGGTGAGCAGGGCGGCGACGGCGAGTGCGGTCAGCGGCGTCTCGGCGGCGGGTTTCAGGACCGCGGTGCAACCGGCTGCGAGCGCCGGTGCGATCTTGCGGGTGGCCATCGCGGCCGGGAAATTCCACGGCGTCACCAGCGCGGCGACGCCTACGGGGTGGTGAGTGACAAGGGTACGGGCACCGCCCGCCGGCGCCTGTCCGAATTCACCTCCGGGCCGGACCGCCTCCTCGGCGAACCACCGGAAGAACTCCGCCGCGTACGTGACCTCACCGGTCGCGTCGGCGAGAGACTTGCCGTTCTCCCGGCTGATCAGCAGGGCCAGCTCGTCCCGGTCACGCAGCATCAGCTCGAACGCGCGGTGCAGGATCTCCGAGCGCTGTCGTGGCGCGGTCCTCGACCAGGACCCGAAGGCGGCGCTCGCGGCGTCGACGGCGTTGCGGGCGTCCACGGTGTCCTGATCGGGGACGTCGGCGACCGCTTCGAGGGTGGCCGGGTCGGTGACGGTGAACATCCTCATCGGGTCTCCCGGAAGGCCGCGGCGAGCACGTCGAAGGCGTCGTGCAGCAGGTCGTCGCTGATCGTGAGCGGGGGCAGGAAGCGGAGGACGTTGCCGTACGTACCGCAGGTCAGCACGACGACGCCGTCCTGGTGGGCGAGCCGCGCGACGTCGCGTGCGAGGCGGGGGTCCGGTTCGTCACTGCCGGGACGGACCAGCTCGGCGGCGATCATGGCGCCGCGTCCGCGTACATCTGCAATGCGGTCGTCCTGATCCCGCAACCGTGACAAACGCTCCAAGATCAGCCCCTCGATCTCCCTGGCTCGCTGGACGAGGCCGTCGGCCTCGATCGTCTCCATCGCGGCGATCGCCGCGGCGCAGGAGAGCGGGTTGCCGCCGTAGGTGCCGCCCAGACCACCCACGTGCGGCGCCTGCATGATCTCGGCCCGGCCGGTGACCGCGGACAGCGGCAGACCGCCGGCGATGCCTTTCGCGGTCACGATCAGATCGGGTACGACGGACTCGCGCTCGCAGGCGAACAGGTCACCGGTCCGCGCGAAGCCGGTCTGCACCTCGTCGGCGACGAACACCACGCCCGTCGCCCGGCACCAGGCCGCCAGCGCGGGCAGGAAACCGATCGCCGGCTCGATGAAGCCGCCCTCGCCCTGAATCGGCTCGATGACCAGCGCGGCCAGGTTCTCGGCGCCGATCTGCTTCTCGATCTGGTCGATCGCGCGTGCCGCCGCGGCGGCGCCGTCGAGATCGCCGTCCCGGTAGGGGTAGCTGCCCGCGGTCCGGTAGACCTCCGGGGCGAACGGGCCGAAACCGTGCTTGTACGGCTTGTTCTTCGCGGTCATCGCCATCGTGAGATTCGTGCGGCCGTGGTAGGCGTGGTCGAACACCACCACGGCGTCGCGCTTGGTGTGTGCGCGGGCGATCTTCACGGCGTTCTCGACGGCTTCGGCGCCGGAGTTGAAGAGGACGGTTCGCTTGTCGTGGTCGCCGGGGGTCAGCTGGTTGAGCTTCTCGGCGACTGTCACGTAGCCGTCGTAGGGCGTGACCATGAAGCAGGTGTGGGTGAAATCTTCAATCTGCTTCGTAAGTGCGTCCTGCACTCTCGGTGAGCTGGCGCCGACGGTTGTCACGGCGATGCCGGAGCCCAGGTCGATCAGGTGATTGCCGTCGACGTCGACCACGATGCCGCCGCCGGCGCGGGCCGCGAAGACCGGCATCGTGGTGCCGACACCGTCCGGGACCGCGGCTGTCTTGCGGGCCATCAGTTCCTGCGACCGGGGGCCGGGCAGGTCGGTGACCAGCCGGCGCTTCTGCTCGATGCTCACGGGTCCCAGTCTCGGGTTGCTCGCTATGCCCGTCCATTACCATCCTGGCAGAGTTGTCATGCCTGGGAGGCATACGATGGAGCTGCGGCACCTCCGCTATTTCGTGGCTACGGCATCGGCCGGCACGGTCAGCGGCGCCGCCGGGCGACTGCACCTGACGCAGCCGGGCCTGTCCCGTCAGCTGCGTCAGCTGGAGCGGGACCTCGGGGTGGCGCTGTTCGACCGCTCCGGCGGGCGGCTGGTGTTGTCGGCGGCCGGTGCGGCGCTCCTCCCGCAGGCACGTGACCTGCTGCAACGGGCATCCGACCTGCAGGTGGCGGCGGCGTTCCACGCGCGGGGACGGCTCGCGCGGCTGACCATCGGGGCTCCTACGGTCACGCTGACCGATGTGGTGTCGCCGTTCATCGCGACACTCGCCCCCGAGGACCCGACGACCGATGTCCTGGGAGCGGACGGGTTGTCGCCGGTGGAGACGCTGCGGCAGGGGGCGGACCTGGCGATCGGGACCGTACGGCCGGCGGCGCCGTTCCGTGCTCTGCCGCTGGCGGTGCTTCCGGTGTGGGCCTACGTCCCGCCGGACCACGAGTGGGCGGCCCGGGGTGGGGTGACCCTGCCGGACCTGCTGGGGGAGCCGCTCATCGTGCTGCCACCGGCGTTCACGGCGCGGCAGGCGCTGGACGCTTCGGGGTTCTCGTCGTCGGACGCCGTGGAGGCGGCCAACGGGACGGTCGCGCAGGCGCTGGCGGCGGCCGGGCGGGGGATCGCCGTGGTCAGCGACGACCCGCGGTTCGGCCTGGTTCCGCTCGCGGTCGACGGGCTGGTGATCCGGCTCGTCGCGGTGTGGGACTCCCGCCACGTCGCCGCGGCGACGCTCGGGGAGTTCGCCGGGCGGCTCGGGAGGTTCGTCCGGGATCGATACGACGCGCCGGCCGGGTGAGCCGTTCGAGGCATGCGTGTGGAGGCGTGCGGGACTATCATCCGCAGTGGGCGGTGCGCCTGCCCGAGCCCATGGAGAGCCACCACGCCTGGTTCTGCGTTCTGGGCCAAGGGTCCCGGACCCAGCGCGGCGGATCTCAGTTCCGGCGTGCCCCGCACGCCGCCGTTCGGTGCAGAGGCGTGGGCTGCCCCGGGGGCATCATGACTGATCACAACGGACGGCGGGCTCCCCGCCGGGGCCGGGCCCGCAAACGGGCCATCCGCGCACAGGCGGCGCGGGCCGGCGTGGCCTACTCGGTGGCCGCCCGCCAGCTGGAGGCTGCCGGCCTACGGCCGGGCGAGACGATCGCCAGTTACGGCCGCACGGTCTACCCGGCGGTCTTCGACCGCCGCACCTTCGAGCAACGCCGCGACGACACCCGCCGCGCCGCGATCCTTCCGGCCGGCCGGGCGGCGCATCTCGTGGAGCGGTTCCCGCCCTGCGGCGAGCTGTACTCGGGCGAGGGCCGTGCCGAGTTGCTGTCGCTGCTCTACCTGGCGATCGCCGAACGCTCGCCGCACCTGGTCCCGGCCCTCGGCGACCTGGCCTGGACGGCCGAGATGGGCGAGGCGAGCGCGGTCGACCTGGAGTGCGCCGCCCTGGACCGCGAAGCCCGCGAACTCCTCGAACGCGACCCGGCCACGTCGCTGACCCTGCCGCCGAACCCGCCGATCGAGGGCGCCCGGCAGATCCTCGACGCTCTGTTGGTGATCGCGAACGACGGGCACGCCCCCGGCACGCGGGTGCGGATGCTGGCCAGCCCTTTCGAGAACCGGCTCGCCACCATCACCGGCGCGGTCTGGGGCGCACCCGGCCCGCCCGTCGCCTACCGCGTCCTGGTCGACGGTCTGAGCGTGCGGGTGGCCGCCACCCCGGGCGAGCTGATCGTCCTGGCCGGGCAGTGAGGTGGCCGCCCGGGTGAGCTGATCGTCCTGGCCGGCGCGATGGTGTGAGCCGGGCAGTGAGCTGTCGCTCGGGGTGAGCTGATCGTCCTGGCCGGCGCGATGGTGTCAGCCGGGCAGTGAGCTGTCGCCGCCCTTCGTGGTTGCCGGTAGGGAATCGGCCTCCTCGGCGGTGGTTTTGCCGGCGCTGCGGAAGGTCAGTTTCTCCGGGGTGCCCTCGGCGTCGACGACGACTGTCTGGCCGGGGCGTAGTTCGTTGAAGAGGATCTGTTCGGACAGGGGGTCTTCCAGGTCGCGCTGGACCGTGCGGCGCAGGGGGCGGGCTCCCATGACCGGGTCGAAGCCCTTGGTGGCCAGGAACTGTTTGGCCCTGTCGGTGAGTTCGAGGCCCATGTCCTTGTTCTTCAGTTGGGCTTCGATGCGGGCCGTGAAGATGCCGACGATCTGGAGGATCTCGTCCTCGCGGAGTTGGTGGAAGACGATCGTGTCGTCGATGCGGTTCAGGAACTCGGGGCGGAAGTGCTGCTTGAGCTCGTCGTTGACCTTGATCTTCATCCGCTCGTAGCTGCTCTCGGTGCCCTCGGAGGTCTGGAAGCCGAGCTGGACGGCTTTCGTGGCGTTCCGGGTGCCGAGGTTCGTCGTCAGGATGATGACGGTGTTCTTGAAGTCGACGATGCGGCCCTGTCCGTCGGTGAGCCGGCCGTCCTCAAGGATCTGCAGCAGGGTGTTGAAGACGTC
>NZ_JBFAYE010000026.1:0-130780 GCF_040681145.1 Actinoplanes sp. NPDC051861
CACCCCGCGAACTCCAGCAACTACTCAACGCCGTCGGAAACGGCCACGCCCTCAACCTCTATCTACCCCCATAAAGGCGACAAACTACCGCTAGCCTAGACGATGGAAGCCCTGGCGAGACGACGGCCCTCACCAGGGCTTCTGGCTATGAAGAATCGAACCCGCACTCTCAACCTGGGAACCGTGCAAGTGAAGCCTGCTGATCACGGTTGCAGGCAGCTCAGCGAGTGATCGAGTGGCCTGGATTGGCCTCAAGGAGCATTCGGTAATGGCCGCTAACGGCCCGTGCCCTTCCCTGGTCTGACATGACGGGGCGTTGCGTGTAATCAAAGCGCACCTAGGAACCAACCAACTCTCCTTCAGGGCCGCGCCAGTAAGAGCCGATTTGATAGTCACAGAAAGAACCCAAACCGCATTAATCTCCCGTGTGCTCCGAGGGCTCGAGAAGTTCGGCAGTTTCGCGAGCGTTGGTGAAATCCGAGTCGTCGTTTCCTTCAGCTCTGCCTCCAGCCAGGTTTGAATGCGGGAAGCTTTGCGACATCGTACATATAGTCGAACACCTCATTATCGCGGCGCTTATCCTCAGCATATCTGTAAGATAAGTGGGCGCCTTTACTCGCTCAGTAGAGGCAATCTTTCGGTGATTCTTTGAGTCGAACCGATACAGGATAACCGTCGAAAGCGGCGTGCCTTTAGTTCCCGATACGGCTCGGGAAGATTGTCGGCGACGTAACGGGCTGTGCCCAAGGTTCCTTGCGTGTGTGTGCCTGTAATGTACAGGAGGGATCCCTTGCCATCTGGCCTCGGCAAGCGGCCGATATAGCCATAGTCGGCACATTCGCCCTCGTCGCGCGGCGACCGATATTCCTTTCCGGTGCCCGGCTCCCGGATGAATCAACCTCTGTCGTCCTCGACGTAACGCAGATGCGGATCGGCCTCCAAAACCTGACTCAAGAATGGGGTGAACGTGTCCGGGCGGCGGAACGACTTCATAAACGGCGTCCATTCCGACAGTGCGTGCGAGCTCGGTAAGGATTTCGTATGCGCCGAACGCCTCGGCGGACAGGACAGCGCCAGGGTCGCTTCGGCCGACCTCGAGCGGCAATCACACGCTCTATGTCTCTGCGGTTGCCCTCGGCCAGCTCGCCGCCGGGGGAGCGCTGAGCGTCGACCATGCCGAGGCGCTGCTGACGAGGCCGCACTGTCGATCGGCCTCACCCGCTTTGAGAGCAGCCGCACGGTCCGGTCCGATCCGGTCTGGCCGCCGGTGCCCGCCGCCCTCGGACGGTGGCGGCATGAGGACGAAAGACAGTTGTCAGAAGAGGGTCTGTTGTCCGTCCACCTCGATGCGCTGCTCCACCGGTTCCGCTTCGCCGGACCGGCGGTATGCCAGAGGCGGAGGCGGATTGCGTTCGGCCTCTTCGCAGATCGCCGCTGCCAGCGCCATCGAGTCGGCGATACAGCGGGCGTTGATGGTCAGCATTTCCGAACGGGCTGGGTCGATGCCGAAGCCGCACGGGATCCTATGGACGAGTGGTGCCAGCCACTCGGCGTGCGCACGGTCCAAGGCCACGTACACCACCGGATGTTCCGACCAGGCCCTGTCGCCGGTATGCCCCCGACAGCTCGCGGTCGGCACGCACCCTACTGAGGCCAACGCGTGCGACAAGCCAGCGACACCGATCTCCAGTCCGTCGAGGTCCCAGGAGCGGCCCATCCGGGCGATCAGTAGTTCCTCAACCTCTCGCACCTCGGCGTCGTCGGACAGGCACTCGGGATCGTGCCGCTCGGCCGCCCGGGCAAAGCGATCGAAGGTATCGGCGTCCGACGACAGGCCGTCCAGGATCTCGACCAGGCTCCGCTCACGGGCCATGATTGCCGTAGCCTCGTCCGGGAGGACTTCCACCAACGTCCACACGTCGCGAAAGAAGCCGAAGCCTTCATCGGCGTATTCGACCTCCTCCTCGCTCGGCATCCAGTACTCGGCGTCCGACGGAAGCTCGGTCGACAACCGGATCTCGACGGCCGGTATCAAGCGCATCCCCCTTCGCCACCCTTCGACGACAGTGAATCACTGTGTGAGGGCGCGGCAAAGCTCTGCGTCACGCCTTCCACGGTCGGAGGCGCACCGATTAACGTCCTCGAACGGTTCGCTGGAATTGGTGGCCTGTCCATCGGCCTGCAACGCGCCGGGATGGGCATCGTCGGACACGTCGGGACCCTAGCTAGAGGTCCCGGCTAGAGCAGGCCCCCGGATTTGATCTCGGAGACCGGGTCACGGTCGAAGAGCAGTGCGAGAACACCATACCGACCTGCCCGAACCGGCGTGTTCGGTGGATGACTCGAACGTATGTTTGAAAGAATTCCTACATGGGGTGTTCCGGTCCGATTTCGCCGCCGCCGGGTCGGCGCTCGCCGTCCACAAAGCGGACAGCCCAACATCAACTCATCGAACGGTGGTAAGGAGGATGCGGCGCGCCGTTCCTGAAGGTCGCTCATCTCATGGTGCGCGAGCATGTCTAACGGCCCGCTAATGGCCCATCTCTGTTTCAGCATCGCCTAGAACGACGGCAGCCCTGGCGGACCATCGGTCCTGACCAGGACTTCCTCGTGTGGAGCGGGTGACGGGAATCGAACCCGCACTGTCAGCTTGGGAAGCTGATGTTCTGCCATTGAACTACACCCGCGAGCGGCCCCACTGTACCTGATTATCCGGCTCGGTGGCGGGACCGCCCCGCTGTCAGCTCGCGACCGCGAGGGGGCGCCGTAACTTGCGGCGCTCGTGCCACGTCTGGGCGAAAGCGGGAGTGAACGGCGTCGCCGCCAACGGCAGGGCGCCCGCCGGCCCGTGGTGGCGGAGCATCGCGGTCTCGACGGTCAGTTCGTAGAGCCGCCAGTCCACGTCGGGGGAGGCGTGCAGGGCGCCGGCCAGCCGGGTGATGGTGAGGGGGTCGTGGACGGGGTGGGCGTGGCCGGTGATGCAGGCCTCGTCGTCGTTGTCCTCGGGTGGGTAGGCGTGCAGGGCGTAGCGGCCGTCGCGGTCGAGGTCGTGGCGTTTCGGGGAGTCGACGATGAAGCAGTAGACGCTGTCGTCGGCGAAGACCGGGGAGACCGGGTGCACGCGGGGGCCGCCGTCGGGGCGGATGGTCGCCAGGTAGCCCATGCCGGGACCGTACTGCTGGAGGAGCGCACGGATGCCGGCGGCGAGCATGGGCTCGGCTGCGGCGAAATCGGACCAGGAAGCCATGGAGGCATTCTATCGAACATACGTTCGAGTCATCCACCGAACACGCCGATTCGGGCAGGTCGGTATGGTGTTGCGATGCTGCTCTCCGACCGTGACCTGGTCTCCGAGATCAAATCCGGGGACCTCTCGCTGGAGCCGTTCGAGCCGACGCTCATGCAGCCGTCCAGCATCGACGTGCGGCTGGACCGCTTCTTCCGGGTGTTCAACAACCACCTGTACACGCACATCGACCCGGCCGAGCAGCAGGATGAGCTGACCGCCTCGGTCGAGGTGGAGGACGGTCAGCCGTTCGTGTTGCATCCGGGTGAGTTCGTGCTCGCGTCCACCTTAGAGGTGATCACCCTCGGTCACGGGCTCGCTGCCCGGCTGGAGGGCAAGAGCAGCCTGGGCCGGCTCGGCCTGCTCACGCACTCGACCGCCGGCTTCATCGACCCGGGGTTCTCCGGCCACGTGACGCTGGAGCTCTCCAATGTGGCAAATCTGCCGATCAAGCTCTGGCCGGGAATGAAGATCGGCCAGCTGTGCATCTTCCGCCTGTCGAGCCCGGCCGAGCATCCGTACGGCTCGGCCGTCTACGGCTCCCGTTACCAGGGCCAGCGCGGCCCGACCGCGAGCCGCTCGGCCCTGAACTTCCGCACCTGGCCCACCAAATAGTCAATCAAGACGAAAAAAGGCGACGCCGAACGGGCAGCCCACCAGCTTCTGCGAACCCGAGCACCCGCTCCACCTCCGCCTGACTCAACCCACGAGTCGGCACCGGCAGAAATCGCGCCCTACCCTGGCGAAACAGCAACTGCCCGGGAAGTTCCTCGACATAGCGGAACGCCTGCCACGCATACGAGTGCCGGCTCTCCGCGCTGGACGACGCCAGGCCTCCCGAACTGATCTCGTAGGTGGTCATCGGGCCGGATAGCTGAGCCGTGTTCAACCAGAGGATCCGCAGCGCCAGCGGCCCGAGCACCGCCGTGACAGCGCCCAGGGCCAGCAGCGGCACGTTGAGCTCACCGGTCACGAGTTGCACGACGAACGCCAAGGCGATGATCAGCCAGCCGGCCATCCGGGCGAGCAGGATGGGCCGGCGGAGGCCATGGCGGGTGGCGGCCGCGATCAGAACCGGGTCGGGGGCCGCGGTGATCTGGATCTGCACGTCTGAAAGGTAGCTTTTGCCCGGGGCAAATCGTCACCAGCCGGACGGATGGTCAACGGGCGGCGAGGACCAGCACTCCATCCCCCGATCGGGCGGTCCGGCTCTACGATGACCGCGTGTATCTGATGATTTCGACCTACCAGAAGCCTCTCGCCGAGGTCGACGCCGCTCGCGACGATCACCTGGCCTTCGTCGCCGACCTGGAGAAGCGTGGTTTCTGCGTCTCCGCGGGCCGCCAGGATCCCCCGAACGGCGGCATTCTCCTGCTGGACGTCGACACCGAGGCGGAGGCGCACGCGCTGATCGCCGACGACCCTTACGTGCAGCGTGGCCTGGCCGCCTATGTCGCGACCGGCTGGAACATCACGCGCGGTGCTCTCGCCGGCCACGAGCGCATCCGTCCCAGCTGAAAGATCAAAACCATGCTTGGGTACGCGTAGAGCACGCCCGCGTCCACGTCGGAACTACGGATCGAGGTCGGCGCCACTCAGCAGGCTCCTGATCCGCAGCTCGGCGGTGACCGCGGGCGGGCACTCGTCCACGATCACCGCCGCGCCCAGGTAACGGCTGCCGAACAGGTCACGCAGGCCACGAGCCTGTGCGCCGGTCGCGGCCCAGTCGTCGACCACGAGCACCCGGTCGTCCTCGGCGATGAGCCGGCTCCGTACCCCAAGGTGTTGAATCTCACCCCGATGGTCGGCCGGCACCTCCGCCCAGATCATCGGCTCGGCGATGGGCCGGCGCGCGCCCGCCCGGTACGCCTCCACGAAGCCGACACCGAGCGCCCGCGCCACCAGCGGGCCGAGCATGAAACCGGTGACTTCGGGCGCGACAACCACGGTCGGCCGGTCCGCGCGGAAGAAATCGCCCAGTGCGGGGCCGAGACCGTCCAGAATCCTCGGCTCGCGCCACCACCCGGAGCGGTCGCTGACGAGATATTCGCTGTTCGGGCCGGGGTTGGTCCAGCGGAACTCGGCACGCAGAAGGTCACGGAGATCATCGGGCACGTGAACATCGTGTCACCGTGCCGCCGCCCTTCGTGGACCGAGCGGTCAGACTCGGGTCAGCCTAGGGGTCAAGTTGATGCCCGACATCTCGCCGATCGGGCATGCTGTTCGGCGGAACCATGGCTACCTTTCCGCCGGGCCGCCGCCCGATGAGTCCAGGGAACCGCGCCGGCCTCGGCGCGGCCGTCGTGCTGCTCGCTGTCGTGTCCGCCGTGGAACTCGCCGACGGGCGCCCGGCGACGTATGTCGGGTTGCTGGCGACCGTGCCGTTCGTCGCCGCGGTCTTCGCGGTCTGGCAGGTCGTCCTCAGCGTCGGTGTGATGGCGACGATCACCGGTGCGATCTTCGTGGGCGTTTCCGGTCAGAACCACATGGCGAACCTGGTCAACCTGATCGGCATCGTGCTCGCGACCGGCGTGGCCGCCGCCGGTGCCACGTTCCGGCAGCGGCAGTCCGACCGGATCAGCGAGCTGTTGCGGCTGGCCGCGGTCGCCCAGCAGGCGGTGCTGCGGCCGATCGGCCCGCAGGTGGGCGCTCTCGCGGTGGCCGGCCGCTACATCTCGGCGACCGCCGCGGCCGACATCGGCGGTGACCTCTACGAGGCGCTCAACACGCCGTACGGGGTGCGCATCATCATCGGTGACGTGCGCGGGAAGGGCCTGGACGCGGTCCGCCTGGCCAGCATCGTCCTGGGGTCGTACAGGCACGTGGCTTACGAGCGGGCCGACATCAAATCGATCGTGGCGGACCTGGACCGGGCGGTGGCCCGCAGCGTCGGCGACGAGGATTTCGTGACCGCGGCACTGGTCGAGGAGCGCGGCGGCACCCTGACCATCGTCAACTGTGGACATCCGGCCCCGCTGCTGCTGCGACGCGGGCAGGTCATCCCGTTGGAGCCGCCTGCCCCGGCCCCGCCGCTCGGTTTCATGCCCGAGGTGAAGGCCCGGGTCGAGCGGCTGGAGCCGGGGGACCGGTTGTTGCTCTTCACGGACGGGCTCGGTGAGGCCCGCCGGGACGGCGAGTTCTTCCCGACCGCCGATCGCGCTTGGCGGCTGCTCGGCCACGGCACGGTCGGTGACGGCCTGGCGTCGCTCGAGACCGCGCTGCACGACTGGGTGTACGGCCGGCTCGAGGACGACATCGCCCTGGTTCTGCTGGAGTACGCCGGTCCGGACGGCGGCGCTGCCGTCTCGGTCCCGAGCTGGGAGGTCGGTGCGGCCGGCAGCTAGGCCGCGGCGGTGTCGTCTGGTTCGGCGGGCGCCGGGGAGATCGGAGCCGGTGCCGGTGGAGCGGGCTCGGGCTGGCGATGCCGCCCGACGTAGTTGCGTGGCTGGGTGGCCTGGCGCGGCTCCGGAATCAGGCTTTTGATCGTGGCGAACATGGCGTCCCCCTGTTCGTAGCTGTCTATCCGGTGAAACGAAACACACCCGCCCGCGATACGTCGCCGGAGTGTCGAAGTCGGCAAATGGCCGAACGGCTGTCCTGCTCGCCACCTGATCGGAGTCCGTTGGGCCACGAACCGACGGACAACCGACCCTTACCGGTCAGCTGCGCCGGAAACCCTTGCCGGGTTGTCGCTTCCTACCGATCAGTAATACAGTGGGGTTACTGACGGGTAACTCGCGTCCGGAGAGCGGGGCCAAGCACCATGACGCACTACAAGAGCAACCTTCGTGACCTCCAGTTCAACCTCTTCGAGGTCTTCGGAGCCGACAAGGCGTTCGGCCAGGCGCCGTTCGACGAGATCGACGCGGACACCGCCCGCGACGTGCTCGCCGAGGTGAACCGGCTGGCCCGCGAGGATCTCGCGGCCAGCTACACCGACAGCGACCGCAACCCCCCGGTGTTCGATCCGGCGACGCACACCGCGCCGCTGCCCGAGTCGTTCAAGAAGTCCTACGCGACCTTCATGGCCTCCGAGTTCTGGCGGCTCGACCTGCCGAGCGAGCTCGGCGGCACGATGGCACCCCGCACCCTGTGGTGGGCCATCGCCGAGCAGATCCTCGGCGCCAACGCCCCCATCTGGATGTATTCGTCCGGCCCCTCCTTCGCCCACGTGGCGCACACCGAGGGCAACGAGGAGCAGAAGAAGTGGGCCAAGCTCTTCGTCGAGAAGCAGTGGGGCTCGACCATGGTGCTCACCGAGCCGGACGCCGGCTCGGACGTCGGCGCCGGCCGCGCCCGCGCCATCCCGCAGCCGGACGGCTCGTGGCACATCGAGGGCGTCAAGCGCTTCATCACCTCGGGTGAGCACGACCTGACCGACAACATCATCCACTACGTGCTGGCCCGTCCGGTCGGCGTCGAGGGCGAGGGCGGCCCGGGCACCAAGGGCCTGTCGCTGTTCATCGTGCCGAAGTACCACTTCGACGCGGAGACCGGCGAGCTCGGCGAGCGCAACGGCGTCTACGCCACCAACGTCGAGCACAAGATGGGCATCAAGGTCTCCAACACCTGCGAGATGACCTTCGGCGAGCACGGCACCCCGGCCAAGGGCTGGCTGCTGGGCGACAAGCACGACGGCATCCGCCAGATGTTCATGATCATTGAGTACGCCCGGATGATGGTCGGCACGAAGGCGATCGCCACCCTCTCCACCGGCTACCTCAACGCGCTGGAGTACGCGAAGAACCGCGTACAGGGTGCCGACCTGGTGCAGAACACCGACAAGGCCGCGCCGCGGGTGACCATCACCCACCACCCGGACGTACGCCGCTCGCTGCTCATGCAGAAGGCGTACTCGGAGGCGCTGCGCGCGCTGGTGATCTACACGGCGAGCTGGCAGGACAGGGTCGCGATCGCCACCGCCGCCGGTGACGAGAAGGCGGCGAAGGCCGCGAGCCGGGTCAACGACTTCCTGCTTCCGCTGGTCAAGGGCGTCGGCTCGGAGCGGGCGTACGAACTGCTCGGCCACGAGTCGCTGCAGACCTTCGGCGGTTCCGGCTTCCTGCAGGACTACCCGCTCGAGCAGTACGTCCGGGACGCGAAGATCGACACCCTGTACGAGGGCACGACCGCGATCCAGAGCCTCGACCTGATCTTCCGCAAGATCGTCAAGGACAACGGCCGTTCGCTCGCCGCGGTGGCCGGCGAGATCCAGGGCTTCGTCGAGAGCGAGGCCGGCAACGGCCAGCTCAAGGAGGAGCGGCTGGCGCTCGGCAAGGCGCTCGGCGAGATGCAGCAGATCCTCGGCACCACGCTCGGCTGGCTCCAGGCCGTCCAGGGTGGCGAGGCCCGCGAGCTCTACCGGATCGGCCTGAGCTCCCGCCGGATCCTGCTGGCGCTCGGCGACGTCGTGCTCGCGTGGCTGCTGCTGCGCCAGGCCGAGGTCGCGCTCAACGCGCTGAACACCGAGGTGTCCGAAGCGGACAAGTCCTTCTACACCGGCAAGGTGGCGGCGGCTCGCTTCTTCGTACGCGAGATCCTGCCGCGCATCGGTTCCGACCGCCGCATCATCGAGAACACCACCCTGGACGCGATGGACCTCGACGAGGACGCGTTCTGATCCACGAGCTTTTCCCACTCTCCTGAAAAAGACGAGGGGCCGGCGGACAACGGAGTCCACCGGCCCCTCGTCTTTTCGGACAGTGATCTGATTTGGACCTCCCCCGTATGATCATGTCGATCGAGGACTATCGCTACGGGGGGCGAATAGTGCGTACGGTATCTTCTGCTCTTATCGCGGCCTTGGTGGCCGCCGGATTGGCGTCACCGGCGGCAGCGGCCGCCGCGGAGCCGGTTCAGCTGGACGTCGGCCTGGAGGCCGGCGCGGATGCGGCGGCGATCGTTGCCGCATTGGACAAATCGGTCGTCGTCGGCAGCGAGCCGGTGCGCGGCCTGCCGGCCGTCACCATCGACGTGGTCGCGGACCAGGCTGACGCCGCTCTGTCGGTGCTGAACGGCACCGCGGGCGTCCGTTACGCGGAGCGCGGCGCGGTGGTCAAGGCGGACGCCGCCGACTACTTCAGCACGCAGTTCAACAACGCCGATGTGCCGGCGGCCTGGACCTGGACGACCGGCGACTCGGCGGTCACGATCGCGGTGGTCGACACGGGCGTCTCGGCCACCACCCATCTCGCCGCCGAGCGCATCGTGGCCGGCTATGACTTCGTGGACGGCGACGCGGACGCCGCGGACGCCGACGGCCACGGAACGCTGGTGGCCGGTGCGGTCGCGGCGGACAACGACAACAACCTCTACTCCGCCGGTGTGTGCCCGGCGTGCCGCGTCATGCCGGTGCGGGTCCTGAGCGATCGCGGGACCGCTCCCGCCGAGGGAACGACCGCGGACGTCGCCGCCGGCATCGCGTGGGCCGCCGACCAGGGCGCTCCGATCATCAACGTGTCGGCGAGCACCACCGCTGCCAGCCGCCTGCTCGAGGACGCTGTCAAGCACGCGGACGGCAAGGGTGCGCTCGTCGTCGCCTCGTCCGGTAACGACCGCTCGAACGTCCGCCACTACCCGGGCGCGTTCGAGCCGGCCCTCGCCGTCTCCGCCGGCTACCTCGGCGCGACGAACACCGCCGCCGACCCGTGGGTCGACCTGAAGACCGACACCGGTGGGCAGTGGTACGGCCTGGACGGAAAGCAGACGTCACTGCTGGGCTCGTCGGCCGGTGCCGCCTACGTCTCCGGCATCGCGGGGCTGGCTCTCGCCCTGGACGGGGACGCCTCCTCGGCCGAGGTGCGCGACGCCCTGAAGCGAACCGGTGAGCGGCGGACGGCGGGTGCCGACTTCGAGCCGGTGTGGGCCAACGCGGCAAAGGTCGCTGTCGCGTTCGGTGCCAAGGACGAGACCGCGCCGACCGCGGACATCGGCTACGTGACCGAGGGCGCGCGCATCGGTGGCGCGGTCGAGTGGTTCAGCGGCAAGGGCGCCGATGACCGCGGGATCGAGCGCGTCGAGGTGTACCTCGCCGGCCAACTGCTGGTCACGGGCTACGACGCGTCCTACAGCGACACGATCTACCCGCCGAAGGGGCTCAACGGCCCGGCGCAGCTGACCGTCAAGGTCTACGACTTCGGTGGCAACTCCGCCGAGAAGACGATCAACGTGGTTGTCGACACGACGGCCCCGGTCGCGACGATCGTCTCGCCCGCCGAGAACGCGATCGTCGGTCCCGGCGGCCTCGAGGTCGTGCTCGACTGGCCGGACAGCGACGCCGGAACCGCGATCTTCGGGCCCGCGCGGTTCTACCCCGGGTCGCTCTCCCGGGTGCCGGGCACCAACAAGTGGAAGGGCACGCTCGGCTCGCAGTGGTACAGCAGCGGCGTCGTCGACCTCTACCTGAGGGACGAGACCGGCAACCTCACGTATCTGTACCGCAAGATCCGTTACGACGGCCAGCCGCCGGCGGGTGGGACGATCACGCCGTCCTACGGTCAGCGGTTCCGGGGGAACTTCACCAGCACGCTGAGTGGTGTCACCGATCTGGGTGGGGTGGCCAAGGCCGAGCTGTGGGCCAACGGCAGGTACATGGGTGCGGACACCACCGCGCCCTACGCGCTGACGGTCCGGCCGGGAACCTACTCGGGCAACGTGATGCTGACCTGGCGGGTGACCGACAGATTCGGTCAGTGGCGCAACGTGCCGAACCGGTTGGTGGTCGCGGACAACAAGGTCCCGACGGTGTCGATCACCAAGGCGCCGAGGAACAAGGCCAAGGTCAAGGGCACCGTCAAGGTCTATGTGAAGGCCTCCGATGCCAGCGGGATCTCGCGGGTCGAGCTGATCGTCAACGGCAAGGTCGTCTCGCGCGATTACAAGGCCGGTTACGTGCTGAGCGTGAACACCAAGAAGCAGAAGAAGACGATGAAGGTCCAGATCCGGGCGTACGACAGGGTCGGCAACGTGAAGTACACGACCACCCGGACCTGGCGTCGCTGAGAAACCACTTCGATTATCGACGGGGGCACCAAGGTGCGTGCGGTTTCTTCTTCCCTGGTCATGGCAATGCTGGTGGTCGGTGTGGCGACGCCGGCGCTCGCGGCCGAGGCTGATCCAGTCCGCCTGGACGTCGGCCTCGCCGCGGGCGCCGATCCGGCCACTGTGGTCGCCGGTCTCGGCGACGGCGTGCGCTTCGAGCCGGTCGAGGGCCTGGACGCGATCGCGGTCGACGTGCCGGCCGATCGGGTCGAGGCGGCTCTGGCCACTCTCGGTGGCGACGCCGGTGTGCGGTACGCGCAGCGCGGCGGTGTCGTCCAGGGCGACGCAGAGATCACCAACTCCGCTCTCAACCTGTCCGAGGTTCCCCAGGCCTGGACGTGGACGACCGGCAGCCCGGACATCACCGTGGCGGTCGTCGACAGCGGTGTCACTCCGAACGCGGACCTCCCCGCGGACAGGCTGACCGCGGGTTACGACTTCATCGACGGCGACACCGACACCACCGACGACAGCGGCCACGGCACCCTGGTCGCGAACGTCGTCGGTGCCGACCGCGACAACAACGCGGGAGCCAGCGGCGTCTGCGACCAGTGCCGGATCATGCCGGTCCGGGTGCTGACCGGGCCCCTTGCCTCCTCGGCGACGGGCACGACCGCCGACACCGCCGCCGGCATCGTCTGGGCCGCCGACCACGGCGCGCAGATCATCAACGTGTCGCTCAGCACCGCGGACGCGAGTCTGCTGCTCAAGGAGGCCGTCGAGCACGCGGCCGGCAAGGGCGCGCTGGTCGTCGCGTCGGCGGGCAACGCGTACACGACGGAACACCGCTTCCCGGCCGCGTACGAGCCGGCGTTCGCGGTGGGCCGGTACGCGGTCGGCCCGCGCAACACCGAGTCCGACCGGTGGGTCGACGTCTCCGGCGTCGGCGGCATGACGGTCCTCGACAGGACCGGGCAGCTCCGGCCGCTCCCCGGCGCCTCCGCCTCGACCGCGGTCGTCTCCGGTGTTGCGGCGCTGGCGCTCGCGATGAAGCCGTCCGCCTCCGCGGGCGAGGTGCGCGACGCGATCCAGCGCGACGCCGAACTCCGTGGCACCCAGACGCGTTACGACCCGCCGGTGGTCAACGCCGCGAAGGTCATCTACGGCTTCGGCGGCACCGACACGGTCAAGCCCGTGGTCAGCGCGACCGGGTTCACCGAGAACGAGCCGGTCGCGGCCACCGGCGAGCAGGCCACCCCGACCGTCAGCGACGACCACGGCATCGAGCGGGTGGAGTACCGGTTCGGCGACCGGGTGCTCGCCACCGCGAACTGGGACAACTGGTGGACGAACCTGAAGCCGCCGGCCGGCCACAACGGCCCGATGCCGATCACGGTCCGTGCCTACGACTACGCCGGCAACTTCGGTGAGCTGACCACCGTCGTCCAGGCGGACACGGCACCCCCGACCGCGACCTTCGTCAGCCCGGTCTCCAACGGGGTCGTCCCCGGCGGGCCCGGCGCGGTCGACGTCGTTCTCTCGTCACCGGACTCCGACATCGAGATCATCTACTCGCCGTACCTCAACGGCACCACCTTCAGCTGGGACGCCGCCGCGAAGGTGTGGCGAGGTAAGGCGGGATACACGGATGGTGGGTTCGATGACTACCGCCAGATCGGCGTCCACATCCAGGACAAGGCCGGCAATCTCTCCCAATTGTTCCAGCAGGTGCGGGTCGACAGCGACCCACCGGCGGGTGGCACGATCACGCCGTCCTACGGTCAGCGGTTCCGGGGCAACTTCACCAGCACGCTGAGCGGTGTCACCGACGTCGGTGGTGTCGCGAAGGCGGAGCTGTGGGCCAACGGCAAGTACATGGGTGTGGACACCACGGCGCCCTACGCGCTGACGGTGCGGCCGGCGACGTACTCCGGGAACGTGATGTTGACCTGGCGGGTGACCGACAGATTCGGTCTGTGGCGCAACGTGCCGAACCGGCTGGTGGTCGCGGACAACCGGGTTCCGACGGTGTCGATCACTAAGGCGCCGAAGAACAAGGCGAAGGTCAGGGGCACGGTCAAGGTTTATGTGAAGGCGTCGGACGCGAGTGGGATCTCGCGGGTCGAGCTGGTCGTGAACGGCAAAGTGGTGAGCCGGGATTACAAGGCCGGTTACGTGCTGAGCGTGAACACGAAGAAGCAGAAGACGACGATGAAGGTCCAGGTCCGGGCGTACGACAGGGTCGGCAACGTGAAGTACACGACCACCCGGACCTGGCGTCGCTGAGAAACCACTTCGAATGTTGACGGGGGCGCGCACATGCGTGCGGTTTCTTCTGGCCTGATCATGGCCATGCTGGCGGTGGGTGTGGCATCCCCGGCTCGCGCGGCCGAGGCCGATCCGGTCCGACTGGACGTCGGCCTCGCCGCGGGCACCGATCCGGCCGCTGTGGTCGCCGGGCTGGGCGAGAACGTGCGCTTCAAACCGGTTCAGGGCCTCGACGCGATCGCTGTCGATGTGCCCGCCGACCGGGTCGAGGCGACCCTCGCCGTGCTCGTTGGCACGGCTGGCGTCCGGTATGCCCAGCGCGGCGGTCTGGTCCAGGCGGACAGCGAGTTTTTGAACTCGGCATTCCGGACGTCCGAGGTCACACAGGCTTGGACCTGGACCAAGGGAAGTGCCGACGTCACGGTGGCAGTGGTCGATACCGGTGTCTCACCCACTGCGGACGTGACCGCGGACCGGCTGACCGAGGGGTACGACTTCGTCGACGGTGACACCGACGCCACCGACCGCTCCAGTCACGGCACTCTGGTGGCGAATGCCATCGGTGCCGACCACGACAACGACGCCGGCATCAGCGGAGTGTGCGACTCGTGCAGGATCATGCCGGTCCGGGTCCTCAGCGATCGTGGCACCGCGGCCGCTGAAGGAACGACCGCCGATGTGGCGGCCGGTATCACGTGGGCCGCCGACCACGGGGCACGGATCATCAACCTTTCGCTCAGTACAGCGGCCGAGAGCCGGCTGCTCGAGGACGCCGTGGAGTACGCCGCCGACAAGGGTGCCCTGGTCGTCGCTTCGGCCGGGAACGAGTTCACGACCGCCCACCGGTACCCGGCTGCCTACGAGTCCACGCTCTCCGTGGGACGTAACGGCAGCCCGCGCAACACCGCCACCGACCGCTGGGTCGACGTCGCCGCGAGCAGCAGCATGACGGTCCTGGACACCGACGGGCAGCGCCGGGCTCTCGGAGGTACCTCCGCCTCGACGGCGATCGTGTCCGGTGTCGCCGCTCTGGCGTTCGCGATCAAACCGAGCGCGACCGCCGAAGAGGTGCGTGACCAGATCCAGCGTGACGCTCTGCCGTCCACTGTCCGGCCCGCCGCCGATCCGCCGCTGGTGAACGCCGCTCAGGTCATCCATCACCTAGGCGGCACCGACTCCGTCCCGCCGGTGGTAACCACGACCGGGCTCACCGAGAACGAACTGATGGGTCCCAGCGGCAAGCTCACTCGCCCGACCGTCAGCGACGATCACGGCGTCGAGCGCGTCGAATACCGGATCGGTGACGAGGTGTTGGCCACGGCATATCAGGAACCCTGGTGGGTCACCCTGATGCCGCCGTTCAGTGCGAACGGGCCCACGCCTGTGACGGTTCGCGCCTACGACTACGCCGGCAACGCGGGCGACGTGACCACCGTGGTCGAGATGGACACCAAGGTGCCGAACGCGACCTTCGTCGAACCGGCCCCGCTCGCGCTGACCCATCACTCGGTCGACGTCGTCCTCAGGACTTCGGACACGGACATCGCGCGGATCGAGTCGGTCCACCCGAACGGCACGGGGTTCGCCTGGGACGCCGTCGCCAAGGTATGGCGGGGCCGGGCCGGGGTCCGCACCGACGGCGATCAGTTCGGAAGCATCGATATCCACATTCATGACCGGGCCGGAAACTTCAGCTCGCTGCACCGGCAGGTGAGGGTGGACAACGAACCGCCGGCCGGTGGCTGGGTCACGCCCGCTCACGGCCGGCGATTCCGGGGTGCGTTCGTCGCCACGCTGAGCGGCCTCGACGACCTGAGCGGTATGCCGAAGGCTGAGCTGTGGGCGAACGGCAAGTACGTCGGCGCGGATTTCGCGGAGCCCTACGAGCTCACGGTTCGGCCTGGAACGTACTCCGGGAATGTGATTTTGACCTGGCGGGTGACCGACAGATTCGGTCAGTGGCGCCACGTGCCGGACCGTCTCGTGATCGCGGACAACAGGGCGCCGAGTGTGTCGATCTCGAAGGCGCCGAAGAACAAGGCCAAGGTCAAGGGCACGGTCAAGGTCTATGTGAAGGCCTCCGACGCGAGCGGCGTCGCGCGGGTCGAGCTGATCGTGAACGGCAAGGTCGTCTCGCGTGACGCCACCGCCGGCTATGTGCTCAGCGTCAACACCAAGAAGCAGAAAAAGACCATGAAGGTACGGGTCCGCGCGTACGACAAGCTCGGCAACGTCACCTACACGACGATCAGGACCTGGTATCGCAAGTGAAGCGCATCGCTGCCTTCTGTCTCTCGTCCCTTCTCCTGATCGGCCTGGGCGGTGCACCGGCCGCCGCGGCCGACACGACTACGTTCCGCCTGGTTGTCGGTGTGGTGGCCGACACCGATCCGGCGGCCGTCGTGGCGCCGCTGGGCGACCGGGCGTCCGAGCCTCATAAGATCCCGGGTCTGGACGCCTTCACCGTCGACATCACCGACCGTGAGGCCGTGCTGGCCACGCTCGGCGCTGATCCGGCGGTTCGTTACGTGGAACAGGACGCTGTGGTCCGCGCCAACATCGACCCCTTCGAGGGAACGAACCGGCAGGCCGGCTTCTGGAACCAGCTTCCGGCCGCCTGGACCTGGACCACCGGCAGCCCGTCGGTCACCGTGGCCGTGGTCGACAGTGGTGTCACCGCGAACGCCGACCTGGCACAGGACCGCCTGGCGCCGGGGTACGACTTCGTCGACGGCGATGACAATCCCGCCGACGACGACAACCACGGCACGCTGATCGCCAACACGATCGGTGCCGCTCACGGCAACGGCGCGGGTGGTCTCGGCGTGTGCGGTCAGTGCCGGATCATGCCGGTTCGTGTGCTGAGCGACCGGGCGAGCGGTCCCGCCGAGGGGTTCGCCTCGAATGTCGCCGCG
Organism: Actinoplanes sp. NPDC051861; assembly: GCF_040681145.1. Lineage (NCBI taxonomy): Bacteria > Bacillati > Actinomycetota > Actinomycetes > Micromonosporales > Micromonosporaceae > Actinoplanes > Actinoplanes sp. NPDC051861. Next base: position 16,450 of record NZ_JBFAYE010000026.1, read on the forward strand.
GGCATCGTCTGGGCGGCCGAGCACGACGCGCAGATCATCAACCTCTCGCTCAGCACGGTCACCGCCACCCGCAGCCGCGTGCTGGAGGATGCCGTTCAGTCGGCGAGCGGGGCCGGTGCCCTCCTGGTCGCGGCGGCGGGCAACGACCTGAGCAGCGCCCGGCGTTACCCGGCGGCGATCGAGCCGGTCCTGGCGGTCGGCGCGACCCTGCGGGGCACACCCGCGAACACCACGAACGTGAACCCGGACGGCGACCGGTGGATCGACGTGGGTGCCTACTCGACGTACACCGCGCTGAACGCGAGCTCGGCGATGCAGGTGGCGAGCGGCACCTCCGTCTCCGCGGCGCTCGTCTCCGGTGTCGCCGCCCTCGGGCTCAGCGTGAAGCCGGGTACCTCGGCGGCCGACCTGCGGTCCGCGATCGTCGAGACGGCGACCCGCAGCGACGTCCAGGACCCGGCCGACCCGCCGGTGCTGGACGCGGCCGGGGTGCTGACCGCCTTCGGGGCCCGCGACGACGTCGCGCCCAAGGTCAACCCTGGCTTCGCGAACCGGCAGCTGCTGCGCGCCGGGGCGTTCACGGTGCCGGTCACCGGCACCGACGACCGGGCGGTAGCGCGTTACGAGTTGGAGGTGGACGGCGACGTGAAGCGCCGGAACCGCCTCGACAGCCCGTTCCGGATCACCCCGCCCGAGGGCCGGGACAGCGAGGTGACCTACACGGTCCGCGCCTACGACTACGCCGGGAACGTGGACGAGGCGAGCCGGACGGTGCTGGTCGACGGCACGCCGCCGACCGGGACGATCGACTCGCCGGCGGAGGGCGCGATCGTGCCGGGCGGCATGGTCGACGTGGTGTTCACGTCGAGCAATGACGAGCGGCTGACCAGCGTACGGGCCAACGAGATCCCGTTGACGCAGGTCAGCACCCGGCAGTGGACGGGCCGGGTTACGCCGGACCCGCTGGGCCGGATCTACCTCAACGTGTTCGACGTCGCGGGCAACATGACCGACCTGAGCCGGACGGTCGTGGTCGACGACGCGGCGCCGACCGGTGACTTCGACTGGCCGGCCGAGGGCGCGTACGTCCGCGGCCCGGTGGAGGTCGGCTTCACCGTGGCGCGGGACGAGAAACTGCAGTCGATCACCGTCAACGGCGCGCCGATGTCGTCGGTCGGACTTAGCTCCTGGCAGGCCGTCGTCACCCCACCGGCGAGCGGTGTGCTCGAGGTGGTCGCCACCGACCAGGTCGGCCACGTCAGCCGGTTCGTCCGCAAGGTCGTGTTCGACAACACCGCACCGACCGTCGCCTCGATCACCCCGGGATACCACCAGCGTATCCGCAGCGACATCACCACCACGCTGAGCGGCGTGCAGGACGCCAACGGTGTCCTCTATGCCGAGTTGTGGGCGAACGGTGAGTACAAGGGTGAGGACCGGACCGCGCCGTACTCGATGCGGATCGGCAGCACCTCGTCCGGTTACGTGATGCTGACGTGGCGGGTCACCGACCGGCTCGGCAACTACCGGAACTACTACCGCCAGGTGATCGCCGACAACACGATGCCGTCGGTGTCGATCGCCAAGGCGCCGAAGAACCGGGCGAAGGTCAAGGGCACCGTCAAGGTCTATGTGAAGGCGTCGGACGCGAGTGGGATCTCGCGGGTCGAGCTGATCGTCAACGGCAAGGTCGTGAGCCGGGACTACAAGGCCGGTTACGTGCTGAGCGTCAACACCAAGAAACAGAAGAGGACGATGCACGTCCAGGTCCGGGCGTACGACAGGGTCGGCAACCTCCGATACACCACGATCCGTACCTGGTTCCGCTAGATCTTCGCTGCGGGGAGCGAATTTTGCGTACATTATCGGTTTCTGTCATTGCGGCCCTGGTGGCCGCTGGTCTCGCATCGCCGGCTGCCGCTGCCGCCGTGGATGCCGTTCGACTGGATGTCGGCCTGGAGGCCGGCGCCGATGCCGACGCGATCATCGCCGTGCTGGACCCGGCGACCGTGTCCGGCGCGGAGAAGGTGACCGGACTGCCGGCCATCACGATCGAGGTGGCGGCTGCCGCGGCCGACGCGGCGATCGCCAAACTTCAGGGCACCACCGGCGTGCGCTACGCGGAGCGCGGCGCCATGGTCACGGCGAACAGTTCCGACGCCATCGGCAGCGCGCTGTCGTTCTCGGACATCCCGCCGGCCTGGACCTGGACGACCGGCAGCCCGGACATCACGATCGCGGTGATCGACACCGGTGTCACCGCCACGGCGGACCTCGGCACGGATCGCCTGGTGCCGGGCTACGACTTCGTCGACCGCGACGAGAACACGGCCGACGGCGGTTCGCACGGCACCCGGGTCGCCAACGTCATCGCGGCCGACCACGACAACGACCTCGGCGGCGCCGGTGCCTGCCCGGACTGCCGGATCATGCCGGTGCGGGTGCTGAGCGAGAGCCCCATCTCGTACGCGAAGCCGCAGGGCACCACCGCGAACGTTGCCGCGGGCATCGTGTGGGCCGCCGACCACGGCGCCCGGATCATCAACGTCTCCGCGAGCACCCCGGCGGCGAGCCGGCTGCTCGAGGACGCGGTGCGGCATGCGGACGAGAAGGGTTCGCTGGTCGTCGCGTCGTTCGGGGAGGCGCAGACCGAGGCGCGCCCGCCGGCCACCTCGGTGGTCAGGATGTACCCGGCGGCGTTCGAGACGGTCCTCGCGGTCGCACCGAGCTTCAACCGGAACCAGTACGTGCAGGACGACATGTGGGTCGACGTCGCGGCCTACGACTCGGCCCAGGTGCTCGGTCCGGACGGGAAGCTGACCTACACGAGCGGGAGCTCGGTCTCCACGGCGGTCGTCTCCGGTTCGGCCGCACTGGCGCTGGCGCTGAAACCGGACGCCACCGCCGCCCAGCTGCGCGAGAAGATCGCGAGCACCGCGGCCCCTCGTACGCTGCCCAGCCCTCCCGTGCTCAAGACGACCGCGCTGCTCTTCGGGTTCGGTGCGACGGACACCGTTCCGCCGGTGCTGACCTCGACCGGGCTGACCGAGGGTCAGCTCGTTCCCCGTGATTACGGCCTGACCTTCGTACCGGTGAAGAGCGACGACCACGGGATCAAGTCGCTCAGCGTGCTGGTCGACGGGCAGCCGGGCCGGCTCACGCAGGACGGGAACGACAACCCGGACGACTATCACCTCCTCGCGCCGGAGGGCGCCAACGGGCCGATCTCGGTGGTCGTCCGGATCGAGGACTTCGGCGGCAACGTCGTGGAGTCCGCTCCGGTGATCCTCACGGCCGACACGATCGCGCCGCCCGGCCGGATCGTGTCGCCGGCCTACGACCAGGTCGTGCACGGCGACAGCGTCGAGGTCACGATCGAGGCGCCGGACGCGGACACGCTGCGGGTCGGACACTCGATCCACGAGGAGGACGCGTTCACCCGGGTGCCGGGCACGAACCTGTGGCAGAAGACCATCAAGCCGATGGACCACGGCGGTTTCACCTCGGTCGTTCTCGACAGGGCCGGCAACGTCACGCTCCTGCAGGGCCGGGTGCGGTTCGACGACGAGCCGCCGGCGGGTGGGACGATTTCGCCGTCCTACGGTCAGCGGTTCCGGGGCAACTTCACCAGCACGCTGAGTGGTGTCACCGATCTGGGTGGGGTGGCCAAGGCCGAGCTGTGGGCCAACGGTAGGTACATGGGTGCGGACACGACGGCGCCCTACGCGCTGACGGTCCGGCCGGGAACCTACTCGGGCAACGTGATGCTGACCTGGCGGGTCACGGACCGGTTCGGTCTGTGGCGCAACGTGCCGAACCGGTTGGTGGTCGCGGACAACCGGGTTCCGACGGTGTCGATCTCGAAGGCGCCGAAGAACAAGGCCAAGGTCAGGGGCACGGTCAAGGTTTATGTGAAGGCGTCGGACGCGAGTGGGATCTCGCGGGTCGAGCTGATCGTGAACGGCAAAGTGGTGAGCAGGGACTACCGGGCCGGTTACGTGCTCAGCGTGAACACGAAGAAGCAGAAGAAGACGATGAAGGTCCAGATCCGGGCGTACGACAGGGTCGGCAACGTGAGGTACACGACCACCCGGACCTGGTACCGGAGGTAGCGGAGCTCAGCCGCGGGCGGTGTGCTGCCTGGTCAAGCGCATCGTCCCCGGCTGGGACTCGGACCACGGCTTCTCGGTCACGTGCACGGCGATGCCCGACGTCTTCAGTTCGAGAGCGACGCCCTGATACTGGTCGTCCGGCATCAGCAGAGCGGACACTTCGGACATCGTGGGGTTGTGTCCGATGATCAGGATGGTCCGCACCTCGGACGGGACGGCCCGCACCAGGTCGAACACCTCGGTACGCCCACCGAAGTAGAGGCCCTCCTCGTAGTGGACCTCGGGAGCCGGACGGGACGGCTCGCCCTGTGCCAGCGCGACCGACGCCGCCTGCCAGGTCTGCCGGGTGCGCTTGGCCGGTGAACAGATCACCAGGTCGGGGTGGAGCTTCTCGTCCGCGAGCCAGGAACCGGCAGCGTCGGCATCGGATTCACCCCGTTCGGTGAGCGCGCGGTCGTAGTCGGGAATGTCGCCCGGCGTCTCGGCTTTGGCGTGGCGCAGCAGGATGAGAGTCCGCGAGGTCATTGGTTCAGCTTGCCTGATTGGAACTCGGCACGTGCGGGTAAACGGTCGATCGACGCATTCACCACGGTCGAGCGCTGGCGCCCGGCCGAGCGGACACCAATCGAGGAGGGTCCGATGGGCATCGGCGCAAGCATCTTCCTGCTGGCTCTAGGGGCGATCCTGGCGTTCGCCGTGGAGGCGGACATCAGTGGTCTCGACATCGGCGTGATCGGCTGGATTCTGATGATCGCCGGGTTCGCCGGGCTGATCATCACGTTGTGGTTCTGGAACAGCCGCCGTCGCACGGTGGTCACCCGCACGAGCCACCCCGTGGCCAGCCCCGGTTACACGTCCGAGTACCGCGAGGTCCGTCGCGACGACGCTCCGCCGCCGCCGCCCCCGCCGGCTTACTCCTGATCGACGAAAGGCCCGGGCCATCTTCTTGGCGGCCCGGGCCTTTTGCAACGACCGGTCAGGCGTACAGAGCGAAGTAGACCGCGATGTGGTGACAGATCGCGGCCACCAGCGTGCAGGCGTGGAAGAACTCGTGGTGTCCGAAGACGGTCGGCCACGGGTTGGGCCGTCGCAGGGCGTAGAAGACCGCGCCGACCGTGTAGATCACGCCGCCCACGATGAGCAGCACCAGGCAGGTGACGCCGCCGCGCAGCACGTCGGGGAGAATGGCGACCGCGACCCATCCGAGTGCCACATAGAGCGGCGCACCCACCCAACGGGGCAGATGCGGCCAGATCACCTTCAGCGCGACGCCCCCCAGGGCGCCGCCCCAGACCAGGCCGAGCATCAGCGTGGCCTTTCCGGTGTCGAGCAGCAGCACGCAGAACGGCGTGTAGGTGCCGGCGATGAAGATGAAGATCATCGAGTGATCCATCCGGCGCATGATCTGATAGCCGCGTTCGCTCCAGACCCGCCGGTGGTAGAGGGCGCTCGTCCCGAACAGCCCGCACACCGTGACGCTGTAGATCAGACAGCTCACGAACGGCGAGATGCCGGGCCTGCTGAGTGCTATCGAGCACAGCACGATGCCGCAGACGAGGGCGACGAAGAACGCGTACTGATGCAACCGGCCGCGCAGTCGCGGCTTGCCGAGGTCGGCCGGCGTCATCCGGAACGGGGCTGAGGTCGTCACGATCTCCAGGTTACGGCACCGTAGGTTACTGGCAGGTAGTGATGCCGAATACGGTTGGCTGTACCGGATGATTTTCCCATGAAGGTACGACGGGTGGGCGCTTCGGCGTTGTTGATCGAATGTTCCGATCCGGACCGGATGGAGGACTGGCGCGCCGAGCTGTGGCGGCGCCGCGAGACCGGTGAGCTGCACGCCGCGGAGATCGTTCCGGGCGCTCGCACGGTCCTGCTCGACGGCGTGGATCCGCAGGTCGCGACGCTGCTGGCGGACTGGGACCCGGCGCCGGGCGAGGCGCGCGCCGAGGGTGATCTCGTGCATGTCCCGACCGATTTCGACGGCGAGGACCTGGAGTCGGTGGCCGACCTCTGGCGGGTTTCCGTCGACGACGCGGTGCGACGTTTGACGGACACCACGCTGACCGTGGCATTCTGCGGCTTTGCTCCCGGTTTCGCCTATCTGCGAGGGTTCCCCGAGGAGTGGGCGGTGCCCCGGCTGGCTGCGCCCCGGACCCGGGTGCCGGCCGGTGCGGTCGCGTTGGCCGACGCCTACGCGGGCATTTATCCCACGGCCTCACCGGGCGGCTGGCGGCTGGTCGGGCACACCGGCTTAGAGCTTTTTGACGTACGGCGAAAGCACCCCGCTCTCCTCTCGCCCGGGACTCGCGTCCGGCTGGTGACCGCATGATCACTGTGTTGCGGGCCGGGCCGCTCACCACCGTGCAGGATCTCGGCCGTCCGGGCTTCGCCCATCTGGGTGTCCCTCGTTCGGGTGCGCTCGACGCTCCGGCGCTGCGGCGGGCCAACCAGCTCGTCGGGAACACCCCCGAGGCGGCCGGCTTGGAGACCACCTTGATGGGCTGCAGGCTGCGGTTCGAGGAGGCGGCGAGGGTGGCGGTCACCGGCGCGACGACGGTGATCAAGGTGGACGGTGTGCCGGTGGACCCGCCGTTGATCGAGGTTCCGGCCGGTGGGGTGCTGGAGGTCGGGCGTGCGGTCCGGGGGGTGCGGTCCTACGTGGCGGTCGCGGGCGGGATCGCGGTCGAGCCGGTGCTGGGCAGCCGATCCACGGACACGCTGGCCGGGCTGGGCCCGGAACGGCTCGCCGACGGCATGACGCTGCCGGTCGGGGCCGGGTCGGCATCGGCCGGTACGGACCCCGGAGGACACGACATCGCCGACGGGGGAATCGTGCTCGGTGTCCGGCTCGGGCCGCGCGAGGACTGGTTCGAGACCGGAGGGCTGTTCGGTTCCGCGTACGAAATAAGTCCTAGGAGCAACCGCGTCGGTGCCCGGCTGGCCGGCACCGCCCTGACCCGCACCCGGGCCGGCGAACTTCCCTCCGAGGGAGTGGTGCTCGGCGCCGTGCAGGTGCCGGCCGACGGACAGCCGATCATCTTCCTGGCGGACCATCCCACCACCGGCGGTTACCCGGTGATCGGCGTGGTGGACGACGTGACGCCGCTCGCGCAGGCCAGGCCGGGGACTACGGTACTTTTCCGTGACCTCGATTGACCTCAACGCCGACCTGGGCGAGGGCTTCGGCGCCTGGCGGCTCGGCGACGACGACGCGCTGCTCGACGTCGTGACCTCGGCGAACGTCGCGTGCGGCTTCCACGCGGGCGATCCGTCCACGATGCACCGGGTGTGCCGGACCGCCGCCGAGAAGGGTGTTGCCGTCGGCGCGCAGGTCGGCTATCGGGACCTCGCCGGATTCGGCCGGCGACGGATCGACTACGTCCGCGACGAGCTGCGCGACGACATCCTCTACCAGATCGGCGCGCTCGAGGCGTTCTGCCGGGCCGCCGGCGACCGGGTGCGGTACGTGAAGCCGCACGGCGCTCTCTACAACACCGCGGCCGTCGACGAGGGGCAGGCCGCCGCCGTGGTCGACGCGGTGCTCGCCTACGACGCCTCGCTGCCCGTGCTCTGCCAGCCCGGATCGGTCCTGGCCAGGCGCGCCGCCGAGGCCGGGCTGACCGCAGTCGGTGAGGGTTTCGCCGACCGCGGCTACCAGCCGGATGGAAGGCTGGTGCCGCGGTCGTCCCCCGATGCCCTGGTCCACGAGCCGCGAGCGGTGGTGGAGCGGGCCGTGCGCATGGCCGTCGGCGGCGAGGTGGTCGCCGCCGACGGCTCGGTGATCGCCTGCCTGGTCCGCTCGATCTGCGTGCACGGTGACACGCCCGGAGCGGTCGAGCTGGCGCGTGCGGTGCGGCAGGGTCTGGCGGCCGCGCTGGAGGTGCGCCCGTTTACCCGGTAGCCCCGACCCGGTCGACGAGCTTGACCGCCTTGACCGTGTAGTCCTTGTTGCCGAGCAGGACGTGGGTCTCCGGATCGAAGATCCAGATGACCTGCGCCTTCTCGCCGGGACCGCTGGCCCAGGCCACACCGGTGCCCCGGCGGCCGGAGGCGTCCGCGACGTTCTCGACCAGCTCAAGCCCCTCGACCTCGGCGATCGACCGATAGAGCGCGGCACGCTGGGCCGGGCGCAGCCAGTAGTTGCTGGAGAGCGCCCAGAGGTGCTTGCCGACGCCGTTGAGGCTGAACTTCTCGTTGCCCTCGCCCGGATGCTGTTCGCGCAGCCAGGCGGCCAGTTTCTTCGGATCGGCGGGCAGGTCGGGCAGGTAGTGCGGCTCGGGCTTGCACTTCACGTCGCCGGTCTCGTTCGGCACCGCCATGATCCCGTTCTTGCAGCCCGGTATCACCTGCTCGGGGAAGCCGTCGCTGGTGACCAGGCCGTCGTGCTCGCCGTCGATCGAGTACCAGGCGTCGCCCATCATGCCCTCGGAGTCGACGTAGACGAACTGGTCGCCGCGCGGGACGGTGTCGGGGGCCTGTTCGGCGACGGTGGCGGCCTGGTTGAGGAAGGCGGCGACCGGGACGAGTTCGGGTGTCGTCTCCACCGGACCTGCCGGATTTGTCGGTATTGGTGATGCTGTGGGGGAGAGTGCGCCCGGTACCGTGACCGCGGCGATGGCGGCAGCGGCTGCTGCTGCCGTGCCGATGATCGTCCACTTGCGAGGCGTCCTGGTGGTGGTCGTTGACATTTCGGACAAAAGCCGATTCCGGGCTGCGGTCAGGCGCTTCGGTGAGGGAAGGTCCGTCTCCTCGCCGAGCTCGCGGGTCAGCGTGATCTCATCCATGGCGAATCTCCTCCTCGACACCGGTCAGTGGATTGCTGCCGCCGAGTGCGGCACGCAGCGCGCCCCGGGCGCGGTGCAGGCGGGAGCGAACCGTTCCCACCGGGATGTCCAGCGCGATGGCGACCTGCTCGTAGGTCAGTTCCTCCTGCACGATCAACAGGAGGACGTCGCGGTCGCCGTCGGCGAGCGCGGCCAGGGCGGTGGTGAGCAGGCCGCGCAGCGCGGCCGCCGTGACGTCCGAGGCCACCTGATCCGCGTGACAGATCGCGTCCGGCATCGGCGGCACGGCCTGGTGCAGCCGCAGCCGGCGGACCTCGTCCCGCCGGTGCTGAGCGACCAGGTGAGTGGCGATGCCGTAGAGCCACGGCCGGGCGTCGGACTGTTCCGGGCGGAACGTGCCGCGCCGCCGAAACGCGGTCAGAAATGTCTCGGCGACCAGATCGTCGGCCACCTGAGCGCCGAGCCGGCGGGCGAGATACCGATGTATGTGTGGTGCGTGGCGGTCGAACAACGCCGCGAAGTCCGTGCGGATCAACGCGGCGTCGTCCGGTTCGCTGCTTCGCATGAACCGTCCTTTCCTCTCCCCGAGTGACACCTGTTATCCGTCACTCGGGGAGAAGTGGTTCACGCGTTCTCGTCCATGCCCCGCAGGATCAGGGGCAGCCGGTCCGGGCCGGACGGGTCGACCACGATCGGCACACCCCAGTCCTGCCGGGTCAGGTGGCAGGCGCCGAACTCGGCGTCCACGTCACAGGTCGCGGCCTGCGCCACCACCTGCAGCACACCCTTCGGCACGTCCGGGTTGAGAACCAGCCGCCGGGACAGGTCGGTGGTCACGCCGTCGCCCTCCAGCAGCAACTCCGCCGGCGAGGCCGAGACGGTGAGCCGCAGCGGCGAGCCGAACTGGCTGTCCAGCTTCTGCCCCGGCGCGGGTGTGAAGATCACGTCGAGGGTGACCTCGCCGGGTGCCAGGTGCGACGGTGGGCGCTCGGTCTTGTGCCGCTCGCCGGTGACCGTCTTGACCACGCCGGGCGCGAGCCGGGTCAGCCGGTGCGCGGCCGACTCCACCACGATGACCTCATTCTTGCTGGTCACAAGCACGTCGCTCGGTTCGGCCAGACCGGAGTCCACGGTGGAGACCTCGTTCGACTGCGGGTCGAAACGGCGTACGGCACCGTTGTAGGTGTCGGCGACCAGGACCGAGCCGTCGGGCAGGGCGGCGACACCGAGCGGGTGCTGGAAGAGTGCCTCGGCGGCCGGGCCGTCCACGTGACCGAAGTCGAACAGGCCCTGCCCGACCGCGGTGTGCAGCGCGCCGTCCTCGACGTAGCGCAGCGCGGAGGTCTCGCTGTCGGCGATCCACAGCCGGGTGCCGTCGGCGCTCACCGAGAGGCCGGACGGCTGGGCCATCCAGACATCGGGGAGCGGCCCGTCGCGCAGCGCCTCGACGGTGGTGCCGGCGTAGACGCCGACGGTGCGCTTGATCGGGTCGAACCACCAGAGCTGGTGGATGCCGGCCATCGCGATGATGACCTTCTCGTCGTACCAGGCCAGGTCCCAGGGGGAGGAGAGGTCGGCGGCGAGCGCGTCGTGCGGGTGGTCGTCCACGGTGGAACGCCACGGCCGTCCGGAACCGGCCACCAGGGTGATCTCTCCGGTGCCGGTGTTCAGCGCGCGGAGCTGGTGGTTGACGGTGTCGGCGATCACGACGTCGTAGCCGACGATCCCGGCGACCTCCTCCGGCAGCAGAACCAGGCCCTGCGGCTCGCTGAACGGCTCACCCCTGTCGGCGCCGAAACGGCGGACCAGGGTCTCGCCGTCGGCGGTCAGCTCGGCCACCGAGTGCCGGGCCGAGTCGGAGACGAGCAGGTTGCCGTTGGGCAGCTCGACGGCCTTGCCGGGGAAGCGGAGCAGGCCGTCGGGTGCGGGCGGCGGAACGTACGGGCCGTCGCCGCGGTGCAGGGTGCCGTCCGCCGCGTGCTTGACGATCAACTCGTCGATCAGGCGGGACAGGCCCTCGGCGTGACCCTCGCCGGCCATCGAGGCGACCAGGTATCCGGTCGGGTCCACCACGGCGAGGGTGGGCCAGGCCTTCGCGGCGTACTGCTGCCAGATGTGCATGTCGCCGTCGTCGACGACCGGGTGGTGCACGCCGTACCGCTCGACGGCGGCTTTGAGAGCCTCCGGGTCGCGCTCGTGCTCGAACTTGGGTGAGTGCACACCGATCACCACGAGCGCGTCGCCGTACTTCTCCTCCAGCGGGCGCAACTCGTCCAGCACGTGCAGGCAGTTGATGCAGCAGAAGGTCCAGAAGTCCAGGACGAGGATCTTGCCGCGCAGATCGGCCAGGGTGAGGGCTTTTCCGCCGGTGTTGAGCCAGCCGCGACCCTTGAGTTCGGGCGCACGCACGCGTGAGTTCATGCGCCCATCGTCCCTCAGCCCTGCGGTCCCACCATCGCGGGACCGCAGGTCATTACTTCGCTCACCTCAGGTGTTCGGGCTCTCACCTCAGGCGTTCGGCTTGAGGCACAGGACCTCGTTGCCGTCGCCCTTGGGCACGACGATGTACGGCTGGGTGGCGTCGGCGCACTGCTCCTTGGCCGGGACGATCGAGACCACCTGGTAGGTGCCGGCCTCGGCGCAGTCGGCCACCACGGGGGTGTCACCGTCCCGCTTGACGCACTGTCCCTGGGAGACCTTGAACTCCTCGTCCCCCGAGATCAAATAGACCAGGCCGAAGACCAGGGCGAGCAGCAGCGCGGCACCGGCCACCACGGCGGCGGTGACCGGAACGGTCCGCACCTTCGCCGGAGTGGGTGTCTCGGGCGACTTGAACTGGTCGAACCGGTTCTGGTCGTCGCCCGGTCCGGGCCAGCTCGTGGTGTCCTCCGGGCTGGGCGGCGTCACCGTGGCGTGCGCTGCCGGGCTGCTCGGGTAGACACCGGCGGTGCCCATCCGCGGGTCCGGCTCACCGGGCATCGGCGGCAGGGCGGGCGCCGGGACGTACGGCGAGTTGGCGCGGCCGGCGACGTCGGTGGTGTGCTCGTTGTACTGGTCCGGGGCGTTGGGCGGTCCGAACGGGTTGCCCGTCGGCGGCGCGAACGGGTTGCCGGACGAGCCGTATTGAGTGCCCGGTTGGGTCGTGGGCGCGGCTGTGCCGTATTGGACACCGGGCTGAGTCGTGGGGGCAGCCGTGCCGTACTGGACGCCGGGCTGGGTCGGTGCCCCGGGCGGCGCGAACGGGTTGCCGGGCTGCGCCGGGGAGCCGGGTGCGCCGTATGGGGTCCCGGGCTGCGCCGGAGATCCGGGTGTGCCGTATTGGGTACCGGGCTGCGCGGGGCTGCCGTATGGGGTGCCGGGCTGCGGGGAGCCGGGTGTGCCGGGCTGTGCCGGGAAGCCAGGCGTGCCGGGCTGGGCCGGGGAACCGGGAGTGCCGGGCTGGGCCGGGGAGCCGGTTGCGCCGGGGAACTGCGGGGAGCCGGGCATGGAGAAGGGCGGGTTGCCGGCCGGCGGGGCGAACGGGGCGCCGCTGCCGGGAGCGGCGCTGCCCGGAGCGTCCGGTGGGCTCACCCGGGCGCTGGCCGAGGCGCGGGCGCTGGCTCGGGCCGGTGACTGCGGTGCGACGCCGGGTGCCTCGCCGGAGAGGGCCGCGGCTATGCCGCCGCTGGGCTCGTCGTCGCCGCGCGGTCCGAACGGGTTGGCACCCTCCGGACGCGGTCCGAACGGGTTGGCACCCTCGGGAGGCGCGCCGAACGGGTTGCCGTCCTCGGGACGCGGTCCGAACGGGTTGGCGTCTTCGGGACGCGGTCCGAACGGGTTGGCGCCCTCGGGGCGCGCGCCGAACGGGTTGGCGTCTTCGGGACGTGCGGCGAGCGGGTTGCTCGGTTCCGGGCGCGCGTAGGGGTTCGTCTCGTCGCGCTGCGGGGTGGCGGGTGCGCCGTAGGTCCCGGCCGCGCGGGCGTGGGCGCCGCTCGGCTCGTCGGCCTGCTGCGGTGAGGCGGAACCGCTGAACGCGCCGCCCGGGGCGCCGGCCTGCGAGAAGGGGCTCGCGGAGTCGTCGCCGGGCTGCGGGAAGCCGCTCTCCGGACGCTGGCCGAACGGGTTCTGGTTGTCCCCGCCCTGCGGCCCGAACCGGTTACCGCTGTCACCCTGCGCGGCGAACGGGCTGTTGTCGCTCTGCGGGGCGAACGGGCTGTTGTCGCTCTGCGGGGCGAACCGGTTGTCGCTCGGTGGGCCGAAGCTGTTGCTGCCCTGGGCGCCGAAGGGGTTGTCGTTCTGCGGGCCGAACGGGTTGTCGTTCTGCGGGCTGAACGGGCTGCCGCTCTGGGGTGCCGGCGGGTCGGTGGCGGGCGGGGTGGCCGGGCTGCCGGTGGTGGACTGCGGGAACGGGATGCCGGTCAGGTTGCCGTGGCCCTCGTCGGCGCGGGCCGGCTCGGGCGTCTCGGCCTCGGAGGGTGCGGCGCGGCCGTAGACGCGGGCCTGCGGTGCGGCGGCCGGGGGCGGTAGTTCGGCGGCGTCGGCCGGGGTCACGCGGATGTTGGGTACCGACGCGCTGGCTGTGACCGGGCGGGCCGAGCCGACCGCGGGCGGGCGCTCGTTGGGGTCGCGCGGCTGTGGCACCGAGCCGCCGGAAGTGGGTGCCGGTGCGGGCGGCGGAGGCACACTGCCGCCGGTGCCCAGGGCGGCGCCGGGCACTCGCTGCGGGAAGCCGGAACCGCCGGTCGGCGACTCGAGCTCCGCTGCCGGAGCCTCGGGCTCGGTCGGGCGCGCGGTGGCGTTGAACGGCTGCTGGCTGCGGATCGGCAGGTCCAGCCCGGGTGCGGCACCGACCGGGTCGGCGTCGGGCGAGCCGGCGGGGGCGCGCAGCGGGAACCCGCCGCTGTCGCCGCGCCGGGTCGGGAACGACTCGGTCGCCCGCGGGCTCTCGGGAGCTGCCGGGGCGGGCTGGCGGCCGCCCTCCTGCTGGAGCCAGCTGTTCTGCGCGGGACCGGCGGTGAAGCCGCCCTCGGCGGGACGGCTCGGTGCGTCCGGAAGATCAGAGAGTGAGGCGCCGGGCACGCGGACCGGCTGGTCACCGAAGGCGGAGAACGGCGTGCTGCGCCCACCGAACTCGTCGGCCGGATTGGTGGCGCCGGGCGTCCGGGTGGGCAGACCACCGGCGCTCGCACCCAGGTCGGGCGCGGGGCGGCCGAGGGAGTTGTCCGGCGCGGGGCGCGCGAACGGGTTGTCCGCGCCGGGGCGGCCGAAGGGATCCGCGTCGCCGCCGGGACGGCCGAACTGGTTGTCGGCGTCGGGCGCGGGGCGGCCGAACTGGTTGTCGGCGTCGGGAGCCGGGCGCCCGAACGGGTCCGCGTCGGGAGCCGGGCGCCCGAACGGGTCCGCGTCGGGGGCGGGGCGGCCGAACGGGTTGTCCGAGGGCGGGGGTGGCGGGACCGCGGCTGAGGCCTGTGCGGGGCGGGCGTGGCCGGGGGCGGCAGGGGTGGCGGGGTCGCCGGGCTGCTGCGGCGCCCACGCGGACTGCGGTGCCTGCGGCTGGCCGGTGCCCGGGTCGGCGTCGAACGGCGAGGCCGGGCGGAAAGAGCCGGACGGCGGTGTGCCGGGTGCGGTGCCGTAGGGCGAGGCTGCGCCGACAGAACCGGAGCCGACAGAACCGGAGCCGACGGAACCGGAGCCCACGGAGGCGGAGCCGACCGAGGCGGCGCCTGAGGCGGGGGCGGCGCCGTAGGTGGAGGCCGAGGTGGGGTACGGCGAGGGGGTTCCCCCTGGTGAGGCGGGTGCGACCGTGCCGTAGGGGGAGGCGGAACCGGGGGTGGGCGAGCCGAACGTGGGGTCGGGCTCGGGCACGCGGGCCGCGCCGTAGGAGGTGCCGCCGGGAGTGGGTCCGGATCCGAATGTGGAGACGGCGGGGACGACGAACGGTGAGCCGCCGTTGGGGGTGCTCTGCGGAGGCGGCCCGTACGAGTTGGGGAAACCCTCGGTGGGCGCGGGAGCCGATGCCCGGCCCGCAGCTCGCTGACCGTCGGGGTCGGGCGGGAAGTTGCCCGACGTGGGTCCGCCCGACGTGGCCTCGGCCGGCTGACCGGCGTGGTGCCCCTCGGACGTCATACGCGCCTCCTCATCGATGCGGCCGTGCCAGCTTTGCACGGACGCGACCCCACCGGCGAGCTTCCGCCGAAGGGCCGTGCCAGCTTTCCGGCCAGGCCGTGCCGGGGTGACCCGGAAATCACCCGGACCCCTCGGTCACCCGCTCCGACCGGCCGCGCCGGACGGGGAACCGTGCCCAACCGTACCGGGCGGGCGCGGCAGTCGGAATCCCGGTGTACGCCCCTGAGGGACGGTTGACCGATCTTCAGAAGTGGTATTTGACACGAAACGGCCCACCCGGGTGATCCGGGTGGGCCGTCTGTAGCGTGTATGCCCCGGTAGGGCCGGTCTCGCAATCGGCGAGACGGCCGATCAGAACTGCGATCGACGCTGGGCGAAGATCGCGATCTCGTCGCGCATGGCCTGCGTGGGCGCTGAGGCCCAGGCGCGGTTGATGGCTCGGGTCTCGCGGCTGATCATCCGACGGCGGCGAATGCGGTCGATCATGCTCATGGCAGTGCTCTTTCCCCCGGCTTGTTGCCGGTCCAGCTTTCTCCACGTGCGTCGCCGGCCGCTTGTGGCGGTCACCGTCGGCGCACGTCCCGGTGATGATCCAAGTATGCGCCGACGGTGAAGCCAGAACCAACTTTTCCGAGGGTGAGCTCGGTCATTCGCCTAACAATCGAAGGTCACATCGCCGCCAGGCCGAAAGTCCTTAGGTCCAGGAGAGAAGTGCCGACTCCGGGTCCTCCAGGAACGTGCCGATGTCGCGCAGGAACCGCGACCCCAGTTCGCCGTCGACGATCCGGTGGTCGAAGGAGAGTCCCAGCGTGGTCACCTGTCGGATTTTGATCTTGCCCTTGTGAACCCACGGGGTGGGCCGGATCGCGCCGAAGGCCAGGATCGCCGACTCGCCCGGAGGCAGGATCGGTGTACCGGTGTCGACGCCGAAGACGCCGACGTTGGTGATCGACAGGGTGCCGCCGGACATGTCGGCCGGCGAGGTCTTGCCCGACTTCGCCGTACGGACCAGTCCGTTCAGCGCCTCGGCCAGTTCCCTCAGGGAGAGCCGGCCGGCGTCCTTGACGTTCGGGACGATCAGGCCGCGCTCGGTCGCCGCGGCGATGCCGAGGTTCACGTACTCCTTGACGACGATCTCGTTCGTCGCCGCGGACCACGTCGAGTTGACCATCGGGTGCCGCTTGACCGCGAGCAGGACGGCCTTCGCCACCAGCAGCAGCGGGGAGACCCGCAGTTCGGCGAACTCGGGCCGGGCCTTCAGCTTGTCGAGGGCCTTCATCGAGCGGGTCACGTCCACGGTCAGGAACTCCGTGACGTGCGGCGCGGTGAACGCGGAGGCGACCATGTTCTCCGCGGTCAGTTTCCGCACACCCTTGACCGGGACGCGCTGCTCGCGGGAGGCGTCGAAGACCGCTGCCGCGGGTGCCGCCGACACGACCTCGGTGGTCCGCGCGACGGCCTTCTGCAGGTCGTCGCGAGTCACCGAACCGAGAGGACCGGTCCCGTTGACCGTGGCGAGGTCGACGCCCAGGTCACGGGCGAGCTTGCGGACAGGAGGTTTGGCGAGAACGGGACCGGCCGTGGCGGGAGGCCGGGCGGACACGGACGCGGGGGCGGCGGGAGTGACCGGTGCCGGCGGGGCCGCCGGTGGTGCCGCGGCAGCCGCCGCAGGCGGGGGAGGCGTGGCCGGAATCGGGGTGCTCACCGGCGTACCGTTGCGGGGTCTTCTTTTGGCGCTTGTGGTCCTCGGGCCGTAACCGACAAGCACAGCCGTGCGCCCGCCCGGAGCCGGACCACCGATGAGGCCCGCCTCGGTCTCCTGGGTCTCCGCCGGGGTCTCCGGAGCGGAAGGCGCCGGCCCGGCACCCGGCTCCGTGTCGATCGAGATGATCGGCTTGCCGACCTCGACCACCGTGCCGGCCTCGTGGAAGATCCGCGTGACGACGCCGCCCCACTTCGCCGGGATCTCGACCGCCGCCTTCGCGGTCTCCACCTCGACGATCGGCTGGTTCAGCTCGATGGTGTCACCGACCTTTACCAGCCAGGCCAGGATCTCGCCCTCGGTGAGGCCCTCACCGAGGTCGGGCAGGTTGAACTCCTTGATCCGCGACATCGGCGTCACCAGCCGAACGAGCGGTCGACGGCGTCCAGCACCCGGTCCAGATCGGGGAGGTACTCCTCCTCGAGCCGCGCCGCCGGGTAGGGCGTGTCGTAACCGGCCACGCGCAGCACCGGCGCCTCCAGGGAGTAGAAGCACTCCTCGGTGATCCGGGCCGCGAGCTCGGCGCCCATGCCCAGGTTGCCCGGCGCCTCGTGCACGACGACCGCGCGACCGGTCCGCCGGACCGACTCGAAGATCACCGGGTAGTCCACCGGCGAGAGCGTGCGCAGGTCGATGACCTCGAGGTTGCGGCCGTCCTCGGCCGCGGCGCTCGCGGCGTCCAGCGCCACCCGAACCATCGGGCCGTACGCGAGAACCGTCGCGTCCGTGCCGGGCCGGGCCACCCGCGCCGCGTGCAGCGGGAACGCCTCGGAGAGGGGCGCGCTCAGGTCGACCTCGCCCTTCTCCCAGTACCGCCGCTTCGGCTCGAAGAAGATGATCGGGTCGTCGGAGAGGATCGACTGCTGGATCATCCAGTACGCGTCGGCGGGGTTCGAACAGGTCACGACCTTGAGGCCGGGAGTGTGCGCGAAGTACGCCTCGGGCGACTCGGAGTGGTGCTCGACCGCGCCGATGCCACCGCCGTACGGAATACGGATGACGATCGGCAGCCGCAGCTTGCCCTTGGACCGGTAGTGCATCTTCGCCACCTGGGCGACGATCTGGTTGTACGCCGGGAAGACGAACCCGTCGAACTGGATCTCGCACACCGGCCGGTACCCACGGATGGCCAGGCCGACCGCGGTGCCGATGATGCCGGCCTCGGCCAGCGGGGTGTCGATGACGCGGTCCTCGCCGAAGTCCTTCTGCAGACCGTCGGTGATCCGGAAGACGCCGCCCAGCTTGCCGACGTCCTCGCCCATGATGACGACCTTGGAGTCGTTCTCCAGCGCGCGGCGCAGGCCGTGGTTGAGGGCCTTGCCCAGGGTGATCGTCTCGGCCATCAGTGCCCACTCCCCTCGAACGACGCCTGGTAGTCGGTGAACGCCCGGCGCTGGTCGTCCAGCTCGCCGGAGCCGTTCGGATAGACGTTGTCGAAGAGCGTGACCGGTTGTGGATCGGGCATCGCCAGCACCCGCTCCCGCAGGTCGAGTGCCTGCTTCTTGGCGGTGTCGTCGACCTCGGTGAAGAAGTCGTCCTTCGCGATCTTCTCCTTGGTCAGGAAGGCCTTGAGCCGGCTGATCGGGTCCTTCGCCTTCCAGGACTCGACCTCGCTGGCGATCCGGTAGCGCGTCGGGTCGTCCGAGCTGGTGTGCGCGCCCATCCGGTACGTGTACGCCTCGATGAGCGTCGGGCCCTGTCCGTTGCGGGCGTTGTCCAGCGCGGCGCGGGTGACCGCGTACGTGGCGAGCACGTCGTTGCCGTCGACCCGGATGCCGGGGAAGCCGTAGCCACCCGCGCGCTGGTAGAGCGGGACGCGGGTCTGGCGCTCCAGGGGCTCGGAGATCGCGTACTGGTTGTTCTGGCAGAAGAAGACGATCGGGGCGTTGAAGACACCGGACCAGACGAACGACTCGTTGACCTCGCCCTGGCTGGTGGCGCCGTCACCGAAATACGCGATCACGGCCTCGCCGTCGGGGCTGCCGGTCTTGCCGTCCATGGTGACGCCCATGGCGTAGCCGGTCGCGTGCAGCGTCTGCGCGCCGATGACGATCGTGTAGGTGTTGAACTTGAACTCGTTCGGATCCCAGCCGCCCTGGTCGACACCGCGGAACAGGCCGAACGGCATGATCGGGTCGATGCCGCGGCAGTAGAGGACGCCGTGCTCGCGATACGTCGGGAACGCCATGTCCTGCGGGCGCAGCGCGCGCCCGGAACCGACCTGTGCGGCCTCCTGCCCGAGCAGGCTGGCCCAGATGCCCAGCTCGCCCTGCCGCTGCAGGGCGACCGCTTCGGCGTCGAGGCGGCGCACGGTGACCAGGTCCCGATAGAGGTCCCGGTACTCCTCGTCGGTGAAGTCGACGGAGTACGTCGTTCCGTCAGCTGTGGTGACGGAGTCGATGCGTTTCCCGTCGGGGGTCAGCAGTTGGACGAAGCCGCCGGCCGGAACATCGGTCCCGGCGTCGCTTCCGCCTTTCGCCATCCGTGTCTCCTGTTTCATCTCTGCGCCCCGCGGCGGGTGTCTCCCGGCCGCGCGGCTGAACCGCGGGGGTCTGCCGCGCCTGACCCGGGTGGGGTTGCCGCGCGGCTTGCTCCGGCAATGCCGTGCATTCACCGGGACGGCCCGCCGTGCCCCGCTGGTTTGGCGGAGGGCGACGGCGGCGGTGCCGTCGCTCCCATCCTGACAGAGGGAGTGAGCGCCGTTACAGATCGCGTGGATCACGAAAAGAGTTTCTAATGACCCATCGTCGGTGGTATTTGTCCGGTTTAGGAGTTTTTGGGAGCTCACTACCGCACGAATGACCCTTCGGCGCCGCTGCCGAATTGCCGCATGCTTCGTTCACCCCTTCGACCGAGACGGATCCGGGTTGACGTTTTCGCTGGGGGGAGTCACGCGGTGCCGCACCCGCACGACGACGACGGCCTCGTGCCGCCACTCAAGGTGCTCCGGAAGCGTCTCAACGGTGTCTATCGGGAGGATCTTGGCTTCTCCGGTCCTACCCGGCGCTACGTGCTGATGGTGGCGTTGCTGGTCGGGCTCGCTTCGGTGCCGACGCTCGCGGTGATCACCGCGGGGTCGAACGAGATCGTCGGGCGGGAGCGGCCGGGGGCGATGGATGCGCCGTTCCTGCCGCCGCCGGTGACCGGGCCGGTGAAGCCGTCGCCGTTACCCACCCATTCGTCCGATAATGATCATCCTGGGGCGGATGCTGTCGATCAGGCGGGTAAAAAGCCGGGCAGATCACCGAAAAGAGCAAATCGGGCAAAGAATCGCGATCGGGGTGATCGAAATGGGGTGGTTCGGCGGCCCGGGGTTGTTCGCGAGCCCGCGCCGGCGCGAACCGTGACCGATCCTCCGGTGGTGCGGGGTCTTCCGGTGGTGCCGGGTCTTCCGGTGGTGCCGGAGGAGGACGACCTGTCCCGGCCGGATCCGCCGGAGGGCTTTCCATCGGTGCCCGACCTGCCCGAGGTGCCGTCGGATCAGGACCACGTCGCCGCACGGCAGGCGGCACCCCAGGAACCGGGCGAGCCGCGGCATCGCCCATGTGAGAGCGCCACCGTCCAGGAGACCTGGTCACGGCGCCGTGAATCCGTTCGTCCAGCACCCAGCCGGAGGTCAGAGGTGACCGAACGCCCGCAGAACATCCGTCCCGCTCGAATACTCGAGCAGAGTTACACCGGCGCCGGCGGCAACGTCCGCCACTCGCTGACCCAGCCGAGGCCGGAGGACCAGCGCACCGGCAACCGGCCGTACCGAGGGCAGCACCGGGCCAGCGACCTGCGCAGCAGCAGAGTGGGACGCCACCATGCTGATCCGGCCGACGAGCATCACCCCGACCAGGGCTGACTCACTCGTCGCGGTTGGCGTCCAGCCAGGCGTCGATCGCGGCGGTGTCGCTCGGGTCGACGCCCTCGGCGATCAGCTGCGCCACCGCCGCGGTCGCCGGGCTGCGCCGTTCGCCGGTGGTGTAGAGCCGTGCGAACTCGGGAATCAGTTCCTCGACGGCGGCCTCGGTCTCCTCAGCAGCCTGTTCCGGCAGGTCACGGCGCCGTACCGAATACGCCGACCAGGCTCGGACGACTCGCGGCAGCATCGCGGCGTCGTCCATGTCCAGCACCGCGCGCCGGTGCACCCAGTCCAGCAGGAACAGGCCCGCGACCGTCGGGCTCCAGCGCAGCAGCTCTCCGCCGGGCAGGGTGGCCGCGTGGTCGGCGAGCAGGCTCAGGCAGAAGTCCAGCGAGGCGCTGTCCTCCGGGGCGGACGCGTTCGTGGGCAGCCCGAAGCGAACCGCCTCGGGTGACGCCAGGAAGTCCCGGACCACGTCGCCCGGATCGGGATCGGCGGGCTCGGTGAGGGGCGGAGTGGTGAGCACCGGGAGCAGGGCCAGCCGGACGGCGGCGAGCGCGCGGTCGGTGGCCAGTGAGCCGTCCGCGGGCAGTTCGCCGAGCTCGTCCGTGATCTGCAGATGCCGGCCGACCTCGTCGCGCAGCCGGCCCGGGTCCTCGGTGCGGAACCAGATCAGCTCGTCGCCGGCGCAGATCGCCCGGATCCGGGTGAGCAGCTCGTCGGCCGAGGTCGCGACGAACACGTCCTTCGTGATGCCGATGTTGTGGTCGACCAGGGCCACGACCGCGTGTTCCGGTCCGCCGTCGGCGCTGTCCTCGTACGCAAACGAGACCACATAGGACGTCTGATCGCCGTACACGTCCCCGTACGCATAGCAGCCGGTGGGTCGCACCCGCCCCAGCTGGGTCGCCCACGACGGCGCCTGCGTCCCGTGTCCCACCTCGGCCGCACCGTCCGCGTCCGGGACCAGGGCGGCGAAGACCTCCCGGATCGTCGTCGCGGCGGGAGTGCGCTGCTGGTCGGTCGCGCTCAGGAACCGCCCGACGAACTCCCGGACCGCCTCGGCGCGGTCGTCGGTCGCGATCGCGTAGACACTGCCGAGCAGGGCGGCGCCGAGCATCTCAGCGTCGAGCGCGCAACCCAGCTTGGTGACGTCGCGGGCCGCGTGCAGCACTGCGTCGTACGCGGTCGGGGAAGCCGGCATGCCGCGAGCCTACGCTCGCGGCACCCCCTCGAACTACTCCGAGCGAACGACTCCGAGCGCTTCCCTCGCCTGGGCGTAGGCGTTCAGGACCTCGCGCACCGGCGAGACCACGTATCCACGGCCGACCTCGGTGATCGCCGCTCGCAGACGCTGCTCGGCGCGGCGTCGCGCGCGCCGGGCACCCGCCGACACGATCGGCTTCAGCAGGAGCCAGAGCAGTAGTCCGGCCAGCAGTCCGCCGAGCAGCAGGACGGTCGGGAGCGGGACGGCGCCCACCTCCGGATAGTCGATCGCGGGGAGGCCGAGGGCGCGCAACGCGTACCCCAGGATCAGCCAGGCGAAGCCGGCGACCGCCGCCGCGAGCAGTGCCCACTGCAGGATCCCGACGGCCTTCCACCAGATCGGCGTGCGTTCCATGCCCAGGTCGGCCTTGGCGACGGCACGGTCGAGCGCGTCCGGCAGGTCGTCAGCCCGGGACCGCGCGGCCGTGTTGATCGCCGGGGCCCAGATGTCGGGCAGCGGCGCGGCGGCGCGGGTGGCCACCGCGCGCACCGAGATGCCGACCGCGGAGCGCTGTGCGGCGTCGGCCGCGGGCACCGACGTCCGCGGAACGATGTCCGTGGACACCGCGTCGGTCTTCGGCTTCTCGCCCAGGTGCAGGCGCCGCAGCGGGTCCGGCCGGAGCCGACGCAGCCCGCGGACCAGCGGCCAGCCGGTCGCCGCCGCGGCGCGATGCCGATAGGCCCCCGCCGTCGCGTCAGCCACCGCGGGCACCCCGGCCGAGGCCGCGAGCGATTCGGTGAGCTGGCGTACGGTCGCCCGGTCCACCTCGTCCTCGGCGGCCGGCGGCCCGATCATGGCGGACATGTCCTCGCTGACCGAGTCCAGGTCGGCGGAGAGGCGGCGCAGCGCGGCCTGCCGGTCGGCGACCGTCTTCTCCAGCGCCTCCCGCAGGTCGGCCAGCATGCCCGGCTGCTTGGCCGAGGTGGCCAGCACCGGGGTGCCGGTGAGCCCGTCCTCCTCCAGGAGCCGGGTGAGATCGCCGAGGACCACCTCGGTGTCACCCGGGCTGAGGCGGTCGGCCTGGTTGAGCACCACGATCGTGACGCCGGCGTGCGCGCTGAACTGGGAGAGGTACGCGCGGTGCAGGATGCGGTCGCCGTACTTCTGCGGGTCGACCACCCAGACGATCTGGTCGACCAGGCCGAGGAGCCGGTCCACCTCGAGGCGGTGGGTGCGCTCGACCGAGTCGAAGTCGGGCAGGTCCAGCAGGACCAGGCCGCGCAGCGAGGCCTCGTCGTCGCCGTCGAGCGCGCTCTCCCGGACGAACCGCTGCCGCGGCAGCACACCGACCCAGTCGAGCAGCCGGTTCGCCGGTTCGAGCGGTCCCCAGACGCAGGCGTGCGCGGTGCCGGTGGTCGGCCGGCGCACCCCGACCTGGGAGAGCTTGAACCGGGCCAGCGCGTTGAACAGGCTCGACTTGCCGCTGCCGGTGCTGCCGGCCAGCGCCACGACGGTGTGCTCCAGCGACAGCGAGAGCCGGTTGCCGGCGCGCTCCACCAGGGTGTGCGCGGTCACCAGTTCGCCGTCCGGCAGGTACGGACCGACGGCCCGCAGGAACCGGGACAGCGCTTCGAGTCGCCGGGCCAGCTCCTCGGCGTTGACTTGTTCCTGGGTACCGACTTCGGACAGGCCGTTCTCCACCAGACTCATGACCCCGATCCGGTCAACGCGAGTTCCTTACGGGCGCTTTCCACCTCGGCGGCCGCCTGGCGCAACAGGCCACCGGGCTCCACCTCGAGACGTACGGCGGCGGTCCGCTCGGTGAACCGGGCGGCCTCCGCCTCGAACAGGTCGTCCACCCTGGCCAGCAGTTCGGTCCGGGCCCGGGTGGCGAGGGTCCGGATGGCCTGGTCGCCGAAGACGGCCTCGAGCACCTTCTGCGCGGCGACCGCGCTGCCGGCACCCGCGGCGACCTCCAGGCCGGTGGGGATGAACGCGGTCGTGGTGAAGACCGCGATCATGACGGCCAGTCCGGCGCCGTTCACCGCGTACGCCGCGCCTCGGGCGACCGACCGCTTGTCGGCGCCCTCGCGCCGGACCATCTCGAGCACCCACTGCTGCCAGTCCCGGACCAGCCGGTCAGCCCGCTCCGTCAGATCGTCGGAGGCCTTCTGCAGCTCGGGCAGGAGCAGGGCGGCGCCGGCCGGATGCGACTGCCAGGCCGCATACGCCTGCTCGGCGGCGTCCGCCGAGACCCCGCGCAGCAGCGTGACCAGCTGCGACTCCATGGCGACCTGGAGATTGCGGCCGGGTGCCGGACGGCCGCTGACCGCCGCGACGAGCCGGTCCCGGAGGTGGCCCACCCGGGACTCCAGGCTGCGCAGGAACTCGCCGGTGCCGATGAACTCCTGCCAGCGGGCCAGCACCTCGCCGCGGAGCAGCCGGCCGTCCTGCAGGCCCTCCTCGGTGGTGTGCCGCGCGTTGCGATACGCGGCCTCGACGCGTTCGTCGAGGCCGCGGGCGGTCTGCAGCTGCTCGTCGGCGGCCTCGGCCAGGCCGACGAGCGCCGGGGCGAGCGCACCGAGCGCGCCGTCCAGGGTCTGCCGGACGACGGCGTCGCGGGCGTTCGCGTCGGCGGCCAGCTTGGCGAACCAGAGGCGCATCGGGCCGACCGCCGAGTCCGGCAGCAGGCCGCGGCCGTCGAGCTCGGTCTCCGGCAGCACGAACAGCGGCGCGGCGCCGAGGTCGTGCGCGGTGAGCATCTCGCCGAGGTGCGCGGCGACCTCCGCTGCCCCCTCGACCGGAGCGCGGTCGAGCACCAGCGCGATCACGGTGCCGCGCAGCCGGGCGGTCTTCAGCAGCTCCCACGGGACGGCGTCCGCGTACCGCGCGGCGGTGGTGACGAACAGCCAGAGGTCGGCGGCGGCCAGCAACTGGGCCGCGAGCTGGCGGTTGTGGTCGACCACCGAGTCGACGTCCGGCGCGTCCAGCAGGGCCAGGCCGGGGCCGATGGTCGGCGCCGGCACGACCTGCAACGCGTTCGGGTCGGTGCTCGGCTCGCTGGTGCGGATCAGGCCGGGGAGCAGGCCGCCGCGGCCGAACCAGCTCAGGTCGCCCGGGTGGGCGATCAGCACCGGGGACCGGGTGGTCGGGCGCAGCACGCCGGCGGTGCTCACCGGCGCCTGGACCAGGCTGTTGACCAGCGTCGACTTGCCGGCGCCGGTGGAACCGCCGACGACCACGAGCAGGGGTGCGTCGAGACGTGCCAGCCGGGGCAGCAGGTAGTCGTTGACCTGCGCGAGCAAGGCGCTGCCGACGTTGCGGGCCTCATCGGCCGAGGGCAGCACCAAGGGGTACGAGACCGCGCCGAGCGCCGCTCGTAATCGGCTCAGCGCCGTCGCGAGGCGTCCCAGAGCCGGTGGCACCGCCACCAGGTCGGTGCTTGTTCCCTGGTTCACCGGACGGGTCCGGTCCGTCCCCGTACGCTCTGATGGGCCACTGGCTGCCTGATCTTTCTCATCCGGTACGGCGGGGACGGCGGAAAGGGCCGACGGACCGACCGCGTCTCCGTGCGTCGTCACGGGTAAAGCGTGCACGATCTATGCATCGAGGACAACGGGTCCCGGTATGCCGTGACCGGACAGGTATGTAGGTGATTCTTCACCACCTGTCTCACGCGCCGACTTGCGCCTCGCAGACTCAACTTCGATTTGACGGTGTGCGGCCGCGTGGCATCATTGAGTCGGTTCCACTCAACCCTGTATCGGTAAGAAGCGAGGAACACCATGGCACGTGCGGTCGGCATCGACCTCGGCACCACGAACTCCTGCGTCAGCGTTCTGGAAGGAGGCGAGCCCACCGTCATCGCCAACGCGGAGGGCTCCCGGACGACCCCGTCCATCGTCGCCTTCGCCCGCAACGGCGAGGTGCTCGTCGGTGAGGTCGCCAAGCGTCAGGCGGTGACGAACCCCGACCGGACCATTCGCTCGGTGAAGCGGGAGATCGGGACCAGCTGGTCGATCGACATCGACGGCAAGAAGTACACCCCCCAGGAGATCTCCGCCCGGGTGCTGATGAAGCTCAAGCGCGACGCCGAGGCGTACCTGGGTGAGCAGATCACCGACGCGGTAATCACCGTCCCGGCGTATTTCAACGACGCGCAGCGGCAGGCCACCAAGGAGGCCGGTGAGATCGCGGGTCTGAACGTCCTGCGCATCGTCAACGAGCCCACCGCGGCCGCCCTGGCGTACGGGCTGGACAAGGGCTCCAAGGAGCAGACCGTCCTGGTATTCGACCTCGGCGGCGGCACGTTCGACGTCTCCCTGCTGGAGCTGGGCGACGGCGTCATCGAGGTGAAGTCGACCTCCGGTGACAACCACCTGGGCGGCGACGACTGGGACCAGCGGATCATCGATCACCTGGTCAAGACCTTCCGCGGCGAGCACGGCATCGACCTGTCCCAGGACAAGATGGCCCTGCAGCGTCTGCGCGAGGCCGCGGAGAAGGCGAAGATCGAGCTCTCCGCCGCGACCACGACCAGCATCAACCTGCCGTACATCACGGCCGGCGCCAACGGCCCATTGCACCTGGACACCACGCTCAACCGCAGCGAGTTCCAGCGCATGACGCAGGACCTGCTGGACCGTTGCAAGGGCCCGTTCGAGTCCGCGATCAAGGACGCCGACGTCAAGCTCTCCGACATCGACCACATCATCCTGGTCGGCGGCTCGACGCGGATGCCCGCGGTGACCGAGCTGGTGAAGAGCCTGACCGGCCGCGACCCGAACAAGGGCGTCAACCCGGACGAGGTCGTCGCCGTCGGCGCCGCGCTGCAGGCCGGTGTGCTCAAGGGCGAGGTCAAGGACGTCCTGCTGCTCGATGTGACCCCGCTGTCGCTGGGCATCGAGACCAAGGGCGGCATCATGCACAAGCTGGTGGAGCGCAACACCACCATCCCGGCGCACCGCTCCGAGGTCTACACCACGGCTGACGACAACCAGCCCTCCGTGCTGATCCAGGTCTACCAGGGTGAGCGCGAGATGGCGGCGTACAACAAGAAGCTCGGCACCTTCGAGCTCAGCGGCATCGCGCCGGCGCCGCGCGGCGTGCCGCAGATCGAGGTCTCCTTCGACATCGACGCGAACGGCATCGTGCACGTGTCCGCCAAGGACCTGGGCACGGGCAAGGAGCAGAAGATGACGATCACCGGCGGCTCCGCGCTGCCGAAGGAAGACATCGAGCGCATGATGCGCGACGCTCAGGACCACGCGGACGACGACAAGAAGCGCCGCGAGGACGCGGAGGCCCGCAACCTGGCGGAGCAGCTGCAGTGGCAGACCGAGAAGTTCCTCGCGGAGAGCGGCGACAAGCTCCCCGAGGAGAGCAAGAGCAAGATCAACGAGGCGCTGGGCGAGCTGCGCGGCGCTCTCGGCGGTACCGACATCGAGAAGATCAAGTCGGCGCACGAGCGGCTGTCGCAGGTTTCCCAGGAGGCCGGTTCGCTGCTCTACTCGCAGGGTGAGACCCCGCAGGCCGCCCCCGGTGGCGCTGGTGCTCCGGGCGACGCGCCCGGTGCCGGCCCGGCCACCGGTGGCGACGACGTCGTCGACGCCGAGATCGTGGAGGACGACAAGAAGTGAGTGCCAGGGACGACGAGAACGACGGTCCGGCGACCGAGCGGGAAGTCATCCAGGGCGAGATCGATGTGACGGCCGAGGAGACCACCGCCGAGGAGAAGCCGGTGAAGGTGCCTGGTGCACACCGTGCTCCCGAGGAGGAGGACGAGGCGCCGGCGACCGGGGAGAAGTCGGGCCTCGGCGCCGAGCTGGCGTCGCTGCGCAACGAGCTCGACGAGCGGACGCACGACCTGCAGCGGGTGACCGCGGAGTATGCGAACTACCGCAAGCGGGTGGATCGCGACCGGGGTGCCGCCGCCGAGCAGACGACCGGCAAGGTCCTCACCGACCTGCTCCCGGTGCTGGACGACATCGACCGGGCCCGGGAGCACGGCGACCTGGTCGGGCCGTTCGCCGCGGTGGCGGAGCAACTCACCGCGGTGACCGGCAAGCTCGGGCTGGTCGCGTTCGGGGAGAAGGGCGACCCGTTCGACCCGAATCGCCACGAGGCCGTCGCGCACCAGACGTCCGCGGACGTCGGGGAGCCGACCTGCGTCGAGGTGATGCGCCGCGGCTACACGCTGGGGGAGCGGCTGCTTCGCCCGGCTATGGTCGCGGTGGCCGACCCGGAGTGAAATACATCGTGTCCCGCCCGCCGGTCCGCCGGCGGGCGGGCCGTAACCGCACCGTCGAGGAGGTGGACTGAATGAGCTCGAAGGACTGGCTCGAGAAGGACTTCTACGCTGTCCTCGGCGTAACCAAGTCCGCCTCACCCGACGAGATCAAGAAGGCGTACCGGAAGCTCGCCCGGGACCTTCACCCCGACCGCAACCCTGGCAACAAGGAGGCGGAGGAGAAGTTCAAGGCGGCGTCCGAGGCGTACGACGTGCTGGCCGACGACAAGAAGCGCAAAGAGTACGACGAGATGCGCTCGCTGTTCGGCTCGGGCGCGTTCCGTCGCGGCGCGCGCTCCGGCGCGGGCGGTGCCCAGTTCGACCCGTCCGACCTGTTCGGCGGGTTCTCCGGGGCCGGTGCCGGTGCCGACCGCCGGTTCGGCGGCAGCGGGTTCTCGGACATCTTCAGCTCGATCTTCTCCGGTGGCGCCGGTCCGGGTGGTCCGGCGGCGCGGCGTGGCCCGCAGCGCGGCCGGGACGTCGAGACCGAGGTGACGCTGGACTTCGGCCAGGCGGTTCGCGGAACCACGCTGCCGCTCAGCCTGCGGACACCCGGCGCCTGTGACACGTGCCGGGGCTCCGGGGCGAAACCGGGCACCACGCCGAGGTCGTGTCCGAAGTGCCACGGCAGCGGCCTGATCTCCAGCAACCAGGGTTCGTTCAGCTTCTCCGAGCCGTGTCGTGACTGCCAGGGCTCGGGCAGCATCGTGGACGAGAAGTGCCCGGAGTGCCGGGGTTCGGGCGGGGTCACCAAGACCCGGACGATCAACGTGCGGTTCCCGGCCGGCGTGGCCGACGGCCAGCGGATCCGGCTCAGCGGCCGGGGCGAACCGGGCGATCGCGGCGGTGCGGCCGGCGACCTGTACGTGCAGGTCAAGGTGCGACCGGACGACCTGTTCGGGCGCAGCGGCGACGACCTGACGCTGACCGTCCCGATCACCGTCGCCGAGGCCGTGCTCGGCACCGACCTGAAGGTGCCCACGCTGGACGGCCCGGTCACCCTGCGGGTGCCGCCGGGCACCCCCAGCGGCCGGAAACTGCGGGCCCGCGGCAAGGGCGTGGTCCGCAAGGAGGGCCAGTCGGGCGACCTGATCGTCACCGTCGAGGTACAGATCCCGGCCGGCGTGACCGGCGAGGCACGGGACGCGCTGGAGAAGTTCGCGAAACTCACCCCGCCGCCGGCGCGGGAACGGCTCGACGCACGCCTGCGACGAGCCACTGGTTAGGGCCCTCCCGGGAGGTGGCACATGTATGAAGAGATCAGCATCTCTGTGGAACAGGCCTCCGACGCGAAGGTTCTGATCATCTCGGTGGCCGCACGGCTGGCCGGGATGCACCCGCAGACGCTGCGGCAGTACGACCGGCTGGGGCTTGTGCAGCCCGGCCGGGCGGGCGGCGGCGGCCGGAGGTACAGCGAACGCGATGTCGCGCTGCTCCGCGAGGTGCAGCGACTCAGCCAGGAGGACGGCGTCAACCTGGCCGGCATCAAGCGCATCATCGGCCTCGAGCAGCTGGTCGGTGATCTGCAGCAGCGAGTGGCCGAGCTCGAGGATCAGCTGGACGAGGCCCACGCGCGGATCGCCCAGATGGACGCGATGACCAGCCCGTACGCGAGCCGCGACCTGGTGCGTCAGGAGCGGCACTCGACGGCGCTCGTGGTCTGGCGCCCGCGCCGGTCTCCGGACAGATAGAAGAACGGCGGCCCCGGTGGGGGCCGCCGTTACTACTCGTAGTTATCGTCTGAATACTCCGCGTGTCAGCGCCGGTTGAAGAGACCGAGCCGCCGCGGGTGGCGGACCAGGCCGCCCTCCATCCAGTCGTGGTGGTCATACAGCTCCGGCCGGGTCATCAGGACCCGGCAGTTGTGGGCCCAGATCTGCATGGGCTCGTCGCCGACCTCCTCGGCGCGCTCCACGAACTTCTTCAGCCGGCGCTTGCGCTGCCCGCTGGCGTTCTGCCGCACGCCGTCGGCGGCGTAGATGTACATGCAGTGCTGTGCGAACCGGCGGGCCGGGCACTGCCGGTCCATGGCCAGTTCGAACAGCGTGGGGCCGAGCACGTCGCCCGCGATCAGAAGGTCCCAGTCCTTCGGCATGGAGTGCAGGGGGACCGAATCGGGGTTGTAGGCCCAGGACTGAAGTTCGTCTGGGCGGGGATCCACGGGGTTGCCGAATCCGAGGAATGTCGCTTCTCGCACGCTCACGCCGCCGCCTCACTCAACCGTTCACAGCGCGCCACCGCCGGGAAGAGTCGGTGGCAGTGTCGAACGTCCCAATACTCAGAGTCGTCGCCGCGCAACGGTAGCGCGCTGAGTGTGTCTACGGAAGTGTCAAGGGCTCACATTCAGATACTGGACAGTAACTTTGGGCTTTCTCAATGGAGACGCAGGTCACTCCGGGGACGGCAGGGGTTTGGCGGCCTGTTGCATGGCCGACATCCGCCGCCTCACCAGGTTCTTGAACCAGCGGTAATCGGGCAGCCGCGCAAGCATCGGACCGGACACCACGGTGATCAGAACATAGGCCGTCGCGAGCGGGGCGAGCCGCGGATCGACGCCGTAGACGACCGCGAGCCCGGCGATGACGACCGAGAACTCGCCCCGGGGCATCAGTGCCAGACCGGCGCGCAGCCGGCCGGGGAGCGCGATGCCCGCGCGCCGGGCCGCCAGGTATCCGGTCAGCACCTTGGTCAGCATGGTCAGCACGGCGAGGCCCAGCGCGGGCAGGAGCACCGCCGGCATGTCGGCCGGGTCCGTGGAGAGCCCGAAGAAGACGAAGAAGACCGCGGCGAACAGGTCACGCAGCGGCGACAGGATCTGGGTGGCGTGGTGCGCGACCGGCCCGGAGAGCGCGATGCCGACAAGGAACGCGCCGACCGCCTCGGAGACCTTCAGCTCGCCGGCCACACCGGCGACGAAGAGAGTCAGGCCGAGGACGCTGAGCAGCAGCGCCTCCGGGTCCTTCACCGACATGAAACGGCTGATCTCCCGGCCGTACCGGATCGCGACGACGAGCACCGCGATGACCGTGACCACAGCGACGCCGAGCGTGCTCAGCCCGTTGACCACGCCGGCGCCGGCCAGCACCGCGGTGGCGATCGGTAGGTAGAAGGCCATCGCGAGGTCCTCGATCACCAGGACCGAGAGGATCACCGGCGTCTCGCGGTTACCGACCCGGCCCAGGTCGCTGAGCACCTTGGCGATGACACCGGACGAGGAGACCCAGGTGATGCCGGCCAGCACCAGGGCGGCCTGCCAGCCCCAGCCGAGCAGGAACGCGAACGCCGCGCCGGGCAGCGCGTTGAGCACCATGTCGATCAGCCCGGCCGGGGCCGCCGAGCGCAGGTTGTCGACGAGTTCGTCGGCGGAGTATTCCAGGCCGAGCATGACCAGCAGCAGGATGACGCC
The DNA here is from genome assembly GCF_040681145.1 of Actinoplanes sp. NPDC051861. Lineage (NCBI taxonomy): Bacteria > Bacillati > Actinomycetota > Actinomycetes > Micromonosporales > Micromonosporaceae > Actinoplanes > Actinoplanes sp. NPDC051861. The sequence continues at coordinate 47,968 of NZ_JBFAYE010000026.1, forward strand.
GATCTGGGCGCCGATCCCGATGAACTCCTGACTGGCCGAGAGCGGGACGATGCCGCCGCTGCCGAACGCGAGACCGGCCAGCAGATAGAGCGGAATCGGGGAGAGGCCGAAGCGCCGTCCCAGGCGACCGAGCATGCCGAGGCCGAACAGCAGTGCGCCGATCTCGATGAGCAGGATCGTCGTGTGGTGTTCCACAGCGCTCAGCCGTCGTCGTCGCCGGCCAGGATGGCGGTGACGCCGTCCAGGCCCTTGCGGGTGCCGACCGCCACCACCACGTCGTTCGCCTCGAACTTGAACGTGGGATCGGGCGAGGCGATCACCTCCCGGTCGCGCAGCACGGCCACGATGGAGGCGCTGGTGCGGCTGCGGGCCCGGGTGTCGCCGAGCTTGCGGCCCACGAACGGCGAGCCGGCGGGCAGGGCGATCTGCTCGGTGAGCAGGCCGGCGGCCTGCTGGCGCAACCCGGCGAGCTGCCCGAGCATCAGGGAGGCGCCGAGGACGTCGGCCAGGGCCTCCGCCTCGTCGTCGGTGAGCGGGATCGAGGCGAGACTCGAGTCGGGATCGTCGACGTCGTAGAGCACGAGGTCCCGGCGGCCGTTGCGGTGCGAGACCACCCCGACCGTCCGGCCCGAGGACGTCACCAGGTCATGGCGGACGCCGATTCCCGGCAGCGGAGTCTGTTCCACCCGTACGCGCACGATCTCAACGTTAGCCCGCAGTGCACCCGTTTCGTGCCGCGAGGTCGTATTACGCCTGTTCAGCAGTGGATTTCTGATCCACTTCGGTCATCTCCGGTGAGGGGCGCGGCGGCCGGAAGATCAGGAGCAGGGCCAGACCGAGCACGCTCAGTCCCAGGTTGAGCCCGTACGCCAGGCGGAAGCCGAACTCCTGTGCCAGGCCGAAGAGCGGCGCGGCCAGGATCTGCCCGATCGGGAACATGTTGGTGAACATGGTCGTCGCCCGCCCCGGATAGCGGGGCATCATGTCCTGGAAGAACGAGATGCCGAGGCCGGACACGGCGGCGATCATGATGGCGTTCGGTACCTGTGCGACCGCCAGCATCCACACCGAGTCGGCCGAGGCGACGACAGCCTGGTACACGACACCGCAAACGGCTCCGGCCAGGATGATCCGACGCAGCGGCATCCGGGTGGAGAGCAGGCCGAAGCCGAGCATCAGCGGGATCTCCAGCGCGGCGCAGAGACCCAGGATCAGGCCGGTGGCGCCGACGGTCCCGCCGAGCTCGGTGGTGACGAACAACGGCATGGCCTGGACGCTGAGCACCATCGACGTCTGCAGCAGGGCGAAGCCGGCCAGGAGTGGGTAGATGACCCACGGCGTGCGCGGGGGCGCATCCTCGCCCTCCCGGGGTGCGGCCGGTGCCTCCACCTCCGGCAGCCAGCGGACCACCACCAGGGCCGCGATCAGGTACATCAGAGCGGCCGTGCCGTAGACGTACTGGAAGTCGCCGACTTCGAGCAGGAAGGCGGCCAGCGACGGGCCGCCGACCCAGGCGATCGAGAAGACGGTGCGCAGCGCGCTGATGCCCAGGGCGGCCCGGTTCGGATCGTCCTGTTGGAGCACCTGTCGTGCGTACGCGAAAGATTGGGGGAAGAGTGACCCGGCGATGGCCGTTGCCGTAGCAGTGAGCGCAAGGAGCACCCAGTAATCGCGGATCACCGCGGTCAGACCGCTGCCGGCGCAGCCGGCGAGGGCGGCGATGATCAGCAGCAAGCGCCGCATCGGTCGGCGGTCCGAGATCCGGCCGATGGCCCAGGACACCGCCACGCCCGAGAGGGAAGCGGTCACCAGGAAGAAGGTGACCTGAATCGGACTGGCCTCGACGGCGGTGCTGAGAAACAGGCCGAGAAAGGGTCCGACCACAGCGGTCGCGATGCCGGTGTTGAGGAAGACGAGGCCGAGCGGGAGCAACCGGCGGGACAGTGACACGACCATGGACGTTACGGCTTCTTTCCTATTGACGCCCCTGTTCGGTGGTGACCGTCACCGCTGGCTCGGGCGCGCTAAAGTTGAGTGGCATCCGCTCAAGTCTGCTTCCGTCCAGTTTTCCTCCGGCAGGAGAAATCCAGGGGAGTTCATGAACACCGAACGTCTGACCACCAAGAGCCGCGAAGTGATCACCGCTGCGGTCGCCGACGCGGGCCGTCGCGGGCATGCCACGGTCGAGCCGTGGCACATGCTGCTGTCGTTGCTGGATACCGGAGGTTCCACCGCGACGGCGCTGCTGCGGGCAGTCGGAGCCAACCCGGCGGACATCCGCCGCGCCGCGGCCCGCGCGATCGAGCAGTTGCCCTCCGCGCGCGGCGCGAGCACCGTCGAGCCCAGTCTCTCTCGCGAATTCGTCAACGCCATCGGATCGGCCGATCTGATCGCCAAGCCGCTCGGCGATGAGTACGTGTCGACCGAGCACCTGCTCGCCGGCCTGTCCCGGGTCGGCGGCGCGGTCAGCCAGGCGCTCAAGGACGCCGGCGCCACCGAGGACGCCCTGGTCGCGGCGTTCCCGCAGGTGCGCGGCGGCGATCGGCGGGTCACCACCGCCGATCCCGAGCAGACCTACAAGGCGCTGGAGAAGTACAGCGTCGACCTGACCGCGCTGGCTCGGGACGGCAAGATCGACCCGGTCATCGGGCGGGACGCCGAGATCCGCCGGGTGGTGCAGGTGCTCTCCCGGCGTACCAAGAACAACCCCGTCCTGATCGGTGAGCCCGGCGTCGGCAAGACCGCGATCGTCGAGGGGCTCGCCCAGCGGATCGTGGCCGGCGACGTGCCCGAGACGCTGCGCGACAAGAAGCTGGTCTCGCTCGACCTCGGCGCGATGGTCGCCGGCGCGCAGTATCGAGGGCAGTTCGAGGAGCGGCTCAAGAGCGTCCTCGAGGAGATCCGCAACTCCAACGGCCAGGTCGTCACGTTCCTCGACGAGCTGCACACGGTTGTCGGCGCAGGCAAGGGCGAGGGCTCGATGGACGCCGGCAACATGCTCAAGCCGATGCTCGCCCGCGGTGAGCTGCGCATGGTCGGCGCCACCACCCTGGACGAGTATCGGGAACACATCGAGAAGGACCCGGCCCTGGAGCGGCGGTTCCAGCCGGTCGTGGTCGGCGAGCCCACCGTCGAGGACACCATCGGCATCCTGCGCGGGCTCAAGGGCCGTTACGAGGCGCATCACCGGGTGCAGATCACCGACGCCGCGCTGGTCGCCGCGGCCAGCCTCTCCGACCGCTACATCAGCGACCGGTTCCTGCCGGACAAGGCGATCGACCTGATCGACGAGGCCGCCTCGCGGCTCCGCATGGAGATCGACTCCCGGCCGGTCGAGCTGGACCAGCTGCAGCGGCACGTCGACCGGATGCGGGTGGAGCGGCTCGCGCTGGAGAAGGAGACCGACCCGGCCTCGGCCGCCCGGCTGGAGCGCCTGGTCGCCGACCTCGCCGACCGCGAGGAGGAGCTGACCGCGCTCAACGACCGCTGGGAGCGCGAGCGCGGCGGGCTGAACCGAGTGGGTGAGCTCAAGATGCGCCTCGACGAGGCGAAGGCGGCCCAGGAGCGGGCACAGCGCGACGGCGAGCTGCTGGAGGCGTCCCGCCTGCTCTACGAGGTGATCCCCGCCCTGGAGAAGGAGATCCAGGCGGCGTCGGAGTCCGAGGAGGAGAACGCCGAGCCGCCCATGGTCAAGGAGGAGGTCGGCGCCGACGACATCGCCGAGGTCGTCTCCTCGTGGACCGGCATCCCGGCGGGCCGGATGCTGGAGGGCGAGACCGCCAAGCTGCTGCGCATGGAGGAGTCGCTCTCCGCCAAGGTGATCGGGCAGCGCGAGGCGGTCGCCGCGGTCGCGGGCGCGGTTCGCCGGGCCCGGGCGGGCATCGCGGACCCGGACCGGCCGACCGGCAGCTTCCTGTTCCTCGGCCCGACCGGCGTCGGCAAGACCGAGCTGGTCAAGGCGCTCGCCGGGTTCCTCTTCGACGACGAGCGCGCGATGGTCCGCATCGACATGAGCGAGTACGGGGAGAAGCACTCGGTGGCCCGCCTCGTCGGTGCGCCCCCCGGTTACGTGGGATACGAGGAGGGCGGGCAGCTCACCGAGGCGGTGCGGCGCCGGCCGTACAGCGTGGTGCTCCTGGACGAGGTGGAGAAGGCTCACCCCGACGTGTTCGACCTGTTGCTGCAGGTGCTCGACGACGGGCGGCTCACCGACGGCCAGGGCCGCACTGTCGACTTCCGCAACGCCATCCTGGTGCTGACGTCGAACCTGGGCTCGTCGACCGCCGACTTCACCATGAGCGACGAGGAGCGGCACGACGAGGTGCTGGCCGCGGTCCGGGCGCACTTCAAGCCCGAGTTCCTGAACCGGCTCGACGACATCGTGGTCTTCCACGCCCTCACCAAGGACGACCTGACCGCCATCGTCGACATCCAGCTGGCCCGGCTGCGGGGCCGGCTGGCCGAGCGGCGGCTGGCGCTGGCGGTGGCGCCGGAGGCCGTGGAGTGGCTGGGCGAGCACGGTTATGACCCGATTTACGGCGCTCGGCCCCTGCGGCGGCTGGTGCAGTCGAGCATCGGGGATCTGCTCGCCAAGGCGCTGCTGTCCGGTGAGATCAGGGACGGCGACACCGTGGTGGTCGAGCTGGGTGCCGCCAAGGACGGCCTTGCGGTGCGTCGAGGCTGACCCCTTCATGCGTACGGGCCCCGGAGTTGCTCTCCGGGGCCCGTACGCTCACTGCTTTTTCTCGTGCCGGTAGGCGTGAGTCATGAGGATGTCGGTGATGGCGTGCTCACCGTCCGCCGACCAGATCCTGATCCCGTCGCGGTGCAGTTGGTATCTCACGTCTTTGAACCGTGTCCGTGTGTCGTCATGGTGAACGACGGTCAGCGAGTCGGCGTGGGGCATGAGTGTCACCGGTCCTTGAGTCTGGGGCGGCCGCGGTGTGGTCACGCGGCCTGCCTATTGGGAAAGGTGCCAGCAGCCGGTCTGCCTCGGCCCCGGATCGGTGTGCGCGGGGCGGGCGACTCGTGCTGCGAGCAGGGTGGTCCGCTGGAGGTCTCTGCTGCCAGCCGGATGCCACGGATTCGAAGTTTAGGTGGCGAAAACCGGCCGTGTCGCCCCCCGAACGAGCGACCTTTTGTGGTATTTGGGACTCTCGTCGCCTGATGTTGCCACGTGGTCGCCGACGGTGAGGGTCGGTCGCGGGATATGGCGCCCTACCGATACCGTAAATGGATCTAGAGGAGGGCAGTGTGACCGTTCCCACATATTCCACGCCAAATCCGGCGCCCCCGCCGCGACCGGTCACCGTGACGGCCTCATCGATCCTGCTGTACGCGATCGCCGGCGCGCAGTTGCTCGTCGCCGTCTCGATCTTCGCAATCATCGGCCCGGTGCGGGATGGGTATCGCCTCTCCTACGCCGGCAGCCAGCTCGACGACCAACTGCTCAGTGTGGTCACCGCGACCCTGGCGATCTTCGCGGTGGTCTACCTGCTGGTCGCGGGTGGTCTCGTCGTGCTGTCAGTCTTCAACGGCCTGGGCAAGAACGCGTCGCGGATCGTGACGTTCGTCTTCGCCGGTATCGGGTTGTGCTGCAACCTGCTCGCGGTGGTCGACTCGGTGCCGAGCGCGGTGTCGACGAGCGCCGGTGAGGGCGGGCCGTCGGACCAGCAGCTCGAGGCGGACCTGGCGGCGTCGCTGCCGGGGTGGTTCGAGCCGATGGTCGGCGCGTTGAGCCTGCTGACGGCGGGTGGGCTGATCGCGGTGATCATCATGCTGGCGCTGCCGAAGTCGAACGCCTTCTTCCGGAAGCCGGCGGTGTGGAACCCGGGGGTGTATCCGGGGTATCCGCCGCAGGGGTATCCGCAGGGTGGGTATCCGCCGGCGGGTTATCCGGCCGCTTATGGGCAGCCGTACCCGGGGCAGCCGGGTGCCTATCCGGGTGCCTATCCCGGTGGTCCTTCTGCTCAGCCGAGTTCGGGTGCGCCTGCGCCGGGGTCGGTGCCGCCCTATCCGGGAGCGCCTGGATCTGTGCCGCCCTATCCGGGAGCGCCGGGGTCTGTGCCGCCGCCCTATCCGGGCACGGTGCCGCCTTACCCGGGAGCGCCGGCTTCCTATCCGGGGACGGTTCCGCCGTATCCCGGTGGGCAGGATCCCTACAGCCCGCCCTCGGGTCCTCCGGGGTCGCCGGCGAGTGGTCATCTCGGCTCGCCCGAGCAGTATGGGCAGCCTGGACAGCCGGCTCCGGGCCTTCCGCCCTACCCGGGTCAGGCCGGCACGCACGCGCCGGGCAGCCCTGCCCCCTATGGCGCTCCGGCGCCGGGAGGTCCGGGGGTGTCCCCTCCGCCCGGCGGTGGGGCGGTGCCGTCGGATCCGACCGCTTCGCCGGCGAGCGACCCGTGGGCGGCTCCCGAGCAGCCCGCTCCGGGCGGTGACCAGCAGCAGCGGCCGCCGACTGACCCGGCCTGATCGACGTTCCGCGGACCGGACCGCCCCCGGGTGGTCCGGTCCGGCCACGTCTTGGCCGCGCAGGCGGTAGGTTTTGGCCAGCCGAACCTGCGGGAGCCATCGATGTCCTACGCCGCTCAGCCACCCGTCACCGCGTCGCCGCCCGGCTCCCGGCCGGCCGCTGTGACAACCGCCGTCGCTCTGCTCTGGGCCATGGCGGCGGCCGGTCTGATCTACGCGATAGGCATGGTGTCGATCGCGCCCTCCACCGTCGGCCGGTTCCGTGACGCGACCGGCGGCTCCGACGAGGCCGAGTCGCTCATCGCGGTGATCTGGCTCGACGCCGCCGTGGCCGCGGTGCTGGCGATCCTCGTCGTCGCGCTCTTCGTCGTCCTCGGTCTCGGCCTGCGCCGCGGCAGTCGCCTGGCGCGTGGCGTCACCTTCGCCGTCTGCGCCCTCGGCATCCTGGGCGGTCTCGGCTCCCTCGGCGCGCTCGCCGGCCAGCGCTCCGGCGAGGCACTCGCGGGTTCGATGGGCGCGGCGCTCGGCACGGCGTACCCGAGCGGCTGGATCAGCCTCAACGCCGCTGTGGCGGGTGCGCAGGTGCTGGCCTACCTGCTCGTGGGCGCGCTGCTGCTGATGGCTCCGAAGCGGTTCTTCGGCCTCGAACCGGAGGCCTACCCCCAGCAGCCGTTCACCGGCTTCCCGCCGCTGCCGGGTTACGCCGGCCCCGCGCCGTCGTCGGGTGCGGGCTTCCCGGGTCAGCCGGGCGTGCCGTCGTCGGGTGCGGGCTATCCGGGCCCGGTGCCGTCGGGTGCGGGCTATCCGGGCCCGGTCCCGTCGGGTGCGGGCTTTCCCGGGTACCCCGTTGCGGGATCCCCGGACTACGGCCACGGCGGCCCGCCGCCGGTTTACGGTTCGGGACCGATTCCGGGCTACGGGCCGGAGTTCGCTCCTCCCGGGTCGGGGGCTGCCGCTGGCGCCCACAGCTACCCGCCGCCCGCCGGAGCCCCGGGTTGGGGGCCCCAGCACGGCTCACTCCCGTCTTCCGGCGCCGGAGCGCCCGGGTGGGGGCCGCCGCCCGGTCCCGTCCCCTCCTCCGGAGCTGGAGCGCCGCCCTATCTCGGTCCCGGCGCCTACCCGCCGCCCGGATCGCCTGCCCCGCCGGTACCGCCCTCCTACGGACCTCCGCCTCAGCCCGGCCAGCCGTTTGACGGGCCTCCGCCTCAGCCGGGCCAGCCGTTCTACGGGCCTCCGGCTCAGCCGGCTCCCCCGTCCTACGGACCCCCGCCCCAGTCGGCCCCACCGTCCTACGGACCTCCGCCCCAGTCGGCCCCGCCGTCCTACGGACCTCCGCCCCAGTCGGCCCCGCCGTCCTACGGACCTCCCGCCGGTGGACCTGACGCCGGGTGGGGGCCTCCGCCGCCCGGCTCGCCCTACGCTCCGCCCGCGCCGGTCTACCTTCCATACGCACAGCAGGATCACTCTGCGTATGCGCCGCCCGCCGCTCAGACACCCCCCACGACCCCGGTGGCGTTCACACCGGGTCCCGAGGCGCCGCCCCGGCCGGACGACGCATCCGCCCGGCCAGCAGCGCCCGCAACGCGTCCGGATGACGCATCCGCCCAGCTCGGAGCGCCCACGGTGCGGCCGGGCGACGCCACCGGGGCGAGTGACACCACCGCGCCGGCGAATGTGGAGCCCGCCACCACCGACTCCGGGCGCCCCGAGTCCGCGGCCACCAATGAGTCGAGCATCACAACGGCTCTTTCCACGGCGGGGTCGGCGATCGGTTCCGGACCGGGTGTCACCGAGAGGGTGACTTCATCCGAGTCTTCTGGAACTCGCCCAGAACAATCGACGGGCGAAGCGGCCGAAGCTGCCGAACCCGATCAGAGTTCATCTCTGCGGCCTTCCGGCAAGCCCGCGCCGGGATCAGAAGACGAGTTCTGGTCGCGACCGTCCGACTGAGAACCCGCTAAGTCGGTCCCGTATCGACGACTGTGGGTCACTCGAACGGGTACGGTCCGTTTCTGTTGCCGTCACCCGATCGGCTGTCCGGATAGATCTAGATCGGCCAGACGGTGGGTGTTTTCGCCTCAACGGACAAACGTGTTTGTTGGCGTTCACAGCACCTTCACAGCCCAACCACCAGGTGATCCTGGAGGCTGCGCGGGTACCGTACCGGCGGTAACCGCTTTGAGCTGCATCTATGGTCCGACGAAAGGACGAGATCCGGTAAACCTTCTTTACAGAAGCGGGCAAAGCTGTGGGTCAATAGTTCCGTTCCGCCCCGGCGGGGCGAAAGATTCCGGTTTCCTTCCAGCCAGTACGCTCGATGTCATGGAAGCACGAGACGACCTGCGTAAATTCATCACTGAATTGCCCGTCGCGCAGCGTGGCGTCGTGCTTTCATCGGGTCGTGAGCTGTTGGGCCGGAGTGGGGCGTCCAAATGATCGCGCAGTGTGGCGTGATGGAGTCGATGCGTTCTGTGGCGGGTCATCGTCCGAGATCGGTGAGCCGAAACAATCGACGAATTGACAATGTGGCCCGCCTCACCCCGGAGACGGGGATCGAGAGCTCGACACGGATGGGTAGCGACCAGATGGCGGCTGAGGCGTTGCAGGAGGCAGAGACCGAAGTCGGTGTCGCGGTAAAGGTTGGTCGGACGAGGGTGAGGCAGCTGCCGACCCACCGCCCCGATCGGCCGACCCGGCGATCGATGTCGGCCTTACGGCCTGAAAGTTAACCGGTTCGTTCCTGCGTACATGCAGGAGAATCGATGCAGTTGGTGGAAGGATGGAGATCGTGGGAACTGCGTTGGCGGAAATGACGATGCCTCAGATCTCGCCGCTTGCCGGCGAGCCGATTGAACGCGCTGACGCCGAGCGCCTGGCGGGAGTGCTGAAGGCGCTCGCCGACCCGGCCCGGCTGCGGCTGCTGAGCCTTATTCAGTCCGCTACGGACGGTGAGGCTTGTGTCTGCGACCTGACGGCTCCTCTGGGCCTCTCGCAGCCGACTGTTAGTCACCACCTGCGGATCCTGACCGAGGCGGGGCTGCTCGAGCGGGAGAAGCGGGGAGTGTGGGCGTACTACCGGCTGGTGCCGACGGCTATCGCCACCATCGCCGACTTGCTGACTCCGCCTCGGAAGCGGGCCACCAAGAAGGCGCGCTGAGAGTTGGGCAACGCCTGGCGTCACTGAATCGGGGGAGGGACGTGACGCCAGGCCGAGGACCCGACCAGAACCGGCGACCTGAGGAGCAATCAGGTGAACTACGTTCCCGGTGACCTGCGTGACCAGCTCGCGCACGTGGGTTACGACGTGGTCCAGGCCGGCCTCGTGTGCGGATCGGGTGGCAACCTGTCCGCCCGTGTCCCGGATGAGGACGCCGTCTGGGTCACCGCAAGTGGCTCCTGGCTCGACCGGCTCAGCCGGACCTCCTTCGCGGCGGTCCGGATCTCGGACGGTGAGCACGCCGTGATCGGGACGACACCGTCGCCCCGGATCGCGCCGACCAGTGAGCTCGCACTGCATCTAGCGCTTTATCGTGCCCGCCCCGACGTCAACGCCGTGGTCCATCTGCACCCGCAGACGGCCCTGCTGCTGGACGCGCTGGGCGAGCACATCCGGATCGTCACCACCGACCACGCGTTCTACCTGCGCCGTGTGTCGACTGTGCCGTTCCGTCTGCCCGGTAGTTCTGAGCTTGCCGCGCTGACCGCCGCGATGGCCGCTGACGGCACCGACTGTCTGGTGCTGAGCCAGCACGGCTGCGTGGTGATGGGCGACTCGGTCGAACTGGCTCACAAGCGGGCCCGCAACCTCGAGGAAGCGGCCTCGCTCACCTATCGGGCGCTGACGGCGGGCCGTCTGGAGAACCTCCGGGACTGCCCCGAGGAGTTCCTGGATCGACTCCAGGGCATCGTGAGCGTCTGACCTCGGACATACGAAACGGCCGGCCCGGAGAGATCCGGAACCGGCCGTTTTCCGTTGCCGACGAGAGGACGAGAGTCAGCCGCGAGGCCACTGCTGCTGGTCGTCATAACTCGGCTGCTGCCCATAGCCGGGCGGTTGACCGTATCCAGGCTGCTGCCCATACCCAGGCTGCTGACCGTGGCCGGGCTGCTGCCCATACCCAGGCTGTTGACCTTGGCCGGGCTGCTGACCGTAGTCGGGCTGACCGTAGCCGGGTTGACCGTAGCCCGGCTGCTGCCCGTACCCCTGCTGGGTGTTGTCCTGAGGCTGACCGTAAGTCTGCGGCTGGCCGTAAACCTGACCCTGCCCGTGACCCTGGCTGTGATGGCCGTGGTGGCCGTGGACGCGCTCCTCGAACTCCTGGTGCGCGGCGTCGGCGATGCCCACGACGGTGGCCGCGGCGACCACGCCGATCGCAGTGGCCGGGTCCGCCTCGTTGGTCAGGCCCAGCTTCTTCGCCCGGCGCTCGCGCAGGATCTCGATGAGGATCGGCAGCACCGAGATCAGGATGATCAGAGCGACCACCGGCAGGATGTAGTGGTCGATCTGATCGCCGATGGCGTCGTAGATCTGCTGCGCCAGCAGGTAGCCGATCAGGATGATGCCGTCGGTCCAGAGGATGGCGCCGACCACGTTCCAGATGAAGAACTGGCGGGCCGGCATGCCCAGGGTGCCGGCGACCGGGTTGAGGAACGTCCGCACGATCGGGATGAAGCGGGCCAGCACCACGGCCTTGGCCGGGCCGAACTTCTCGAAGTAGAACTCCGCCTTCTCGACGTACTCCTTCTTGAAGAGCTTCGAGTCGGGCTTGTCGAACATGCGTCGCCCATACTTCGCGCCGAGCCAGTGCCCGAGCTGGGCGCCGATGATGGCACAGATCGGCGCGCCGATCAGCAGGCCGGCGATGGACAGCTTGGCGCCCTCACCGAAGATCGAATCGGCCACCGAGGAGGCCGCCACGCCCGCCAGGAACAGCAGCGAGTCGCCGGGGAAGAAGAAGCCGACCAGCAGGCCGGTCTCGGCGAAGAGGATGGCGAGAACGCCCGGCAACCCGAAGGCCTGGAGCAGGTCCTTCGGGTCCATCGGGTTCAGCGCGAGCGTCTCGGTGAGCGCATGGGTGTCCACGAGGAGCCAGGGTACCGGCAGTCGATTACCCGGAACCTGTATGAACGCTGTGGATACCGTGTGCCCACCGAGAAACTCCCCGGACAGCTCAGAGCCGCGGGTCGACCGGCTCCGACTCGGCCGCCAGGATGGCGAAGACCAGCTCGTGGACGCGCCATGCGGGAGCACCCTCGGCCAGCCGGTCCAGCGCCGCCAGGCCCAGCCCGTGCTCGCGCAGGGCGAGCGCGCGCTTGCGGCCCAGGTTGCGTCGCCGCAGCCGGTCCAGCTGCTCCGGCCGGGTGTACTCGGGACCGTAGATGATCCGCAGGTACTCACGCCCGCGGCACTTCACGCCCGGCTGCACGAGCCGTCCCCGGGGGTCGGTCACGGCGAGCCCGGCCCACGGCTTGACCACCATCCCTTCGCCGCCGGCCGCGGTCAGCGTCATCCACCAGTCGGTCGCGGCCGCCTCCGCCGCCGGATCGGCGAGATCCACGATCATCCGCCGGGTCGGGGTGAAGAGCTCCGGGTCTGCCGCGACCAGGCGGTCCGCGAGCGCGAGGTGCCAGTCGTGGTCCTTTTTCGCGTACGAGACGCCGGCGCCGGCCAGCACCGCGAAGGGCGCCAGTGTGACGCCCGTGAGGCCGTCGGTCGGCTTCACGTACGCCCGGTATGCCGCCGAGTAGCCGTCGATCTCGGTTGACCGCAGCTCCAGGTGGTCGCGCAGCCCGCCCACGTCCAGCCCGCGTGCGCCGGCCTGGTCGAGCAGCGCGAGCGCGACGGGCAGCGCGGAGCGGCCGGCGGCGCCGACACTCGCGTACTGGTCGCGGATCAGCGACCCGGCCTTGGCCGACCAGGGCAGCAGCTCGGCGTCGAGCAGCAGCCAGTCGGTGTCCAGCTCGGTGAGGAGCGGCTCGGCGGCGGCCCGGACCCGGGCGAGCAGCGGATCGTTGAGTTCCGGCCCGAAGAACGGCCGGCCGGTCCGGGTCCAGATCGCGTCGCGGTCACCGGTGCGGGAGACGCGCACCACGGCACGGGAGCCCATGTGCTTCTCCTCGCACACGACCCGGTCCACCCCGGCCGCGCGCAGGTCGGCGAGGGCGGAGGACGGGTGCTCCAGGAAGCCGTCCACGGTCGAACTCGTGCACGGCGCCATGGTGGGCGGCAGCCAGACCAGCGTCTCCGGGTCCACGGCGAACCGGCCCATGACCTCCAGGGCGGCTGCCGAGTTCTCGGCGGGGACGGTCGTCTTCCCGTACCCATAATCAAGGTGACGACGGCCCGTAACGTCCGCGATGTCCAAGCCCCGCTCGGGTTTGGTCGCGACCGTGACCAGCGGTCGCGCCGGCGCGTAGTACTCCTTCGCCGCCGGAACCGAGACCACCTCGCGCGCCGGCCAGCGGAGCGCGGTGAGCGCGCCGCCGAAGACGCAGCCGGTGTCCAGGCAGATCGTGTTGTTGATCCACTCTGCTGTCGGTGTCGGCGTGTGGCCGTAGACGACCGCGGCCGAACCCCGGTAGTCGTTCGCCCAGGGGTACCGAACCGGCAGGCCGTACTCGTCGGTCTCGCCGGTCGTCTCGCCGTAGAGCGCGAAGCTGCGCACCCGGCCGGAAGCCCGGCCGTGGTACGCCTCCTTGAGCCCGGCGTGCGCGACCACCAGCCTGCCGTCGTCGAGCACGTAGTGGCTGACCAGGCCGTCGATGAAGGCCCGCACCTCACGCACGAACTCGTCCGGCTCGGCGGCGAGCTGCTCCAGGGTCTCCGGGAGACCGTGGGTGAGCTGCACGTTGCGGCCGTTCAGCTTGCGGGCCAGCTTCTGCTCGTGGTTGCCCGGCACACAGATGGCGTGCCCGGCCGCGACCATGCCCATCACCAGGCGCAGCACGCCCGGGGAGTCCGGGCCGCGGTCGACCAGGTCGCCGACGAAGACCGCCTTGCGGCCCTCCGGGTGCACGGCGTCGACCGGGCGGCCCTGCTCGTCGCGGACCAGGTCCCAGCCCAGCCTGGCGAGCAGCAGCTCGAGCTCGGCCCGGCACCCGTGCACGTCGCCGACGATGTCGAACGGTCCGTGCTCGTCGCGGCGGTCGTTGAAGAGTTTCTCGTAGCGGATCCCGGCGGCCGCGATCTCGTCCGGCCCGCGCAGCACGTGGATCTTCCGGAAGCCCTCCTTGGCCAGCTGACCGAGGGACCGGCGCAGGTCACGGTGCATCCGGGCGAGAACCGGGCGGCCGAAGGTGCGGTCCGCACGCGCCTGTGTGCGCTCCCAGGCCAGCGGCTCGGGAACGTCCAGCACGATCGCCACCGGCAGCACGTCGTGCTCCCTGGCGACCTTGACCAGGCCGGCGCGGGCGTGCGGCTGCAGGTTGGTCGCGTCCACCACGGTCAGGCGGCCGGCGGCCAGCCGCTTGGCGGCCACGTAGTGCAGGACCTCGAAGGCGTCACCGGAGGCCGACTGGTCGTTCTCGTTGTCGGCGACCAGGCCGCGGAAGAAGTCCGAGGAGAGCACCTGGGTCGGCTTGAAGTGGGCACGCGCGAACGTCGACTTGCCGGAGCCGGAGATGCCGACGAGCGCGACGAGGCTGAGCTCGGGTACGTCGAGGATCATGCGGACACCTCCTCATCAGTGGTGAACAGGGCGAGCTGGGTGGGCGCGCCGGTTGACTCGTCGGGGTCGCCGACGCCGCGGATCGTGACGGTGTAGCCGTACGCCGAAGCGACCCGGTGGGCCCAGGCCGCGAACTCGGCGCGCGTCCACTCGAAGCGGTGGTCCGAGTGCCGCATCCCGACCAGGCCCTCGTAGTGCACGTTGTACTCGACGTTCGGCGTGGTCACGACGACCGCGCCGGGCCGCGCGTGCCCGAAGACCGCCGACTCCAGAGCGGGCAGCCGGGGCAGGTCGACGTGCTCGATCACCTCCATGAGCACCGCCGCGTCGAAGCCGGTCAGCCGGTCGTCGCGGTAGGTCAGCGCGGTCTGGATCAGCCGGATCCGGTCCCTCTGCCGCTCCGGCAGCCGGTCCAGCCGCAGCCGGCGGGCGGCCTGATCCAGCGCGCGGCTGGACACGTCGGCGCCGACGATCTCGGTGAACTGCCTGTTCCTCAGCAGCGCGGTGAGCAGGGCGCCACCGCCGCAGCCGAGGTCCAGCACGCGGGCGGCGCGCACCTCGGCCAGCGCGGCCAGGACCGCGTCGCGGCGCTGCTCGGCGAGGGGTGCCTTGCGCGCGACCGGCAGCTCGGCCTCCTCCTCGGTGTCCGCCGGCTCCTGATCCGCCTCCAGCAGCTGCAGCGCGGTCGTCGCCAGCGACTTGCGGTGGGCCAGGTAACGCCGGGCGATCAGCACCTTCTCCGGGTGGCCGGCGAGCCAGCCCTCGCCGGAGCGCAGCAACTTCTCGATCTCGTCCGGCGCGACCCAGTAGTGCTTGCCGTCGTCGAGGACGGGAAGCAGCACGTAGAGGTGGTTGAGCGCGTCGGCCAGCCGCAGCTCGCCGGTGAGCCGCAGGTCGACGTAGCGACTGTCACCCCCGATCTCCGGCTCGAACGGGATCGGCTCCGCGGCAACCGTCCAGCCGAGCGGGCCGAACAGGCGGGTGACCAGGTCGGCGGTGCCGCGCAGCACGGGCACGCGGACCTCCAGCGGGATCGCGCCGGCGGCCAGCTCCGGACGGTCGCGGGAGACGCCGCGCAGGGCGGTGCGGAACACCTTGGCGAGGGCGCTGGCGAGGAGGCTGGAGGCGGCGTACGGGCGGTCGTTCACATACTGGCTCAGCTCGAAGGCGTCCTTCTGCGCGCGCAGCCGCTGCGGGTCGACATCCAGCATCAGCGCGGCGGTGCACCGGTCGTCGGTCGCCTCGGGGTAGAGGACGTACGCCGTACCGGTGGGCACGTCGAAGGAGTGCACCCGATCCGGATGCTTGACCAGCAGGTACCCGAGGTCGGTGGCGGGCCGGTGTGTGGTCGTCAGTGTGAGCAGCACCCGTCGATGGTCGCAGCGCCGCCGAATCCCGGCGATCTATTTGCGGCGTGCCGGGTCAGCGGTAGTCGTCGTCGAACTCGACGACGCGGCCCTGCTCCTGCGCGTCCCACTCGTTGGCCTCGGTGATCGCGGGCATCTCCTCGGGCTCGTCGTCGAGCAGGCCCGGAACGGCGAGCCTGGACTGCTCGGCCGCGTCCACCTCGGGCGTCTCGAGGTCGACCTCGTCCATCGGGCGCGTCATGTGGGCTCCCCTCTCTGTCGACGACTCTCGTCCATGGTCCGCCTTCCCCAGCGAAGATGCCGCACAAACCGGCACGAGCCGACAGATCGCCGGTTCGCCGGTTACGAGTTTCGGGGTCGTTTCCGCTACGCAGCGCGACTGCGGAATACTTCCTGCTGGAGGACAGCGCGGTCCTGCCCTCTGCTTCCCGTACCAAAGAGCAAGGAGCGCACTGATGCCTATCGCTTCTCCCGAGGTCTACGCCGAAATGATCGATCGCGCCAAGGCCGGCGCGTTCGCCTACCCGGCGATCAACGTGACGTCCTCGCAGACCCTCAACGCCGCCCTGCAGGGCTTCGCGGAGGCCGGCAGCGACGGCATCATCCAGATCTCCACCGGTGGAGCCGAGTACGTGTCCGGCCCGACCATCAAGAACAAGGTCACCGGCGCCGTGGCGCTGGCCGAGTTCGCCACCGAGGTCGCGAAGCACTACCCGATCAACATCGCGCTGCACACCGACCACTGCCCGAAGGACAAGCTCGACTCCTTCGTGCGCCCGCTGATCGAGGTCTCCAAGGAGCGGGTGGCCGCCGGCAAGGCGCCGCTGTTCCAGTCGCACATGTGGGACGGCTCGGCCGTGCCGCTGGACGAGAACCTCCAGATCGCCGAGGAACTGCTCGCCGCGACCGCCGCCGCCAAGATCATCCTGGAGATCGAGGTGGGCGTCGTCGGTGGCGAGGAGGACGGCGTCTCGGCCGCGATCGACGACAAGCTGTACTCCACTGTCGAGGACGGCCTGGCCACCGCCGCCGCCCTGGGCCTGGGTGAGAAGGGCCGCTACCTGACCGCCCTCACCTTCGGCAACGTGCACGGCGTCTACAAGCCGGGCAACGTCAAGCTCCGCCCGGAGATCCTCAAGGAGATCCAGGACGCGATCGGCGCGAAGTACGGCAAGGAGAAGCCGCTCGACCTGGTCTTCCACGGCGGCTCCGGCTCGCTGCTCTCGGAGATCCACGGCGCCCTGGACTTCGGCGTGGTGAAGATGAACATCGACACCGACACGCAGTACGCGTTCTCCCGCCCGGTCGCGGACCACTTCTTCCGCAACTACGACGGCGTCCTCAAGGTTGACGGTGAGGTCGGCAACAAGAAGGCATACGACCCGCGCGCCTGGGGCAAGCTGGCCGAGAACGGTCTGGCCAAGCGCGTCATCGAGGCGTGCGAGCACCTTCGGTCGACCGGAACCACTCTCTCGAAGTAATCAAACTGCCACGGCCGGTCCCCGTACGCGGGGACCGGCCGTCGTTGTCTTGCGATGTCACGCAGCGGCGTGGGTACCATCGTCCCTCTTGATCTAGGGACGGTGATCTTGCTCGGCATCGAGGGTTGGAAACCCGAATGGCACCACGACGCCGAGACACTCGCCGCCGCGCATCGACACATGTTCGTCCGGCTCATCGGACGCAAGCTGAGATCAAGCTGGCTGATGTGGGACATGAGCCAGCGCGGCTGGTTCGCCGACGGCCCGGTGATCCTCGACTTCGGGATGAGTCAGATCGAGATCACTCACCGTAAGTTCGACGAGTGTGCGATCACCTGGGACCAGATCGACATGTCGATCCCGATCGACTGGTACGAGCACTTCGACTGGCGTTCGGACCCGCACGCCGCGCTGCGCAACGCCCGGGGCCGCCCGCTGCGGGCGGTCAACGTCATCGAGCGGACCACCTCGGCGGACTGGCGGCCGCGAGTGCTGCACGCCGTCGAGTTCCTCTTCGACGGCGCGCGCCTCGCGATCTACAACGCGATGGACGAGAACGGCCTCACCGACGTGCCGGAGGCGGACCTGCCGGCCGTGCACTGGCGCCGCGTCCATATCGCCTGATCAAGCCGCGTCCGCGGCGCCTGATCAGCAGCTTCCGCCGCCACCGCCGTCGCAGCCCCCGCCGCCGGCGGCCGCGCTGCCGCCACCGTCGAGGCCGCCATGGTAGGGCGTGTAGCCCAGGTAGCGGCTCGCGTCGGGCTGGTGCTCGGCGCCCGCGACCCAGCCGGCCCGGCGCTGCCTCCGGTGGAGCGTGACCATCAGGGCGATCACCACTACCGCGACGAACAGCAGAATCATCACCATGGCTGCAGTGTGCGGTACCCGCGCCAGTCCGTCACTAGGCCGTTTCAGCAGCTTCCGCCGCCACCTCCGCCGTCCCCGCCGCCGCTGCTGCCGCCGCCGAAGTCGCCGCCACCCCAGCCGCCGCCGGAGCCACTGTTGTCGCAGGAGTCACCGGAGAAGCCGGTCTCGCCGGTTCCGTGGTAGGCCGAGCCGCCGATGTAGCCCGTGGCGGCGTGGCGCTGGTGGCGGTTCTCCCGGCTCGCCTTACCGGCGACGTAGACCATCAGCGAGACGGCCACCAGGAGACCCAGGAGGAAGAGCGTCATCGTCAGCATGGCTGCAGTGTGAGCGGTTCGCGCCACTGTGGCCGGTCAGTCGCCGCCACCGCCTCCGCCGCCGCCGCTGTCGCCACCCCCGCCACCGCTGTCGCCGCCCCAGCCACCGCCGCTGTCGCCCCACGAGCTGCCGCCGTCGTCATGGCGGGAGTCGCCCCAGTCGGACGACGAGTTGCTGTCGTAGTAGGCGCCGCCGCCGGAGTGGCCGCGGCCCTTGTGGCCGTGGCCGTACCGGCCGCTGTCCCGGCCCCGCCGGGCCTTACGGAAGATGATCACGGACGCGGCCAGGGCGACCGCGAAGAACGCCGTCGTGAACAGGCACGCGACCACCACCACGAAGCTCACCATGAGGGCAGTGTGCGGTATGCCCGCCAGATCATCCGTGCAGGGCCGCCAACGCCTCGTCCAGCGAGTCGGTCACCACGATCAGGCCGGACTGGTCGCCGTGCGGGGAGCGAGCCAACAGCGGCCCCAGCAGGTCCGCCACCGGCAGCTTCGACCAGTGGCCGGTGCCGAGGAAGACGAACGCGCCGGACGGGCCGTCGGTGCGGTAGAAGGTCTTCGTCGCGGCCTGGAAGATCTCCTGCACCGTGCCGGCCCAGCCGGGCGCGAAGACGATGCCGCCGCGGGACAGCCGCAGGATCGAGTCCTCGCGGACGGCGTTGGAGAAGTATTTTCCGATCTGGCCGGCGAACAGGTTGGCGGGCTCGTGGCCGTACAGCCAGGTGGGCAGGGCCAGGCCGCCGTGCTGGAGGCGACCGGCGAGGTCGGTCTCGGCGACCGGGTACGCCTCCCGCACCGCCAGCGCCGCCGCGGTGTACGGGTCGTGGTCGGTGAAGTGCGGCGCACCGGCCAGCGTGTCGATCGCCGCCGCGAGCTCCGCCCCGGTGCGCGACGCGAAGTACGCCCCCAGGTTCGCCGCCTCCATGACGCCCGGGCCGCCACCGGTCACCACGAGCCGGCCCGCACCGGCCAGCTTGCGGGTCAGGTCCGCGACCATCCGGTACGCCGCCGAGCCGCGCGGCTCGGCGTGACCGCCCATGATCCCGACCGCGCCCTCGTGGCCGTGTGTGGCCGCCCACGCCGACAGGGCCTTGCCGAGCGCGTTGTCGATCCCGGCGTCGTGCAGCCGCTGGGCGAGCGCCTCCCGCAGGTGCGGTACCGCGCCGCCGTGCGCGACGAAGTGGTCGAAGACGACCGTGTCGTACATTCCGGCGAACCCGCCCTCGGCGAATCCGGACGCCAGGTCCTCGGGTGTGTAGAGCAGGGCCGGATGGGTCGGATAGGGCAGGTCGTCGAAGGGCGGCACCACGTGCGCGCCCCGGCGGATCAGGTCGATCTCCACCTCGGCCGAGGCGAACTCGCAGCCGACGAAGAGCGAGCCGTGCACGTCCACGCCGGAGAGGTCCGGCGGTTCGCGGTCGAGGCGCAGGCCCAGGACGGCGAGGCCGGCCAGGTTGTGCTTGGCGAGGTGGACGTCGAGTTCGGCACGGGACTCGATCTCGAACTCGGCTGCGTCGAACGGCGCGTCACCGCCGAGAACTGGTTGCAGGGGATCCGGCATACCGTCCATCTTGCGCGGGGCGAACCAGCCCGTTTCGGTGACCCCGGCCTTTACCCAGGGGCTGTCCTGCCGATCACCCGGGGCTGCGGCGTGGCCCAGGCGGCGCCTGACGGCGTCCGGTCAAAGGCCGCATACAACCCCGGTATGCGACCTTCGCCCGGCCGACGCCAGCCACCACCTGGACCTCGCCTCGCACTCGGGTCATCGGCAGGACAGCCCCTAGAGTTGTCGGCATGCGTGCTGCGTCGGGATCGCTCTTCGGATTGGCGTACGGGGACTCGTTGGGCAAACCCACCGAGTTCCGGCCGTACGACGAGATCGTCGCCAGATACGGTCCCGGCGGGCCACGCCGTCTGGAGGGTGAACCCGCGCTGGTCACCGACGACACCCAGATGGCGCTCGCGGTCGGTGAGGCTCTGCGTGAGGTGACCACGCTGACGCCCGCGACGTTCGAGCCGGTGCTGCGGCGGCGGTTCCTGGAGTGGGCGGCGAGCCCGGAGAACGACCGCGCACCCGGCATGACCTGTCTGCGTGCCTGTGCGGCGCTCGCCGACGGCCGGCCCTGGACCCGGGCCACCCAGGCCGAGTCGAAGGGCTGCGGCGCCAACATGCGGGTCACACCGGTCGGGCTGGTGCCGGGGCTGAGCGACGATCAGCGGGCCGGAGCGGCGCAACTGCAGGCCGGGCTGACCCACGGGCACCCGACCGGGCTTGCCGCCAGTGAGCTCACCGCGTACGCATGCCGTTGGTTGATCGACGGCCTCGCGCCGGCCGACCTGCTCGCCGCCCTCCGCCAACGCTGCGATGAGCAGCGCAAGATTTATCGCTCGGAATGGCTCGGAGGTCTCTGGCAGCGCTCCGGAGCCGCCTCGCCGGAGGACTTCATCGCCACCGGATGGGACGAGTGCGCGTCGGCGCTGGACCGGGTCGCCGAGGCGCTGGCCACCGGTCGCTTCGACGGCGACCCGTGCCTGGTCACCGGTGCCGGCTGGATCGCCGAGGAGGCGCTGGCCACCGCGCTCTACGTCTATCTGATCTCCCCGGACGAGCCGGTCGCGGTCCTCGGCCGCGGCGCGGCCTCCTCCGGCGACTCCGACTCCATCGCGTGCCTGGCGGGTGCCTTCGCCGGTGCGTCACTGGGCCTGAGTGCGTGGCCGGACGAGTGGCAGACCCAGATCGAGTACGCCGATCGGCTCTTCCGTCTGGGCCGCGCCTGGGACTGAGCGGGTCCGACGGAATTTACCCCGGGCGGCCGGGTTGAATGAGGTCATGCAGAACCTCCTTCCCGAGCCGCCGGCCACCCTCCTGCCCGCCGACGCCGTCGCCGACAAGGCGCTGTCCGAGGCCAGCACGGTCGAGGCCTTCAAGGCGGTCGCCGCCGACCACCCCGCCTACAGCGCCGCCTGGGCGCCGCTGGCCACCGACGCGCTCGCCGCCGGCGAGCCGGTCACGGCGTACGCGTACGCCCGCACGGGTTACCACCGCGGCCTGGACGCACTGCGCCGCAACGGCTGGAAGGGTCACGGGCCGGTGCCCTGGGCCCACGAGCCGAACCGCGGTTTCCTGCGCTGCCTGCACGCCCTGGCGCTGGCTGCCGCCGCGATCGGTGAGGCCGACGAGGCCGCGCGGTGCACCCAGTTCCTGCGCGACAGCGACCCGGCCGCCGCCGACGCCCTCTCCTGACCAACCAATGTGTGTGGATTTCGGGCTCGTACCGAGGCCGAAATCCACACACGGGTTTGTTTTGTTCTTCAGAGGCCCTCGGCGACTGCTGCGGCGATCTTCAGCCAGGCGTCCTTCGAGTTGCCGGAGAGCTCGCCGTAGCGGATCGGCTCGCCCGAGTCGATCAGCCTCTCGTAGGGGGCCAGCAGAACCGCCCGGGTGCGGGCGGCGAAGTGCTGCTCGATGGCGGGCAGGTCGATGTCCTTGCGGGTCGGCGGCACGGTCACGATGGTGACCGCCTCGCGGACCAGCCGGCGCCGGCCCGCCTGCTCCAGGTGGTCGAGCATGCGGGCGGCGGGCTCGGCCGAGTCGTTGCGGGCCGACATCGTGATCACCAGCTGGTCGGTGGCGTCGATGGCGGCCATCCAGTTCTCGGCGCGCACGTTGTTGCCCGTGTCCACGAAGATCAGTTTGTAGAACCGGCTCACCACGTCGCGGATCTCGGCGAACGCGCCGGCCGTGAGCATCTCGCCGGCGGTCGCGGACTCGTCCGAGGCGAGCACGTCGAACATGCCCTCGCCCTGCGCCCGGACGTACTGCGAGAGGTCGCCGACCCGGCCCTGCGCGCCCTGGAAGAGATGCAGGTCGCGCATCATGTCCCGGACCGTCCGCGCGTGGAAGTCCTGCTGCGCCCGCATCCCGAGGGTGCCCTGGGTCTCGTTGTTGTCCCAGGCCAGCACATAACCGCCACGCTTCTGGCCGAACGTCATCGCGAGCAGCAGCACGGCGACCGTCTTGCCGGCGCCGCCCTTCGGGTTGACCACGGTCACCTGGCGCAGGCCACCGAAGTTGCGCCGCACCTTCTCGACGTCCTGTTTGTACTCCACCTCGCGCTTGCCGGGCGCGAGCTTGACCAGGCCGAGGGTGCCCTTCTTGAGCATCGCCCGCGGGCCCATGGTCGCGTTCTGCTGAATCGGCCGGGCCAGCCTGCGGCGGGCGAACTCCTCCGCTGTCGGCGTGCCGTCGGCGATCAGGGCGAGTTCCTCGAACGGGTCGACTGGCGCGGCCGGCGGTGGCTCCTCCGGCGGCTGGTAGACCGTCCCGGGCGGCTGCGCGCCGACCTGATAGACGCCCGGCTCGGCCGGAGGCGGTGTGACCTGTGGGAGCGGCGGCTCCGGCGCTCGCCGCAACGGCTGGGCCCACGGCGAGTCCGGCGGCATCTGGTTCTGCCCCGGCGGCTGGCCCTGGTGAGGCGGTGGCGGCTGTCCGTGAGGCGGCAGGAAGGTGACCGGCTGGACCGGCGGTGGCACCGGCGGCTGGGCAGGCGAGACCGGCCGGCCGTCGACCACCGGCCACGGCTGCGTCGGCGCCTCGAACGTCACCCGCTGCTGGGGGACGTGCACCCCCGGCGGACCGGGCGGCTGGAACACGCCCGGCTCGACCTCGACCACCCCGGCGGGCGGAAGCGGAACGGGCCGGCCGTGCACCGGAGTCTCCTCCGGCTCGTCCTCGGCCCAGAACGGCTCCACGTCCCGTGCGGGCCCGGAGTCATTCGGGACGTGGACGCGGTCGGCGTTCTCGTCCTCCACGGATGTGACCTCCCATCCAGCGGGTTACCCCGCGTACACCGCCCACGCGCCCTGCTCGGTCCACCAGCTTCGCTTACGGTTGGTCGAACCCGCCACTCCGTCGTCGAGGAACTGCAACTCGGCCTCGCGGGGCAGCACGGACACCGCCCTTCCCCGGGCGCGGCGCACCTCCACCCGTACCCTCGTGCCTTTGAAACGCTGCTTGACCACGACCGGGACCGCAACCGCGACCTCGACCCGGCCGTCGGTCGGATCTCCCTCGGCCAGCAGCCGCAGCCCGTCGAACTCGGCGTAACCCGCCGCGTTGCCCACCACGCAGGCGAGGATCGGCTCCTCGCCGTCGGAGAGCAGCGCGTCGTCGACCTCGACCCGGCCGCGCCACGGCACCGCCTTGCCGTCGTCGTTCGCACCGCCGAGCAGCGCGCCGTCCAGCGTGATCGAGCCGCCGTCGTTGCGCAGCAGGTCGAGCCGGCGGACCGTGCCGTTCAGCACGGCCTCGGCCACGGCGGCCGGAGTGCGGGGCAGGCCCAGCTGAGCGGCGAGGTCCTCGGAGTTGCCCGGGTCGAGCGGCAGGATTGCCAGCGGTGGCAGGTCCGGCACGGTCCGGTCGGTGTTCAGGTCGGCCGGCCGCTTGCTCGGCGGCGGCGCGTACCTGCGGACCAGCCGGCGCACGACGGCGCGCAACTGCCCGTCGGTGGCGGTGGCCACCACCAGCCGCTTGCCCTCGTCGAGAGAGGGCCAGGTCAGGCCGTCCGGGCGGGCAGGGCCGTCGAACCGGGCGAGCACCGCGTCGATCTCCTGGTCGGAGGAGGCCACGACGGTCTCCACCTTCGCGCCCGCCGCGCGCAAGGCGTCGGCGCAGGCCAGCATCGGGGTACGCGGAGCGCGGCCGCTGCAGGAGTCACCCTCCGCCAGGCTGAGGAGTACGACGTCGAACACGGTCAGAGAACCGAGTTCCGCTCGATGACCGCCTCGCGGCCCGGGCCGACGCCGACGATCGAGATGCGCGCGCCGATCCGCTGCTCGACGAACTCGACGAAGTTCTGCGCGTCCTTCGGCAGGTCCTCGAACTTGCGGCAGCCGGAGATGTCCTCTTTCCAGCCGGGCAGCGTCTCGTAGATCGGCTTCGCGTGGTGGAAGTCGGTCTGGTTGATCGGCATCTCGTCGTGCCGGACACCGTTCACGTCGTACGCCACACAGACCGGAATCTCGTCCAGCCCGTCGTAATTGTCCAGTTTGGTCAGCGCGAAGTCGGTGACGCCGTTGATGCGCTGCGCATACCGCCCGATCACCAGGTCGAGCCAGCCGATCCGGCGGGGGCGGCCGGTGGTCGTCCCGTACTCGTGGCCGACCTCGCGCAGGTAGTCGCCGAACTTGTCGTGCAGCTCGGTCGGGAACGGGCCCTCACCGACGCGCGACGTGAACGCCTTGAGCACCGCGACCACCCGGTCGATCCGGGTCGGCGGGATGCCGGAGCCGGTGCAGGCGCCGCCGGCCGTCGCGTTCGAGCTGGTCACGAACGGGTAGGTGCCGTGGTCCACGTCGAGCAGGGTGGCCTGGCCGGCCTCGCAGAGCACGACCTTCCCACCGTCGATGGCCTGGGACAGCTCCAGGGCGGTGTCGGCGACGTACGGCCGGAGCCGCTCGACATAGGAGAGCAGCTCCTGGACGACCTCCTCGCCCTTCACCGCGCTCCGGTTGTAGATCTTCGACAGCACCTGGTTCTTGAACGCCAGCGCGGCGGTCACCTTCTGCCGCAGGATCGACTCGTCGAACAGGTCCTGGACCCGGATGCCGATCCGGTTCATCTTGTCCGCGTACGTCGGGCCGATGCCGCGGCCGGTGGTGCCGATCCGCCGCGCGCCCAGGAACCGCTCGCTGACCTTGTCCATCGACCGGTTGTACGACGCGATCACGTGCGCGTTCGCGCTGATCCGCAGCCGGGACGTGTCGATGCCACGGGCCTCCAGGCCGTCGATCTCCTGGAACAGGACGTTGAGGTCCACCACGACGCCGTTGCCGATCACGGGTACGACGTTCGGGGAGAGGATTCCACTCGGAAGAAGGTGGAGTGCGTACTTCTCACCGTCGATGACGACGGTGTGGCCCGCGTTGTTGCCACCGTTGAACTTGACCACGTAGTCGAGCCGGTCACCCAGCAGGTCTGTGGCTTTGCCCTTGCCCTCGTCGCCCCACTGGGCGCCGACCAACACGATCACCGGCACTTGCGTGATGCCTTTCCCCAAGGTCGTACCTGGAGGAGCCCGGGTACTGCCGAAGTTTACGCTAGGTAGGATTGGGTGTCGTGCGCGTACTTCTGATCGGCTCCGGTGGGCGCGAGCACGCGCTCGCCGTCGGGTTAGCCGCCGACCCGTCCGTCGACTTCCTGGCCGCAGCGCCTGGCAATCCGGGCATTGCCCAGGTCGCCGAGCTGCACAAGGTGAAGGCCACCGATCCCGCCGCGGTCGCGGCGCTCGCCGTCGAGTTGAGTGCCGACCTCGTCGTGATCGGCCCGGAGGCCCCACTGGTGGCCGGCGTCGCCGACGCGGTCCGGGCCAAGGGCATCGCCTGCTTCGGCCCGAGCGCGGCCGCCGCCAAGCTCGAGGGCTCCAAGGCGTTCGCCAAGGAGGTCATGGCCGCCGCCGGCGTTCCCACCGCTCGCTCGTTCGCCTGCACCGACATGGCCGCCGTCCGCGCGGCACTCGACGAGCTCGGTGCGCCGTACGTCGTCAAGAACGACGGCCTCGCCGCCGGTAAGGGCGTCGTGGTCACCGACGACCTCGACGAGGCACTGATCCACGCGGAGGCGTGCGGCTCGTCGGTCCTCGAGGAATACCTCTCCGGCCCCGAGGTGTCACTCTTCGTGGTCACCGATGGAACCGCCGCGGCGCCGCTGATGCCGGCGCAGGACTTCAAGCGCCTGTCCGACAACGACGAGGGCCCCAACACCGGTGGCATGGGCGCGTACGCCCCGCTGGACTGGGTGCCCGCGGACCTGGTCGAGCGGGTGCTGCGCGAGACGGTCCACCCGACGCTCGCCGAGATGCGCCGCCGCGGTACGCCGTTCGCCGGCCTGCTCTACGTCGGCCTCGCGCTGACCCCGGCCGGGCCCAAGGTCATCGAGTTCAACGCGCGCTTCGGCGACCCGGAGACCCAGGTGGTCCTCGCCCTGCTGGACACGCCGCTGGCCGGGCTGCTGAACGCCGCGGCCACCGGAACGCTCGCCGACCACCCCCCGCTGCGGTGGAAGGGCGGCTCGGCGATCACGGTCGTCGTGGCGAGCCACAACTACCCCGGTGTGCCGCGGACCGGCGACGTGATCTCCGGCGGCGAGCGTCCCGGCGTCATCCACGCGGGCACCGCGCTCAACGACGCCGGTGAGCTGGTGTCCGCCGGTGGCCGGGTGCTGAGCGTGACGGCTGTGGGTGCGGACCTGGCGGGTGCCCGGGATGCGGCATATGCGCTGGTGGACGAGGTGCGCCTGGAGGGTGCTCAGTTCCGCCGGGACATCGCCCTCAAGGCCGTGGAGGGCCGGATCACGATCTGACCAGGATGTCCTTGGTCTGGAGCAGCGCCGTCGAGAGGTAGAGGACGCCGGCGCTGCCCAGGGTGAGACCGGTCAGATAGACGGCTTCCGGTACAGCGGCTCGAAGCGCGGCGGCACAGAGGCCCACCACGTACAGGACCAGGGCGGGCCGGGGCAGGACTCCGGCTCGCCAGGACGCGATGCCGAAGAGCAGGACGCCGAGGATGAAGATCAGCGCGACCGTCAGGAAGTAGGGGCGGCCGGGGCCGGTCAGCACGGCCTCGCGGGTGGCGGCGTCCTGGTACTGCAGGACCGCGTGCGTCAGGAACTCGATGGCGAACAGGCCGCTCAGTCCGAGGTGGTTCAGCACGAAACCGGTCAGGCCGAGCCGGCCGGCCGTGTGTCGCTGGCAGAGGTAGAGAGCCGTCAGCGTCAGCAGGAGCAGCGCGGAGGCGGGCGGCGCCAGGGCGTGGGTGAAGGCGTTCTCGGGGATCAGGCCGGCCCGGCGGGTGACGGCGATGAGGGTCAGCAGGCCGCCGATGAGTCCGGCCAGGCCGGCGAGGCGGTAGAGGTCGCGATCGTTCATGCCGTCAAGGTGCCGGTCGGCGCGGGAGCGGGGCAGTGCCGCGCGGCCAGACCTCGGGCCGGTGGCCGCCGAACGGCACATGACCATCGGCGGGTAGGAAATCCCGGGTCGCTTGCCTAGCCTGACGAGCATGGCTGTGGATGCGCCGCCGCTGCGGTGGATGGCCTCGCTGCTGTACGTCGCGGTGCTGATCACCGGCCTCTACTTCGCCGGTGCCGGGCTGGCGCCGGACACGTCGGCGGGGCGGCTGACGGTGTTCGTCGTCGCGCTGCTCGGGCTGCTCGTGGTCGAGCAGGTGGACCGGCGCGGGGCGCGGATGTGGGCGATCGTGCTGGTCGCCGCGCGCGTGGTGCTGCTCGAGCTGGTGAACGCGGCGGATCCGGGTGGGTTCGCTCGCGCGCTCTACGTGCTGGTGCCGTTCTTCGCGTACTTCTCGCTGGGTCCGCGTGCCGGGCTGGGACTGGCGGCGGCCTACCTGGTGGCGGCGGTGGCCCGGGCGTCGTTCGTGCCCCGGTGGTGGACCGAGCCGGAGATCGTCTCGGATCTGCTGATGCTCTTCATCGGCATGGTGCTGGCGGTCGCGGCGGCGGCCATCGCCGCGGAGCAGCGGCGTAGCCGGATGCGGGCCGAGCGGCTGGTGACGGATCTGCGGCTGGCGCAGCGGCAGGTGGCCGAGCTGAGCGCGGCGAGCGAGCGGAACCGGCTGGCCCGCGACATCCACGACAGCGTGGGACATCACCTCACCGCGGTCAGCGTGCAGCTGGCGAAGGCGGAGGCCTTCCGGGAACGGGACGCGGCGGCGGCGGATCAGGCCGTCGCCGACGCACGGTCGGCTGCGGGCCGGGCTCTTCAAGAGGTACGCGAATCCGTCGGCAGTTTGCGTGCGGAGCCCTTCTCCCTGGCCGTGGCGCTGGAGTCACTCGCCCGGAACCTCGACGACCCGGGTTTCCGGGTGACCCTGGAGATCGACGCTGGGGTCCCCGAGCATGATCGGGTGGCCCTCTACCGGGTGGCTC
This sequence comes from Actinoplanes sp. NPDC051861, assembly GCF_040681145.1. Lineage (NCBI taxonomy): Bacteria > Bacillati > Actinomycetota > Actinomycetes > Micromonosporales > Micromonosporaceae > Actinoplanes > Actinoplanes sp. NPDC051861. The sequence continues at coordinate 76,078 of NZ_JBFAYE010000026.1, forward strand.
AGGAGGCACTGACGAACGCTCGCCGTCACGCCGGCGCCGATCGGGTGTCGGTGGTTCTCCGCTGCGCGGACGGGACGGTGGTGCTGGAGGTGGCCGACAACGGGCGGGGCTTCGCGGTGGAGTCCGCTGACGGCAACGGGCTGTCCGGGATGCGCGAGCGGCTGGCCGCCCTGGGTGGCAGCGTGCGAGTCGAGTCCGCGCCGGGCGCCGGGACCCGCGTCGTCGCCCGGCTGCCGGTCGCATGAGTGACCAGGTGGTCCGCGTCCTGGTGGCGGACGATCAGGCGCTGATCCGGGAGGGGATCGCGTCGCTGCTGAGCATCGAGCCCGGCATCGAGGTGGTCGGCACCGCGGCGGACGGCCGGGAGGCGGTGGCGCTGGCCGTGCAGACCCGCCCGGACGTGGTGCTGATGGACGTCCGGATGCCGGTGCTCGACGGTCTGCGCGCGGCCGAGCTGCTGCGGGAGAAGCTGCCGGCCTGCCGGGTGCTGATGCTGACCACGTTCGACGACGAGGAGTACGTCGTGCGGGCGCTGCGGGCGGGCACCGGGGGATATCTGCTCAAGGATCTGCCGCCGCGGGAGCTGGCGCGGGCGGTGCGGCTGGTGAACGAGGGTGTCGACCAGCACGACAGCGCGGCCTCGCGGCGGCTTCTCGCGGCTCTGGACCGAGCTTTGCCGCCGACACCGCGGGTCGATCTGACCGATCGTGAGCAGGCGGTGCTGCGGCTGGTGGCCGGCGGCGCGACGAATCGGGAGATCGCCGCCCGGCTGCACGTCAGCGAGGGGACCGTGAAGAACCACGTCTCGCGGATCCTGGAGCGGCTCGGGCTGCGGGACCGTACGCAGGCGGCGATCTATGCGAGGGACCGGGGTCTGCTGTGAGACCCCGGCCGTCCCGCCGGGTCGTTCAGGACTTCGGGATGTCGAAGAGCTTGGCGATGCTGGCGGCCAGGGACAGGTCGCCCTTCGCCTTGATCTTGCCGGTCATGAACAGCATCATCGGGTTGCCGTCGCCGGAGACGGTCTTCAGGAACGTCACGGCGTCCATGGTCATGGCCAGCTTCGGGTCACGGGCCGGCTGGTTGGTGACGGTGCAGGCGCCGTTCTCGATCACCGTCTCGTAGGTGTCGTTCGAGCCGTCGGCACCACCCGTGATGACCCAGTGAATGACGGCCGAGGTGGCACCGGCCTTGTCGGCGCGGAACAGCGACGGCATCCGGTTGAAGACCTCGTCGAGGATCTTGGTGCGCGCGTCCGACGCCATGACTTCGGCGATCTTCGCGTCCGGCGTGGACTTGACGAGCTGAGCGAACTCCTTCGGGCCGATCGACGAGAGCGCCTCGGGGTTGAAATCAGTCATCAGTGGACCTTTCGGGATTAGCATCAGACCTACTCGCCGGTAACTTTAGCGAGGCTGCCGCGTTTTCGTGCAGTGTGCCACTCACAAAAATTCTGGCGCTGGCGGATGTGGGCGCTATGCCGTGTGCTTTCCCGCCCGCAACCAGCTGATCCGCACCGTGACAGAATCGGTGCCGTGACCGTCCCGAACGTGCTTGCCGCCCGCTATGCCTCCGCCGACCTCGTCGCGCTCTGGTCCCCGGAGGAGAAGATCCGGATGGAGCGGCGGCTCTGGCTCGCCGTTCTGAAGGCGCAGCGCGACCTGGGTGTGGCGGTGCCCGACGGTGCCGTCGAGGCGTACGAGGCGGTGCTCGACCGGGTCGACCTGGAGTCGATCGCGGCCCGCGAGCGGATCACGCGGCACGACGTGAAGGCGCGCATCGAGGAGTTCAGCGAGCTCGCCGGATTCGAGCAGATCCACAAGGGCATGACCTCGCGCGACCTCACGGAGAACGTCGAGCAGCTGCAGATCCGGGCGTCGCTGGAGCTGGTGCGCAACCGGGTGGTGGCCACCCTGTCCCGGCTCGCCGCGCTGGCCGTCGAGCACTCCGACCTGGTGATGACCGGCCGCTCGCACAACGTCGCGGCGCAGGCGACCACGCTGGGCAAGCGGTTCGCCTCGGCCGCCGAGGAGCTGCTCATCGCGTACGAGAGGTTGGACGACCTGATCGCGCGGTACCCGCTTCGTGGCATCAAGGGGCCGGTCGGCACCGCCGCGGACCAGCTCGACCTGCTCGACGGTTCCGCCTCGGCCCTCGACGAGCTGGAGCGGCGCGTCGCCGGGCACCTGGGCTTCAGCCGGGTGCTGTCGAGCGTCGGTCAGGTCTACCCGCGCTCGCTCGACTTCGACGTCGTCTCGGCGCTGGCCCAGATCGTCGCCGGCCCGTCGTCGCTGGCCACCACGATCCGGCTGATGGTCGGCCAGGAGCTGGTCACCGAGGGCTTCAAGCCGGGCCAGGTCGGCTCGTCGGCGATGCCGCACAAGATGAACACCCGGTCGTCGGAGCGGGTCAACGGGCTCGCGGTGATCGTCCGCGGTTACCTGTCGATGGTCGGCGAGCTGGCCGGCGACCAGTGGAACGAGGGCGACGTCTCCTGCTCGGTGGTTCGCCGGGTCGCACTGCCCGACGCGTTCTTCGCCACCGACGGGCTCTTCCAGACGTTCCTCACCGTGCTCGACGAGTTCGGGGCGTACCCGGCGGTGATCGCCCGCGAGCTGGACCGCTTCCTGCCGTTCCTGGCCACGACGAAGGTCCTGGTCGCCGCCGTGCGCAAGGGTGTCGGCCGCGAGGTGGCGCACGAGGTGATCAAGGAGCACGCGGTCGCCGTGGCGCTGGCCATGCGCGAGAAGGGCGCGGCCGTCAACGACCTGTTCGACCGGCTCGCGACCGACGGGCGGCTGCGGCTGTCCCGCGCCGAGATCGACACCCTGGTCGCCGACCGGGCCGCCTTCGTCGGTGCGGCGCCGGCCCAGGTCACCGCGGTGGCCGCGCGGGTCGCGGAGATCGCCGAGCGGCACCCCGAGGCCGCCGGTTACGCGCCCGCGCCGATCCTCTGACCCCGGACATGGTGGCGCCCGCCCGTTCTCTTCCTCTGAACGGGCGGGCGCTCTTCGGCGAGGATCAGACGCCGGCGACTGACGTGATCCAGGCCCGGTTGTAGGCCACGCTGCCGTAGTACTGACGGCTCGAACCGTCGGCGGTCGACGCCACGCCCACCTGGGCGCCGTTGTAGACCTGCGGACCACCGGAGTCGCCGCGCCAGGCGTTGCCGTTGATCCGGGTGCTGCCGATCGCGCGTCCGCCGTACGCGTCGGTCTGGTTGGTCGAGGTGACCTGCACGGTGGCGGTCTTCAGCGTGGTCGACGCCGAGCAGCCCGAGTAGCAGGTCATGCCCCAGCCGTAGATCGAGTTGGTCGAGCCAACCGGCGGGTAGGCACTCGACAGCGGCATGTAGCTGGTGCTCACCGAGCTGCTCAGGCGCATCAGGGCGAGGTCGTAGCGGGTGGACGTGGAGGCCACGGTCCGGGTCACGCCGCCGGAGGTGCGGTTGACGCTACCGACGCGCACCGACATGGTGCCGCTGATGCAGTGCCGGGCGGTCAGCACGTAGTTGGCCGAGATGATCGTCCCGGAGCAGGTGAAACTGCCGTTGCTCAGGACAGCAGCCGCCCACGGCGCGGAGGAGACAGTGCTCCCGCCGATGATGTAGGGCGTGACGTCGTCGTCAGCGTGGGCAGCGTTCGGCACCACCAGGGCGGCCGCGAGGCCGGCCAGGGCGGCCACAAGTCGAATGCGCACGTCGAGATTCCTTTCTGGGGATGGGTCGACGAGTTGCGCGCGCGGGAAATCGAATCCGATGGATGCAACCTAGAGGAAGATCGGCGATCCGCCCACCATTCAATCGACACATATCACGGTGTGATGGCCCCGCGACGCATCCGAGATGCCCAGCTCAGGAAGCGTCGGGTCGGTTCGCCGACACCGGCCCGTGGCTCGCGGACACGCCCTACCAGGTAGGCTTCGCGTGCTTACACCTATCAGTCAGGAGTGCCCGTGGCTCGCGTCGTGGTCGACGTCATGCTCAAGCCGGAGATCCTCGACCCGCAGGGTCAAGCAGTGGCGAACGCGCTGCCCCGGCTCGGCGTCACCGATGTCTCGTCTGTTCGCATCGGTCGCCGGATCGAGATCGATTTCACCGGTGAACCCGACCTTGATCGGGCTCGCGAGATCGCCGACAAGTTGCTCGCCAACCCGGTGATCGAGGACTTCGAGGTCCGGATCGTCGAGGACGCCGCGGCGGAGGTCGCCTGACCATGCGCATCGGTGTGGTCACCTTCCCTGGTTCGCTGGACGACGGGGACGCGGCTCGCGCTGCCCGGATCGCCGGCGCGGAGTCGGTCCGGCTCTGGCACGGCGACGCGGACCTGCACGGAGTCGACGCCGTGGTGCTGCCCGGCGGGTTCTCGTACGGCGACTATCTGCGGTGCGGCGCCATCGCCCGGTTCGCCCCGGTGATGGAGTCGATCATCGACGCGGCACGTGGCGGCCTGCCCGTGCTCGGTATCTGCAACGGTTTCCAGGTCCTCTGCGAGGCGCATCTGCTGCCCGGCGCGCTGACCCGGAACCAGCACCTGCACTTCCGCAACCGCGACCAGTGGCTGCGGGTCGAGGCGACCAATACGGCCTGGACCAACCGCTTCACCGCGGGCCAGGAGATCCTCATCCCGGTGAAGAACGGCGAGGGCTGTTTCGTCGCCGACCAGAAGACGCTGGACGGCCTGGAGGCCGAGGGCCGGGTGATCGCCCGCTACATCCGCGGCAACCCGAACGGCTCGCAGCGCGACATCGCCGGGATCACCAACGAGGCCGGCAACGTCGTCGGCATCATGCCGCACCCGGAACACGCCGTGGAGGCGCTGACCGGCCCGTCGCTCGACGGCCTCGGCTTCTTCACCTCCGTCCTGCAGGCCCTGGCCGGGGCGTCCGCGGACGGTCAGCTCGCAGGGGGACAACAGCGATGACCACGCAGCCGGAGACGGCCGCCAGCACCGGGGCCGAGACCTCGCGCGGCGTGCCCAACCAGCCGCCGGCGGCGGCCGCCGGTCCGACGAACAAGCCGAGCGGCTTCGCCGCCACCGACGTGCTGGTCAACGAGTTCGAGGACGGCCCGGACACCGTGCAGCGCGCGGAGGCCACGCCGGACGAGCTCCAGCCGCACGCGGACCTGGGACTCAAGGACGACGAGTACGAGCGGATCCGCCAGATCCTCGGTCGGCGGCCCACCGCGTCCGAGCTCGCGATGTACTCGATCATGTGGAGCGAGCACTGCTCGTACAAGTCGAGCAAGGTGCACCTGCGCCAGTTCGGCGAGAAGGTCCCGGCGAACACCCGGATGCTGGCCGGCATCGGTGAGAACGCCGGTGTGGTGCAGATCTCCGAGAAGCTCGCGGTCACCTTCAAGGTCGAGTCGCACAACCACCCCAGCTACGTCGAGCCGTACCAGGGTGCGGCGACCGGCGTCGGCGGCATCGTCCGGGACATCCTGGCGATGGGTGCCCGGCCGGTCGCGGTGATGGACCCGCTGCGCTTCGGCGCGGCCGACCACCCGGACACCGCGCGGGTGCTGCCCGGCGTGGTGGCCGGCATCGGCGGGTACGGCAACTGCCTCGGCCTGCCGAACATCGGTGGCGAGATCGTCTTCGACCCCTGCTACCAGGGCAACCCGCTGGTCAACGCGCTCAGCATCGGCGTGCTGCCGGTCGAGCGCCTGCAGAAGAAGGAGGCGACCGGCGTCGGCAACGTCGTCGTGCTGCTCGGTGCGCGCACCGGGCGGGACGGCATCGGCGGTGTGTCGGTGCTGGCGTCGGCCACCTTCGACGAGGAGGCCGAGCAGCGCCGCCCGTCGGTGCAGGTCGGCGACCCCTTCATGGAGAAGCTGCTGATCGAGAGCTGCCTGGAGCTGTACGACGCCGGGCTCGTCTCCGGCATCCAGGACCTCGGCGGCGCCGGCCTCACCTGCGCGCTCACCGAGACCGCCGCGGCGGCCGGCACCGGCATGCGGGTCTGGCTGGAGCGGGTGCCGCTGCGCGAGCCGTCGATGTCGCCGACCGAGATCCTGGCCAGCGAGTCGCAGGAGCGGATGCTTCTGATCGTCACGCCGGAGAACCTGAAGGCGGTCCTGGACGTCGCCGAGAAGTGGGGCGTCTGGGCCACCGCGATCGGCGAGGTCACCGCGGCCGAGACGGACGGTACTCCCGGCCGCCTGCTGATCACCTGGAACGATCACGTGGTGGTCGACGTGCCGCCGGGCTCGCTCGCCGACGACGGGCCGGTCTACTCCCGGCCGCTGCGTGAGCCGGGTGACCTGATCCTGCTGCAGGCCGACCGGGCGGAGACGCTGCCGCGGCCGTCGACCGGTGACGAGCTGCGGGCCACCGTGCTGCGGATGATCGCCTCGCCGAACCTCTGCGACAAGACCTGGGTGACCGAGCAGTACGACAGGTACGTGCTCGGCAACACGGTCCTGGCCCAGCCGGAGGACGCCGGCGTGCTGCGGATCGACGAGGAGACCGGGCTCGGCGTGGCGCTGTCGGTGGACGGCAACGGCCGGTTCGCGCGCCTGGATCCGTACGAGGGTGCCAGGCTGGCGCTCGCCGAGGCGTACCGGAACGTAGCCGTCACCGGTGCCGAGCCGGTCGCGGTGACCGACTGCCTGAACTTCGGCTCACCCGAGGACCCGGCCGTGATGTGGCAGTTCGCCGAGGCCGTGCGCGGTCTCGCGGACGGCTGCCAGCAGCTGGGCACCCCGGTGACCGGCGGCAACGTCAGCTTCTACAACCAGACCGGCGCCGCGGCGATCCACCCCACCCCGGTGGTCGGCGTGCTCGGCATCTTCGACGACGTGACCCGGCGCATCCCGATGGGCTTCCCGCCGCCCGCCAAGGCCGGTGGTGATCTGCTCTTCCTGCTCGGCGAGACGCGCCAGGAGCTGTCCGGTTCGGAGTGGGCCTGGGTGACGCACGAGCACCTCGGTGGCCGTCCGCCCAAGGTGGACCTCGCGGCCGAACAGGCGCTCGCCGCGCTGATGGCCCGCGCCTCCAAGTCGGGCCTGGTCAGCGCCGCGCACGACCTATCCGACGGCGGCCTGTCGCAGGTCCTGGTGGAGAGCTGCCTGCGGCGTGAGGTCGGCGCGAAGGTGACCTTCCCGGAGGACGGCACGTCGCCGTTCGTCTACCTGTTCAGCGAGTCGGCCGGCCGCGCGCTCGTCGCCGTGCCGCGCGGGCACGACAAGGCGTTCACCGCCCTCGCGGCGGAGTTCGGCGTGCCGTGCACCGCTATCGGCACCACCTCCGAGGAAGCGGCGCTCGACGTGCGGGACCAGTTCACCATCCCGCTGGCCGAACTGCGCGAGGCCTGGTCGGCGACGATGCACGACCTGTTCTCCGGTTCGGCGGAGACGGGCCGTTCGGTCACGCTGGAGCTGACCGACCCGAAGAAGCCGGGCGGGCCGATCGGGTCCTGACCCCGATACCAAGAAAGGGCCCCGCGCGAATCGCGCGGGGCCCTTTCTTGTCGTTGCGGCGGAGCTCAGTCGTCCCAGTTGTTGCGGTTGGGACGCTGCTGGCCCTGCGGTCCGTTGTTCGGGCCGTAGTAGCCGTCCTGGTCGCCGTAGCCACCCTGCTGCTGTTGCTGCTGGTCGTAGCCGCCGTAGCCGCCACCCTGCTGCTGGTCGTAACCGCCGGGCTGACCCTGACCCTGACCGCCGTACTGACCGCCGCCGTACTGGTTGCCGCCGCCGTAGCCGCCCTGGTCGCCGTAGCCACCCTGCTGCTGGTCGTAGCCGCCGTAGCCGCCGCCCTGCTGGTCGTAGCCACCCTGCGGGCCGTAGCCGTCGTCCTGACCGCCCCAGCCGCCCTGGTTGCCCTGGCCACCCTGACCGCCGTAGGTGCCGCCGCCCTGCGGAGCGCCGTAACCACCGCCGCCCTGGTCCGGTTGGTACAGGTTGGTGTGCTCGTCGTACCGCTGCGGCTGGTCGGGCTGGTACAGGTTGGTGTGTTCGTCGTACCGCTCGTTGCCGTAGCCGCCCTGGCCGCCCTGAGCGCCGTATCCGCCCTGCTGGCCGTACTGCTGACCGCCGTAGCCGTTGTTGCCCTGGTTGTCCCACTGGCCCTGGCCGCCACCGAAGCCGCCCTGCGGCGGGGGCGGAGCACCGTACGGATCGGGGAACTCGTCCTCGACGGGCCGGTGCACCATCGTCGGTGCGTCGCCGATGCCACCGGGCATCCGGCCGGCCGGGGCGACCATCGTGGCGTCGCCGCCGCGTGCCGCGCCCACCGGAGAGGCGACCCGGGTCGCGTCGAAACCGCCCGCGCCCGCCGGGCTCGGACCGCCGAACCCGGGAGTGGCGGCCGCGGTGCCGGGCTCGTCGTCCTCGTTCTTGCGGCGCAGCCAGACCAGCGCGAAGGCGCCGACACCGGCCGCGACCAGCAGCACGCCCATGATGATCAGCAGCCAGTTGGTGCCGCTGTCGTCGGACGCGTTGTCGGTGTCCGGCGCGCCGGCGGCGTTGCTCTCCTCGTCGGTCGGCGTCTCCTCGTCGGTCAGCTCCTCGTCCAGCGGCTCGGTGCTGGCCGAGACGGAGGCCGAGGGCGACGCGGAGGGCGACTCGGTGGCGAGCTTCTTCAGCGTGATCTGCACGTTCACCGACTTGCCGGCGCCGGCCTGCGCGTTCACGGTCTTGGCCTGGAAGCCGTCCTTCACCGCGCCGACCGTGATGTTGCCGGGCGCGATGGGCTGGGCGTCCGAGGAGCTGAACGCGTAGCCGCCGTCGCCGCCGGTGGTGGTGCTGTACTGGTGGCCGGCGCTGTCGGTCATCGCGACCTGGACGCCCGAGAGGCGCTCGCCGTCGCTGCTCTTGATCCGGCCGGAGACCTGGCGCACCGTCTGCGGCGCGTCCGGGCCCTTCACCGTGATGTTCTCGGTGGCCGAGTTGGCCTCGTTGGTCGCCACGTTGGTGGCGGTCACCGTGATGGTGAACTGCCGGCTCTGCCCGGCGTCCACGTTCGGCGCGACCAGGGTCGCGTTGAAGCTCGCGGAATCCTGGATGTTCTCGACCGGGGTGCAACCGTCACGGCAGTCGATGCCGCTGACCCGGATGCTCACCCGGTTCTGCCCCTCGCCGCCCTCGCCCCCGGGGTTACTAACCGTGTACCGAATGGTTACAGTACTTCCCGAGGTAGCCTCGGAAGCAGACAGTGATTCGATGTTCACGTTCGGTGGAGCCGCCAGAGCAGAAGTCTGCACACCGGCCACCAGGCCGGCGACCAGCGCCAGGAACGCACCGGCCTGAGTGGTCCGGGCTCGTAGGTGCGTTGTCAAAATCCACCGCCTTCCGGTCGCGGTCCCCGGATTCGGCGACCGGCGATACCCCGCGACTATTACACCGTCGGCCACTATGCCTTGCCACACGTCCTCTGCGCGACCCAGGGCCGTGTGCCGATGTCGGCAGAGGGGGTCGTATCGTCCCGACGTGTCCCCTGCGCACAATAAATCCGAGTCGGTGTCCGAGGCGTTGGACGCGCTGGACCGGGGTGAGGAACCCCAGCGTCCGGTGCTGCGAGACGCCGTCCGAGCCCTGCTGACCGAGTTGTCCCAACGCGCACCTGGCCGTTCGGTGGAGGTTCGTATTCCACCTTTCGGTGCGATTCAGTGCGTACCCGGTCCTCGGCACACGCGCGGCACACCGCCCAATGTGGTCGAAACGGATCCGGTGACGTGGCTGCTCGTGGCCACCGGCCGCGTCGACTGGAACGAGGCACTCCGTGACGGGCGTCTCCGGGCGAGCGGAATCCGCACCGATCTGAGCGAGTACCTGCCGCTGAGCGGATGATGAGCCAGGGTGGGTACCCGGCGGCTCGCGTACACTGGGCGGTCGGAGCGGACCAGCGAGTTTCGAGCAGATCAGCGCTTCGAGCCGTTTATGCAGATCTGGCAGCGCAGTTCGGATAATGAGGGAGCAACCAGGTGCCCCGAGGCGACGGCCGGTTGACCGACGATCTCGACCCCCAGGAACGCGGCCCCCAGGATGCCTGCGGCGTCTTCGGAGTCTGGGCCCCCGAGGAAGAGGTGGCCAAGCTCACCTACTTCGGTCTCTACGCATTGCAGCACCGGGGCCAGGAGGCAGCCGGTATCGCGGTGAGCGACGGCTCCGGAGTCGTCGTCTACAAGGACATCGGCCTGGTCTCCCAGGTCTTCGACGAGCCGACCCTGGCGAGCCTGCGCGGCCACCTGGCGATCGGCCACGCGCGCTACTCCACCACCGGCGGGTCGAACTGGGAGAACGCGCAGCCCACGATCCGCGCCACCCCGGCCGGCACCACGATCGCGCTGGCACACAACGGCAACCTGGTCAACACGGCCGAGCTTGCCAAGGAGGTCGCCGACCGCGGCCTCGAGGTGGGTGACGCCACCTCCGACACCGCCCTGGTCACCACGCTGCTTGCCAGCCGCCCCGACCTGTCGGTCGAGGCCGCCGCGCTCGAGCTGCTGCCGACCCTGCGCGGTGCCTTCAGCTTCGTCTTCATGGACGAGAACACCCTCTATGCGGCTCGCGACGCGCAGGGCGTGCGCCCGCTGGTGCTGGGCCGCATGGAGCGCGGATGGGTGATCGCCAGTGAGACCGCCGCGCTCGACATCACCGGGGCGAACTTCGTCCGCGAGGTCGAGCCCGGCGAGATCATCGCGATCGACGAGCACGGCCTGCGCTCCAGCCGGTTCGCCGCGCCGGAGCCCAAGGGCTGCCTCTTCGAGTACGTGTATCTGGCCCGCCCGGACACCACCATCGCCGGCCGCAACATCTACTCGGCCCGGGTCGAGGTCGGCCGCAAGCTGGCCAAGGAGCACCCGGTCCAGGCGGACCTGGTGATCGGCGTTCCGGAGTCCGGCATCCCGGCCGCGATCGGGTACGCGGAGGCCTCCGGTATTCCGTACAGCGCGGGCTTCATGAAGAACGCCTACGTGGGACGGACCTTCATCCAGCCGTCGCAGACGATCCGGCAGCTCGGCATCCGGCTGAAGCTGAACCCGCTGCGCGAGGTCGTCCGCGGCAAGCGCATCGTGGTGATCGACGACTCGATCGTCCGCGGGAACACCCAGCGCGCCCAGATCCGGATGCTGCGCGAGGCCGGCGCCCTGGAGGTGCACGTCCGGATCTCGTCACCGCCGGTGAAGTGGCCGTGCTTCTACGGCATCGACTTCGCCACCCGCGCCGAGCTCATCGCGAACGGGTTGGAGATCGACGGCATCCGCCGCTCGATCGGAGCCGACAGCCTGGGTTATGTTTCCCTGGACGGGCTGGTCCAGGCCACCGAGCAGCCGAAGACCCGGCTCTGCATGGCGTGTTTCGACGGGCAGTATCCGATCGAGTTGCCGGCCGGCGACCTGATCGGTAAGCACGTACTGGAGGGTGTGGGCCGCCGCGCGGCCATGCCGGGCGCTTCGGCCGAGGCCGCAACGGCCGCGGTCGCCGAGCTCGAGTCCGACTACGAGGCACGTGAGTACACCGACGACGACCGATCGGCACCGGCGCCGCTGGTCGCCAGCCCGGGCGGCGCGAACGCGCTGCACCACCCGTGACTTCGACGTTTTCGCAGAACCACTAAGGGGAGAACCGTGACGCACGTGTCCGAGCGCAGCAGTGCCGGGTCGAACGGCGCCGAAGGCGGCGCCGACCGTCAGCTGTGGACGGCGGGTTCCGGCCGTGGGGCCACGCGCAAGCGGTCCGTCACGTACGCCGACGCGGGTGTCTCGATCCACGCGGGTGACCGCGCCGTCGAGCTGCTCAAGTCCAAGGTCAAGAAGACCACCCGGCCCGAGGTGATCGGTGACCTGGGCGGCTTCTCCGGCCTGTTCCGCCTCAACACCCAGAAGTACAAGAGCCCGATCCTGGCCTCGTCGACCGACGGTGTCGGCACCAAGCTGGTGATCGCGCAGCAGCTCGACATCCACGACACGATCGGCATCGACCTGGTCGCCATGGTCGTCGACGACCTGGTGGCCTGCGGCGCCGAGCCGCTCTTCCTGCTCGACTACATCGCCTGTGGCGAGGTCGTGCCGGACAAGGTCGCCGAGATCGGCGCCGGCATCGCCGACGGCTGCCGGTACGCCGGGTGCGCCCTGCTCGGCGGCGAAACGGCCGAGCACCCCGGCGTGCTGCGCCCGGATGAGTACGACGTGTCCGCGACCGGTGTCGGCGTGGTGGAGGAGAGCGAGATCCTCGGCCGTGACCGGGTCGAGGTGGGCGACGCGGTGATCGCGATGCGCTCGTCGGGCCTGCACTCCAACGGCTACTCGCTGGTGCGCCACGTGCTGCTCGGCGCCGGCCGGATGCGGCTGGACACCGTGGTCGACGACTTCGGCACCCAGCGCACTCTCGGCGAGGAACTGCTCACCCCCACCAAGATCTACGCCAAGGACTGCCTCGGCCTGATCGAGGAGACCGACGTCCGCGCGTTCTCACACGTCACCGGCGGCGGCATCCCGGGCAACCTGGTGCGGATCCTGCCGGACCACGTGGACGCCGTCGTGGACCGTTCCACCTGGCGCCCGCAGCCGATCTTCGACCTGATCCAGGCGAAGGGTCGGATCGAGGACTCCGAGATGGAGGCCACCTTCAACATGGGCGTCGGCATGTTCGCCATCGTCTCCTCCGACGACGCGGACCGCGCCATGGCGTACCTGACCGGTCGCGGTGTCGAGGCGTGGCAGGTCGGCGAGGTCCTGGAGGGTTCCGGCGAGGTCCAGATGATGGGTTCCTACACCCGGGGCTGAGACGGGCGACCAACCGGAAAAGTGATTCTGGTTCGCAATAGACCCCACGTGAAATGATCCGTGTGTGTCGATGTCCGGCACATGCGGATCTTTCGTGTGGATCGGGGGGCCTAGCCTGACCTGAGTCGCATCCAGGACGGGAGTGTGCGTGACATGACGGTTGCGTGGAGTGGGATGCGGGGCATCTCGCCGGTGCCCAGCTACGTCGTCATGCAGCCCACTACCCTCTGCAATCTCGCGTGCGACTACTGCTATCTGCCGTTCCGCCGGGAGAACCAGAAGATGCCGGTGGCGGTCGCCCGGGCAGTCGCCGACGGGGTGGCCAGCTTCGCGGAGAACGGCAGGTTCTCCGTGGTGTGGCACGGCGGTGAGCCGCTGGCGGCGGGCCTCTCCTATCTGGGCGAGCTCTTCGCGCCGTTCGGCCCGGGTGTCGAGCATCACGTTCAGACGAACGCGACTCTGATCGACGACGCCTGGTGCGAGTTCTTCACCGCCCACGACGTGCGGGTCAGCGTCAGCGTGGACGGCCCGAGGGAGCGCAACGGCGAGCGGGTGGACCGGGGCGGCAAACCGGCTTACGACCAGATCCTCAAGGGCGTCGAAGCGCTGCGACGGCACGGCATCCCGTTCTCCACACTCTGTGTGGTGGGCGACCCGCGACCAGGCGTGGCCACCGAGCTGTACGAGTATTTTCTCGACCTCGGCTGCGAGGTGCTCGGCATCAACGTGGAGGAGCTGGAGGGCGTCAACACCCGCCTCAACCGCCACGATCCGGCCGCGGTGAGCGCGTTCTGGGCCGAGCTGGTGGCCGCCTGGCGGCGCGACCCCCGGATCCACCTGCGCGAGGTGGAGTGGTCGCTGCGATATGCGGGTGCAGTCCTCGACGGCACCGCGGACGAGTTGCTTCCGCGCCAGCTCGACCCGATACCGACGATCGCGTACGACGGTTCGGTCGTGCTGCTCTCACCCGAGCTGGCCGGTTTCCGCGATCCCCGGTACGGCGACTTCAGTAGTGGGAACGTTCTCAGCACACCGTTGCCGGAGATCCTGGCAGGTGCCGCGAACACCCAGTGGATCGGCGAGTTCCTGCGCGGCATCGAGGCGTGCCGGGAGACCTGCCCCTACTTCGGATTCTGTGGCGGCGCTCACGCGGCCAACCGCTACTTCGAACACGGCCGGTTCGACGTCACCGAGACGGACCACTGCCGTAACAGCAAGATTCGCCTATTGGAGGGAGTGCTGGACCATGCCCGAGATCACGAAGCCACGGCTGTCTGACGGCGTGGAGACGGATCCGGTGACGGCACGGGTGCACGACGCCCGGGCCGGCCTGGCCGCGCTCATCGCGGAGGCGGAAGTGGCGCGACAGCGACGAGCCGAGGAGACGCCGCAGGACGGCGGCTCCGCGGTCTGCGCCTGGAACCACTTCGAAAACATTCCCACGTTCTACAACTGGAACAACCGGCCACGCTGAAGGGCGTACCCGGTCGAGTCGAGGCCCACGCGGCAGAGTGCCCGCGTGGGCCTCAACGTCGTAACCGTAGGACGTGAGTGACCACGACACACGGGAGCACGCGGTCAGTCCGCGTGCTCTGTGCAGAACGGGTCAATGCCGCCTTGTCGGCGACCAGGAATCCTGGTCGTCTTCAGCGTCATCCTCGTCATCGTCGACGAACTCATCGTTGTCGTCGTCGAAATGACGGTCGGATTGACGGGCACCCGCCAATTCGCGCTGCAAGGCGGTGAGGTCGGTGTTCGGGGAGTGATACTTCAACTCCCGGGCCACCTTCGTCTGCTTGGCCTTAGCACGGCCGCGCCCCATGGCTCGACCCCCTCGCACAGAATTCGGGGCAGCCCGAAGGCGGGCCCCGATGACGTCAGGCATCTCTCGTGGGTCTTACGGTACATGGACGACGGCGCGTTCGGCACCTCGGGTTGCGTGTGACACTGCCGCGCGTCGCGGTTCATTTTCTCCGGCGCCGCGCGGCAGCCATCAAACCGGGCGTTATGGGTCTCGGTGCTCCCCGTCCGGCCCTGTCGCTTAACCGTCTCAGCCGAGGTAGATCGACCGAAGGCGGCCGACATCGGCCATCCGGCGCTCGGCGAGACGGTCAGCCGCGACGGCCGGCGGCACGCCCTCGTCGGCGGCGAGCTGAAGGATTCGCCCGGTGGTCTCGAAGATCCCGGTCGCCCGCAGCTTGGCCCGCTCGAAGTCGAAGCCCCGGATCTCGTCGGCCACCTGGATCACGCCGCCCGCGTTGAGCACGTAGTCCGGGATGTAGAGGATGTCGCGGTCCTCCAGGAGTTTGCCGATCCCGGAGTGGGCGAGCTGGTTGTTGGCGCCGCCGGCGACCACCCTGGCGCGCAGGACCGGCACGATGTCGTCGTTCAGCGCGCCGCCCAGGGCGCACGGCGCGTACACGTCGATGTCGGAGGTGATCAGCGCGTCGGTGTCGGCCACCAGGGTGATGTCGGGGTGGTAGGTGCGGGCCCAGTCGAGAGCTGTCGGATTGACGTCGGTGGCGACCACCGTGGCGCTGTCCGAGAGCAGGTGACCGACCAGGTACTTGCCGACCTTGCCGAGGCCGGCCACGCCGACCGTCCGGCCGGACAGCGACGGCCTGCCCCAGGTCCGCTCGGCGGCCGCGCGCATTCCCTGGTAGACGCCCCAGGCGGTCAGCTCGGAGGAGTCGCCGGCGCCGCCGTTCTGCCGGCTGCGGCCGGTCACGTAGCGGGTCTCCCGGGACACCACGTCCATGTCGGGCACGTACGTGCCGACGTCACAGGCGGTGTAGTAGCGACCATTGAGCGACTCGACGAACCGGCCGTACGCCCGGAGCAGCGCCTCGCTCTTGTCGCGGACCGGGTCGCCCCAGATGACCGCCTTGCCGCCGCCGAGGTCCAGCCCGGCGATCGCGTTCTTGTACGCCATACCGCGCGACAGCTTCAGCACGTCGGCGAGTGCGGCCTCTTCACTCTCGTACGGATAGAAGCGCGTCCCGCCCAGAGCGGGCCCGAGCGCCGTCGAGTAGATACCGATGATCGCCTTGAGGCCGGAAGCCCGGTCCTGGCAGAAGACGACCTGTTCGTGCCCGGTGGCGTCGTTGCCGTCGGTGTCGAACACACCCATCGTTTGTTCTCCTGATCTTGGTGGCCTTCGTGGGGCCTGGAAGCGCCCGGCGGGGTGAGCCGGACACTGCGAGCGTAGTCGTGTGAATGCCACGGCGATTACGTCCGCGCGGGAAGTTCCACCCGGGCGAATTCGTGAAAGGATCGCGCCGTGCCGTCACTGTTCGCGTCGTACCTACGGGTTTACGAACCGCTGACCGCCTTCGACCGTGAGCGGCAGACTTTCTGGCGCCAGTACGCGAGCGAGGGCCGCGATCTCGGCCTCGTCGAGGGCCCCGCGCGCCAGCGCACCGCCGTGCTCGAGGCGCTCGGAGCCGGGTGGACCCGGCTGCCCGACCTGCCCGACGAGGCGTACGTGCTGGAGTGGGACAACGCCGTACTGGTCTGCCCGTGGAACCTGCGCCTGCGGGTGGCCGAGGCGGCTCTCAACGCCCGCGACGGCGTGCCCGCGGTGCTGGCCGACGCGTTCGTGCCCCCGGTGCTGGCCGGTCAGGCCAAGGCGGTCGTGGAGGACTGGCGCAGCGGCTCCAAGGTGCTGGAGCAGGGCGTGCCGAGGGTGCACGAGCAGATCTCCACCTGGGGTGTGCCGCTGCGGTGGTTCGCGTTCGTGGACCTGGACGAGCGGGAGATCTCGCTCTCCAGCCGGCGGCGGGTGCTGCGGTACCGCACGGAGATCTCCAAGGCGCGCCGGCGGGCTCACCGCGCGGTCTCGGTGCTGCGCAAGTCGCTCGGCGACGCCCCGATCACCGAGGCGGTGGAGGAGGGAACGCGCTGGCTGGAGGAGTTTCATCCACGGTCAGTGGTCGAACTCGACTACGGCGGCCTGGTCAACCTCCTTCCGGAGGACAACCTCGCAGAGGACGATTCCCCCGGATTGGTGGCAGCCGGACTTTCGGCACTTTCCCGTGGTGACGCTGAGTCAGCAAGTGAGGCGTACGAGAAGCTGGTCGCGCGGTGGCGTGTGGTGCAGCTTCTGGAGCGATGCAACTGACCTGGGGAAATAGGACAGACCCGTCCGTATCTCAGCTTCGGAGAGCGCTCCCGAAGCGAACACTCTTCGTAATCGGCGACCGGCGAAGCGTGATAATCGGACTAAACGAGACACTATCTGGCGTATAAAACGCGCAAAAATCGGGCATGCTTCATCCGTCTATCTGGGGACGTTCGTCCGTTCGGCCCATGTCGGACATCGGGGACTAGCCGGACCATGAGAGACGCACCGGCCGGCGGGACCCCGGCCGATGTTTTTAGGTACCTGTGGAGGAGTGACCGATGGCATCGCGTACGCACGATCCTGAGCCGCTACTAACGCCGGCCGAGGTGGCGTCGATGTTCCGTGTCGACCCGAAGACCGTTACTCGGTGGGCAAAGGCGGGCAAGCTCAGCGCTATTCGCACGTTGGGTGGCCACCGTCGCTACCGGGAGTCGGAGGTCCGCGCCCTGCTGCAGGGGCAGATCCCCACGCAGCGTCAGGGCGACTGACCGCGAGTCGACTGAGAACGTCGTAAGGGGCGAGCGTCGGGGAAGGCGATCGCCCCTTCTTCGTTCCTACTAGAAGAAACGATCAAGCCGGCACCAGGTGATCGGGGTGCCGGCTTTTTCTTTGATCTTTTTCGGGCGCCGCCTCGCGCTCCGAGTTGCTGGGCCGAGGTCGCGTCCTCAAGAGTAAGGACCATGGATCAGCCCAGCATCGGCGACGCTTTCGGCGAGATGATCCGGGACGCGTACGCGGTGCGCACCGGAATCGGGCCGCGGCCGCTGGCCGGCGGGCGACTGCCCCGGCCGGTCATCGAGGTGATCGAACGGGACGACGGGCTGATCAACGGAGCGCCCGCCGACCACTACCTGGACGAGCCGGGCGACTGGCAGCCGTGGGACCGCCGGGCGCTGCGCCTGTGCCGGGGCCGGGTGCTCGACATCGGGGTCGGTGCCGGCCGGGTGGCGCTCGAACTGCAGCGCCGCGGCGTCGCGGTCACCGGGCTGGACACCTCGGCCGGTGCGATCGAGGTGTCGCGTAAACGGGGTCTGCGGGACACGGTGCTCAACACGGTCGACGAGTTCTCCCGGGCCAGCGTCCGGTACGACACGTTCCTTCTGCTCGGCAACAACCTCGGCCTGCTGGAGAGCGCGGAGCGGGCGCCGGTGTTCCTGGCCGCGCTGTCCCGGCTCGCCGCACCGGGCGCGCGGATCGTGGCTCAGGGAGCGGATCCCTACGGTACGCGTGACTCGCTGCACGTGGCCTACCACCAGCGCAACCGGGAGCGCGGGCGGCTCGGTGGCCAGCTGCGGCTGCGGCTGCGGTACCGGGAGTTGGCCACCGACTGGTTCGACTACCTGAACTGCTCCACGGACGAGCTGGAAGACCTGGTGAAGGGCACCGGCTGGCGGGTGAAATCGATCGACGGCAAAGACCACCCGTATTACGTTGCGGTCATGGAGCTAGACATATGACCCCTCTGACCCGCGACCAGGTCCGCCTCAGCAAGCGGATCTCCCTGGTTCTGCGGCACCGGCCCGAGACGGCCGGTCTGATCCTCGACGCGAACGGCTGGGTGCCGGTCGACACGCTGCTCACCGCGCTCGGCGTCAACCGGGCCGAGCTCGACGTGGTCGTGGCCGGAAACGACAAGTCCCGGTTCGCGATCGTCACCGGGCCCGACGGCGTGGACCGGATCCGCGCCAGCCAGGGCCACTCCCGGCGGGTGGCCGTCGACCTGGACCTGCCGCCGTCCGATCCGCCGGCCGAGCTGTTCCACGGGACGCCCCGGGCGAACCTCGACTCGATCCTGCGTGACGGGCTGCGCCCGCGTAGCCGGCATCACGTACACCTGTCGGCCGACGTGCCGACCGCTCTGCGGGTGGGCCACCGGCGGTCCGGTGACGTCGTGGTGCTCACGGTGGCCGCCGGGGTGCTTGCCGGCCAGGGCCACGTCTTCCACCGCAGCGACAACGGGGTGTGGCTGACCACTTCCGTGCCACCCGCGCATCTTTCGGTAAAACGGACAAATCCGTAATCTGCCAGGTTGATCGACCATCCACTGTGGGCGGCGATCGGTTCTCCGGACAGCAGCCCGGAACCGCCGTTAGCTTGGACGGATGGGGAGGGTTACACGGAGTCAGCTCACCGATCTCCCCAGTGCACTCGGTCTGCCCGTCGCGCTTCTCATCGCACTGATCCTTGCCGGTCTCGCCTTCGGCCTTCCGGTGCTGGACCAGTCCGTGCCGGCCGAGCGCGCTGTGCCGTCCGGTGAGCCCTACGAGGTGGGTGCGGGCGTCACGATCGTCCCGCCGCACGGAGCGACACTCGACCTGACCGGCACCCGCCCGGGCAGGGAGCGCGGCACGGCACTGTTCCGGCTCGGGCCGGTTCAGTACGCCATCGCCGTCCAGCCCTTCAAGGGCGACCTGACCGCGGCTGCCGTGCGGCTGCGACAGCGCATCACCGGCACCTCCGGATACCAGGTCAACGGCACTCAGCTCGCCGCCTCGACAGCGGGTGGCCTGGCCGGTCTGCAGGGCGGTTACTCAGCCGGTGACCGGGACGGCCGCTACACGGTCTTCGTGGCGCACGGCTTCACCATCGAGGTGACGGTCAGCGGCGACGACCAGGAACTCGGGAACACCCTGCCGGCGATCGACGCCAGCATCCGAACCCTCCGCTTCGAGGGTGGCCGGTGAGCGACCCGGTCCGCCCCGGCGCTGTCCGGGCGGCCACGCTGACCCGCCAGCCCGCCTTCTGGGTCGTGGCCGCGCTGCTGGCCGCCGGCGCGGTGCGGATCGCACAGATCACCGGCAGGTTCCTCGGCGTCTACCCGCTCGCGACAGTCACGGCCATGCTGCTTTTCGCGCTCCTCGCCGTACCCTTCTGGCTCTTTCTCTCTGAACTTGACTTCCTCGAGCGTGAGCCCGCCAGCCTGCGCATCCTGGCATTCGCCTGGGGCGGTCTCGTCGCCACCTCGGTCTCCATCCCCGGGAGCAACTCGCTGGAGAACCTGATCGCCAAGCTCGGCTCGCCCAACCTCGCGGCGGACTGGGGAGCCGCGCTGGCCGGGCCGACGGTCGAGGAGATCGCCAAGACACTCGGCGTGGTGGCGATCGTGCTCATCGCCCGGCCGCAGGTCAACAGCGTGCTGGACGGCGTCGTCTACGGCGCCCTGGTCGGACTCGGATTCCAGATCGTCGAGGACGTGGTGTTCGCGGTCGGCGCGGTCGCCCAGGCGGGACAGGGTGATCAGATTCAGCCGGTGATCACGACGTTCCTCGTGCGCGGCTTCCTCGCCGGAGTCTGGAGCCACACACTCTTCGGCGCGCTGGCCGGCGCGGGCATCGGATACCTCGTGGTCAACCCGGACCGCACCCGCGCGCACCGGCTCGCGATGGCCGGGCTGGCGCTGTTTGGCGCGTGGGCGTCACACGTGCTCTGGAACTCGCCGCTCTTCCGCGAAGGGCTCGGCGACGGCGCGGTGGCCCTGCTCGCCGTGCTCGTCTTCAAAGGGCTGCCGCCGCTGCTGCTGATCCTGTACCTGGTCCGGCGCGCGCACGACAGCGAGGCGGCCTACTACGTGGCCAAGCTGGCGGATCTGCGCGATCCGGTTCTGATCACCGACGGGGAACTGCGCGTCCTCGGCTCGGGAACCCGCCGGGCGGCGGCACGGCGGCATGCGGCGGCGCGGGCCGGGCGGCGCGGCCGGGCGGCGGTGCGCCGGCTGCAGCGGGCGCAGGCGCGCCTGGCGGTCGAGCTGAGCCGGGACGCGGACCCGGACCTGCGGCATTCCGCCGAAGTGCAGAGGCAGCGTACGGCCCTGACGGAACTGGGCCACCCGGAGGCCGTCGAGGGCGACCCGTCGTGGCGGCACACCGTTTCCACGGTGGGTACGACGGTGGTCGCGGTCGCGGTGCTCTGGGCGGCCCTGTCCTTCCTGGGGAACGGCTAGTTACGCCGGCGGGAGGCCTCCGTCGCCGTCGACGATCAGGTCGGGGTTGCCGTCCTCGTCCAGGTCGACCATGGTCACGTCGACCCGGCCGTCGCCGTCGGTGTCGAACTGGAACAGGTCGGGTTTGCCGTCGCCGTCGGTGTCGGAGACCCAGACATCGGTACGTCCGTCGCCGTTGGCGTCGCTGGTCACCAGGTCCACGCGGTGGTCACCGCGGGTTTCGATGATCTCCTGCGGCTCGCTCACGATGCTCCTCCTCTGGCCGGTCGGTCCGGCCCGACGGCCCGTCTGTACCCGAATGATCGCCGTGTCAGTCAACCCCGCTGTGACGGATGTCGCTGGTCTGCTCGTGACGCGCCGGTAACGTACGCCGACGTGGATATCGCGGAAGACGGCATGCAGCACCTGTTCACCAGCAGCGGGGGCGGTGCGCTCGCCGAGCGGATGGGCATCGAGATCACCGAGGCCACGGCTGAGCGGGTGGTCGGCACGATGCCGGTCGAGGGCAACACCCAACCGTACGGGCTGTTGCACGGCGGTGCCTCCTGCGTGCTCGCGGAGACGCTCGGCTCGGTCGGGGCGGTCCTGCACGGCCAGACGGTGGACCGGCCGTTCGCGGTCGGCGTCGACATCAACGCCACGCACCACAAGGCCGCGCGCTCCGGGCTGGTGACGGGAATCGCTGTGCCAGTTCACCGCGGGCGTGCCGTGGCGACGTATGAGGTGGTCATCGAGGACGAGGGTGGCGACCGGGTGTGCACCGCAAGGATTACCTGCCTTCTTCGAGGAGCCTGAAAAACCCCACGTCGGCGAGCGTTCCTTGACGGTTGGACGTACCTTTTCTGACGTGACCGGAGTTCCACAGGACGCGTTCGAAGACGCCGCGCAGATCCTGCGCTGCGCCCTCAACGGCGACAGCGCGGCCGTCGCCGACACCTTCGACGCGGTCGTCAGCCGGGTCGGCGTGGTCGGTGCGTGGGATGTGGCCTGGTGCCTCGCAGCGACCATGGTCGGTCAGGTGCCGCCGGGCGGTGCGTGGACGCTGGAGTTCCCCGAGATCGACGACGCGCGCTACGACAAGAGGTGGGTGGCGCGGTTCGTCAGCGCCTATGTCAACGGCGACTTCCCGACCGGTGAGGCGCTGTTCGGTGCGGCGATCGCGGACGGCCGGCTGCCGGACTGCCTGCTCGCACTCGCTGGATCCACGGTCGCGACACTGCGTCATCGGGCCGCCTGAGCTGCTTTCGGCGTACATCTCAAATGTCTGAAGCCCTGCTCGCACGCGTGCGTAAGTTGCTCGCCATGGCCGAGGACCCGGCCTGCACGCCCGGCGAAGCCGAGGCGTTCACCGCGAAAGCCACCGAGCTGATCGCCAAATACGGCGTCGACCAGGCCATGCTTGCCGTCAAGGACCCCGCAGCCGATCCGATCGGCGACCGCGTCGTCACGATCGACCCGCCCTACGCCCGCGACAAGGCCGGTCTGCTCGCCGCTGTCGCCGCACCGCTGCGCTGCCGCGTCGTGCACCTGGAACGCCGCAGCCTCGCGCGCAGCCACCTCTTCGGGCACGCGGCCGACCTCGAACGGGTCGAGCTGCTCTTCACCTCGCTGCTCGTGCAGGCGGCGCACGGTCTGGTCGGCAGCCCGGTGCCGTGGGGTGAGCATCCGGCCGCCTATCGCAGGTCGTGGCTGGTGGGGTACAGCCAGGCGATCAGCGCCCGGCTCTGGGAGGCGGAACGGTCGGCGGTGGCCGAGACACCCGGCGCCGAGCTGGTTCTCGTGGACCGCACCGACATGGTCGAACGGCGCCGCGACGACCTCTATCCCCAGCTTGCCAAGATGCCGCCGCGCCGGTTGCAGGGCAGCGGCCGGACTCGCGGATACCGCGCCGGTCAGAACGCCGATCTGGGCGGCGTCGCGGTCACCGATTCTTGAGGTACAGCGCTTTCGTGTACTGCGCGGCGGCGGCGTTGTTGTACATCGAGGCCTGCGACATGAAGAAGCCGTTGTCGGCGATCGCCCGGGCCGCCTGTGACGTGCCGGACCAGCGGATGTCAGCCTCCGCTTCGGACAGTCCCCGCGCCTTGAACTGCCGGCGCATCGCGATCCGGCCGGAACGGAACGCCTCCGCGGCCTCCTCGGCGTGGCGCATGCAGGACATCGCCTTGTCCAGCAGAGCTTCAGCGAGGGTGTAGGCCGCCTGCTCCGCTTCGTTCGTGAAGGTCTGCACGACGTCGCCTCCTTTGGCCGATCTCGATAACACTCTGATTGACGCGGCGGCACCCTTCAAGGGCTCTTTCCTCGGCTCTTTCCTCAAGTGACGTGGGTGGCGTCCGATCACCGACACGATGAACGAGACGACAATTCCGGCCGGCTGGTACGCGGACCCGTCCGGCGTGCGGGGACAGCGCTGGTGGGACGGCCTGCGGTGGACCGGCCACGTGCAGCCGCCGCCGTTCGAGATGTCGCTCGCCCGCCCGGTGCCAGCGGCCGGATCGACATGGGGTTTCACCGGATCGAACGGTCCCGCCTTCTTCGCGATGATTCTCGGTCTGGTGGCGCTGATCGCCAATCCGCTGCTGCTCGCGTCGGCCGGCGCGCTGATCTGCGGCATCGCGGGTCTTCGGCAGAGCGGCGGGCGTGCCATGGCATGGTCGGGCATAGGTTTGAGCGGAGTGGGGCTGCTCTCCCTCTACTGAGGAGTGGAGTACCTGAGATAGCTTCGCGCCTGTGTCTTCTCCCACCGAGCCGTCGCGGCGATTCGTCCAGACGCTGGCGATCACGGCGGCGGCGCTGGCCCTCGGTGCGGTCGCCTCGACGTCCGTGATGCTGTTCGCCGGGTGGCGCTACACCCCGGAGCGGAAGTTCGAGGTCGCGGTCTTCCTGGAGCCCGAGGTGTCGGAGTCGGAGAAGGAGACGATCCTCGCGGAACTCTCGACGTTCCCGGACGCCGGCGAGGTGCGCCTGGAGACTCGGGACGAGGCGCTGGCGCGGCTCAAGGAGACGTGGAAGCACCAGCCTGATCGGGTCGAGGGCATCCAGATCGAGAGCATGTCGGAGTCGTTCCGGTTCGTGGCGGCCGGGCGCGGCTTCGACTGCGGCTCGGTCCCGGGGATCCGGGAGATGGCCGGGGTGGAGCGGGTGTGGATCGTGATGCGGGCTACGCCCAGCCGTTACGGGGCCGAATTGGCCTGCTGAGTTCCTGTGTGTTCGCTATGGATTCGCATGGTTTCATCGAATGTGGTGGGTTCGGTGGCTATCGTTGATCGCGAGGCCCGCGCCGTTTCCCCCGTGACGGCGCGGGCCTCCTTTGCTTCGTCGCAAGGAGTGTGAACACTGTTGGGCTACACACTTGAGGCTGTAATCGGTGTCCCCAACGCTCTGCAGGCGGCGGGGCGACTGCTGCCGGCCGCTGTGATCGTGCCGCTCCGGTCTGATCTCGCGATGGTGCCGATGACGGACCCACTGTTCGACGCCGTCACGGACGGAACGGCGGAGCGGCCGCTGGGGTTCTGGAAGCTGCCGCCCGGGTTCGACCGGGAGTTGGCGTCGTGGTCGTCAGCGGGGCCGGTCGGCTACGTCGAGGCGGAATACTTCGGGGGTGTGGGTAGCCAGCGGGCTGTCCTGTGGGACGCGGGTGAGCTGGTGCTCGGGCCGCTGTTCGAGGGCAGTCCGATCTCACAGTTGCTACGGCGTCTCGGCGTCGAACCCGTCGGGGACTCGGACGAGTTCGACGCGGTGGGGCTGGGCCGCCACCGGGAGACGGAAGACTGGCTTCCGGCCTGACCTCGGCGTGTCAGAACGTGGCGATCGGGTTGACCGGGCTGCCGGAGGTGCCGGCGAGGCGCACCGGAGCGACGGCCAGCTGGAAGTCCCACTGGGAGAGCTCGGCGGCGGTTTTCGCGCACGCTTCGAGGTCGCAGTTGTCGAGCATCCAGAGGCCCATCGCGACGAGGCTCACGGCGTGGACCGGCATGAGCACGTCCTCGTACCCCGAAGGTTGCACGTCCTGGGGTGAGTCGGCGCCGATCAGCGCGACGCCGCGTTCGTGCAGCCACGGCAGGCAGGACGCGTGCCAGCCCGGCTGCGCGATGCCGCCGGCCGCGGCGCCCTCGCGCCGGGCGCGGCCGTGGCCGGTTCGCAGAAGTACGGCGTCGCCGGCTCCCACCCGCACGTCCTGGCGGCGCTCGGCCTCCTCGAGATCGTCGGGAAACACGCCCTGGCCCGGCTCCAGCCACGGCACGTCGCGGACCCGTGCGATGTCCAGCAGGACACCACGCGTGATGATCCCGTCCGCCGCCGCGGTGACGGCCGCCCACGCCGATCCCGTCTCGGCGTCGACCAGCGAGTGCGACCGCCCGTTGTACATCCGGCCGTCCCAGAAGATGTGACACGGCGAGTCGAGGTGGGTGAGCGTGTTGCCGTGGAACGTGATGCCGAGGCGTTCGGACGAGAAGCCCCAGCGCCGGTCGGCGTGGAAGGCGGCCGGCATGTTCTCGGCGCCCGGCATGTCGACCGCGTACGGGCACGTCGTCGTCGACCGCTCCATGTCCGCCGGTGCGGCGATCTCCCACGCGCACGACACGCTCCGGCCGTGGCGCACGGCCCGCGCCGCGGCAAGCCGGACGTCGTCGGTGAGGTGGTTCAGGGTGCCGAGCTGATCGTCGTCGCCCCACCGTCCCCAGTTCGACAATGTCTCGAAATATCCGAGCACGTCGTCCATCGACCCCTCCGATCCCCGCGGCTTCGACGCAGGTTATCCCGCCGGGTGGACCGTCGGCTTCGAGACGAAGTGGACTGGCCGGGCGGTTCCCTCTGTCACGCTGGTCACACTCGTGACTCCTCGAAGGAGGCACCCATGTCCGCTCACAACGAGGAACTGCTGGCGGCCGTTGAGGCCTTCGATCTCAAAGCTGTGATAGCCGCTCTGGAGGCCGGCGCGGACGTCGACGCGCGCAGCCCCGGCGGCCGGACCGGCCTGATGTCGGCGTCGATGCGCAGCTTCATCGAGATCATGGAGGTCCTGCTGAACGCGGGCGCCTCGATCGACCTGCAGGCCACGCTGGGCGAGACGGCCCTGATCTGCGCCGCGAGCGGCCGGGGCGGCGAGTCGATCCTGCTGCTCCTCGAGAACGGCGCGGACCCCAACCTCGGCGACCGCGACATGAAGCGGCCGCTGATGTGGATGGTCGACCCCCAGTTCCACAGGGGATCGGACACTTCGGCGAACATCGCGCCGCTGGTCCGTGCGGGCGCGCGCATCGACGATCGGGACGAGTTCTCGCGTACGGCTCTGATGTGGGCCGTCAAGGGAATCGGCACGTCGTTCGACGTCCGCCCGTCCGTGATCACCGCGCTGGTGGAGAACGGCGCCGACGTGGGTGCGACGGACATGAACGGCGAGACCGCCATGCATCATCTGGTGCGCTATGTCGATGATGCGCTGGCTCTGGACCGGGGCAAGGCCTGCATCCAGATCCTGCTCCGCGCGGGGGCGAACCCGAACGCCGAGAACAACGACAAGAAGACCCCGCTCGCGCTCGTCGACCCACGGAATGATCTGGTGCTCGACCTTCTGCGCGGGCTGGGCTTCACCGCATAGATGCCCTGGGCTCGAAGCGAGGCGACGCTGATCGTGCGCGACCTGGCCGATGCCGACGAGCCGATCGTCGTGGTGGGGGCGGCCAGGCACGCGTACTCGGCTATCCGGTCATCACGGTCGACGGCACAACAAGCGCCGACGGCGTCGCCAGGACCGTCGAAAGCCTCCTGCAACTGTCCCCGGCCTGACGCTCACCGCTGCCGCTGACAAATGGGTTCAACCGCGATGCGCCAAGCTTGGTCGGCCCATCCCACGCCTTCCCGTCGAAGCGGTCAACGGCGGGTCACTTGGAGGGGACCGAAAGACCCCGGAAAGCAGAACGTCCACCGTGCGTTTCCGCAGGTGGACGATGCTCAGAGCCCGGCGAGAGGCCTGGTGGCCAGGGGCGGGGTCGAACCGCCGACCTTCCGATTTTCAGGCCGCGAGTGTGCGTGTCGGCTGATGGCAGCTTTGGGTTGGCACGTGGCAACGCAACAGGTCAGGGCTAATCCGCGTTGTTGCTGACTGTCGCCCAGAGTCGTCCGTTGCCAACGCGTGCGTGAGCAACCCGTGAGCAACTGCGTGACTCGGTTGGGTTCGGAGTGCCACTGAGCGGACTTCACACAAAGTGTGACCGGTGGGGCCTTGATGGGAAGGCGCGCCCGCCCCTAGTGTTGAAGGCGACTTACCCGGACGTGCGTACGGTTTGCGTGCCGCTTCACGGGAAACGTCGTTGAACGACAGAGCCCGCGAGGCTCCGAGGTGTCGATAGCATCTCGGAACCCGCGGGCCTGTTTCGTTCTCCGCGCTAACTACGTCAGGTCGACGAGGGTCGCCCCGACGCTGCCCTGCTTCATCAGGTTCGCTACCCGAATCGCGTCGCTCTTTGCCCGGTAAGTCTCGCTAGTCATCAAGACTGCGTGGTTACCCGTGGAAACAGCCCGGCAGTAGTACGGCTGGTAGAGGCTAGAACCTCTCCGGATCTCGTACCGGATCACGTCCGGTACCTCCCAACTTATTCACTTGTCCCGCCCCCGCAAGCGCACCGTGCGCCTCGGGACTTGGAGGCACCTTACAGCAGCGTCGGCGCTCAAGGGCGCATCAGTAGATGTCTTGATCGAACGTGTGTCCAGTGTCACCCTCGCCCGCTTGCGCCGATAACAGCTGCGGATTAGTACGCCTTATTTATAGTTGCGGCCGGAGTAAAACATCGGGTGGCTTGCTCACTCGTGGCGACGATACTTCGCTAACAGGGCTAGATATCGACGGCAAGAAGCAGCGTTGCGTCATCACTGCGCTTGTTGCGGGGCCACCGTATGCCAGCCGGGTCATCGCTTTCCAGTGCGCGAACCCGTCGAAGAATTGCTTCCGGGCTATCGTGCTCCGCTATATCAAGCAGCTCAGTCCAGGATATTTCGCCGAACGGGTCTACAATCCTAGCTGCCCCGTCAGTAAGGACAGCAAAACGTCGAATTTCTTCTGTTCTGACCTGGCCGGTAATTACGTGCTCCGCCGCCGCTGGATCGGCTGCCGCAATCCAGTATCCGCCTTCGCGGTTTCGCATCGCCAATTCTGCACGTTTCATCCGAACCATTGCAGCTGTCTTTTCGGAGGATCCTATCGGCAGAGCGTCGGCGGCGCGACGTTCGGCGGTCGCGGTCTGGCTGACGCGGTCATCCGAGATTGCAACGACTCCATCAGTGCCGTCCAGCACGATGGAGACGTCGCCTAATACCAGATACTCCATCCACGTACCTGTGCGGCGAACGATCGCCACGGCGGCAGAGGGTGTGCCCTCATGTGTGAGGTCGCAGGAGGGATGAAGGTCGGCGACCCGCTTGATGCCCCTAGCTAGGATTTGAGGCAGATCTAGCGTGGAATCTTGTGCACCTTCGGAGAGAGCTGCGCCGAGATGGGCGGCGTACCAGGAAATCCCGTGCCGACATCCGGTGCCAGTCCTCGCCGTCGCGCCGTCCAGAACCACAAGTAGATGTGCTGACGCCGAGTACCAATCCTCGTTCTCGCCATTGGTGTCCGAGGCCAATGAAGCGACGGTAGTGCGCATCTGCCTCAGCTCTCGTGCTTGAAGAGGGGCGTTACTCGTTCTGCGGAGAGAATCTTCCGGCGGTCTTTCACATCATACTTGCACAGCACGACGGCGGAGAATCGACGCGTTTTGAGTTCGCGATACAGCTCGGGAAGATTGTCGGCTACATACCGTGCCGTTCCCAATGTTCCTTGCGCGTGGGTGCCGGCGATGTACAGAAAGGATCCCTTCCCGTCCGGTCGAGGTAGGCGGCCCAGGTAGCCGTAGTCGGCGCACTCGCCTTCATCTCGCGGGGACCGGTATTCCTTTCCGCTGTCAGGCTCCTTGATGAACCAACCGCGATCGTCTTCTACGTACCTCAGGTGGGGATCGGCTTCCATGATCTGGCTCAAGAAGGGGAGCAACCTAGGGTTAGTGAGCACGACGAGATTAGAGCGGTTGAGGTGGACATGGCCGGGCGGAGGAACAACTTCGTAGCCGGCGTCGAGCCCCACGGTGCGCGCCAATTCAGCAAGGATCTCGTAGGCCGCGAAGGCCTCCGCTGACAAGACGGCACCGGGGTCACTTCTGCCTACCTCGAACTTCCCCCCAATTGCCAGGGTCAGTTTTCCTGTGCCTAGGAACGCACGCTCGGGACGGGTGCCGGCGGACAAAAGTTGCGAAACACGCGAGCGGGAGACGTCGAGCATCTCAGCAATCTGAGTCTGTGTCATGTTCGCGGCCAGCAACTCTTCCAGCGCTGTACGGCGGATGCGTGACAGCTCCCCAATGGTCGCTTGCAACCCGTCGATGGTCTGGTGTGCCGTCAACGCCCGCTCGCGCGGGTCAGTTAGCGCCTCGATCGCGGCTACGTCTTCCACGCAGTGCCTCGCCTTCGCTGTCAAGGGGGCTAATCGTAGCGCACGGAGGTTCACCGGGGTCACTTCCGGCGGGTAGGTGATCCGGCTGAACGAGTTTGTTTAGGGGGGTTGACGGCGCGGCACGGTCCATGGTGTTCTCTGTGCATCCCCCTCGACTGAAGAGTTGAGGGGGGTTAACCGCACAAAGGCGGGGCTCGTTACTTGAGAACTCCACAGAGGCAGCGTTGACCGGTTCTGCATCGTGAACGGTCAGGCGTCCCTACCCGGTTCGTCGGGAGACGGCATCAGGGCGGCGCCAGCGACACAGCGGCAGGGTTCGCCGTGAGCAGTAGTTACCTCGCATTGAGCCGCATGGCGGTTGACCTCGGTAGGTCCCGGGCGAGCGAGGCGAGCAAGACCGGAACCCCGTCGCTTCTCTCGATCTTCGTAGCGCTGCGCGGCCGGCCGTCCCCTCGATCGAGGAGGCCGGGGTCGCGCAGCGTGCCCCTTCTCTTCGCCTATTCGATCGAGCCGGAAGGCGTGATCAACATGGCCACTTTTGCTTCCCTGGTCCGTCTCTCAGTCGCCTCGAACGCGACGTGGACGGAGTGCGCGACCTGCCTGAACCTGGCGCCGCTTGCGCCGGGTGAGACCCAGTGCGCGGACTGCCGGTCCGAGCCCGCGGAGCGCATTGTGCGCCGCCGGCTCCCGCGGGCCGCGTGAGCACCGGAAGGATTCCCGACTTCATGCTGTACGACGACTTGGGCGACGTCGAACCGTCGCTGAGCGACCTGGCCGCGATCGAGGCCGAGTGGCCCGAGATCGAGGTCGGACTGATCGAGCTGGATGCTGAGATCCGAGCCCTCAACCTGGCCGACCGCGGCCCGAGCGAGTTGGACTGGCGACGTACCCGCCGCTCGGAGGCCGCGCTGACCCGCACCGCGACCCACACCGTGCGACCTGCCGTCGAGCTGCGACCTGTGGCCTGATGAGTCGGATTCGTGCCGCGTACTGGGATCCCGACAGCGAGCGTTACAGCCTGCCCACCTTCTGGTGGCGCGGCGCCCCGGACGGCTACGCCACCCGTCGCCAGCTCCGTGCTCGCGGCCTGCGCCCCGGCGGACAGCCGGTAGCCGCGCAGATCCTGTGGCGCGGCGTGGGCGGCGAGCGCGTCGCCTACCTCTACCGGATTGATCTCGCACGCCCGAAGCGGACCGCTACCCCGGCCGTGCTGGCAGCGCTCGCCACGGCGATGCGCGCACGCCGCACATGTCCAACCTGCCGCATCGAGCGGCCATATGTCATCCCGCGCTCGCTCGGCGAGTGCCTTTCCTGCGCACCTTCGGAGGTTGCCGCGTGACCGTCACCAACCCTGACCGCGTGTACCCGGCGGCGGTCGAAGACCTGATCCCGCACGCCCGCGAGCTGGCTGCTCAGCTCGGCAGGCTGCCGTCGCGCAACCAACTCAAGCGGACCCTACGTGTCGGCGCCCCGAAGGCCAGGGCGCTGCTTGAAGCGATCACCCCGGCCCCGCCGGCGGACCCGCCCGTGCCGCTCGACGAACTCACCACGGACCCGGATCCGGTGATCGAGCCGACCGAACCCGAATCGGCCGTCGAGTCGAACTTCGACACCACGCAAGTTTCCACCGCGCCACTGGATACCCCGGCTGTGGACCCGGTCCCGGTCGCCGTGACCGATGCTCCTGTCGCCATGGCGGAAACGGCCGCCACGCGGCGCAAGCCGCTGGTCTGGCCGGTGCTGATTCTGTGCCTGCCGGCGTTCGTCGCGATCTGGGGAGGGTGGGTCGAGATGGGTAGGTTCACCGGGTTCGGCGTCGTCACGCTCCTGCCCGGTATCTCGGACTTCCAGCTCGACACCGCGATCACGTTGCCGATCGGCGTCGAGACCTACGCCGCGTACGCCTTGTACGTGTGGCTGTCCGGCCGGGTTAACGAGACTGCACGCCGGTTCGCCCGCGGCTCGGCGATCTTTTCTCTCGTGCTCGGCGGCCTCGGGCAGATCACCTACCACCTGATGGCCTCGGCCGGCTGGACCACAGCCCCGTGGCCGATCACGGCGATCGTCGCCTGCATCCCGGTCGCCGTCCTCGGCATGGGCGCCGCTCTGGCCCACCTGATGCACGCCGAACAGCAGTGAGTCCGCCCGGCGGCACGGCCCCTACCGCCAAGCAGATGCCGTGCCGCCGGTCTCCCACCAGCCCTTTTCGGAACCGTTGGAGGCGCCCAGTATGGCAGCCGAGACCACCCCGACCCGACCCCTCAAAGAGACCACGTTCGCCGGCTGCGGGCACACCGCCCTGCTCCCGCAAACCACCACCGTGCCCCGCTGTCCGCACGGCTGCGATAGCACGCCGGACCATCGGCGCTACGTGCACCGGCCGCGGACTCGCTGATGCGCCGCCGCCCCGCCGACCTCGCCACAGCGCGGCTGTTGGCCGCGGTCGACTCCGAGTCGCGGCCCTACACCGACCCTCGTGCGCAGTATCCGCGTGCTGAGGACTACCGGCGCACGGTCACCGAGGGCGCCGCGCGGCGGCAGCCTGCGGCCTGACGGCGCACCGCCGAAACCGCGGCTGAGCCCGGTTTCGTGCGGTGGCTGCCAGGAGGCAGCCTCGCCCACCGTGCGAGAGGAGGCCACCCATCGTGGCCGGCGAAACCACCATCACGATCGTCGGGAACCTCACCGACGACCCGGAACTCAGGTTCACCCCGTCCGGCGCTGCCGTCGCCAAGTTCCGGATCGCATCCACCCCGCGCTACCTGGACAAGCAGTCCGGGGAGTGGCGCGACGGCGACCCGCTGTTCCTCGGCTGCAACATCTGGCGCGACGCCGCCGAGCACGTCGCCGAGTCGCTGCACCGCGGCACCCGCGTCATCGTGCAGGGCCGCCTGCGGCAGCGCTCGTACGAGACGAAAGAGGGGGAGAAACGCACCGTCTATGAGCTGGAGGTCGACGAGATCGGCCCGTCGCTGCGCTACGCCACCACCAAGATCCAGAAGATGACCCGCACCGGCGGCACCCGCTTCGCCACACCGGCCGCCCGGCCTGCCGACGACGACCCGTGGTCGGTGCCCGCCGGCACCGCCACCGCGACCGCCGGCGACGACGAACCGCCGTTCTGATCTACGCCCTGACCGGCCGCCGCCGGTGGCCGATCTGTGCCCCGGCATTGACCCATGATCGGAGAAACCGCTCGTGAGCAAGCGGCACCAACTCACCGCCGCGCAGTGGCGGATCATCAGCTACCTGTACGAACCTGAGCAGTTCGGCCGCCGTATCAGCCCGACGCTCGCGCTGATCATCAACAAGCAGTCCGTGGACCGCAGCGACGTCATCGAGGTCGCTGAACGCGGCCTCGTTCAGGCCCGGCTCGGCGGCGAGGAGTGCGCTCACGCCCTGCTCAAGAAGCTGCCTGACCGAGCGATCCGCCTGCGGCTGACCAAGTCCGGGATCTACCGGGCTTCCACCGACCCGCAACTGGCCGTCATGCGTGCCCTGCGGCACTCGGCTCGTGGCCAGTTCACGCTCTGGGACCTGATGTACCGCCTGGAGCATGTACCGCACTGCCCGACCCCGGCCCCCGGAAAGATCCCGCCCCGGATCACCTTCGGCGAACTGGCCGACATGGCCGGGCGGTTCCTGTTCGAGACGTTCCTGGTCGACGACGGCATCCCCGTCAGCGACATCCGCGACGTGCAGACCATCCCTGGCCTGGCCTACGCCGTGCAAACCAAGCTCGGCGCCTCCTACGTCGCACACCCGTGATCCCACCCTCCGGAAAGGACACCAGAACTGTGCGACCGGCCACTCACTGGCGCGTCCTGAACTACCTCTACCAGCACTCGCTACACACCGTCCGCCCGTACCTGACGCACGTCAGCAAGTCACAAGACGTCTGGTACGACCATTTCGTCGACCTCGACAACGAAGGCCTGATCTGGGCGCAGATCGGCGACCAAGACATCGACCTGCACAAGGTCATCAAGCCGGGCCGCGGCCGTACCAGCCCGACAGTCTTGAAGAAGATCCGGATCCGGCTCAGCGCGCACGGGCTCGCAACCGTGCTCGACAGCCCTCTCAACCAGATCCGCTACACGCTCGGCCATTACGCCGCTCCGATCAAGCTGACCAAGCTGTTCGACGGCAACAACATCGCCATGGACGACGTGATCAAACTCCAGAAACTCGGGCACCTCAAGGTCACATTCACCGCCGACCCCGAAGAGGTCACCCTGGTCCCCGGCGTGTATGGCGTGATCTTCGACGCTGCGCTGACCGCCAAGGGCCGCGAGTACCTCCCGCGCTGATCCCCGCGCCGCCGCGGCCGGGTGCGCCGTGCCGCGGCGGTGCCGCACACCGTCACCCCTTGCCGCTGTTCCGTCTGGAGAAGATCCGCATGTCTGTGCAGACCGAGGCGTCGCCGGTCGGCGGCGCCACCACCCACGTGCGGGCGGAGCTGGCCCGCGTCGACACGAAAGCATCCACCCTGCTCGCGCTGTCCGGGACGGCGTTGACCGTGCTGCTGGCCCTGCTGGCCCGCACGAGACTGCCCGGCCTGGCTGTCGCCGCAGGCTGGCTGACCGCCGGCCTGATCGCCACAGCGGTGCTGCTGTTGGCCCTGGCGATCCGGCCGAACCTGACCGGTGGCCACGGCCTCGTGCGCTACGCCCGGCGTGATCCGGCCGAGCTGTGCGAGGAGTTCCACAGTATCGAGCAGGGCGACGGCCAGTCGCGTACCGACCACGAACGACGCGAGGCCGCCGCGCTCGTGGCGCTGTCGCGGCTGGCGGTCGCCAAGTACCGGCGGGTCCGTGCCGCCGTGGATCTGCTACTCGCCGGCCTGGCCGGCATCGCCCTGACCGCGGCCCTGGCCGCCCTGCTCTGAAGAGAGGACTTCTGTCTGATGGCTCGCCGTCTGATGCCCGACATGGAGATCAAGAACGATGAGGATCTGCTGAACCTCCTGGAGGGGATTCGGCAGGTCGGGATCGCCGCGCACGACGAGATCGACGAATTCGCCGGCCTGATCCGAATGAAGATCGAACGGTACGGCCGCCGCGAGGGCCTGTCCCGGATCCGGGCAAAGTTCTGGGGCCGGCAAGTCGCCCGGCCGCTCGTGCGCGCCGCCGACGAGATGCTCGTGGTGGCCGCGTTCGCGCGGGTGTGCCGCAACCGGTTCGAGGCGTTCCTGATCGCCCTCGACGACGAACAGCCCGGCGGGAACACCGACTTCACCGTCACCGGTCGCCGGCAGCGCGGGAAGGCCGCCTGATGGCCCGCCAGATGCGGCGCTACGCCGGGGGTGATCTGGCCCGCGGCGCCTCCCACGAGGTCCGCGGTAACCCGCTGCCGTACGTGGTGCCGCCGGTCGCCGCGATCGTGAACCTGATCCTGTCCGGGATCCTGTCGCTGATGTGGGGCGCCTACGCCCAGCCCACCGTGTGGGAGGCCGCGTGGCGGGCCGCGCTGATCGTCGGCTGCGCGGCGGCGATCATCTGGACCACGTGGGGTGTCGGCCGAGCCCGCAAGATCGAACTGCGGGTCGCGTCCCTGGCCATGTCGACCGGCTCGTGTGTCGGCCTGTTCGTGCTGACCTTCCGCGGCTGGACGCTCGATTCGGTGATGGTCTACCTGATCGTCATGGCCACCGCGTCGATCCTGCTCGCCACCACCAAACTGCTGCGTGGGGACGGCACCGACGCCCGGCACCACGCGTTCGGTGAGCTCGGCGAGCGGGTCCGCGAGTTGCAGGACATCGGCAAGACCGCCCGGCCGAAGGTGCTCGACGGCAGGGTGGTGACCGGGGTGGAGATGCTGCCCGGCGCCAGTTTCGGTGACCTGGCCAAGCAGGAGGTCCGCACCGCGATCGCCTCCCAGCACGACGTCCCGGTCAACGGGGTCCGCATGGTGCCCGACCGCAGTACGCCGCGGATCGGCCGGATCGAGATCTCGCCGGTTGACATGCTGGAGAACCCGCCGCCGTGGCCGGGCCTGTCGGCGCCGGGCGGGTCGATCGGCGACCCGATCCGCCTGGCGGTCTATCAGACCGGATCGGTCATCCCGCTCGTGCTGCCCGGCGACGCTGCCGCCGGCCGTAACGCGATCGGGGTGCTGATCCTGCTCGGCCAGGCCGGGTCCGGCAAGACCGAGTTGCAGCTCTACCTGGCCGCCGAAGCACGGTCGCGGCGTGACGCGGAGGTCGTCTACATCGACGGCCGCAAGGGTCTGCAACTGCCGAAGAAGTTCCGCGACGCCATGCACCTGCTGATCCACAACGCCGACGACGGCGAACGCTACCTCGACAATCTGATCCCCGAGGTCGCCCGGCGGGCAGCGCAGATCGGCGGGCACGGCCACGACCAATGGACCAAGGGATGCGCCAAGTGCCCCAAGTTCCAGGTCGTGATCGTGGACGAGGCGTCCAAGTTCATCGAGGCCGAGGACACCCTGGTCGAGCTCGCCGAGTCGATCCGCTCAGTCGGGATCTTCATGCTGCTCGGCATCCAGCGGGCCACCGGTGACCGGCTGCCCACCTCGGTCAAGTCCACGATCGGCGGAGTGATCTGCATGGGAGTCCGTGACGTGGGCGAAGCCGCCCGCGTGCTATCCGAAGAAACCATCGACGCCGGCGCCGACCCCGGCTGGAAGAACCGCAAGCCCGGCGCCCTCTACGTCGAGCTGCCCGGCACCGACCCCGACGACTGGTCACTACCGGGCCGCACCTACAAGCCGGACCGCGACGGCGTCATCGACGAACTTGTGGCCTACCTGGCCAGCATCGGCGAAGCGCCGTCGACCGGTGGTCCGGCACCCGCGGCGCCGGTGATCCGCACCGCCGCCACCGACACCGCCACGGATGAGGACGACGACGATCCGGAAGCCGGCCGGGACGTCGAGTGCGCCCCGCCCAGCCATGATCCGGAGTGCCCGCCGGACGAGGACGGCGCCGACCCGTACGAGCCGATCGAGGTACCGAACCGGCGGCGCATCGCCCTCGACCTGCCCGGCGAGGGTGGCCGGCAGTACAGCCCGGCCGAGATCCGCGCCATGATCCGAAAGGGCATCCTCACCGCACGCAGCAACGGCATCCGCACCGTCCGGCCGTCGAACTTCGCACCCGTTGTCGGTGTGGTCGGTGAGGAAGGGCTCAAACCGCCCACCCTCACGAAGATCCTCGGCGAGTTCTGCCAGGGACCGAACCCGTTGCTGCGCCGCTCCGCCGAGCGCGGCGTCTACGAGATCGTCGGACCCGAGCCCGGCGACGACACGGCCGCACTCGCTCCCGCGGCCTGACCTTCCGCCCCCACCCCACCAGCGGCCGACCATCAAGGAGGCTGCCGCATGACCCTGCCCACCGTCGCCACCCTCACCGCCAGGATCCGGCAGGCCGCCGCCTGGCGACCCGCACCTCGCGACACCGCCCGCATCGTTAAGGTCCGGTGTCCGCGCTGCCGCGTCTGGCGCCGCCCGCGCCAGTTCCACCGGCTCGGCGGAAGCTGCCGCAAGTGCATGGGCACCGGCTGACCCCGCCTCCTGCGCACCCCCGAATGCGCCCGCACCCGTCACGCAATGTAACGGGTGCGGGCGCGTATTTCACGCGTTTCACGGACTTCACGCGCACGCCCGCCAGGTGCGTCTACGCGTGCGCGTGCGCGCGCACAAGCCTCCCGCGAAGACCGTGAAGTGAAACCCATGAAGACCCACGGCATCTACAGAAAGTGACCGACCGTCATGTCCTGGTTCCACCACGCCCGGCGCGGCGCCGCCTTCGAATTCGGCCGCCGCATGTGGGCCTGGTTCGCCGCCGCCGAGATCATCCGATGGTTCACCCGCACGATCCTGCCCATCGTGCTGATCCTCGCCGCGGTCGTCCTGGCCGTCGTGTTCGCCGTGCGCACCGCCGTCTGGTGGCTGCCCCGGCTCACTCTGCTCGCGATCCTCGCCACCACCCTCACCGGCGCCGTCTGGCTCACCCACCGCTACCGGTGGGAACTACGCGCAAGCCTGCCCCGCACCGCCGTCGCCGCCGGCGTGCTCGCCCTGGCCAGCGTGCTCGGGACCGTCGTCGTCTGGTGGCTGCGATGACCGTCGAAGCGCTCGATCTGTTCTGCTGCGCCGGCGGCGCCACCCGCGGGTTGCAGCGCGCCGGATTCCGGGTCCGCGGCGTCGACAGCAAACCGCGACCGAACTACTGCGGCGACGAATTCGTACAGGCCGACGCCCTCGAACACCTCCGAGAGCTAATCCGCACCGGGGAGATCCGCCGGTACGCGCTGATCGGCAGCTCACCGCCGTGCCAGGAACGCTGCACCCTGCGACAGGGCACCAACCTGGCCCGCGGATGGGGCGGCGACCACCAACAGTTGGTGCCGCCCACCCGCGAACTTCTGATCGCGGCCGGGGTGCCGTTCTACATCGAACAACCCAGCAACCACGGCGGCCTCATCCGCACCGACCTGACGCTGTGCACCGACATGTTCGACGTCGGCCCGCCCCCGTGGGTGCAACGCCACCGCGACTTCGAGATCCACGGCTTCACCGTCACCCAACCACCGCACCCGTCCGGCCCTCTCCGCGGGCACCGTGGCTACGTGCGCGGCTACCGCGGCCGAAGCGGCAACCGACCCGGATTCTTCCGCGACGGCCCTTACGTCGCCCCGTACGGCAACGGCGGCGGCAAAGCCACCATCGCCGAGATGCAACACGCCCTCGGTATCGCCTGGACAGACGTCCGCGAGGAACTGACCGAGGCCATCCCGCCGATCTACAGCGAGTACATCGGCAGGTCGTTCCTTGATGGACAGGCGAGCAGTTTTTCGGCTTACTCGGCGCAACCGGCCGCCTGACAGTCGATCACCTTCGGAGTGCTTGGCGTGCCAGCTTCGACATATGAAATCCGTCGCCCACAGGCCACATGACGCCGATCCCTCGGTCCTTTTCCAGGTAGTCGACCCAGAACTGCTGTACCGGACGGTCTGCCAAGAAGATGAGCGACGATTCCGGATCGGCCACCTTGAAGTACCGGTACTCGTACAACTGACCGACGGCCTCTCGGATCGCATCGGACCAGGAGCGTCGCACGATCTTGGCCTCGATGATGACACTGAGCTCGGCAACACCAAGGTCGATGGCGTTGTTGCAGCCGGGTTCAAAGCCGTTGGCACTGAGCCAGTCCGCGCATGAGTTGACCAGGGTTTCGTGGCTGCGTCCCCGCTTCATCGCCCCACCGACGACCCGAGTGAAGTAGTCGGCGTCGGCCTTCGGCTTGAACGGTGCAAGGAATCCGCGATGTCCGGTAGGTGCCTGCGGTAGCGACGGCGCCGCTTGCGGCCTGTCTTGCGTCGCCTCCTGTGGGAGGTGTTCGGTGCCAAGCCCGTCGACCCCGAAGAGTATCGAGACGGCTCGGCGCGGAATCTTCGTGAAGTAGTTCGACATGGATCGGAACTGTGATCGGTCTTCGTAGAACTGCCATGGCAGGTACAGGGGTCGACCTTCATAGGTCGCGTCGAGTTCGTCACGCAGCGAATAGAGCTCGTCGGCATGCAACCGCAGGTAACCGAGTGACAGATCAGCGCGAAGGGGGGTGAACTCCTCCAGGTCAACAATGAAAGCCTGGCCTGTTTCGGCGGGTTCGACTCGGGCGTCGCTCGCCGCTTTACTGCGACCCACGAAGCGCATCTCAACCGTATTCCAGTGGTAGATCACATCGCCGGCCACCACCGTGCTCACGAGGTCGTACCACGGATTCTGTTTGCCCTTCTCGTCGAGAGTGGGCGCCCACAGCTGCGTGCCGATCCCGTCTTGCCAGCGGATCTCCACCCAGAATCGCTCTGCCTTGTCGCCCTCCCACCAGTACCCCACGTCTGACTCCCTCCGCGTCTATCGAGAGCAATCAGGGCGATCCGTGTTCGTCCTGTGTCTAGGCACCGTAAAGGCCAAGCCCTGCGTGCGTCTCTGACAACCCGCCACCGCCCGATCCCTGCACGTGAGCCGCCACGGTCACGGTGGCCCGCGACGTCCCGACGTCATCTCCACCTCTCGGAAACGGAGATCCCTGATCATGGCCTTGATCAACACTCGCCTCGTTACCGATCCGATCAACACTTTCGCCGCGAGCCCTGCTCGCGTGGCTACCGCCGCGGATCGGGCGGCAG
Source organism: Actinoplanes sp. NPDC051861 (assembly GCF_040681145.1). Classification (NCBI taxonomy): domain Bacteria; kingdom Bacillati; phylum Actinomycetota; class Actinomycetes; order Micromonosporales; family Micromonosporaceae; genus Actinoplanes; species Actinoplanes sp. NPDC051861. The sequence goes on from NZ_JBFAYE010000026.1 coordinate 115,515, forward strand.
TCCTGACCACGAGCGGTGTGCTCGTGAACGGCCTCGCGTCGGGGCTGGCCACTCTGGACGAGAAGATCTGCCTGTCGAACACGTACGTGCCGCGGGCACGTCGTGACCGTGACAAGCGGTGGGCCACGGTGTCCGCGCGTCTTGATGACGCGTCGCGGACCGCGGGCCGCCTCGCCGATCAGCTGCGGGAGGCTGCACACCGCGCCGAGAAGGTGGTCGCCGCTGGCGAGGACGTCGAGTACATCGGTAGCCTCACCGATCACCACGGCCGGTACACGTTGGCCGGCCGTTGTACCTGCGACGACCCGGACTGTGAAGGGCTGACCCTCACTCATGGCCTTCAGAACGCCACCCTGATCTGTGTCAATGCGTTCAGCATCGCACCGGTAGCAGCATCGTCGTGGGCGCCGCTGATCGACGTAGCAAATGCCGGCTACCGACTCGACACCGACCCGCGCGCCCTGCCCGACGGCCTACCCGTCGAGCCGGCCATCACGATCGTGCGGGGCATGAGTGCCATCACCAGCCGCATCCGCGCTGTCCTGACCGCCTGGCACGATCCGTTCGTTGACCGGTTAACCCAGCGCTGTCTGATCAACATCAGCGGCTTCGGATACGCCCACGGCCTGGCTCGGGGCATCCTCGATGACCTCGATCGGATCCGCCCGGACCTCACCGTCGTACGGACGCACCTGCGCACCGCGATCGGCGTGCTTGCCGAGATCGAGGCAAGCCAGACCTCGACCCGGGCGGCGTGATGGGCACGCCGATCCGGTGCGGGCACTGGATCGGCGACGAAGACCGGTTCTGCCACAGCACCCACCGCGTCCGGCTGCACTCCTGCGGGCTGCGCTGCCCGCAGCACACCCCACCAGCCGAACCCCCCACCCGCACGTCGCCACGGCTGGCGTCGGCCGAACGGCAGACCTTCGCATGGCGGTGCGCGGCCTGCGGGATCACCGGGCCGGCTGACTCCGCTGACCACGCGAGTGCGCTCAATGCGATGCACGACGCGTTCGCGTGCCCGACCACCGCACCCACCGCGGTCGAGTACGCCAACCGGGTTGGCCGCCGCGCTGACCTGACCCGCGCCTACCCCGAGCAGGCCCCGCCCTGGCCGGCCGACCGGCCGTTTCCGAAGGAGACCCGCGCGATGCTCGATGCCGCGCTCGCCCTGGCCGCCGAGGGCATCCCGGTGTTCTGGCTCGGCCGCACCAAACGGCCCGTGGCCAACTGTCCCGATTGCCCGAAAGCCGAGACCGATCCGAGCCACGACCCGCAGGCCTGCCCGTGTCTGACCTGCCACGGCTTCTACGCCGCCACCACCGGCCCGGCCCGTATCGCCGCCGCGCAACAGGCCGTGCCGGGCGGGCTGCTCGCGATCCGCACCGGCGCCGTGTCGAACCGGGTCGTGATCGACATCGACCCGCGCAACGGCGGGAAGGTGATCCCTGAGCTGATGCCGCCGACCCGGTGCGCCCGCTCCGGCTCCGGTGGCTGGCACCTGCATTACCGGCACCCCGGCGGCCCGCTCGCCGGCAAGCTCCGCGGCCACCCCGGTATCGACGTCAAAGCCGACGGCGGGTACGTCGTGGCGCCGCCCTCGATCCACCCCGGCACCCGGCAGCCGTACCGGTGGATCGGGAACCGGGCCGAAATTGAGATGCCCCCGCCGCTGATCGCCGCGTGCCGGCCCGCCGAGCCACCCACGGCTGGCGGCCCGTCACCCGCCCCGACTCCCACGTCGAACGGGCGGGGCATCTCATCGGCGCCCGCCCTGCTCGCCGCGCACCTCGACGCGATCGCACGCGCCCCCGAAGGGCGCCGCCGCACCACTCTCTACGGCGCGGCCCGCGGCGTCGCCCGCATGGTCGCCGCCGGGGCACTCACCGGCGCGGACGCGTACACCGCGCTCTACGACGCCGGCCGGGCCGCCCAGCAGACCCACCGCGACATCCACGCCGCCATCACCGGCGGATTCCACGCGGAATCCGTTGCTACCGAAGGGATCGCCGCATGACCCATCCCGACCCGCCCGACGGCGCGGCGATCCTCGATCGCCTCCACGCTGTCCTGATCAAATACGTGATCCTGCCCAGCCCGGAAGCCCTCGACGCGGCCGTGCTGTGGATCGCTGCCACTCACGCCCAACAGGCCTGGACTCACGCACCCCGGCTGGTGATCAAGGCACCGGAGAAGCGGTGCGGCAAGTCGCGGTTCCTCGACGTCGTCGACGGCACCTGTTACCGGCCGATGATGACCGTGAACGCGTCCACCGCGGCGATCTGCCGCTCGATCAGCGACACCGACCCGCCCACCATCCTGCTTGACGAGGCCGACACCATCTTCGGCGGCAAACAGGCCGAGGCCAACGAGGAACTGCGCGGCCTGCTCAACGCCGGCCACCAGCGCGGCCGGCCGATGACCCGGTGGGATCACCAGAAGAAGGAACTCGAGCGGATCCCCACTTTCGCGATGGCGGCCCTGGCCGGGATCGGCTCGATGCCCGACACCATCGAGGACCGCGCCGTCGTGGTCAAGATGCGCCGCCGCACCCCGGCGGAGAAGGTCGCCCCGTTCCGGTCCCGCCGCGACGGCCCGGCCCTGCGCGAGCTCGCCGCCGACCTGTCCGCCTGGCTACGCCCGAACCTGACCGAGCTGGAAAACGCCGAACCACAGATGCCGCTGGAAGACCGGGCCGCCGACACCTGGGAGCCGCTGATCGCCGTCGGTGACCTGGCCGCCGCCAACTGGCCCGAACGCGCCCGCCAAGCAGCGCTCGCGCTCAATGCGGCCCGCGAGGGCGACGCGGAGTACTCCGACCGGCTCAAGGTCCTGATCGACTGCCGGACCGTGTTCGAGAGCTTCGACGCGCTGCCGTCCGGCGTGCTGCTCGACCGGCTCAAAGCCCTGCCCGAGTCGCCATGGGCCGAATACAACGGCGGCATCGGCCTGACCGCGATGAAACTCGGCGTGCTGCTCAAGGAATACGGGATCGCCTCGGAGAACATCACCTTCGAGCCGCCCACCGGCCGGGTGAAGGGTTTCCACCGGGCCGCGTTCGCCGACGCGTGGCAGCGCTACTGCCCCGCCGAGGACGACCCCGCCTCCGAGCCGTACAAGCCGTACAAGCCGTACGCAGACCCCCATCCGCCCAGCTCAGGCAACGTACGGCTCTTTGAGCCCCGTACGGCTTAAGCCGTACGCAGACCAGCCGTGTACGGCTTAGCCGTACGCGGCCAAAAAAGCCGTACGCAGGCTGAGCAGCCAAAACGGAGATCGCGTACGGCTTGTACGGCTTGACCCCCAAACCAGGCCACCCACGAGCCGTACCCGATCACGAACTCAAGACATGGAGACGGGTTGCCGGAGAGCCGCATAGCAGCACAGACCTATCTATTCATACACGGACCGGTCAGATCTTGGCTCTACGGCGCTCTCAGCGGGCCGCTCTATGGCCCGTCACGGTGACCCGCCCGGACGGCTCCACGAACCACCCCCAAGCGCAGAACGGGCGCCAAGGGCCGTTCTGCGCGGCCCAACCGCACCGCTCGCATTGGGAGGCAACACCTCGATGTCCAACGTGATCGCCCTCGCCAGCCCCAACAACGCCAGGACTGCTGACACCCGACCGCCCACGGGCGCCGCGGCCACTTACACCGTCAAGGAAGTCGCCGAGCTACTCCGCCTCAGCCTCGGCGGCACCTACCAAGCGATCCGAGCCGGCGAGATCCCGGCCAAGCGCATTCGAGGCCGTTGGATCGTGCCCGTGCACCGCTTCCATGCGTGGCTTGACGCGCAGGACGACTCGGAAGCAGCGCACCCCGCCGCCTGACGAACACGCCCGCAGCCGGCCACCGACACGTGCTGTCGGTGGCCGGCCACCGATTGACACGAGAGGGGACGCCCACTTGCGAGGCTCCGTCTTCAAGCGCTGCCAATGCCGCGACACCAGCGGCAAAAAGATCAAGAACTGCCGAAAGCCGCACGGTTCCTGGTCATACACAGTGGACGCCGGTATCGACCCGACGACGGGTAAGCGGCGCCAGACCACACGGGGCGGCTTCAAGACCAAGACTGAGGCAGAGGACGCCCTTACCGAGGAGTTGGCCAAGCTCAACGCCGGCACGTGGACTGACGATCGTCGGATGACGCTCGGCAGGTGGCTGGACCAGTGGATCGAGGCACTGATCGCCGCCAAAAAGTCACCGAACACGATCAAGAACTATCGCGGTCATATCCGCGATGCCTGGAAGCCCCAACTCGGGCACAAGCTGTTGCGCGACCTTCGTCGAAGCCATATCGAGGAGGTGCTCGCCGAGCTGGCCCTGCCGATCGAGGGCGCGCGTCCCGCGGGGAACATCGGCCGGCGCATCGAGCAGCGCACCCCGGCCACCATCGAGGGCTACCGGCGCACCATCCGCGCCGCGCTCTCCGCGGCTCAGCGTCGTGGACTGATCGCGCTGAACCCCGCGGTTGGGCGGATGGACTCGATCCCCGTTGTGGACACGATCGACGACGATGACAAGCCCGAAGTGTGGCAGCCCGAGGAAACCGCGCGATTCCTGGAGCACGTGTTCGACGACCGCCTCTCGGCTCTCTACGAGCTCGCCGCGTATGCCGGCTTACGGCGGGCCGAGCTGTGCGGCCTTCGGTGGTCCGACATCGATGCGAACGGCGCTGGCCTGAGAGTCAGGCAGACGATCGTCTCGGTTACGCGTACGCAGGTGACGCCTGAGCAAGCCGCCTGCCCCGTCTGCGGTGAGATTCACGTGGGCCGGCTGTTCAAGGCACCCAAATCCCGCAAGAGCCGCCGGTGGGTACCGCTCGCCGCTCCGGCTCAGGACGCGCTCGCCCGCCATCGCGTCGCCCAACAGAAGGAGCGCGAGTTCTTCGGCATCGACTACCGGGACCACGGCCTGGTGTTCTGCCGACCGGACGGACTGCCGCTCCGGCCAGACCGCGTGACGGTCGAATTCCAGCAGCACTGCGTCGCGTGCGGTCTGCCGGTCTGCCCGCTGCATGACACACGCCACGGCGCCTGCTCGCTGATGCTGGCGGGCGGTGTCCCGATCGAGATCGTGCAGATGATCCTCGGGCACTCCTCGCCGGAAGTCACACGGCGGGTCTACGCCCACCTGACGCGCACGACTACGGCTGCCCAAGTCGAAAAGGCGGTGGAGCTTCTGACCCACCATCGACCCACTCGAAAAGCCGCCGTGAGCAATCCGTGAGCAATTAGCGCGATCGGAAGGCATGCGCGGTGGACGTTCGGCCTGGAAAGCAGAACGTCCACCGTGCGTTTCCGCAGGTGGACGATGCTCAGAGCCCGGCGAGAGGCCTGGTGGCCAGGGGCGGGGTCGAACCGCCGACCTTCCGATTTTCAGTCGGACGCTCGTACCAACTGAGCTACCTGGCCGTGACTTGCTTGCGGTCCTGACGGGACTTGAACCCGCGACCTCCGCCTTGACAGGGCGGCGAGCACTCCAACTGCTCCACAGGACCTTGCTATGTAACTGTCTTGCCCTGCTAACTTACCAGTACCCCCAACGGGATTCGAACCCGTGCTACCGCCTTGAAAGGGCGGCGTCCTAGGCCACTAGACGATGAGGGCAACTCCGCCATCATTGCACACCCCCGCTGGCTGCGGGATTGGCAACGTTTGGTGGCCTTCGCCCCAACCGCGCCCCGTTGAGGCCTGCAAAGCATATGTGATCCACCGAGCGGTCTCCAAATCGGTACCCCCCTTTTGCGCGCCGAGCCGCTGACCTGGGGAAATGGTCAGGAGCCTACGCCGGTGGCGACCAGGCGGACGGCGGCTTCGAGGTTGTTCAGGGGGGTCACCTCGGGGGGCAGGCTGTCGGCCGGCCAGCCGGGTCCGGCTGCGGCCACGATCAAAGGCGGATGGGGTACGCCGAGAAGCCCGTCAAGCTGGCCGACGTCGCCACTGGTGCGCAGCTGCGACCACAGCACCACCACGGCCGGCCCGGTACGCGCGACCGCGTCCACCAACGCCCGATAGGGCACCCGCGCACCGAGCAGCCTGGTCGGCACCCCCGTCTCGGCCAGCGCCGCCGCCAGCGCCTCCAGCGGGAGCGTGTGCTGTTCCTCGTCGGCGGCCGCGAGCAGCACCCGGGGTTCGCGGTCCCGTGGTGGCCGGGGCACGCCGGCCAGAACCTCGGTGACGGTACGCGAGAGCAGGTGCTCGACCTCGACGAAGCGCTCGGTGGCCTCGAAGCGGTCGCCGATCCCGATCAGGACCGGCATGATCACGTGGTTCCAGGCGGGTACGACGCCGCGGCCGGTGACGGCGCCCTCGATGATGTAGCGCATCGACGGTCCGTCCAGGCGCATGGCGGCCCGTGACAGCCCGCGTGCGGCCGGGTCCGTGCGGACGCCGAGCGCGATCGTCTGCCCGCCGCCCGCCGGGGCGTCGCCCGCCTCGGGGGACTCGGGCACCTCCGGTGAGCGGCGTGCCCAGGCCGCCGCCTCGGCGGGTGCGATGCCCTGTGCGGTGAGCCGCCGCATCACCTGCAGGCGGACCATGTCCTCGACGGTGTAGCGCCGATGGTGTCCAGGCTCGTGGCGGCTGGGCCCGAGCCCGTACCGCTGATGCCAGGTGCGCAATGTGGTCACCGCCACGCCGAGCCGGCGTGCGGCGGCACCCGCGCTCAGGCCGTCATCGGTCACCCGACCGCTCCGGCTGGAAAGGCTCACCCGACCGCCCCGGCTGGAAAGGCGGGGAGGCCAGGTGTGAGTTGAGTCGCTCCGCTACTCCGGCGAGCCAGGGTGCGTACATGTCCGGGTCGCGGTCGACCCGTTCCTGGAGTTCGCCCGGTTCGACCCAGAGCAGCCGGGCCACCTCGCTCGGGTCGGGCTGGAACTCGGTGCCGACCGGGATCTGGCCGACGAGCACGTGGTCGTACTCCCGTTCCACCCGCCCGGTCACCGGGTCCTCGGCGAAGTAGACGTAGACGCCGGCCTCGACCAGGGACACGCCGGCGACGCCGAGTTCCTCCTTGAGCCGGCGCGCCGCGGCCACCGCCACGTCCTCGCCCGGCTCCGGATGACCGCAGCACGTGTTGCCCCAGCGCAGCGGGAACCGGGTCTTGGCGGCCGCGCGCTGCTGCAACAGCACACGGCCCCGGTCGTCCCGCAGGAAGACCGAAAATGCCCGGTGCAGCTGCCCCGGTGCCTCGTGCGCCGCGGCCACGGTCGCCGATCCGGTCGGGTCGCCATCGGTGGAGACGAGTTCGACCAGGTGTGATTCGCGGACGGTCACGAGAGTCCTCCGGTGATCCGGGAGGCGGCCAGCTTCCCGGAGATCAGGACCATCGGCACGCCCACGCCGGGCTGTGTCCCGGAGCCGGTGAAGACGACGTTGCCGAGGCCGGGGTGCAGGTTCGACGGGCGGAACGGCCCGGTCTGGGCGAACGTGTGCGCGGCTGCGAACGGCGTACCGGCCGCCATCCCGTCGTCGGCCCAGTCGGCCGGTGTGACGATCCGCTGCACCTCGACGCCGTCCCGGAAGCCGATGTATCCACGACTTTCAAGAACGCGGAGCAGCTCGTCCGCGTAACGGCGGTCGAGGCCGCCGCGCCAGTTCATCGGGCCGGACTCGAGGTTGGGCGTGGGTGCCAGCACGTAATACGTCTGCTTGCCGTCGGGCGCCGCGGCCGGGTCGGTGTGCGTCGGGTTCGTGACCAGCAGCGACGGGTCGCTCATCAGCAGACCCTTGCGGATCACCTCGTCGAAGGTGCCCTTCCACGCGCGGCCGAAGTGGATGTTGTGGTGGGCGATCTTCGAATACGTCTGGTGGGAGCCGATGTGCAGCACCACGCATGACGGTGAGTAACGCAGCGGGCGCTGCCATCGCTTGCGCGGCAGCAGGTCGCGGTAGGCAACCGGCAGATCCGGGTTGAGAACCACCACGTCAGCAGGGATGTGCTCACCGCCGGCCGTCATCACGCCGGTCGCCCGCCCGTGGGCCGTGGTGACCTTCTCCACGGTCGTGTCATAGCGGAACGTCACGCCGTGCTTCTCCGCGGCGCCGGCCAGCGCCCTGGGTACCGCGTGCATGCCGCCGACCGGGAAGTACACCCCGGCGACCGAGTCGAGGTAGGCGATCACGGCGTAGATGGCCAGCGCGTCGTGCGGGGCGAGGCCGGCGTACATGGCCTGGAACGAGAAGATCCGCTGGGTACGGGGATCGCGGAAGAACTCGCCGATCTTGGGTTGCAGCCGGCGGAACCCGCCCATGCCGAGCAGCCGCAGCAGGTTCAGGTTCATCAGGTCGGCCGGGGTGTCCAGGTTGCGCCCGATGAAGTGGTCGCGTTCCAGGTGCCAGAGCCGCCGGGTGAAGTCGACGAACCGTAGGTATCCGTCGGCCTCGCGAGCGCCGCAGACCCGGGCGATCTCGGCCGCCATCCGGGTGGTGTCGGTGCGCACGTCCAGCGTGGAGCCGTCCGGGTAGTACGCCCGGTAGGCCGGGTCGAGCGGGGTCAGCTCGAGCCAGTCGCTGAGCTTCTCGCCGACCGCGGCGAGCGGCTCGGCGATCAGGTCCGGCATGGTCAGCACGGTCGGCCCGGTGTCGAACTCGAACCCGCCGACCGAGAGCCGGCCGGCCCGGCCGCCCGGTATCGGTTCCCGTTCGACGACGGTGACCTGGCGCCCGGCCGCGGCCAGGTGCAGCGCGCAGGCGAGTCCGCCGAGGCCGGCACCGACCACGACGACGCGGTCGGTGGCTCCGGTCACGGTACGCACGTCACAACTCCAGGGGGGTGGGGGAGTCTCATCATGCAGGGCGCTGAGTTGCTGTGGTGGCCAACTCCACTAGGGCGGTACGCGCGTCCGGCCGGATCGGCGCCTCGGAGATCGCCGCGACACCCTCGCTCACCCGGGCCCGGATCATCTCCTCGACCCGCGCCGGCGCGCCCGTGTCAGCGATGATCCGGGCGCGCCGGGCGATGCCGTTCAGCTCGCCGGAGCCCTCGGCGGGGTTGACGGCTCCGGCGAGGTCGAGGGGCTGACTCAGCTCGTCCCGCTGAGACGGGGACGCCATCTCGATGGCCAGCATCATCAGCGTGGTCGGCTTCCCGGTCCGCAGATCGTCCGCGGCCGGCTTGCCGGTGACTGCCGGGTCCCCGTACACCCCGAGCAGGTCGTCGCGCAGCTGGAACGCCTCGCCGACCGCGAGACCGTAGATCCGGTAGGCCTCCTCGAGCCGGGTGTCGCCGCCGGCCAGGGCCAGGCCGAAGCCGAGCGGCCACTGCACCGTGTAGCTGGCCGTCTTGTGCCGCGCGACCAGCAGCGCCCGGTCCACCGACCAGGAGCGCGGGTCGGTCTCGCCGAGCACGTCCAGGTACTGCCCGGCGATGGCCTCGATCCGCATCCGGTCGTAGCGGGCGCGGACGTCCAGCAGGATCGGCGCCGGCAGCGGGGTGCGTGCCAGGAGCTGGTCGGCCCAGACCAGGCAGAGGTCGCCGACCAGGATCGCCGCCGACTCACCGAACCGGTCGCCGTGGTGCGCGGCGAAGAGGCGGTGCGCGGTGGGCCGGCCGCGCCGGGTGGCCGACCCGTCCATCAGGTCGTCGTGCACCAGCGCGAACGTGTGCATGAGTTCCAGCGCGCCGAGAGCGGGTAAGACGTGCTCGACCGGTTCGGAGGAACCGGCGATGCCGCGCCACCCCCAGTACGCGAATGTCGGCCGGATTCGCTTGCCACCTGCCATGACCAGGTCGCGAGCGGTGCGGGCGAAGCCACCGAGGGCGGGGTCGACGGTGTCCAGGGATGCGATCTGGGAGGCGAGGAAGTCAGCCAGAGTCCCCTCGACGGCGCCGATCAGCGCTCGCTGCGAGATCGGCTGGCGAGGGATCGCGTCGAGGCGATTTCCCTCAAGGGTGTGATTGGCCACGCGAGTACCGTACCCTAACTTCTTGAAGTTGCGTCGATTCGTGCGTCGATTTGCCGGAGGCCCGGGATGGTTACCGATCTAGCGGCGGCTTATGCGCGCTGCCGTGAGTTGCACCGAGAGCACGGGCGGACGTACTACCTGGCGACCCGGTTGCTACCGGCGTGGAAGAGGCGGCATGTGCACGCTCTCTACGGATTCACCCGATATGCGGACGAAATCGTCGACCGTACGGAGTCGCGGCCGCCCGCCGAACGGGCCGCCCTGCTGAATCAGTGGTCCGAGCGCTTCCTCGCCGGCCTGCGCGGCGAGCCCGTCGACGACGAGCTGCTGCCCGCGGTCCTGCACACCATCGCGGTCTTCGACCTGGACCTCGAGGACTTCGAGAAGTTCCTGCGCAGCATGACGATGGACATCACCGTCACCGAGTACCGGACCTACGACGACCTGCTCGACTACATGGAGGGCTCGGCCGCCGTCATCGGCACGATGATGCTGCCGATCCTGGGCTCCTCCGACCCGGCCGCCGCCCGCGAACCGGCCCGCCAGCTCGGCTTCGCCTTCCAGCTCACCAACTTCATCCGGGACGTCGCCGAGGACCTCGAGCGCGGCCGGATCTATCTGCCCCAGGAGCACCTCGACGAGTACGGGGTCACCCGGCGGACCCTGCAGAAGGGCGTCACCACCCCGGCGGCGCGGGAGCTGATCAAGGCCGAGGTGGCGATCGCCAAGCGGCACTACGCGGCCGCCGCGCCCGGAATCCCGCTCCTGGAGCCCGCGTCCCAGGCCTGCATGCGGACCGCATTCCAGCTCTACGGCGGCATCCTGGCCGAGATCGAGGCGGCCGGGTACGACGTCTTCGCCCGTCGCGCCACCGTCCCGAACCGGCGCCGGGCCGCGGTCGCGGTCCGTAGCCTGCTCACCCGGCCGGGCACGCCGATCCGGCTGGCGGCCTGATGCATACCGCGGTGGTCCTGCTCACCCGGGACCTGCGGCTCAACGACAACCCGGCGCTGGCCGACGCCTGTGCCTCCGCCGACCGGGTCGTGCCGCTCTACGTGCTCGACCCGAAGCTCGCGGACCTCTCCCCGAACCGGACCCGCTTTCTGCACCAGTGCCTCGCCGACCTGCGCGAACGGTTGCGCCAACGCGGCGGTGACCTGGTGGTGCGCACCGGCGACCCGGTGGCCGAGGCGATCCGGGTGGCGCGCGAGGCGGGCGCGGAGACGGTCGGCGTCGCCGCGGACGTCAGCTCCTACGCGCGTCGCCGGGAGGGGCGCCTGCGCGACGAGTGCGAGCGGCATCGGATCGGGCTCGAGCTCTTCCCCGGCCTCGCGGTGGTCGATCCGGGTGCGGTGCGGCCCGGCGGGGGCGGCGACTCCTACAAGGTCTTCTCGCCCTATCACCGGGCCTGGTCAGCGACGGAGTGGCGCAGCGAGGCACCCACGCCGAGACGGGTCACGCTCCCGGACGGCATCGAGGTGGGCACGCTCCCGAGCATCCCCGCCGGCGAGTCACCCCATGCCGCCGAGGGCGGGGAAACCATCGGCAAGCGCCGGCTGAGTGCCTGGATGCGGCACATTCAGGGGTACGCGGACGCGCACGACGACATGGCCGCTGATGCCACGAGCCGGCTCAGCCCGTACCTTCGCTGGGGTTGTGTCAGCCCACTGACCGTCGCCGAGGCAGCCAGGTCTCATGACGCCGACGCCTTCGTCCGCCAGCTCTGCTGGCGCGATTTCTACTACCAGGTGGCCAACGTCTTCCCGAAGCTGTCGACCGAGCCCTACCGGCCCGCCGGCGACACGGGCTGGCGCTACGACCATGACGCGCTGGAGCACTGGCAGGACGGGCTCACCGGCGTGCCGATCGTCGACGCGGGCATGCGGCAGCTGCGCGCCGAGGGCTGGATGCACAACCGCGCCCGGCTGATCACGGCGGCGTTCCTGACGAAGCATCTCGGCGTCGACTGGCGGCTCGGCGTGAAGTGGTTCTTCCGCTGGCTGATCGACGGTGACGTGCCGAACAACTCCGGCAACTGGCAATGGGTGGCCGGCACCGGCAACGACACCCGGCCCTACCGACGTTTCAACCCCATTCGCCAGGCGCTCCGCTTCGATGCGGAAGGCGTGTACGTTCGGCGCTACGTACCGGAGCTGAAAGGCGTCGAGGGTGCAGCCGTGCACCAGCCCTGGCGCCTGCCCGATTCGGTGCGCCGTGGCCTCGACTACCCCGCACCGCTGGAGTCCCATCGCGACGAGGCGGTCTGGCTGCGCGGATGAAGGCTCCGTCCGGCGCGCCCGTGGCCGAACCGGACGGTGAGGAAGCGGGGCCCGCCGGCGGTTGCGTCCGTCAAAACGTCAACCGGCGGGTTCCGCGCACCTCGCGCTTGCTCTTCCGGGAAACGCGGTGGCGGCCATGAGGGTGGCGGGCACCAGCCTTGCCCGCCACCGCCACCTCATGGCCGCCGTTCCTCGGTGTTCCCGCTTTCGCGATGGTTAGAAATCGGTCGCGGCGCGCGCCACATGAGACTTTCTCGGCGCGGATCCAATGGTTAGCTGGAGCCCATGGGTGAGACGCGGCAAGTGGACGTGGTTGTTGTCGGCCTCGGCGTCGGCGGCGAGGAGGCGGCTGGGCGGCTGGCCGCGGCCGGGCTGAACGTGGTCGGTATCGAGAGCACCCTGGTGGGCGGCGAATGCCCGTACTGGGGATGCATCCCGACCAAGATCATGGTCCGGGCCGGTGCGGCGCTGGCCGAGGCGCGGCGCATCCCCGGGCTGGCCGGCACCGCAACGGTCGAGGCGGACTGGGCGCCGGTCGCCAAGAAGATCCGGGAGCAGGCCACCGACAACTGGAACGACAAGGTCGCGGTGGACCGCTTCACCGGCAAGGGCGGGACGTTCGTGCGTGGCCGGGCGACCATCACCGGCCCCGGGCGGGTCCGCGTCGGCGACGACGAGTACGCGGCCGGCCGAGCACTGATCGTCGCCACCGGCACCGCGGCCGTGATCCCGCCGGTCGACGGTCTCGCCGGCACGCCGTACTGGACGAACCGGGACGCGGTCGAGGTGGCCAACCTCCCGGAGTCGCTGCTGGTGCTCGGCGGCGGGGCGATCGGCTGCGAGTTCGCGCAGGTCTTCGCGCGGTTCGGGGTCCAGGTGACGGTCATCGAGGGCTCGGGGCGGGTGCTCGCCATGGAGGAGCCGGAGTCCTCCGAGGTCGCGGCGCGGGCGATGACGGCCGACGGGGTGCGTATCCACACCGGGGTCCGAGCCACCCACGTCGGCTTCGATGACGGCTTCACTGTGACACTCTCCGACGGAACCGCCCTCACCGGTGAGAAGCTGCTGGTGGCGACCGGTCGTACGGCCCGGCTCGGCGAGCTCGGTGTGGAGAACGTCGGCCTCGACCCGGCGGCCCGCTTCCTCCCGACCGACGAACGGATGCGGGTCACCGACGGCGTCTGGGCGGTCGGCGACGTCACCGGCAACGGCATCTTCACCCACATGGCGATGTACGAGGCGGACATCGCGGTTCGCGACATCCTCGGCCAGGGCGGGCCGGGTGCGGACTACCGGGCGCTGCCGCGGGTCACGTTCCTGGACCCGGAGATCGGCGCGGTCGGGCTGACCGAGCAGCAGGCTCGCGACAAGGGCCTGAACGTGACGGTCGGCCAGGTGCCGCTGACCGCGACGTCGCGCGGGTTCATCCACGGCCCCGGCAACGAGGGCGTGATCAAGGTGGTGGCCGACGCCGACCGCGGTGTGCTGGTGGGCGCGACGACGGCCGGGCCGGCGGGCGGGGAGATGATCGGCGCGCTGGCGGTGGCGGTGCACGGCGAGGTGCCGATCTCGACGCTGCTCAGCACGATCTGGGCGTACCCCACGTTCCATCGGGGGATCGGGGACGCGTTGAAGGCCCTTGCCTGATCCGTGTCCCGGCGGCCGCGCTGCGGCCCGGTGTGGCAGGGGGTCGCGCTGACTCTCGAGTACGCGTAGTCGCGGTTGCCGGCCACGGTTGCTCGTACCCCATTGGTTTGATCCGGACCTGGACGGGAATCGCCCAGAGTATGTTGCGGCAGGCGGTAACGCGGATCGAGCAGGCCGGCGCCCTTGACGGGGCCAGCGACAGGCTGCAGACGGCGGTCACCACGGCGGTTCGGCCGCGCACACTGCGCGACCTCCTGCACGGGACCTGGCTGGGGCATCCGCTGCATCCGGTGCTCGTGCAGATGCCGGTCGGTGCGTTCCTGTCCGCGGCCGTTCTCGATCTCCTCCCGGAGCGTCTTGTTCCGGGAGCGTCCCGTGCCGCGTCCGCGCTGATCGCTACCGGTACCGCCGCGGTGGCGCCGGCCGCGATTGCCGGCTGGGTGGACTGGTCCGACATGACCAGGGACCGGCGGCGGGTCGGCCTCGTTCACGCGGCGACCAACGCCATCGCGGTCGGCCTCTACGCGAGTTCGCTGGTGGCACGCCTGGCGGGGCGGCATGCGCGAGGGCGTGCGCTGGCTTTTGCCGGACTTTCGGTTGCGGGAGCGGGGGCCTATCTGGGAGGGCATCTTTCGTACGCGCAAGGCGCCGGAATCAGTCATGCGGCGCCGCAGGTGGCCCTCGTTCCGGAAGAGTGGACTGTGGTCGGGACGCTCGCGGGGCTTCCGGACGGGAAGCCTGTGGTGCGGATGGCCGGTGACGTGCCGGTCCTGCTGTATCGGCAGGGTGACCGGGTTACGGCGCTCATCGAGCGGTGCTCTCACGAGGCTGGTCCGCTGGGTGAGGGGGATGTGGTCGGCAGCGGGTCTGATGCCTGTGTGGTGTGCCCGTGGCACGGGAGCACGTTCCGGTTGGCTGATGGTGTCGTGGTGCACGGGCCGGCGGCCAATGACCAGCCGGTGTTGCGTGTTCGGGTGAGCGAGGGCTCTGTGGCGGTTCGCAGGCCGTAGGTCCTGCGTGCTTCTCCCGTTTTCCTGCGCTGACCTGGGGAGATGCGGAACACTGGTACCCGGTTTGGAGTAGCTGGAAACGAGCGGGTAATGTTTTGCGAGCCGGCAGGGAAACGGGCGAGCTCGCGGAGAGATCCGCGGCGGCCGTCCTGCCAAATCCTCGGAAACGAACCTAGCGGCTTTGCTGTGGGTTGGCCACGGGGATGTATTGGGCTAGATCGGCACCAACCGGGAGAAACCGGTTGACACCGCCAGGAAGGCCTAGTAATGTAGAGCGAGTGCCCCGGAGGGCGGGCCGCCGAAATGGCGGGTCATTCGACGGTGTGCGGTTGTTCTTTGAGAACTCAACAGGGTGCTTGATAAGCCAGTGCCAATTATGGCAATACCCCGGCCGGCTTCTTCGGAAGCTGGTGGGAG